>NZ_JZTW01000011.1 GCF_000962805.1 Pseudarthrobacter chlorophenolicus | reverse complement strand
ACCCAGCTCAAGGCACAATAGAACAACAACCCGTGGCCCTGTTTTCAGTTGGCAAAACTGGCCCTATTTTCGGTTGGCGTTAACAGGCAGGGCCGATCCGGTAGGACTTGTCCGTCTGGCTCACCATCCCGAAATCCTGCAGCACCCGCAGGATCCTTAGCGGTCCCGGACAGCCCCTACCGTGACTCTGCGTTCAACGACCACGGCATGATGCACCAGCAGCTCCTCGCCAAGCTGGGCATGCCCCTGGGCGAGCTGTGGCGCCTCGGCCCGTTGGCCCGGCATATGCGCGGCACCGGCCAGTGGGACGCGTTCATCAGCATCAAACCGCTGAACATCACCGGCGGAACAGGCTCGCCCGCCAACGCCACGGCCATCCTGTGAGCTTCAGTTCCGCCGTGTGCTGACCAGCTGTCCGGTCCGGCCTTGCATCCGGCCACGCCGTCCCGCGAGCCAGATCGCCGTGGCATTCGCCGCAACAATCAGGGCGATGCCCAGCCATTCGTGGAGCACCAGCACCTGGCCCAGCACCACGATTCCGGACAGTGCCGCGAGGATCGGGTTGATGCTCATGTACACCCCGAAGAATCCGGCGGGAACGAAGCGGAGGGAGACCAGGTCGGCAGCATAGGGGACCACCGAGCACAGGATTCCGGCTGCGGCGGCGTACAGCAGGGCCTGTCCGGTGAAGCTGCCACTGGCGAGCAGGTGGATGGCCACCGGCACATACAGCGCCAGCGAAACAAGGCTGGCGGCTGCCGGAGCCTGCAAGCCCGGGAGCCGCTGGCCGGCCACGCGGTTCAAAAGGATGTAGGCCGCCCAGCCCGCCGCGCCGCCCAGGCCAATAATGATCCCGGCCAGGTCGCTGGCGGGTCCGGGCATCACGAGGACGTACACGCCCACGCCGGCACCAATCCCGCACAGCAGGTCCCAGCGGCTCCGTGAGGACAGCAGCGCCACCGCCAGCGGACCCAGGAATTCCAGCGTGACCGCCAGCCCCAGCCCAATCCTGTCGATGGCCACGTACAGGCAGATGTTCATCAGGGCCGTGGCCGCGCCCAGCAGGAGGACCGGCCACCACTGCCGCCACGTAAAGCGGTGGAACGGCGGCCGCGCCGCCGGGACCAGCACGGCCGCTGCCACGAGCTGGCGCACGGCCACCACCCCCGCCGGCCCGATCACCGGGAAGGCATGCGCGCCGATTCCGGCGCCGATCTGGTTGCTGAGCCCTGCCCCGGTCATGGTCAGCAGGCCACGCACTAACGACGACGGCGGCCCGCCAGGGGTGCCAGTCGCACTGCGGGTTTTCCCCTCGCCATGCAGCAAAGAAGCGTCCATCCCCACAGTGTCCGGCCGCGCCCGGTTCCCTGAGAAATGCATGCGCCGCACCTTCTATACGATGAGCGTATGAATGTTGAGCTGCGCTATCTCCGCGCTCTCGTTGCCGTCGTGGACGCCGAAACCTTCACGGACGCCGCCATCGAGCTGGGCACCTCCCAAGCAGCGGTCTCACGTTCCATTGCGGCGCTGGAACACGCCCTGGGGCTTCGCATCCTGCAGCGGACCACGCGCAGCGTCGCCCCCACGCCGGTGGGTGAACGGATCATTGCCCATGCCCGCAGCGTCCTGGCCGAGCTGGCCCTGCTGGAGCGGGAGGCCCGTGACCATGGCAGCGAACTGCGGGTGAGCTACGCCTGGTCCGCACTGGGCCGCCGCACCATTGCGCTGCAGCGCCAGTGGGAGGAGGTCCACCCCGAGGTATCCCTGGTGTGGGTCCAGTCCAGCGCCCCGTCCGGAGGCCTCGCCGACGGCTCAGCCGATGTCGCCGTCCTGCGCCGCTCCATCGCCGACGCCCGGTTTAGCTCGACGCCGATCGGAACCGAAGCGCGGTACGCCGCGGTGGCCAGCGGCGATCCCCTCTCCCGCCGGCGGTTCCTGCGGATGGCCGACTTCGCAGGCCGGACCATCGCCGTCGACCGCCGCACCGGGACCACCAGCGAGGAGCTCTGGCCTGAGGGTTCCCGCCCCGCCGGGTTCCGGCTGGTCCAGGGCGTGGACGAGTGGCTGACGCTGATCTCCACGGGAAAGGCCCTGGGGATGTCGTCCGAGGCGACGGCCGCGCAGAATCCCAGGCCGGGAATTACCTACCGGCCGGTGCGCGACGCCCCGCGGATCGACGTTTTCCTGGCCGCATGGCGGGACGATCCGTCCCCTGCGGTGGCTGATTTCATCCGCCTGGCGCGTGCGGCCTACGCCCTGGGATAACGCTTGCCCGTTGACGTAATGAGGGTCACGTCCTAAGATTGTGAATCGATTCAAAGCGCCGGCGTCCCGGTTCTTTGCCAATGGAGTCGAAGGACAAGTACATGAGCACTACCCACAGCAGCGCCGTCAACACCGGCGCCGTCCGAACCAGCGGGGCGGCAGGATCCGGACCGCGCGATCCCAGGAAGGCCGCGATGAGCGGGTGGATCGGAAGCGCCCTGGAGTACTACGACTTCGCGCTGTACTCGCTGGCCGCCACCCTGGTTTTCCCAACGATCTTCTTCCCGTCGGAGAACCCCACCGTCGGCATCATCGCCTCCCTGGCCACCTATGCGGTGGGCTACGTCTCCCGGCCCATCGGCGCCGTGGTCCTCGGCGCTTACGGCGACCGGAAGGGCCGCAAGAGCGTGCTGGTCTTCGCGATGCTGCTCATGGGTTTCGCCACCTTCGCCGTGGGGCTCCTCCCCACCTACGGGCAGGTGGGCCTCCTGGCTCCGGCCCTGCTGGTATTCCTCCGCCTGATTCAGGGCTTCGCCGTAGCCGGGGAACTGGGCGGTGCCAGTGCGATGATCGTGGAGCACTCGCCGGATGCCAGGCGCGGCTTCTTCGCCAGCTTCAGCCTGCAGGGCACCCAGGTGGGCTCCATCCTGGCCACCGCTGTTTTGCTCCCGCTGTCCGCAGCCCTCCCGGCGGACCAGTTCGCGTCCTGGGGCTGGCGCATCCCGTTCCTGTTGAGCGCCGTGGTCATCCTGGCCGGGTACATCATCCGCCGCCGGGTCCAGGAACCGCCCGCCTACGCTGCGACATCCGGTGAGGCCGCGCGGAAGCAGCGCTTCCCGTTGGTGGAGCTGCTGCGGACCCGCCCCGGTGCCCTGGTGCGGTGCATCCTGATGACCTTCGCGAATGTCATCGGCATGGCCACCCTGATCTTCGGCGTCTCCTACGCCACCCAGAAGGGCTACGGCAACGGGTTCTCCAGCAGCGAGTTCCTGTGGGTCACGCTGGTGGCCAACATCGCCGCCGTCGTGACCATTCCGCTCTTCGGTGCGCTGTCAGACCGGATCGGCCGGCGCACGCTGATGGCCGGTGGCGGTCTGCTGGGCGGCGTGATGGTGGGCGGTTACCTGTGGGCGATCGAACAGGGCAGCCTGCCGCTGGTGTTCGTCTCCGTGGTGATCGTGCAGGGCATCTTCTTCCAGATGTGGAACGCCACGTTCGCCACGTTCTTCCAGGAGCAGTTCCCCATGCGGATCAGGGTCACCGGGTTTGCCGTCTCGCAGAACATCGGCCTGATGATCGCGTCCTTCTTCCCCAGTATTTTCACGGCCATCGCCCCTCCGGGCACCGCCAACGTGCCGCTCACCATCGGGCTGACCACGTTCGTGATCTGCCTGGTGGCCACCGGGGCCACGCTGATGTCCTCGGACACTAAGGGCAAGTCGCTCGAGGACCTGGAGGCTCACAAGGCCTAAGAGGCCTGACTGCCCCAGCGGCGGGAAAGCCTTAAGGGCCGGCGCCGCTGGGCCGGGCGCGAAGGAGGGGGCAGCGCATGCTGTCCCCTCCTTTTGTGTGCCGATCCTGGCTCTGGTGCCTCCCGGCAGCGCGATCGCCCGCGGGATGTGGCCAGCAACTGGACCTCTGCATAGTTGTATACAAGTATGCTTAGATGCGGAGGTCACACTTATGCCAGCAATTCCCGCCCGGAACACGGGCGCCCACGTTGTCTACGCCGAGCTGAAGCGGCGCATCCTCAGCCTCGAGCTGAAGCCGGGTGAGCGCATCTACGAACCGGCCATGGCCACCGAGCTGCAGGTGAGCAGGACGCCGCTGCGTGAAGCGATCAGGCGGCTGATCTCCGAAAACCTCCTGGAGCAGCAGCCCACCGGCGGTGTGGTGGTCCCGGTGCTGGACGAGGCAGAGATCTCGGAGCTGTATGAGGTCCGGGCGGCGGTGGAGTCGCTCATGGCGCGGAATGCCTGCCTGAAAGCAACACCCGCCGACCTCGACGAACTCCGCGGGATCCTGGCACGGAACGCCGCGCTGGTGGAGTTTGCCGACGACGCCATGAAGCAGGGCATGGCCCTGCACGCCCGGATCGCCCTGATCGCCGGCAATTCCTGGGCCGGGCGGTTCCACGACCAGGTGTCCAGCCAGATGGAGCGCTACCGGCACTACACCAACAGCACCCAACGGCGGCGGGACCAGGCACTGGCGCAGCACCGGGCCCTGGTTGAAGCAATCGCCGCCGGCGACCCTGAGCAGGCAGCCAATATGGCCTTCGACCATGTGATGGGCGCACGCGACGCCGCCGTCCGGGCCATCTCCGGCAAGAACGGAGCCGCTTCATGATCGGAGAACTCGGCCGGCGCTCGGCCACCGCCCTGCTCCTGCACTCAGCCCTGATCCAAGCCGTCACGTTCCTGGTGCGGCCGGCCGCCACGTACCGGGCACTGGAGCTGGACGTTCCGGGCTTCGCGCTGGGCCTCCTGGCCGCCAGCTACGCCGTCTTCCCCCTGCTCCTCGCGGTTCCCACCGGCGGACTTGTGGACCGCCTGGGTGAGCGCCGGCTCATGGCGATCGGGTCCGGCGTCGTGCTTTCCTGCTCAGCGTTCCTGCTGTTCTGGGGCTCCTCCATCACTGCCCTGGTCATTGGAACCGCCTTCCTGGGCGCCGGCCAGTTGGCTTGCGTGGTGGGACAGCAGGCGGTGGTGGCGAACAACGCCGCCTCGAGCCGGATGGACTCGGCTTTTGGTTACCTGACATTCGCCGCTTCGCTGGGCCAGGCACTGGGGCCGCTGGCAATTTCCCTGGTGGGCGGCAACTCGGTCCAACCGGACACCCACCTGATCTTCCTCCTCGCCGTCTGCATGAGCGCAGTCCTCTTCCTTGACACCTTCCTGGTCTCTGCCGAGGTCAGTGGAGGCGGCAGGAGGGCCGGCGATGCCTCTGCAGCCAAAGGCAGTGCCATCGCGCTGCTGAGGACCCCCGGAGTGGCGCGCGCTTTGGCCACCAGCGCCACGGTCCTCGCCGTGGTGGACCTGACCATGGTCTACCTCCCCGCACTCGGAACGGACCGCGGCCTCACGGCGGCCACTGTCGGCGCGATGCTCACTGTCCGCGCCGTGTTCTCCATGGTCTCAAGGCTCCTGTTGGGCCGGGTTTCACGGCGGATTGGCCGTATGCGGCTGCTGGTCACCAGCCTGGCGTTGTCCACTGCTGCCCTGGCTGCCGCGGCCATTCCCATGCCCGCGTGGGTGCTGTTCGTGGTGATGGCCGTGCTGGGGCTGGGGCTTGGAATCGGCCAGCCGCTCACCATGTCGTGGCTATCGGCGCAGGCGCCGGCGGGGCAGCGGGGGCGGGCGCTGGCCCTGCGCCTGGCCGGGAACCGCGTGGGCCAAGTAGTGCTCCCGAGCGCTATCGGCGTCGTTGCGGCAGGCCTCGGGGCGGCGGGGGTTTTCCTCGCCTCAGCCGTGGTGGTGGGCGGAACCATGGTGCTGCTCCGCGGGGTCAAGCTGGACTGAGTTGGATGCACGACGGCGGCCCCCACCTTGGGAGCCGCCGCTTGCCGTCACGCCAGGCATGCTTTTGCAGGACGCACGACGCCGGAGCCCCGGGTTTCCGGGGATCCCCCACCGTGCGTGCGCCAAAAGCGTGCCCCGCGTGACGTCGTCGTCCTCCCTAGAAGCCGGTGTAGGCGTGCCGGTGGTTCTCGCGCAGGAAGGTCCGGCCGGTGAAACCACCGGCCGGACCTTCCTGCGTCGTCTTCGGAGTGTTGGTGTTTACAGGTGCTGCCCGGTCAGTCGGTGTGGTTGGACAGCGCCACCAGAACGCCTGCCACCGCAAAGTACTTGTTGCTGCCGAGGTCGCGCACCGTTTTGATGCCCATGCCGGCGAGGAGTTCGGCGTGTTTGTCCGTCAGGCCGGCCAGGGCCGACGGCGGCGCGTCCAGGATTTCCTCGAGGGAAAGGTTTTCGAACTCCTTATCGAGTTTCTTGCCAAGCTCAATTGAAACAGCCATTGTCATCCTTTGCTTGAACGAACCGTACGGTCACCATCCGGCAAGATCCTGCTGCTGCCGGATCCGGGAAGGGAAACCCGCCCGTGACCGCTACGCTAGCGCAGGCCGGCGGGCCCCGGAAGAGGCCGGGACCCGCCGTCGTCCGTTCTAGGAAGCTGAGGACGCGCTGTTGTACGCCTGCTGGATCACCGAACCCCAGTACGGGCCGTACATCTTGGTGGAGTTGGTGCCGTAGCCGTAGCTGTTGACCGAGTTCTGGTAGCCGCTGGAGCTGGTGCCGATGAACCATGGTCCGCCTGAGGAGCCGCCGGTCATGTTGCAGGGGATTCCCTGGGTGTTGAACTCGGGGCTGTAGGGATCGTTGGTGGCGGTGCCGGAGCAGCTCTTCAGTGATTCGCCGTTGAACGGTGAGGCTGCCGGGTAGCCGAAGGCCTTGTAGGCCAGGCCGCGGGCGGCGTTGAAGCTCACGCCGGAGGCCCCGACGACGTCGGCCAGGTTGCGGCCGTTGAGCTGGCTCATCACGGCAAAGCCCGTGTCGTACTGCATGCTGCCCGAGGAGCTCCACTGGGTGGGGGCGTAGAGCGCCTTGGCAGTCCACTTCCCGTAGGGTGCGGCGCCGTTCAGGTAGGCGGGAACGAACGTGAACTTGGTTGCGAAGGCTCCGGGGCCTTCATTGAGGCAGTGGCCGGCGGTGGAAACAGTGTTGCGGTTGGTTGACACCACCGAGTTGGCCGAGCAGACGTAGTTGGTGCCGCCGAGGGTGAAGAACACCTTGCCGATGTGGGATACCGGAGTTTCGCTGGCGTTGGCCTTCGTCTGGATCTGGGGTGCGTTGCCCTGGATTTTGGTCTCCGGGCCCTTGGCTTGCTCTGGTAGGACGGCCGGGCTGGACTTTTGCCGGTCCACGGCCTTCTTCGCCAGGACGTCCGCCGGGATGGCCGAGCGCATCCGTTCAGGTGTCCAGTAGTCTGCACCGCTGGTGTCGGTGACAGCCGCGCTGCTGACGCCGGCAAGGTCCTTGGTGTCCGGCGATGCGGGGGCTGCCGTCGCCTGCCCGGCAGAGCAGAAAGCGAACAGTGCTGCGGTGGTGAGGCTCATGAGGCTTGTGGCCAGAGTCCTGGTTGATGTCATAACTGTCCTCGGTAGGTTCGAAGTGAAGCGGACCTGTTGGGTGGTTCGCTGGAGAGAACCTATCTCGGTATGACAAACTTGTAAATAAGATTCTTCAATCAGTTAATGACTCTACGGATTTGTAATCACTGCCGGCGACAGGAGGGCATGATCTAGGGCAGCCGGGAAGCCCGGAGAACGCTGGCTTCCCCAGCCCTGGCCGGATCCAGCGGCACCGGGCTGACCAGCACGGCCGGTCCGCGGTGCAGCTGTCCACCGGAGACAGCCCGGCAGCGGATGCCGCCGCGTCCCCGCATGGCCGGATGGGCCCCGGGAGCCAGCATTTCGTTCATCCACGCACAAGGCTGGGCGTGCCGGCCGCCAAAGAAGGACACCGAGGACCCGCCCGATTCCAGCGTGAAGTCCTGCCCCAGGAGAGGTGCCAGCTGCGCCCCGCGGAGGATCACGTTGCGCCGCGTCAGGAGGGGATTGAAGGGTCCGGCTCCCAGCTCGGCCGCGATGGCCTCCAGCGATTCGACGGCGAACAGGGTCACCGCGGCGTCCATGTGCGCGGCCTTCCCGAAGAACCTGTCACCCACGATGCCCTTGCCGGCCACCACCTCGGCAACCTCGGCATCAGTGGTGGGCACGTCAGCGGCTCCGTCCCGCGCCCGGCCGAAGTAGGCGTGCGCGGGGGACACCAGCAGGTGCAGGATCTCGACGTCGTACCGGAACTTTTCGGCCATACGGCCAGCGTAGGCCAGCCCTGCCGCGAAATCAGGCCGCCGGTGGAATGATCAGGAACCATGGACTTCTCTTCCGCTGCCGCTACAGCCACCGTGCGCCCCAGGCGCCGGACCGCGATCTTCTGGGCCTCGGCGGTGTGCGCCGCCGCCCTCATCGCGGTTCCGGCCTGGATGCTGGTGGCGAACCCTGCTGTCCTGGGCGGGCACCCGCTGCTGCCGGGCCTCCTGATCGCGGCTGCCGTCGTCGGGATCTGCTGGGCCGTCCTTCTCTGGCGCCGCCGGGACACACCCCGGCCCCGTTCACTGGTGCGGGCCATTGGCGCCTGGGCCGGGCGGATCGCCGTCCTGGCGCTGGTGGCGGCGCTGGCGTGGCTCAATCCGTTTGCCTACCAGCCGGGCGCGGCGGCGGAGGCCGGCCCCAAGTCAGACCTGATCGTCACCGAAACGAACACCACCATCACCATGACGCCCGACGGCGGCCGCGCACCTACCAAGGGACTGGTCTTCTACCCCGGTGCCCGCGTTGATGCGCGCGCCTACCAGGACATCCTCTCCCCGGCCGTCGGCGCGGGGGTCCGGGTGGTCATCCTGAAGGAGCCGCTGGGGCTCAGCCTGCTGGATGCCAACCAGGCCCGCAGCGCGATGGCGGACAACCCGGACATCACCACCTGGGCAGTGGGCGGCCACTCACTCGGCGGGGTGGCCGCGTCCTCGTTTGCCCAGGGCAACGCCGACGTCACAGGCCTGGTCCTCTACGCCTCCTACCCGCTGGATTCCCTCCGCGGACGCAGCGGGCTGAAGGTCCTCTCGGTTTCCGGCACCAAGGACGGGCTCAGCACCCCGGCAAAGATCGATGCCTCCCTGGAGCTCCTGCCTGCGGACACGGAATTCACGGCAGTCCAGGGCGGTGTGCACGCCTACTTCGGCGACTACGGTGCGCAGCCGGGCGACGGCGACCCCGGCATCAGCCGCGAGGCCGCGCAGGAGCAGATCGCCGCCGCCACGGTCGCCTTCCTGGGGCAGCTGCAGGGCTAGGCTTCGGCAGGCTCAACCACCGGCGGCAGGCTCAACCACCGCTGGGGCGGCTCTAGGCGCCCACGTAGGTGGCCAGGTGCTGCCCGGTCAGCGTCGACTTCGCCGCCACGAGATCGGCCGGTGTGCCCTCGAAAACGATCGAGCCGCCGTCGTGCCCTGCCCCGGGCCCGATGTCGATGATCCAGTCCGCGTGCGCCATGACCGCCTGGTGGTGCTCGATGACGATCACCGACTTTCCGGACTTCACCAGCCGGTCCAGCAGGCCCAGGAGCTGTTCGACGTCGGCCAGGTGCAGGCCGGTGGTGGGCTCATCCAGGATGTAGACATCGCCCTTCTCCGCCATCTGCGTGGCCAGCTTCAGCCGCTGGCGCTCGCCGCCGGAGAGCGTGGTGAGCGGCTGGCCGAGGGTGATGTAGCCCAATCCAACGTCCGCGAGCCGCTCCAGGACCTTGTGCGCGGCCGGGGTCTTCGCCTCACCCTCGGCGAAGTATTCCAGTGCGGCGTCCACGGACATGTCGAACACGTCCGCGATGCTGCTGCCGCCCAGCGTGTACTCCAGCACGGCGGCCTGGAAGCGGCGGCCTTCACAGTCCTCGCAGGTGGACTCCACGGTGGCCATGACGCCTAGCTCGGTGAAGATCACGCCGGCGCCGTTGCAGGTGGGGCAGGCGCCTTCCGAGTTGGCGCTGAACAGTGCCGGTTTGACCCCGTTGGCCTTGGCGAACGCCTTGCGCACCGGTTCCAGCAGCCCGGTGTACGTAGCGGGGTTGCTGCGCCGGGAGCCTTTGATGGCGCCCTGGTCGATGACGATTACGCCCTCGCGCTTGGCCAGCGAGCCGTGGATGAGGGAGCTCTTGCCAGACCCCGCCACGCCGGTCACCACGCACAGCACGCCCAGCGGCACGTCAACGTCCACGTCGCGCAGGTTGTTCGTGGCGGCGCCGCGGATCTCCAGCGCCCCGGCGGCCTTGCGGACGGATTCCTTGAGCCGCGCCCTGTAGCCGATGTGGCGGCCGGTGACGGTATCGCTGGAACGCAGCCCGTCGACGTCGCCCTCGTAGACAATCTCGCCGCCGCCGGTGCCGGCCAGGGGGCCGAGGTCGACGACGTGATCGGCGATGGCGATTGTCTCCGGTTTGTGCTCCACCACCAGGACGGTGTTGCCTTTGTCCCGCAGCTGCAGCAGGAGGTTGTTCATCCGCTCGATGTCGTGCGGGTGGAGGCCGATGGTGGGCTCGTCGAAGACATAGGTGACGTCGGTGAGCGAGGAGCCCAGGTGGCGGATCATCTTGGTGCGCTGCGCCTCGCCGCCGGAGAGCGTACCGGCCGGCCGGTCCAGGGAGAGGTACCCGAGGCCGATCTCGGTGAAGGAGTCCAGCAGGTCCCGGAGCCCGGCCAGCAGCGGCCGGACGGAGGGTTCGTCGAGCTCCCGGATCCATTGGGCGAGGTCGCTGATCTGCATGGTGCACAGGTCTGCGATGCTCTTGCCGTTGATCTTCGATCCCAGCGCTTCCGGCGTCAGCCGTGTGCCCTTGCATTCGGGGCAGGTGGCGAAGGTGACGGCGCGTTCCACGAAGCGGCGCACGTGCGGCTGCATGGCCTCCACGTCCTTGGACAGCATGGACTTCTGGATCTTGGGGATGATCCCCTCGAACGTGAGGTTCACGCCCTCCACCTTGATCTTGGTGGGCTCCGCGAACAGCATGGTGTCCAGCTGCTTCTTGGTGAAGGACGCGATGGGCTTGTCCATGGGCAGGCCCATGCCCTCGAACAGGCGGCCGTACCAGCCGTCCATCGAATAGCCCGGCACGGTCAGGGCACCTTCGGCGAGGGTCTTGGAATCGTCGTACAGCGCGGTCCGGTCGATGTCGCTGACGTTGCCCATGCCTTCGCAGCGCGGGCACATGCCGCCCAGGTAGGTGGCCTGCTGGACGATGCTCTTTTCCACCCGGCCGCCTTTCTCGGTGCTCATCACGCCGCTGGCCTTGCGGGTGGGCACGTTGAAGGAGAAGGCGGTGGGCGGGCCCACGTATGGCTTGCCCAGGCGGCTGAACAGAATCCGCAGCATGGCGTTGGCGTCCGTGGCGGTGCCCACGGTGGAGCGCGGGTTGGCGCCCATCCTTTCCTGGTCCACGATGATCGCCGTGGTCAGGCCCTCCAGCCGGTCCACGTCCGGGCGGGCCAGACTGGGCATAAAGCCTTGCACGAACGCACTGTAGGTTTCGTTGATCATCCGCTGGGATTCGGCCGCGATGGTGGCGAACACCAGCGAGCTCTTGCCGGAACCGGAGACGCCGGTGAACACCGTCAGCCGGCGCTTGGGCAGCTCCAGGCTGACGTCCTTGAGGTTGTTCTCCCGTGCGCCCTGCACACTGATCAGGTCATGGCTGTCGGCGACGTGCGCCGCTGCCGCCCGGTTGTCGGTGCCGGTATCCGTGCTCATCGAGCCTCCATCTCGTTGGGCGGCGCTGAAAGGAGGCTGCGCGGGCAGCCTCCTTTCGCCGTCGTTGGTATCAGCCTACGGCTGCTGGTTGATGCGGACAGTGTTTCCGGCGGGGTCGCGGAAGGCGCAGTCGCGGATGCCGTAGGGCTGGTCGATGGGCTCCTGGACCACGTCGGCACCGCTCGCCTCCACCTTGGCGAACGCGGCGTCCACGTCGGGGGAGGAGAGGACGATGGTGGCGTAGGTGCCCTTGGCCATCATCTCGGCGATAGTGCGGCGTTCGTCCTCGGTGATGCCGGGGTCCACCGCGGGCGGGCAGAGGACGATGGAAACGTCCTTCTGGCCTTCGGGGCCAACGGTGATCCAGCGCATGGTGCCGCGGCCCACGTCGTTGCGGATTTCGAAGCCGAGCGCATCGCGGTAGAAGGCCAAAGACGCATCCGGATCGGTGGCGGGAAGGAAGGTTGAGGAAATGTTGATGTCCATGGAAGTCATGCTAGTAACGCCTCAACGGCGGGCGCTTCTCGATTCCTGACCGGTCTGGTGACCTGTTTCTCCACGCACGCGGGAATGCCCGCCGTCGAACGTTCCGCTTCCTGTTTGTAGACGCTCGGCGGCATCCCCACCAGCTCGCTGAAGCGTGTGCTGAAGGTGCCCAGCGAGGAGCAGCCGACGGCGAAACACACCTCGGTGATGCTCAGGTCGCCTTTGCGCAGCAGTGCCATGGCGCGCTCGATGCGCCGGGTCATGAGGTAGCTGTAGGGCGACTCCCCATAGGCGAGCTTGAAGCGGCGGCTGAAGTGCCCGGCGGACATAGGGACGTCCCTGGCGAGCGATTCGACGTCGAGCGGCTGCGCATATTCCCGGTCCATCCGGTCCTTGACGCGCCTCAGCTGGGTGAGTTCGCGCAGATAGGGATCGGCGGGCGTGGAGGTCACTCTCAGATGGTGCTACGCGGCACCGATGTTGTCCATAGCCGGGCGCCCGCTGCGGTGGCAAAATGGCGGTCCGCAGCGGGGTATGATTATCCCGCCGGCCAGCATGAGGTCCTCGCCCGAACAGGGCTTGAGGAATCCAGCAGCAGGCAAAACCAACCCCCGTTTTACCCCTCCTAAACCCTGCCTGGATTCTGCGCGGGGACCCTTGAAAGGACGCCATGGAATTGCTGTGGGAAATTGCCGGCTGGGCGGGCGCTGTGGCGATTCTCAGTGCTTACCTCTCCGTTTCCATGGGCTGGCTGAAGGCCGGCAAGGGCTTCCAGACGGCAAACCTTTTCGGATCCGTGGCTTTCATCATCAACGGCACCCTGCACGGCGCATGGCCTTCCGTGGTCACCAACGTGGCGTGGTTCCTGATCTCGGCCGTTGCGCTGGTCCGGATGCGTGAGGTGGACGCACCGGTTCAGCCCGCTGAGGCGCACGTGCAGTATCCCGGCATTCCCGATTCAACCGGCCAGATGGCAGTGGTCGAGGCTCTCACCGAGGCGCTGCCGGTGGTGGTTCCGGTTCCCACGGCGGCGGATACGCAGCTCGCGGCATAGCCTTCCGGCAGCGCAGGACCATCCGCGAGGTAGCGGTAACGCACAACGGCGGTCTGCCGGAGTATGCGCCGGCGCGGCATTTATCCTATTGACAGGACAAAGTGCGGTCCCTACCTTTGTTAGAGCGCTCCATTATCTGAACGGGGCCTTTCAGAGGAGAGAACCCATGAGGCTTGGTGTCTACAACGCGATCCTGCACGACCGTCCACTCCCCGAGGCCCTCGCCGTCGTCGCTGACCTGGGCCTGACCGGCATCGAGATCAATACGGGCGGGTTCCTGCCCCCTGTCCATGTGCCCACCTTCGACGAGATCCTGGAAAGCGACGCGGCCCGGGATGAGTTCCTGGCGCAGTTCGAGGGCACCGGCGTGTCTCTTGCCGGGCTGAACTGCAACGGAAACCCGCTGCACCCCAACCGCCAAATCGGCGAAAAGCACGCCGAGGACATCCGCCGTTCCATTCGGCTGGCACACCGCCTGGGCCAGAACCGTGTGGTCACCATGTCCGGCCTCCCTGGCGGAGAGCCCGGTGCCACCGTCCCGAACTGGATCGTCAACGCCTGGAACTCGGCTGCGCTGGACGTATTGGACTACCAGTGGGAGATCGCCGCGGCCTTCTGGACTGAGATCGACCAGCTGGCCCGTGAGCACGACGTAAAAGTGGCCCTGGAACTGCACCCGCAGAACATCGTGTTCAACACCGCGGATGTCCGGAAACTGGTCGCGCTGACCGGCGCCACCCACGTGGGAGTGGAGCTGGATGCTTCGCACCTGTTCTGGCAACAGATGGACCCCGTGGCCGTAGTCCGTGAATTGGGGCCGCTGGTGTTTCAGGCCGCTGCCAAGGACGTCCGCATTAACAAGGAGAACGCTTCGCTCTATGGCGTGCTGGACAACAGCTTCCGCCGCCTGTCCGCGGACGAGGACCGCACCAACCTCGGCGGCGACGAGTGGGCCAACGAATGGCCCAGGGACTCCGCTTGGGACTTCGTGGCACTGGGCCGCGGCCATGACACTGCCTATTGGACCGAATTCCTGCGGGCCCTGCACGAAGTGGATCCGGAGATGCTAGTGAACATCGAGCATGAGGACGTTTCACTCGGAAGGATCGAAGGCCTCCAGGTGGCAGCCAAGGTCCTTCGCGACGCCGACGCTGCCCTGAGCTCGTCGCTGGTGGGAAAGTAGCGGGGATTTCCGGACCCCCGGTCCGCGGGGACATGCCGCGGATAGGGAAAGTTATCACCGAACCGCGCCGCCATACCCAAAGGCCGCTTGGGTGACCCTTCATTACGGCGCCCCGATGTCGCGTACATCACATCCATTTGCTTCTTTGGCGCACTCCTGACAAACCTTGCATCACATCTTTGATTAGCGCTTGTCAGCGCGTGCCCAATGGAGGGACACCACTTATGACTGACGTTCTCTGGTTTTCTGACCTCGGCCTGTCCGACCTCGACCAGGTTGGCGGCAAGAACGCCTCGCTCGGAGAAATGGTCCGGAACCTTGCCTCGGCAGGGGTAAAAGTACCGGACGGTTTCGCCACCACAGCCGATGCCTACCGGAGATTCCTCGCCGAATCCGGCCTTGATTCCCGGATTGAAGGCATTCTCGAAGGCCTGGACAGCGGCGACGTGGCCGCTTTGACGGTTATGGGAAAGCAGATCCGGGACCTGATCCGGGAGACCCCCTACCCGAAGGGTTTCGAAGAGCAGATCCGCTCCGCCTATGAGCGCCTCACCGGCAGCCACGGCGCCGACGTGTCCTGGGCGGTCCGTTCCAGCGCCACGGCCGAAGACCTGCCAGACGCCTCATTCGCAGGCCAGCAGGAGACCTTCCTGAACATCCGCGGCGTGGACAACGTCCTGCTCGCCATCAAGGACGTCTTCGCCTCGCTCTACAACGACCGTGCCATCGCCTACCGCGTGCACCACGGCTTCACCCACTCCGAGGTGGCGCTCTCCGCCGGCATCCAGCGGATGGTCCGTTCCGACGTCGGCGCGTCCGGCGTGATGTTCACGATGGACACCGAATCCGGCTTCAATGACGCCGTGTTCATCACCTCCTCCTACGGCCTCGGCGAAGCCGTGGTCCAGGGCGCCGTGAACCCGGACGAGTTCTATGTCCACAAGCCTGCCCTGGCAGCCGGGCGGCCCGCCGTCCTGAAGCGCGGCCTCGGTGAAAAGGCCGTCCAGATGATCTACACCGACTCTGCTGAAGTGGGCCGGACCGTGGACTTCGTGCCCGTGCCGCAGGACCTGCGCCGCCGGTTCAGCCTGACCGATGACGAGGTCCAGGACCTGGCCCGCCACGCCCTGGCCATCGAGGCGCACTACGGCCGCCCCATGGACATTGAGTGGGGCAAGGACGGCGTGGACGGTGAGCTGTACATCCTGCAGGCCCGCCCCGAAACGGTCGAGTCCCGCAAGGCCTCCGGAACCATTTCCCGCTACACCCTCGGCGAGCGGTCCGCCGTCCTGGCCGAGGGCCGCGCCATCGGCCAGCGCATCGGTGCCGGCCAGGTGCGCGTACTGACCTCCATCGACCAGATGGCCTCCTTCCAGGCCGGCGACGTCCTGGTGGCCAACATGACGGATCCGGACTGGGAACCGATCATGAAGAAGGCCGCCGCCATCGTCACCGACCGCGGCGGACGCACCTGCCACGCGGCGATCATTGCCCGCGAACTGGGGATTCCCGCCGTCGTGGGTACCGGCAAGGCCTCCCAGGTCCTCAAGGACGGAACCCCGGTCACCGTCTCCTGCGCCGAGGGCGAGGCAGGCTTCGTCTACGAGGGGCTGCTGGACTACTCCCTGCAGGAGACCAGCCTGGACACCATGCCGGAGGCCCCGGTCAAGATCATGATGAACGTGGGCACCCCGGAGCAGGCCTTCAGTTTCTCCAAGCTGCCCAACCACGGTGTTGGCCTGGCCCGCCTGGAGTTCATCATCAACCGGCAGATCGGCATCCACCCCAACGCCCTGCTGGCAGTGGCCGGGGAAATCGAGCGCCCTGCGTCCCTCTCGGACTTCACTGTGCGGCAGATCCGCGAAAAGACCGCCGCCTACGACGGCCCGCGGGACTACTACGTGCGGCGCCTGGCCGAAGGCATCTCCACGATCGCTGCGGCGTTCGCGCCGGAACCGGTGATCATCCGGCTCTCGGACTTCAAGTCCAACGAGTACGCCAACCTGCTGGGCGGCCCCGCGTTCGAGCCATCCGAGGAAAACCCCATGATCGGCTACCGCGGCGCGTCCCGGTACCTGTCGGACTCGTTCCGGCAGGCCTTCGAGCTCGAATGCGAGGCCCTGAAGTTTGTCCGCAACGAGATGGGCCTGACCAACATCAAGATCATGGTCCCGTTCGTCCGCACCCTGGCCGAGGCCCGCGGCGTCACTGAGCTGCTCGCCGCCAACGGCCTGACCCGGGGCGAGAACGGCCTGGAAATCGTGATGATGTGCGAGCTGCCGGCCAACGCGCTGCTCGCCGACGAGTTCCTGGAGTACTTTGACGGATTCTCCATCGGTTCCAACGACCTCACCCAGCTCACCCTGGGCCTGGACCGTGACTCGGCGCTGGTGGCCGAAGGCTTCGACGAGCGGAACCCGGCGGTCACCAAGCTCCTGGAGATGGCCATCTCCGCCTGCCGCGCCAAGGGCCGGTACGTGGGCATCTGCGGCCAGGGCCCCAGCGACCACCCGGATTTCGCCGAGTGGCTGCTGGCCCAGGGCATCAGCTCCATCTCGCTGAACCCGGACGCCGTGACGGAAACGTGGCTGCGCCTGGCCCGCACCAGCAACCAGCCGGCGGTCTAATGCCGGACACCCCCTGGCGGGACACTGTGGGGACGGGCAACCCGTCCGTCCCCACGGTGTTCTTCCTCTCCGACAGCACCGGCATCACCGCCGAGACGCTGGGCAACACCCTGCTCACGCAGTTTCCCGCCCAGCACCTGGAACGCCGCAGCATCCCCTTCATCACCACCGTGGAACAGGCGCAGGAGGTGGTGGCCGTCATTGACCGGGTAGCCGCCGCCGGCCCCCGGCCCATCGTCTTTTCCACCACGGTCAGCCTTGACGTCCGCGCCGTCCTGGCCCGCAGCCGCGGGCATTTCTTCGACCTGATCGGGACGCATCTTGGCCAGCTGGAGCAGGCCCTGCATGCCTCCGCCAGCGGCCAGCCGGGCCAGGCCCACGGGCTGGGCGACGCCGTGCGCTACCAGTCGCGCATGGCCGCCGTCGAGTACGCCATAGAGCACGACGACGGGCAGTCGCTCCGTGCGCTGGAACGCGCCGAGCTGATCCTCATCGCCCCGTCGCGCTGCGGGAAGACCCCCACCACCATGTACCTGGCCCTGCAGCACGGCATCCTCGCCGCCAATTTCCCCCTGGTGGAGGAAGACTTCGAAAGCCTCTCCCTGCCCAAACCCCTGCTGCCGTTCGCGCACAAATGCTTCGGGCTGACCTCGCTGCCGGTGCGGCTGAGCCAGATCCGCCAGGAGCGGCGCCCCGGCAGCAACTACGCTTCGCTGAACCAGTGCAGCTTCGAGCTGCGCAACGCCGAGGACATGTACCGGGTGAATGCGATTCCGTTCGTGAACTCCGCCTCGATGTCCGTGGAGGAAATTTCAGCCACCGTCCTGCAGCGGATGGAATTGCACCACTGAGTACACGATCGTCCATATACGCGCTCCTTAAAGCCATGGGAAAGAGCGGCGCAGCTTCATAGCCTGTAATGGTGACGAACGATGCCAAGAGCACGATTGTGCTGCCCGATGCCCCGCAGGACCAGCAGGAAATCCTGGCCGCAGGCGGAGTGGCCTGCTGGAGCGAACCGGTCCTGATCGATACCTATGCTCCCGGGCAGCCTGACCGGTATCCAATGTTCCTGGACCGGCGCGTGTACCAGGGCTCCAGCGGCAAGGTCTATCCGGTGCCGTTCATTGACAGCATCGCGGCGGACAAGGAGCCCCGGCTGTGGCAGGCCATCCACTTGGAGAACGAGTGCGTCCGCCTGATGCTCCTGCCGGAGATCGGCGGCCGCATCCACATCGGCTACGACAAGACCGCCGGGTATGACTTCTTCTACCGGAACAACGTGATCAAGCCGGGGCTGGTGGGCCTCGCCGGCCCGTGGATCTCCGGCGGGGTGGAGTTCAACTGGCCCCAGCACCACCGGCCGGCCACCTTCCTCCCCGTGGACACCGCCGTCGAGCGTTCCGCGAACGGCAGCGTCACCGTGTGGCACAGCGACCTGGACCCGCTGCAGCGGATGCGCGGAACCCACGGCGTGCGGCTCACGCCCGGCAGTTCGCTCATCGAGGTCGAGGCCCGCCTCCATAACCGGACCGACGAGCCGCAGACCTTCCTCTGGTGGGCCAACGTGGCAGCCCGGGTGCATGAGAAGTACCAGTCCTTCTTCCCCACGGACGTCACCCATGTGGCGGATCACGCCCGCCGCGCCGTCACCGCCTTCCCCCGGGCGGACCGGCCGTACTACGGCGTGGACTACCCGGCGCTGGCGGCAGGCGGCGGCCCCGCGGCGGGCCGGCCCGGCGCGGACAGGCTCGACTTTTACGCCAACATCCCCGTCCCCACCTCCTACATGGTGACGGACACCCGGGACAGTTTTTTCGGCGGGTACGACCATGCCGCCGATGCCGGGTTCGTCCATTGGGCGGATCGCAGCATCGCCCCCGGCAAGAAACAGTGGACGTGGGGGACCGGCGCCCTGGGTACCGCCTGGGACAGGCATCTGACGGACGACGACGGCCCGTACGTGGAGCTGATGGCCGGCGTCTTCACGGACAACCAGCCCGATTTCAGCTACCTCGCCCCCGGTGAGACGCGCACCTTCAGCCAGTACTGGTACCCCATCCGGCAGATGGGCCCGGCGCAGCAAGCGAACCTGGACGCCGCCGTCGCGCTTTCCCTTGACGAGGCGGGCCGCAGCGTCGCCGTGGGCGTCTCCGCCACCGCACGCCGGGACGCGCGGATTGAGGTCAGGCTCGGGGAGGTCACGCTTCACACCTGGACCGCGGCACTCTCGCCCGCCCACCCGTTCACCGCCACCCTGCACCTGCCCGCACCCGCCGCCGGCACCGATCTGACGCTGCGGGTCATGGACGGGAGCACGGAACTGATCTCGTGGACCCCGCGGCACCCCGTGGACAACGCCGAACCGTGGACGGCCACTGAGCCCGCCCTGCCGCAGGACATGGACAGCATGGACGAGCTGTTCGTCACCGGGACACACCTGGCGCAGAACCGGCATCCCACCCGGTCGCCGCTGCCGTACTTCGAGGAGATGCTTCGGCGCGATCCGCTGGACTCCCGGGCCTCCACCGCGCTCGCTGCCGCGAGGTACCGTACCGGCAACTATGCCCAGGCACGGGATTTGCTGGAGAACGCCCTGGCCAGGCTCACCCGGCGGAACCTGAACCCGCCCAGCGGGGAGTCCAGCTACCGGCTGGGCCTGGTCCTGGAGCGGACCGGGCACTTCGACGACGCCCGGGAGCGGTTCGGAAAGGCTGCCTGGGACCGGGCATGGGCCCATCCGGCGCACCTGGCACTCGCCCGGCTGGCCCTCCGTTCCGGTGACGCAGCCGAGGCGCTACGCTGCGCCGGCGCGGCGCTCGCAACAGACGCAACCAGCCCGGAGGCCGCGCACCTGAGGTACCTGGCACTGGAGCAGCTGGGGCGCCGGGCGGAGAGCACCGCGCTGCTGGCGGACATCCTGGCCGCCGATCCCCTGGACCCGGTGGCGCAGGCCTTGGCCGGATGCCTGCAGGTGGCCGATCCCAAGACCGGCGTGGCGGTGGCCTGCTGGCTGGCGCGGGCGGGGCAGTGGCAGCGTGCCCTTGACCTGACGGGCAGCGCGGATCCCACAGATGCACACGCGGCCTTCGGTAACCCCGGGCCGCTGAGGCACTACATGCGGGCCAGCTGGCTGGAGGAAATGCTGGACCCAAAGGCTGCCGCCGCGGAGCGTGCCAGGGCACGGCGCGCGGACCCCAGGTATGCGTTCCCGTACGGGCTGGACGACTTCGACGCGCTGCACCGGGCGCTCGACGCCGATCCCAGGGACGGGGTGGCCCGTGGGCTGCTGGGGTGCTGGCTGCTGGACGCAGGCCGTACCGCGGATGCTCTGGGACATCTGGAAAAGGCGATGACCCACGGGTCGCAGGACCCCGTGGTGTGGCGGAACGCAGCCCTCGCCACGGTGAACACGGGCGGGGATGCAGGCGTAGCGGACGGGTACTTCGGCCGTGCCCTCGACCTGGCGCCGGACGATGCCCGGCTGGTCTTCGAAAGGTCCGTCCTGGCGGAGGTCCGCGGACTGCCGGCCGGGGAGCGCCTCGCTGCGATCGAGCAGCACGGACCCGCCGTCCTGGACCGGGAGGACCTCGCCCTCCGCTACGCCAACCTGCTGACCGACGCATGCCGGGCCGAGGACGCGTTGAAGCTCCTGGCATCCCGCAGCTTCCAGCCCTTCGAAGGCGGTGAGGGCCTGGCGCTCGCGGCCTACGACAGGGCGGCCGTCCAGCACGCCCGGGTCCTGATGGAGGAACGCCCGACGGCGGCCGCCGCCTTGTTGCGGGACGGCATCGAGGCCCCCGCGAACCTGGGCGAGGGCCGGCATCCGGCGGACAGCATGGCCGAGAGGTTCGTGGCCCTGGGGGATGCACTCGAGCTCGCCGGGAACGCTGCTGCGGCGGAGGAGGCGTGGAACCGTGCACTCCTGCCGGGCGGGCCCTTGGCGGTGGACCCGCGTCCGGTGGGTCCGGGGGACTACTGGCGGGGCGTCGCCTACCTGCGGCTGGGGTTGCCGGATGGCGCCGAAGACGTGTGGCGGCAGCTGGACGCCCGGGCTGGCGAGCTGGACTCTGCCCCCGCGGCGCCGGACTACTTCGCCACGTCGCTGCCCGAACTGCTGCTGTTCAACACCGACACGGCCGGCTCGCGGGCTGCGGCGGCCGCGCAGCTCCGGCAAATGGCCGGCCAGGGGCGCCTGCTGGCCGCCCATGCCGGTACGAAAGAAGGGGCATCACTGTGACCGAAAAGCTGGAGACCACAACGTCCGGGACTGACGGACCCCGCTACCTGGGGTCCGGAACCGTGGAGGGTGACACGCGCTTCCTGACGGGAGTGCCGCCGTCGCACCTTCCTGCCCGGCTGGCCATCACCCTCTGGGACTTTTCCTGGTACACCCGCGCCGAGGACGGCGGCCCGTACGCGGACCTCGACGCTGCGTGTGCTCGGGCGGCTGAGCTCGGATATAACGCCATCCGGATCTGCGCGGCGCCGCTGCTGCTTTTCGGCGGGCTCGGGCTCGACGCGCTCGCGGAGGACCTGGAGATCGAGGGGCTCGGCACGGCGCCCGACGGCGAAATCTACGGCCGCGGTACGCGCTGGTACGACGCCCCCGGCGGGTACCGGCTGAACCTGCTGGAGCGCCTCATCAGGTTGTTCGACGCCGCGGAACGCCATGGGCTGGTGATCCTCCTGGCCAGCTGGGAGTACCAGCAGTCCCCGGTGTTTGCCGCCTCCCCGCAGTGGTTCGAGGCGATCGACGCCGTCCCGCTCAAGGACCGGTACCGGGTCCTGGCCGATGCGTGGGACCGGCTGATCCGGTTCCTGACGGCAGCCGGGCACCGGGAGCGGATCGCCATGGTGGAACTGCACAACGAGGTGGACTTCTCCATCCTCCCAGCGCTGGCCGACGGCGGCACGGAGCAGGTGCAGCGGCTGCAGCTGCTGCACCCGGACCTGCTGGTGACTGCCAGTTACGGCAAGCCGCCGCACCTGGCCATGCATACCGTTCCGGAGGGCCTGGGTGCGGCCCAGTTCCACGTCTACAGCTATGGGGTGCTGGACGCGCTGCAGCAGCGGATCGACATCCGGTCCGAGGGGACCGAAGGCTTTCCCAACGCTGCCCTGCGTGCGCTCCTGCGGGCCGACGCTCCCTCGCTTGCTGAGTACGGGCGGCTGGCGGCGTGGAAGTACCGGGCCACGGTGGTGACGGACCAGATGTTCTACGGCTACGACTGGATCGATCCCGCGGCCTGGGACGCCTGGCTGGATAAGGAGTACGGGCCGTACCGGGAGGTGATGCGGCGCGAGATCGAATCGCGGGTGGTGGCGATTGCCGCCTGGGCCAGGTGGAAAGACGTGCCCGCGGTGGTGGGCGAGGGGTGGATCGGCTACACGCCGCTGCTGGGCGGGTTCGAGGAGGGCCCGGCGGGGCGGGATCTGGCCGAGCACGGCATCCGCACGGCGCTGGAACACGGTGTGTGGGGGATGGTGCTGTGTTCCAACGCAGCCCCGCACCACCCCATGTGGGCTGATGCCGGGTGGCAGCGGCACATGAACGATCTGATCCTCAATTTCCCCGCCGGCTGAGCTTTGTTGCCGCGCTCCGGCGGTGCATGGCCGTTCTATTATGGACATTCCGTGACGGAAGGGGCTGGGTTGGCGAGGGCCACCGGATTCCAGAACCAGCGGCTGGTGGTGGTGCCCCGGCCGCTGGTCCGCGATGCCCTCAGCCGTCCCATCACCCGGCACCTGGTGGTCACCGACGCCGGCGTCTTTCCTGCAGCCGCCGACCATGGCCGGCACCGGCCGGACGGCGCGGAAGAAACCATTGTGATCCTCTGCGTCGCGGGCACGGGGTGGGTGGAAACCGGCGGGGTGCGGACCGCCGTGGGTGCGGCCGCCGCCGTCGTACTCCCCGGCGGAACCGGTGAAGCGCATGCGTACGGTGCGGCCGAAGGTGACCCGTGGACCATCTGGTGGTGCCATGTGCGCGGTGCCGACGTGGCAGACCTGCTGGACGGGGCGGGCGTGCGGGGCGCCCAGGTCATTCCGCTGGTGGCGGTGGACCGGCTGACAGCGATGCTGGACGAGATCATCACCGCGCTGGAGAAAGACCAGTCGCCGGCCAGGCTGATGGCCACCGCCGGGATGGCGTGGCGGCTGCTGACCGCACTGGCCATCGACCGCCGGCTGCCGGAGAAAGGGACTCCGCTGCAGCAGGCGATGAACTACTTGGCGGAGCGGGTGGATGGCTCGGTCCGCCTGGCCGATCTTGCGGCGCTGGTGGGGGTGTCGTCGTCGTACCTCAGCAAACTGTTCCGGGAGGCGACGGGCGGGGGAGTGCTGGCGCACCACACGGCCTTGAGGATGGCGCGGGCGCGGCTGCTGCTGGACACCACTGACCTGCCCATCGCCGAGGTGGGCCGCGAGATCGGCCTGCAGGACCAGTTCTACTTTTCCCGCCAGTTCCGGCGCCTGCACGGGGTGAGCCCCAGCGCGTACCGGGCGGAGAGTAAGGGGTAAGCCCATTTTTCGGTTGCGTTGCTGAGGTAACCATTCAGCAACGGATCCCGGGCTGTCCGCGGAGGGGCGTGGAACGCGGGGCCGGGCCTTGTAGCGTGGAGCGCGGTCAACCCCCGAAAGGTTTTTCTGTTGGACAGCACGCCCCGCTCCGAAAACTCCGACCCCGCGGCTGCGCGCTACCCGGGCCAAGGCAAGCTGACCGAGGGGAGTGCCAAGTATTCGCGCAGGCGCGCGCCGCGATGGCTCCTGGTGGTGGGTGCCTCCGTTGCTGTGCTGCTCGTGGCTGCCTTGGTGTTCGGAGGCTATTGGGCTTTCCGGCTCCAGTCCAACATCAAATCGTCGGCGCTGGGGGCCGGCGGCCAGCGGTCCGAAGGCCCGGTGGATGACCGGACGGACAGGCTCCAGGTCCTGATCCTGGGAACCGACACCCGGGACGGGAAGAACGCCGCGTACGGGACGGCAGACCAGTCCTCGGGGTACGGGCAGTCGGACGTCATGATGCTGCTGGACATCTCGGCCAACAACCAGGACGTCAATGTGATCAGCTTCCCGCGCGACCTCCTGGTGGACGTGCCGTCCTGCCAGGACCAGGACACTGACCGGCAGTATGGGGCGCGGCCGGGGGCGATGATCAACAGTGCCATGGCCGAAGCGGGAATCGGCTGCGCCGTGGACACTGTCAACGAGGTGACCGGGTTTGAGATCGACCACTTCATGATGGCCGACTTCAACTCGGTGAAGGAGCTCTCCAACGCCGTGGGCGGAGTGGACGTCTGCGTGGATGCCGCAGTGTTCGATCCCGATTCCGGGCTGCGCCTGCCGCAGGGGACATCGAGCGTGCAGGGGGACCAGGCGCTGGCGTTCCTGCGGACCCGGTACGCCTTCGCGGACGGCGGGGACCTGGGCCGGATCCAGGCGCAGCAGGCGTTCCTTGGCTCGCTGACCCGCAAGCTCAAGGATGAGGGGACGCTGCGGAACCCGCAAAAAGTCCTGGGCATCGCCGACACCGTCACCCGGAACCTGACCGTGGACGACGGCCTCGCATCGATTCCAGCCCTGCTGACCATTGCGGACCGGCTCAAGAACATCGACCCGGCGCGGGTGAACTTCATTACCGTGCCCACCGTTCCGGCCGCAGACCCCAACCGCCTGCAACTCTCCGAACCGGCGGCGGGCAACCTGTTTGCAGCGCTGCGGCAGAGCGCGGACCTGGACGGGCCGGCACCGGCTCCTTCGGGCGCTCCGCCGGCAGAGGCTCCCTCGCCGGGCTACGACAGGTCGCTGCAGCCGGTCCTCATTGCCAACGGCACCACCGTGCCCGGCCGGAGCCACGACCTGACCCCCATCCTCACCAAGGCCGGATTCACCAATCTCAGCCGGATCGAGGCGCAGCCCGCCGATGAGACCACCATCTACTACGGGCCCGACTTCGACGACGTGGCCGCGGACGTGGCGGCACTTTTTGGCCTCCCGGCGTCCAAGGTCCAGGCGGACCCTTCCGTGTACGGCGTGCAGCTCTACCTGGGCATCGATTTCACGTCCGGCACCAAGCCTTCCGTTACAGAGCCCAGCGCCCGGGACGTGGTGGCCCAGACCGCCGAAGACCAGAAGTGCCAGGCTGTGCGTTAGTGAACTTGGGTGAGGTTGCCGGGTTTCCGCCTGCCTGTGTCCGATTAGGGTCTGAGACCTTTCGGATGGGGCGTCCGCAAACTCAGAATTGAACCCTATTCTGACGCCCTTTTCCCTGGGTGCCTGACGTCAGGTTGGGGTGTGCTTCAGCTTGCCGTCGTCAGCCCCCGCTGACGACGGGAGGCATAGGTGGTTGCCTGCAGATACCAGTGATCGCGTCGGCGACTGCCGGCAGTGTCGCCCACAATGGTGGGGCCGGAGGATAGTCTCACCATCGGCTACGAATGAACGGCTACTGAACGCGCTGAGTTGGCGGAACGTTAGCGGGGTATCACTAGGCGGATTTGTGTCCTGATCTCCTGTAGCAGTGCCTCGTTGTCCAATGCGGCGTTCACGCTTGTGGCCATGTTGATAAACATGATTGCTGAGATGACGCGCGCCGCCGTCGCCGCCTCTGCTGCATCGGTGGATTGGCTCTGGGTGAGTATGGCGGTGATGGCTTCTTCGGTTTGAGCGACGATCGTCAGGGCTGCGCTGTGGTGCGGCTCTGTGGGGTCACCGAAGACCATTTCCCGCAGGTAGAAGCGTCCGTTGTCGATCTGGGTCCTGTTGCACTCCACGATCGGCCGCACGATGGCCATCACCGCGTCCAGGGCGTTTTGGATGATTGACGCATGTGAACGGCCTCGTTCGAGGGCTTCGGCATAGTGGGCGTTCTGGACAAGAAGGAGGAGTTCGCCTTTGGTTTTGGCGTAGAGGAACAGGGTTCCGGTGCCGATATCGGCTTTGTCGGCGATCTGCTGGGTGGTCACGTCTTCGACCCCGTATTCGGCGAAGAGCTCTGTAGCCGCGGCCGTGATGCGGTCCAGCTTTTCCTGTTTGTTCCGTTCGCGCCGTCCGAGGGGCTGGGATGTGACGGGCATGGTGCTTCCTCTGGGCCTAAATGACTGGACTCAGTAATGAGTATATCGAGGCTGTGGGCCGGTCCGGCGGCGGCTGCCTCTAATCCTCGTAGTGGGGAAGGATCCTGCCGTGCTTGACGTATGTCAGTGCTGCGTCAACGTGATAGGCGTGGACGGCCGACGTGACCGAGGCCAGTTGATGGGAGAGGTCCCGGACAGCAGCACTGCCGAAGAAGGCATCGAGGGCTGCGGGGTCGGCGGATCCCAGGATGATGGATGCGTGGAATCGTTGGTCTGCTGGGTTGTCGTGGGCGACGTTGGGGGTGTTCCACATTTGTTGTATCCATGGCATGAAGGACTGAGTGCGCAGTTCCTTCAGCATGCCGGTATTTATTAACGCGGGAATGAGTGTGTTCTTCACTGTCCGCCTGAATTCGCCTGCGCGAACACCCGAGCGGCGGCGGACGTAAATGATCGCGCGTGCCCCGACAGTCTCGTCCGGGGAGCCAACGTCGTACCAGCGGGAGGTGTTGGGCGGGCCGGCGTAGAGAAGGGTGCGGCGGAAGACGTTGACTTCGTCTTTGTACGCCAAGGCGGTCTGCTTGCGTCCTTTGAGCGGCGAGAACGCGGTTTGAAAGGTGACTTCGGCGATTCCGTCGATCTTCCTATCTGCAGGGATGGTGGTCTCCACCCCCGTGGTTTCGGGCCAGAGGCCGGGGTTGTGTTCGGCGAGGTGGATCTGCCGATACTCGTCTAACCCTGGTGTTGCGGAGATGATGCCCGAGTGGGGGCTCTTCCAGTAGTCCATGCCCGTGTGGCGGGGCTGGTCATTTCGTACCCACAGCAGGACCGAGGAGGTGAAGTGCTTGGTCATGTGGGGCTGGGCTGTTACCGGTGGGGTACTCATGGTGCCTTCTTTCGCGGGCGTGGTCAGGGGGTGAGGAAGTCGACGACGGCGGGCGCGAATGTGGCATGGTTCTGGAAGATACCGCCGTGGCCGGCGTCGGGGTAGATGATAAGTTCGGATCCTTGAATGCGGCGGTGCAGGTCTTCGGAGAGCCCCGAGGGCACCATTCGGTCATTGTCGCCGTTGGCGATCAGGGTGGGCTGATCAAGGTGGGACAGGTCTGACGGTGCCGAGCGGCCATACTTTTGGATTGCCTTCAGCTGCGTCTGGAATGCGCGGGTGCTGATTGACTTATCGCGGTTCTCGGTCCGTTCCTGCAGGCGCTTAATGAAGGCTTTCGCAGCGGACTTTCCGTTGGAGTTGCGATTGAAAAACAGGAATTCCTTGGGATCGGACCGGGTGAGCGCTGCCCGGAGGATGTCCCAGTAGGTGGTGCCGATCACCTTGTCGATGTCCTTGCCGCCACGGGGACCCGTTCCGGTCAGGACGAGCTTTCGGACGAGGCGGGGATGCTTGACCACCAGGTCTTGGGCGATCATGCCGCCCAATGAGAAGGAGAAGATGTCTATCTTTTCGAAGCTGAGGGCCTTGATGAAGGTGTAGGCGTCGTCGGCCATTGCTTCGATGCTGTCGGGTACGTGTCCGGTGGACGCGCCGACACCTGGCTGGTCGAAGGTGATGACGTGGCGGTTCCTGGCGATGGCGTCGATGATCCTTGGATCCCAGTTGTCCAATGTAGCTGCGAGGTGGACTAAGAAGATGACCGGGATCCCGCCCTTAGGCCCCAGCTCGCGGTAGGCGTAACTGACGCCACCGGCGGTGACGCTGCGGGTAGGTGCCTTCGCGTAGGAGGTGATGGCCGGTTCGTGTGCTGCGTAGTTGTTGTCCATGGCGTTCGTTCTCCTTGGTCCATGTGGGTGAAGATGGCCGGGCGGTGGGTCAGTTTGTGACGGTGAGGACAGCTTTGCCCCGGAATCCACCTGCGGCCATGGACTGCAGTGCTTCAGGAGCCTGGCTGAAGGTGAAAACCTTTCCGACCATGGGGCGCAGTACTCCGGCGTCCACCATGGCGCTGATCTGGCGCAGTTGGTCGCCGCTGGCGCGCATGAAGAGGAATTCATAGGTGACGTGGAGCTTCCGTGCCTGCCGGCGGATCTTGCTGCTGAGTGCGGCGATCGCCAAGCGCAGCAGGGGATTGAGGCCTGCTGCGCGTGCGAACGCAGGGTCGGGCGGGCCGGAAATACCTATCGCCTTCCCACCGGCCTTGAGGATACGGAGGGACTTCTGCAGGTTCTCTCCTCCGAGGCTGTCGAGAACCAGATCATATCCGCTGAGGAGTTGTTCGAAGTCCGCAGTGCGGTAATCGATAACGATGTCGGCGCCGAGGTCGCGCACGAAGTCGGCGTTGGCACTGCTGGCGGTTGTTGCAACGGTCGCGCCGAGATATTTGGCGAGTTGGATGGCGATGGATCCGACCCCGCCGGCGCCGGCATGGATGAGAACTTTTTGCCCGGGTTGCACGTTTCCGCGTTCTACGAGGGCCTGCCATGCCGTGAGCGCCACCAGGGGCAGTGAGCCGGCTTCCTCCATGCTGGCCGATACGGGCTTGAGCGCAAGGTCGTCCTCAGCAATGGCGATGCGTTCAGCGAACGTGCCGATGCGGTCCTGGCGCGGACGGGCGTAAACCGCATCACCGGGCTTGAACCCCGACACCTTCTTTCCGACGCTCAATACGGTGCCGGCGACGTCGTTGCCGAGGACCAGTTGGAGCTTGTAAGGAAGGATCTGCTTGAACTCGCCCAAGCGGATCTTCTCGTCCAACTGATTCAGGCCGGCAGCCTGGACCTGCACCAGCACGTCCCGCTCGCCTACGACAGGTTCGGCTACCTCGGCTTCCTGGAGGGGTCCTTTGTACTTGCTGATAACGAATGCCCGCATGCCGCGCAGCTCCTTCTAGTGAATGACTTAACTCAATTATGAGTGAACTCATTTTTTATGTCAAGAGGTGATGAAAATGCACCGTGGTGACGGGGTGGCCGCATCACCACGGTGCGGCAGTTGTTGCTACTACTTGCTGGCCGCAAGTTGCGGGTAGACCGCCTCGATGGGGGCGCTGAGCCCGGCCTTGAGCTGCACCGATGTCTCGTCGGCGAGAACTTCATACTCGCCGGCTTCGACGGCGTTCAGTACCGTAGTCACCAGTTCGGCAGGGTCCATCTTGGGGTCGGTGGCGTGTGCGGCCATCGCCGTATCGACATAGCCGACATGGACGCCCACCACATGGACGCCTGCAGGGGCGAGTTCCAGGCGCAACGAGTTGGTTGCCGACCAGAGTGCGGCCTTGGTGGCACTGTAGATGCCACCGACGGCGTACCAGCTCATGGCGGAGTGGATGTCGATGATCGCGGCGTTTTCCTTGGCTGAGAGGATCGGCGCGAAAGCGCGGGCCAGGAAGAGGGGGCCGAGGAAGTTCGTCTCCACGTTGGTGCGGATCTCCTCATCCGTATGGCTCAGGATGCCGAAAGTTGCCACGGACGCTCCAGCGTTGTTGATCAGTACTGTGACATCGCCTGCAGTCTCGACGGCGGCCTGTATTGACGCCGGGTCTGTGATGTCCAGGGTCAGTGGGACGATGCGTTCGTCCTCCCAGGTCCGGGGCGTGCGTGCGGTCGCATAGACCTTGCTGGCGCCGCGCGCCAGGGCCGCGTGGACGAAGTGGGTTCCGATGCCGCCGTTTGCGCCGGTGACGAAGACGACTGCTCCATGGAGTGAGTGCATTTCAAGAACTTTCTGTGGTGATTTTCCATCCGCGCCGGTCGGCCGGGATAGGGCGGGATTAGGAGTGGGCAAGGGCCGGGTAGTCGGTGTACCCGGTTGCCCCGCCGACGTAGAGGGTGCTGGGATCCACCTCGTTCAACGGGGCGTTTAGGCGCAGGCGCTCAACGATGTCGGGATTGGCCAGGGCGAAACGGCCCAACGGGGCCACGTCCGCAAAGCCGGCCGCGACGTCGTCGGCGATCTGCTCGCGGTTCCGTCCGTAGCGGACTACAAGTACCGCCGTCGGCCACATCTTCCTGAGGGTGCGGAGCAGTTCGTCGTCGCCTACATGGTGAAGATGCAGGTATGCCAGGTTCAGGGACGCAAGTTCGCCGACCAGGTGCCGGTATTGGGCGCGGACGCTCTCGGTGTCTCCTTCGTCGATTCCGCCCAGGGGCATGGCGGGGGAGAGGCGAATGCCAACCCTGTCGGCTCCGATTTCCTCGGCTATGGCCTCTGCGAGTTCGATCACGAACCGCGAGCGGTTCTCTATCGTTCCGCCATAGGCGTCGGTGCGGTGGTTTGCGTTGGGGGAGAGGAACTGGTGCAGGAGGTAACCGTTAGCCCCATGGATTTCCACTCCGTCCGCGCCGGCTGCGATGGCCGATGCGGCGGCGTGGCGGAAGTCATCAATGGTGGCCCGGATGTCAGCCGCACTCAGCGTCCTTGGTGTCGGCGTCTTTTGAGGCCCGTTCGGCGTGAAGATGTCCTGCCCGGCGGAAATGGCTGACGGTGCTACGGGCTGGCGGTGGTGGGGAGTGTTGTCCGGGTGGGACATGCGTCCCGCATGCATCAGCTGGATGAACACCGCCCCGCCTTCCGCATGGACTGCTTCTGTGACGTTTCGCCAGCCAGCTACATGCCCGGGCGTGTAGATTCCCGGCGTGTTCGCGTAGCCCTGACCGTCTGGAGAAGGCTGCGTGCCCTCTGTGATGATCAATCCCAGGGAGGCGCGCTGGCCGTAGTACTCGGCCACAAGGCTGCCCGGCGTGCCATCCGGATTGGAACGGTTGCGGGTCATGGGTGCCAGTGCCAGCCGGTGGGACAGGTCAAGGCGGCCAAGAGTCAAAGGTTGCCATAGTGCGGAAAGGGTCATGGAGTGGTCCTTTTGCGTTCGATGTATCAGTGCATCACCGCTGTCCAGCCACGTGGCTGTCATGGAGGCTCAGGTTTGCTGCGCATCCATGCGTCGGTGATTACACTCATAACTGAGTGCGCTCAGGATCTATTCCCATGAAGAATGAAGGGGGCGAGGAGTCGAGCAACCTAATAAGTGCCTGCCTTGGATTCAGGTCAGAATCCACGGGGGCTTATGAGCGGCGGGCTTCATAATCGCCCCCCGGCCTACCCCCAGCATCATTCAGCGGTAGCCACCAGTCGGGCCGAAGGCTGCCGCCTCTGCGGCACCTCTGCCGTAATCCCCAACCGACGTGTCCTTGATCCCCACTGCCGGCGCCCGGCCTGCCATGGCGGGGGCCGGTCCGTCCTGTGGCATCTGTGCGCCACGGGGGAGGATGGGCCCCACACGGTCTTCAAACTTCCGATGGACGAGGGCTCTGCTTTTCATGACTGTCATCAATTCTGCGTCGGATGGGTCAATGGGCGGGGTGGGGATTGGTTCAGGGGCGAAGCACCAGCAAAAGGTCCCCGGACCAAGCGGCTGTCAGAGCCGCCCTTCCTGGACAAGGTTGGCCGGCCTGCCGCCACTGGCCAGGGTTGCCAGCTGCGCGGCCAGAAACTTCACGATTCGCGGCTCAAAGGCTGAAGCGTTGCCTCCGATATGCGGGGTGATCAGGGCGTTGGGGCTGGCCCATAGCGGGTGGTCGGCCGGCAGCGGTTCCGGGTCGACCACGTCCAGGGCGCAGTGCAGCCGGCCCGCGACGACTTCTGCGGTGAGCGCCGCAGTGTCCACCACGGGCCCGCGGCCCACGTTGACCACCAGGGCGCCGTCCGGAAGTGCTGCCAGGACGGCGGCGTTGACCAGTTGGTGCGTGTGCTGGTTCAGCGGGGTCACGGCCACCAGGATGTCGTGGGTTGCGGCCAGCGCTTCAAGTTCGGTTGAGGCGTGGATGTACCCTTCGCTGTCGTCCCGGGCGGAGCTTCCCACGCGGGTGATCTCCACCTCGAAGGGCTCCAGGCGCCGGGCTATCTCGTGGCCGATTCCGCCAACGCCGACCAGCAGCACCCTGCGGTCTGCCAGCGAGGACCGGCGCTGCGGCTTCCAGGTCCCTGTCTGCTGGTTGCGTACCGCTTCGTCGATGCCGCGGAGTTTCGCGATGATCAGGCCAATGGCGAGTTCTGCCGTGGCTGCGGCATGGACGCCGGAGGCGCTGGACACCGCAGCCGCGGGGCCGGCCGCTTCCGGAACGCCGTCGAAGCCCGTGGACTGTGTCTGGACGAACTTCAGGTTGGGCGCCTCGGCCAGCGAGCCCAGGACGGCGGAGGCATCAATGTAGGGCAGGATCACGCCGTCGATCCCGGGCAGGTCAACTCCCTCCGGCTCAGACTTCAAGTCCCAAACTGCGGCCTCGATACCGGCCGGCAGTGGCTGGAGCTTGGCGAGCAGTTCCCGGTCCGGGAAGGTGATGGTACGAACTGTCTGCATTGGGTGCGCCTCGTTGATAGTTGGACCCAGATGGAGCGGCGTCGAACGAAAAATCCGTTGACGTCCCCGCCGCCAATCTGAGAAACTTTTCTCATGTGTGACAATCATCGCACTTCGTGCAGATGCAGGCAAGAGTTCAACGGAGGCAATTCAAATGAGTGCTAACAGCTGCCCGCCCATGGTGGTGATGGGCGTCTCGGGGTCCGGCAAGTCAACGGTTGGTTCCCTGCTGGGCCGGGCGCTGGGGGTGACCTTCATCGACGGCGACGATCTTCACCCGGCCGCGAACAAGGTGAAGATGGGAGCGGGCAGTCCGCTGAATGACGAGGACCGCGCACCTTGGCTCCAGGCGATTGGACTGGAGCTGCAGTCCGGTTCGGACAAGGGACGCGGGGTAATCATCGCGTGTTCAGCCTTGAAACGGCGCTACCGGGATGTTCTGCGCCATCATGCCCCGGAGGTGTTGTTCGTGCACCTTGACGGGGCCATGGATACGCTGGCTCACCGGATGGCGGCCCGTGACCACGAGTTCATGCCTGCCTCCCTGCTGGCTTCACAACTTGAGGCACTGGAACCGCTTGGCGCCGACGAACGGCACATCCTGCTCGACATCCGCCTGTCGCCAAATGAGCTCGCAGGAGCCGCTGCCGCAGCTGTCCGGGACATGGCAGGAGCAGCAATAACGACGACGGCGGGCGGCTAGGCGTTTCGCCGCCCTAAACACGGCAGGCCGCAGCCGTTGCGGTTCCGGGTGTCCGGAACCGCAACCACTGCGGCCTGGTATGGCGGGTGCCCCTACGCCGCTGCCTGGCGGCGCTCGCCGATGTCGAACCCCGGTCCGCCGGGCACAGAATCGATCAGCTTACGGGTGTAGGGGTGCCGGGGTGCGCCGTAGACGCTGTCCACGTCACCGAGTTCCACTACCTCGCCGTGGAAAAGCACCATGATGTCGTCACTGACGTGATGCACCACGTCCAGGTCATGGGAGATAAATGCCATGGTCAGGTCCAGTTCGGTGCGTAGCCGGCTGATGAGGTTGAGGATTTCAGCCTGCACGGAGAGATCCAGGGCTGAGGTGATTTCGTCGGCAATGATCAGCCGGGGTTCCACCGCCAGGGCGCGGGCGATGGCTATGCGTTGCCGCTGCCCGCCTGAGAACTCGTGCGGGTACCTGGTGGCCACGTCGGGGTCCAGCCGGATGGTGGACAACCAGTGCGTAATCCTGTCGGTGTGCAGCCGCGGGTTGGAGCGGACCGGGTCGATCGCCTCCGCCAGGGTCTGGCCGATGGTGCGGCGGGGATTCAAGGACGAGTAAGGGTCCTGGGGGATCATTTGGACTTCCCGCCGCATGGCCCGGCGTTCTGCAGCGGACATCCGCGAGACGTCCTTGCCGTTGACGGCAATGCTTCCGGCGCTGACGGGGTTCAGCCCCACAATGGCTTTGGCCAGGGTGGACTTGCCCGAGCCGGATTCTCCGACGATGCCCAGTGTCTTGCCCCGGAGGATGGCGGTGGAGACGCCTTTGAGGACTTTCGCTGCGGAGTGCCCGGAACCGAAGGTGACCTCGAGGTCGCGGACTTCCAGGACGGGGGTTGCGGGCGTAACAGAGCTTGTCATGGCGGCTACTCTTTTCCTTCCGAAAGCACTGCGGTTGACGGAACCTCATCGGGAACCTCGTCGTAGGTAAAGTCCTCGGCCCGGACGGAGACAAGTTCGGCTTTCCGCTCGGCGATGCTCGGCGTCGCGGCAAGCAATGCCTTGGTGTAGGGGTGCCGGACATCGCCGGCCGCCAGCTGTGCGCCGGTGAGGCGTTCGAGGATCTTTCCTCCGTTCATCACTATGACTTTGTCGCACAGGGCCTGCACCACGCCGATGTCGTGGGAAATGAACAGCATCGCGGTGCCCATTTCCCTGTTGATGGTGCGGAACTGCCGCAGGACGTCCGCCTGGACGGTGACGTCCAACGCCGTGGTGGGCTCATCGGCGATGATCAGCCGCGGGTCGGTAACCAGGGTGGAAGCGATCATGGCGCGCTGCAGCATGCCGCCGGAGAGTTCGTGCGGGTGCTGGCCCATCCGGGTTTCCGGCTGGGTGATGCGGATGTCCGCCAGGGCTTTGACCATCCTTCCGTAGGCCGCCTTCCTGGACTGCCGGAGATGGACCCGGCTGACCTCGGTCAGCTGGGAGCCGATCCGCAACGCGGGGTTGAAGCTGGTCCCGGGGTCCTGGTAGACAAGCCCGATGGACGTGGCCAGCGTGCGCGGATCGTTCTTCTTCCGCAGGTCCAGCTCGCCCAGCCGCAGCGAGTGCGCCGTGACGGTGAGCTCCTCGGGCAGCAATCCGGCGATGGACATGGCGGTGAGCGACTTGCCGGACCCGGACTCGCCCACCAGGCCCACCACTTCGCCGGGATGGATGCTCAGGGAGACGCCCTTGACCAGCGGGACGCCGTTGGGCGTGCTGACCGTGAGGTTGTTCACCTCCACCAGCGACTGGGTGTCCGCCCGCAGCGAGGCCGGCACTTCAGAAGCTGTCTTGACACTGCCAAACTTCCGTCCGCCCCGGGGGTCGGTGGCCGCGGCCAGCCCGTCGCCGATGAGCATGGCGCTCAGGCCCGCCACGGTGATCATGATCGAGGGCATCACGGCCTGGAGCGGCTGCGAGTAGATGTTGACCAGGGACTCGTTGAGGAGGCGGCCGAAGTCGTACTCGGGGTTCTGGACGCCGAGGCCGATGAACGACAGGCTGGAGAGCTCGATCAGGGTGGTGGCGAACACCGTGGCGGTCAGCACCAGCAGCGGCTCGGCCATGTTGGGCAGCATATGCCGGGTGATGATCCGGGGACCGGGGACTCCGAGCAGCCGCGCGGTGGAAACGTAGTTCCGCTGTGAGATCGAGGCTGCCATGTTGGCGGTGAGGCGGGCGAACGCCGGGATGCTGGCAATGGCGATGGCAAGCACTGCGGACCATGCGCCCTGCCCCAGGATCGCGGCGATAAGAAGGGCGAAGATCAGGCTGGGGTACGCGACGGCGGCGTCGATGACGCGGAGGACAGCGTTGCGGATCCTGGGCGGCGCCAGCCAGATGAATGTGCCAATGAGGATGCCGCCGACGACGGCGATCACCGTGGCCGCAGCGGTCATCAGCAGCGTGAGCCGGGTGGCCACCAGGGAGCGCGCCAGCACGTCCCGGCCGAAGTCGTCTGTGCCGAGCCAGTGCCCGGGCCCGGGCCCCTGGGACGGGTTGGCTGTGAGCTTTTCGGCGGCATCAGAGAGGAACAGGGGCGCAAGGAGGCCCACCAGTACCATCGCGGTCATCAGGACGATGCCGAGGACGAGGCCGGGCGTCCAGCGGAAGCGGCGTTTCGCGGGGTGGTTTTCAGCCATGTGACTTTCCCCCTCCGAGGGTGCGCGGATCGATGATGCCGAGGATGACATCGACCAGCAGGTTGAGGATGATGGCCAGGAAGCCCAGGACCAGGATGATGCCCTGGATGACGGGGTAGTCCTTGTTGATGATGGCCGTGACGATTTCCTTGCCGAGGCCGGGCCAGTTGAAGACGTTTTCGATGATGATCGCGCCGCCGAGCATGCCCGCAAGAACGAGCCCGGCAAGTGTCAGGGTGGTGGTCATCAGGTTGGGCAGCGCGTGACGTGCGTAGAGCCGCAGGGCCGGAAGCCGCCAGCCGCGCCCTGTCCGGAGGTAGTCCTGCTCCAGGACGGTCGCCGTTTCGCGCCGGACCACGCGGGAAATGGAACAGATCGGCGCGATGGAGAGGCCCACCACGGGCAGGATCAGGGAGCTCAGGGTCGCGGCGCCGGCCGCGGGCAGTACCTTCAGGACAATCGCGAAGACCACCACCAGCATGGTGGCAATGACGTACTGCGGCACGGCCTGGAAGAAGCCGGTCAGCATGCCAAACCCCACATCCATCCATTTCTGGCGGCCACCGCGGGTCATGATTCCAACTGCCATTCCGGCGGGAATGGAGACCAGCAGGGTCACCAGGATTCCCAGGATGGCGATCTCGGCTGTGAACGGCAGCTTTGTGGCGATGATGGTGGACACGGATGTGCTGTACGCGAAGGATTCACCAAGGTTGCCGGTGACCAGGTTCCCGAGGTACTGGATGAACTGCAGGTGCAGCGGCTGGTTGAGGCCCAGGTTCTGCCTGATCGCTTCGATCTGCTCGCTGGTGGCGTCAGCGCCGGCAACTGCCACCGCCGGGTCGCCGGGGATCAGCGGCACCATGAAGAAGGTCACGACGACGAGAAGGGCCACGGAGAGCACCACGCCGCCGGCGCGGCGAAGGGCGTAACTGCCCCAGGGCGAGAGCCCCCGGGGGGTACCCCGGGAGCCTGCGGCGGCTCCCTGGGTCCGGCTCTCCTCAAGGATTACTGCTTCCTTGGAGAGCATTGTAGGTTCTGTCATCTTCTACGAACCTCTACTTACTTAGTGATCCGCAGGGTGCCGTAGTCGACGATGCCCGACGGTGCCTGGATGGAGAATCCGGGGCGCTGGGCGACGATCTGGGGTTCGCCCACGAACGGGTAGATGTCGTTGTCTTCCAAGGCGCTGATCTGTGCCTTCGTGTAGGCGTCGCAGCGCTGGGCATCATCGGTGGCGGCCTGGGCAGCTGAAATGTCGGCAAGGATGTCGGCATTTTCGCCGCCGCCGATGTTGCGCCCGCCCTTGTCCGTGGGGACGCCGGCGATGCGGGTAAGGGAGGCAGCGACAGTTCCAACAAAGTTGGCGTCGCCCTGGACCGTCATGTCCCAGGTTTCAGGCTTGGTCTGGGTCATGGTGGCCCAGGTTCCGTTGTCCACGAGGTTCAGGTCCACGGTGGCACCGGCGGCGCGAAGGGCCTCCTGCACATAGGTGCTTCCGGCGCCGTTGGGGCCGATGCTGGTGGTGCCCACCATCTTGAAGGTCTTTCCGGCGAGCACAGCCTTGGCAGCGTCGGCGTCTTCCTTGGTGATCCGGGAGCTATCTTCAAGGGCGCAGGCGACCGTGGGAGCGACGATGGAGTTGTAGGTGATTCCCTTGTTGGCGTAGGCCGCGGCGTTGAAGGCTTGCTGGTTCATCAGCTGGGCCACCGCCTTGCGCAGGGCCGGATCGGTGAAGGGGCTTCCCGGGCGCTGGTTGAAGAGCAGGAAGATACCGGCGAAGGGCACAGTGGTGACGGTGTAGTCCTTGTTGCCTTCAAAGCGGGCCGTGTCCGCCGGCGCGATGTCGGAAACGTCCATCTCACCGGTGAGGAGCTGGTTGGCCACCGTCGTCTTGTTGACGCCGGGGAAGAACCGCACGGTCTTGGCCGGGGTTCCTTCCGGTTCCTGTGACCACTTGGGCCAGGCTTTGTAGTCGTCGCGCAGGGTCATGTCGTAGCTGACGCCGTGGCTGGCCTTGGTCAGCGTGTACGGGCCGGAGAAAGCACCTTGTACGGAGCCCTTGGCGAGCCCGTCAAGGTCGGCAAGTCCGGCGGGGCAGATGATGCCGGTCTGGGCCAGGGTCAGGCCGCCGATCAGTTCCGACCAGGGCTGGGCGAGCTTGATGTCTACAGTGCCGGCCGCGTCGTCGGCGGTGATGGTTGGCTGGCCGGGGCCAAAGACCAGCTTGCCGAAGTTGTTCTTGGTGGCGGGATCGGCGAAATAGCTGAGGGACTTGGCCACGATGCCGGGCGTGATGACGGTGCCGTCGGCGCAGGTGGCGTCCTTGCGGATGGTCAGTGACGCCTCGGTGGCGGTTGACTTCCAGTCGGTGGCCAGGCCGCCGATGAACTTGCCGTCGGCATCGCGCCGGACCACTGTGTCGTACAGGAAGCGCGCCACCTCGTAGTCGTCCTTGGCGTTGGCCTTGGCAGCGTTGAAGGTGGTGGGGTCCGCGTTGAGCGCGGTCCGGATGGTGTCCGTCGATGGGCCTGCGCTGCCGGCAGGGGCGGCAGCACCTGTGCTGCCCGTGGTGCAGCCGGTCAGCAGCAACGCTGCGGCCGCCGCGGCTGCGCCCAGGGCGGTAATTCGTCCGTGCATGGTGTCTCCTCGATACAAGGGGAAATCTGCGAGAAAGTTCGCGAATGAGAAGAGTTTCTCTTATTGCAGGAGTCAAGTCAACGGAAATTTGTGAGCTGACACACGGTTGTTACCTCGCCCTGCCGGGAATTTACGAGCTGGCAACAAACCTCCGACTTATTCAAGGGGCCGCCATCGCACCCCTTGACGAATCCCGGTTTAAACGCGAAACTTTTCTCATATGTGATTGCCGCCTCATTTGATCAACCGGATCAGGGCCGGCGTCGTCCGCAGAACCAGCAAAGGTGACAACAATGGCAACAACTCTCGAGCTCACAGTCCGCAAGGCCGCCTGGACGCGCCTGCCGCAGGAACTGGTCAAGGCGTTCGAGGCATTCCCGGTAGCCAACATCGGCGACGCCATGGAGCGCCTGGGCATTGTGGACGGGGGCATCAGTGCCGTTTGGCCCGGTGCCCGGTGCGTCGGTTCGGCACTCCCGGTCCTCGGCGCTGCCGGCGACAACGCTGCAGTTATCGAAGCCCTTAACTACATCCAGCCGGGCGACGTGGTGGTGATCAACGGCTTCGGCCACGAACACCGCGCCCTGGTGGGAGAGCAGCTGTCCCAGCGGTTCGAAGCAGCCGGCGCTACCGGCGCCGTGATCGACGGTTACATCCGCGACCGCCAGACGATCACCGAGATCAAGTTCCCGGTGTTCGCCCGCGGCGTCACCCCTGCTGGTCCGTTCAAGAACGGCCCGGGTGTCATCGGCGAACCGGTGGCCATCGGCGGCATCGTGTGCGCCGCAGGTGACATCGTCGCCGCCGACGATGACGGCGTCGTGATCATCCCCCAGGCCCGTGCGGCAGAAATCCTGGAACGCGTCATCGCCGTCGCCGCCCACGAGGCCGAAATGACGGCCGAGACTACCCGCGAATACAGCTGAGCGCCGCTATCCGGTGCCATGAACCAGCCCTAGACTGAAAGACATCCAATGACTACTGCATCGACGGACTCAGTGGAACTGAACACCGCACAAATCAAAGTCGTCACCGCCGACGGCAAAGTGGTGCGCAAGGCAACCATCGCCGGCACCATGGGCTCCTTCGTGGAGTGGTACGACTACGGCATCTACGGGCTGCTGACCACCTACCTGGCCATCAACATCATGGGTTCCAAGGACGTGGGATCGCTCCTGCTGACCAATGTCGGCTTCCTGGTAAGCTTCCTGGCCCGCCCCTTCGGCAGCGTCATCTGCGGCTACCTGGGCGACAGGCTGGGCCGCAAGAACCTGCTCTCCATGCTCCTGCTGCTCATCTCCGGCGCCACGGCCTGCATCGGCCTGATCCCGTCATCCTCAGTGATCGGCTGGGCGGCCCCGGCCCTGCTCATCCTGCTCCGCATCCTTCAGGGCTTCTCCGCCGGCGGCGAGGTTGCCGGTGCCATGGCTTTTGTGGGCGAATACGCGCACAACAAACACCGCAACTACTCCATGAGCTTTATCGCGGTGGGCTCCTTCTGCGCGCTGCTCTTCGGCAGCGGCTTCTCCGCAGTCCTGATCACCACCTTGGGTGATGCCACCATGGAATCCTGGGCTTGGCGCATCCCGTTCCTCTTCGCGGTACCGCTCGGCTATGTGGGCTACTACATCCGTTCCAAGATGGAAGACACCCCGCACTTCGCGGCCCTCCGCGAACGCAACGAAGTAGAGCGTAACCCCCTGCGCGCGGTCTTCACGTCCAAGCGCCACCTGAAGGCCATCGCACTGACCATCTTCCTGCCGGCGTTGAACGGCCCCGGCTACTACCTGCTGTTCGCCTACATGCCTACGTACCTGAAGACCCAACTGGGCTCCGGCCACAACTTCAGCATGCTCCAGGCCCTCACCGTCACCGGTTTCAGCCTCGTGGCCATCATCATCTCCATCCCGCTGATGGCGCGGCTCTCGGACCGCATCGGACGCAAGCCTGTGCTGGCACTGTCCGCGGTTCTGATGGCCGCCGTTTCCTACCCCATGTTCGCGATGATCACCACCGGCAACATGCTGATGGCCTGCATCGCCACCGTGGTCATGGCCATCGCCTTCTCCGGCCACGCCGCCGTGGTGCACACCGTCCTGACGGAGATGTTCCCCACCACCGTCCGCTACAGCGCCTACAGCATCGGGTTCAGCCTCAGCACCATCATCTTCGGCGGCAGCGCCCCGCTGGTCATGACGGAAATCATCAAGGCCACGGGCAACAGCATGGTTCCGGCGTACGCCTCCATCGGCACCGCCATCATCACGCTCGTCTCGGTCTACTTCCTCAAGGAGACCAAGGGCCAGCCGCTGGCCACGCACTAAAGAACACGCACGACGGCGGCCTGCCGCCATTGCCGGGAGGCCGCCGTCGTTGGACCATAAGCACCACACCACGAACTCGGGAGTCACCTTGGGCATCAACTCAGTCGCCGTCGTCGCGGACCTCGGCGAGAGCTACGGAAACTACAGCATCGGCGACGACGAGGCCCTGCTGGGCCTCGTCACCGCCTCCAACATCGCCTGCGGCTTCCACGCCGGCGATCCGCGCGTCATGGACGCCACCGTGAAGTCCTGCGTGGAGCGCGGCATCGAGCTCGGCGCCCACCCCGGCTACCCGGACCTGGTGGGCTTTGGCCGCCGCCTGATCGAGGCCAGCGAAGAGGAAATCCGCACGGACGTCCTCTACCAGATCGGTGCCCTGGACGCCTTCGCCCGGATCCACGGCGGCAAGATCAGCCACGTGGCGCCGCACGGCCGGATGGGCAGCATCGCCCAGACCGATGCGAAGCACGCCCGCGCCATCACCGATGCGATCAAGGCCTACGATCCCTCCTACATCGTCATCTGCCAGAACGGCCTGCTCGCCGAGGAATCCCGTAAACGCGGCCTGGAAGTGGGCTACGTCTTCCTGGCCGACCGCGGCTACGGTGAGGACGGCATGCCCGTCTCCCGCAACACCGAGGGCGCCCTGCTGCACGATCCGGAAGAGATCGGCCGCCGGGTTGTCCAGGTGGTCACCGAAGGCACCGTCCGTGCGGTCACCGGCAAGGTGGTCCCGCTGGGCCACGACGCCGACGTGGTCCTCCTGCACGGCGACCACCCCCAGGTCCTGGAGAACGGCACAGCGCTGCGCGCCGCGCTGGACAAGGCAGGCATTGCCGCAACCGGCCTGCAGGACGTCCTGGCCGAAAAAGCCAAGGCAGCAGCCGCGGCCTGACCGCCCCACCGCACCCCTTGACCGCCGCCAGCACCGCCGAGCAGGACTGATGACCACGCCACTACCGCCAGCCGGATCCCTCCGCCGTCCCCCCGGCGTGGAAGCCGAACCCTTCGGGGATTCAGCCCTCATGCTAAGAATTGCCGACGAGGACGCGGAGGCCCGGCGCGCGGGTGCCCGGAGGCTGCGTGACATCCTCCTTGACGTCCGTCCCTACGGAGTCCTGAACCTGGTCTCGGGCGCCGAATCGCTGCTGGTGGAGTTCGACTGCCTTGCGGTCAGCCACGGCCAGCTTGCCCAGACCATCCGGCTGGCTGTTGCAGGCATGGGCCTCCAGGACGCCGGCCCCGTTGCCGGAGCCAAGGACCTGGTGGTTCCCATGGTGGTCAGCGGGGAGTTTTCGCCCGACCTTCCCGGAGTGGCCCAGGAGCTGGGACTGAGCCAGGAGGCCACGCTTTCGGCGCTGACCTCATCCGTGCTGACCATCAACCTCCTGGCGGCCGCCATGGCGCCCATGATGGCCGGCGTGAACTTCCCCGGCCAGGTCAGCCGCTGCGCCGAGCCCAGGACCGATGTTCCGCCCGGATCGGTCATGGTGGCCGGGACCAGTGCCATCATCCAGCCGTTCCCCGGCCCCAGCGGCTGGAAAGTCATCGGCCGCACGCCCCTGACCATCTGCGACATCCACGAGGATCCCGCAACCTCGTACCGCCCGGGGGACCGCGTCAGGTTCGAGATCATCCCGGAAAGCCGCTGGGCTGAACTGGAAGGCCGGTTCCTCCGGCCCGCACACCAGCAGGAAGGCGGCCGGCATGGAACCGACGCATGAGTACCAGGCCGCCATCACCATCCACGAAGCGGGCTGGCTCTCCACCTTCCAGGACCTGGGCCGCGAGGACTCCGAATACCTCGGTGTTCCCTGCGGTGGGGCCGCGGACCAGCTTTCCGCCGCCACCGCCAACATCCTGGTGGGTAACCGACGCACTGATGCGCTGGTGGAGATCATGGGCGGCCGGTTCACCTTCACCGCGTCCCGGGACGTCTTCATCTCCGTCACAGGAACCCCGGCCGATGTTGCCGTCGGGGGAGTGCCCGTGCCCATGTGGCAGCCGGTCTGCGTCCCGGCACAGACCCGGGTGGCCATCTCGAACGCCCGCGACGGCATGCGTAACTACCTCGCCTTCAGCGGCGAACTGGAGACGCCGCGGTTCATGGGCAGCGCAGCGCCGGAGTCCAGGATGGGGTTCCCGCAGCAGCTTGCCGCCGGGCAGAAGGTGGCGCTGGACAGCCGGTACCGCGGCTTCAGCCAGCCTTACCTGGGCCAGCCGCTCTTCCGGCTGCCGGTACCCGTCCCGGACTTCAGCGCCGGCGTATGGACCATTGATGTGGTGGACGGGCCGGAAACGGCGGGAACGCCGGGCATTCGGGAGTTGCTGAGCAGCAGCGTCTATACCGTTGGCGGCAGGTCCAACCATGTGGGGCTCAGGCTGGACGGGCCGGTGATCCATCCGGAGGGTCTCGGCGAGATTGTTTCCCATGGTGTTCCGATCGGCGCGTTCGAGATCCCGCACGGCGACGAACTGATTATCCTGGGCCGCTCCCGGACCCTGACCGCCGGCTATCCGATCGTGGCAGTGGCCGCCAAAGCCTCCCTGCCGCTCCTGGGCCAGGCCAGCCCCGGCCGGAAGATGACCTTCCGCTGGCTCAGCCAGGAGGCCGCCGTCGAACGGTGGCGGGAACAGCAAAGGCTGCTGGCCACCCTGGAGGACCGGGTCCGCGCCCTGTTCACCGCCGTGGGGCTTCCCCTCGCAGCCAGCAACGCTGCGCCCTCCGGCGTCCGCGCCGCATAAAACGCGTTGACTAGCCGAGTATCAAATGAGAAACTATTCTCAAATATAAGTTTGTTCTTGCTTTAGCCGGTTTGCCCGGCACCGCCTGCCGCGCAGCCAACCGCAGCGCGCCGGAAGAAAGAGACACACCATGGAGCTACTGAACGGCAAGGCTGCCATCATCACCGGGGCCGGTACGGGCATGGGCCGTGAAACCGCCAAACTCCTCGCCGCCGAAGGCGCCGCGGTGGTTCTCGTGGGCCGCCGCCGGGACGTCCTGGACGAACTCTCCGCTGAGATCACGGAAGCCGGAGGCACGGCGTACGCACGGACCGCGGACATCGCGAACAAGGACGAGGTGGACGCCCTTGTGGCCTGGACCCGGGACAACGTGGGACCGGTGGACATCCTAATTAACAACGCCGGCAGTGCCAGCAAGATCCTCAACGTGCGGTGGATCGCCGAGGAGGAGTGGAACCAGGTCCTGGACGTCAACCTGAACGCCGTGTTCCTGCTCAGCCAGGCCGTCCTGCCGGACATGCTGGCCCGCAACACCGGTACCATCATCACCGTCTCTTCGCTGGCCGCAGTGACCCCCAATCTCCTGGGTGGCGCAGCGTACGGTGCAGCGAAGGCCGCCGTGCGGAACTTCATGACGTACCTGCATACGACGTTCCGCAACGACGGTCTCCGGGCCGTCACCATCCTGCCGGGCGAGACGGCCACGCCTATCCTGGACAACCGCGCCCGTCCGCCACGCCAGGAGGAGCGGGACGCCATGGTCCAGCCCGAAGACGTGGCCCGTGCCATCCACCTGGTGGCCACCCTCCCGCAGCGCACGGTGGTCCAGGAGCTGGTCATCGCCCCCACCCGGCAGCGCGATACGTCCGGCGACATCGAAATCAGCCGCTGGACCGGCGCGCCCGCAGCAGACCTCCCCGAAACCACCGCGTAGAACCTGCGGCCCACCACCTGATGGTTCCTGCCGCGTAAGACCCCGGCAGGAACCCCGCTCCCTTTTGTCTGGAAGGACACCCCATGACCATCCCTGCAGCCCCCACAGCCCTCAGCTTCCCGCCGTCCGAAGCCGTCCAGCGCGTGCTCCGGACGTCCCTTCGCGTCCAACAGCCCCAGTCCAGCGGCGATCTGGTGTCCCTGGCCATGGGTGAACCTGACTTCGACACCCCGGTGCAGGTCCGCGAAGCAGCGGCCCAGGCCCTAAAGGACGGCCACACCCACTACTCGCCGCTGCTGGGCGAACCCGCGCTTCGGGATGCCCTGGCCGGGCGAATCGGTGCCCTGCGGGGCTCCCCGGTGAGCACCGGCGACATCCTGGTGACCCAGGGCGGTACGGCCGGGCTGGCCGCGGCCATCCTGGGCACGGTCAATCCCGGGGACAAGGTGGTCATTCCGGACCCCACGTACTCGCTGTACGCGGACCTGGTCAGCATGGCCGGCGGAATCATTGTCCCGGTACCGCTGGCGGAGGACCTGCACTGGGACCTCGAGAAGCTGGCCGGAGCCCTGGAGGGAGCGAAGATGTTCGTCTTCTGCAACCCGTCCAACCCCACCGGCATTGTCCACTCCCGGGCAGAACTCGAAGCCCTTGCCGGGTTCGTGGCCGGGACGGACATCCTGGTGCTCTCCGACGAGGCCTACAGCGATCTGGTCTACACCCCTGAACCGTTCACCTCCGCACTTGAAATCGACGGCCTGGCCGGACGCACCATCTACTGCCAGACCTTCTCCAAGAGCTACGCCATGACCGGGTGGCGGGTGGGCTACCTGTGGGGCCCGCCGGACGTCATCGCCTCCGCGGCCCGGGTGCACAACACCTTCAACGGGTCCATGAACACCGCCGTGCAGCTGGCAGCCCTGACCGCACTGGAAACCTGCGGCCCGGACATCGAGCGGATGCACGCCTCCTATGCGGCCCGCCGGGAGCTGATGTACACGGGCCTGAAGGAAATTCCGGGGCTGACGGTCAGCTCACCGGAGGGTGCGTTCTACCTTTTCCCGAAGTACGACGCCGGCCTGCCCGCCGCCGAGATGGTGGCGCACCTTCGCAACCACGGCGTGGCCGTGCGCCCCGGCAGCGAATTCGGCCGCAACGGCGAGTTCCACCTCCGGCTGTCTTACGCCGCCAGCGCGGAGGCCATCGCAGCAGGCGTGGAACGCCTGGGGGCCGGCCTGGCGGCACTGAAGCAGCGGTGATGACCACCGCCGGCGCGGCTCCCGGGTTGCGCAGCGATACGCTGCGCAACCGAAAGCACATCATCCGGTCCGCCGGCCGGCTATTCGCTGAGGGCCGGCAGGCCACCATGGCCGATATTGCCCGGGCTGCTGAAGTTTCCACCGCTACCGCGTACCGTCACTTCGCGTCCGTGGACGAGGTTCTGGCCCGCTTCCGCTTCGACGTGGGCAGCGAATTGCTGGAGTACAGCCGCGGGCAGCAGGCCGCAGGGCTGGAACTGCTGCGGCTGGTCAGCTGCAAGTGGGTGGAGCTCGTGGTGGCCCACGGCAGGGCCATGGTCCATACCAGGTCCGGCGAAGGCTACCTTGCCCGCCTGCGTACCGGTGCCACCCACCTGACTGTCCAGGCGGACGCCCTGAGTCCGGCCCTGCGGGACACTTGCCTGGAACTGGGCGTGGACGATCCCGGGGACGAAGCCATGTTCCTCTGGAACGTCATGTTCGATCCCCGTGAAATCTTTGACCTGATCGAGACCCTGGGCCTGACCCCTGAAGAAACGGCCCGGCGCCTGGTGACCACGCTCGTTGCGGCCCTGAAAGGCTGGTGCGGCCCGGACGCCGGGCGCAGGCCATAAGCTTGGTACGCAACAGAAAGGGGCTGGGGAGTGCGAAGCGACACCCAACGAAACCGCAGGGAACTCGTCAATGCCGCAGGCGCGCTGTTCGCTGCGCGCCGCGGGCCGATCAACATGACGGACATCGCCAAGCACGCCGAGATCTCCACTGCCACCGCATACCGGCACTTCGCCTCCGTCGAGGACGTCCTGGCCGAATACCGCTTCAACGTGGGCCAGAAGCTGCGCGACTACAGCCTGAAGCAGACCACCGGCGGGCTTGAACTGCTCGAGGCCGTCAGCCGCAAATGGGTGGACCTGGTGGTCAAGCACGGCGGGGCGATGCTCTACACCCGTTCCGGCGAGGGATACCTTGCCCGTCTCCGGGGCGGTGCTTTCTACCTCACCGTCCAGGCGGAGGCGTTGCAGCGGCCACTGTCCGAGGCGTGCGAAGAGCTCGGGCTCGCCGCGCTGGGGGATGAGGCACTGTTCCTCTGGAACATCCTGTTCGATCCGCGTGAAATCCTTGACCTCATCAACACCGTGGGACTGACCCGGCAGCAGGCCAGCGGCAGGCTGGTGGCCGCCCTCTGCGGCGCCCTGAAAGGCTGGGACGGGGACAAGTCCGCTCCAGGACGCTAACCCCGCTCGGTCACGCTGACGCTCCGCAGGGTGACGCCGCGCATCTCGCTGCGGATCCTTTCGGCGGGTACGGCAGCCAGGGAAGCCACTTCAAACAGGTCCAGCTGGCTGGTCTTCAACGCCATCACCGACAGTGCGCGGCGCCGGGTTTCGAGGTCCCCTTTGTGCCGGGCCGCCTCGGCCAGGGCCTGTGCCGCGTCGCGGATCGCCCGGAGATGCGCTGCAGCCGGCCACCCCGGCGGCTGAAGGTCCGTGTACGCGGCGCCAAGCCGTCGTCGTACATCAAATTTGTTGACCCCTGCCGCCTCGGCGACGGCGGTAACGGGGATGCGGTCGGCCAACGCCCGGGCCACGCATTCGTTGCGGAGCCTGATGGCCGTGCGGATGCTGCTGTCTGCCTGGGCAATATGCTGCCTGTTCAAGGCCAGCTGGCAGCGCAGGGCATCCTGGTCGAGGGGCTGGAAACGGCGGCGCCGGCCCGGCTGCATGGGCTGGACCGCCACGTCAGTCCACGTCCGCTTCCGGTTCCAGCACCCACACCACGGGTGCGCCGGCAAAGGACGGCATGAGGCTGCCCTCAAAGAACACCTGGCCGTTCTGCGACTCGCCGGCAGGGTTCCAGCGGCCGCTTGCAGGGCAGTGTGTGCCGGTGCCCGCCGTCATGGGGCGGGCGGACCGGCAGCGCTGTTTGGTGGCTTTGAAGGCAGACATCATGGCGTGGCTCCGGGGTTGTCGTCGTTGCGGAAGTTGATCAGCACCTTGCCGGACCGCGTGGGGTCCTTGGCTAGGTGGAAGGCGTCGAGCGCCTGCGTGAAGGGGAATTCGTGGGTCACCACCGGTTCGATGTACAGCGAGCCATCGGCAAGGGCGGCCAGGACGCCGTCGATCTCGTCGTTGAAGCGGAAGGAGCCCAACAGTTCCAGTTCCCGTGTGATGGCAAGCGCGATGGGGACCGGCTGGTCGCCGGTGGGAAGGAGTCCCACCATGACCACGCGCCCACCGCGCATGGCACCGCGCAGCGCCGAGGCGAGGCCGCGGTGGTTGCCGGAGGATTCGAGCACGACGTCGGCCTCCACGGCGGCGATGGCGTCCGCGTCGGTGGCGAGGATGGTGCGCGTGGCGCCCACCGCCGTCGCGATCTCCAAGGGTGCCTCGTGCATGTCCACCGCGATGATTTCGGCTGCACCCGCACGCTTGGCGACCGCAACGATCAGGCTGCCGATGGGTCCGCTGCCGATCACCAGGACCCGTTTGCCCGCCAGGTTGCCCGCCTGTGCCACCGCGTGCCAGGCAACGCTCGCAGGTTCGGCGAGGGCGGCTGCGCGCAGGTCCAGGCCGTGGGGCAATGCACGGAGCATCCTGGCGGGCAGTACCGAGTAGCGGCTGAAGGCTCCCTGGGTGTGGGGGAAGCGGGCAGCGCTGCCCAGGTAGGTGCATCCGGGTGAGAGGTTGGGCCGGTCTTCCAGGTACCGTGATTCCCCGGCGCCGGGGGTGGCGGGGTGGACTGCCACGTTGGTGCCGGCGGCGGGTCCGGAGCCATCGGCGGCCGCCTGCACCACCGTGCCCACTACCTCGTGGCCAAGGACCAGCGGCGCGCGTAGAACGGATTCGCCTGCGGCGCCGTGGAGCCAGTAGTGCAGGTCCGAGCCGCAAATACCGCCGTATGCGATGTCCACCACCGCTTCGTCCGGGCGGGGCCCTGCGTGTTCGATGGCTTCAATCCGGAGGTCCCCGACGCCGTGTACCACCACTGCCGGACCGGTCACTGCCTGTGTTGCTGCTGCTGTTGCCATGTCAGACCACCGTTGTCATTCCGCCGTCGATGAAGATTGTTTGCCCGTTGACGTAGTTCGAGGCCTCCGAGGCGAGCCAGGTCACCGGGCCGGAGAGATCGTCCACGGTTCCCCAGCGGCCGGCCGGGGTCCTGCCGAGGATCCAGGCGTTGAAGGCTTCGTCGTCCACCAGGACCTGGGTCATTTCGGTGTGGATGTACCCGGGGGCGATGCCGTTGACCTGCAGCCCGTGGGCGGCCCATTCGGCGGTCATGGCGCGGGTGAGGTTCCGCAGCCCGCCCTTCGCGGCTGTGTAGGCGCCGATGGTGGGACGGGCGAGGTCTGACTGGACGGAGCCGATGTTGATGATCTTGCCGCGCTTGCGCTCCAGCATGCGGCGGGCGGCTTCGCGGCCCACCAGGAAGGCGCTGGTGAGGTCGGTGGCCAGGACGCGGTTCCAGTCATCGATGTCTAGGTCCAGCAGCGGGACGCGGTGCTGGATGCCGGCATTGTTGACCAGGATGTCCAGCGGCCCGAAAGACTCTTCTGCCTGGGCGATCCCCGCGGACACCGCGGGCTCAGAGGTGATGTCGAAGGAGACCGAACCCACCTTGCCATCACCGAACTCCGTGGCCAGTTCCCGGCGGGTGGCTTCCAGCCGCTGCGGATCCAGGCCGTGAAGCAGGACGGCGGCCCCGGCCTTGGCAAGGCCCGTCGCCAGGGCTTTCCCGATACCCCTGCTGGATCCCGTCACCAGGGCTGTCCGCCCCGTCAGGTCAAAGGGTGATGGGTGATCCATGGAGCTGCCTCTTCTCGGTGTGCATGCGGGGACTCGTGGTGCTGTGGGCCACATATCGAGCCTAGGTCCGGCCGGCTGCCGAGTCAAGAATAAATTCTCATTTGCGATTCAATTATTGTTTTGTGGCAGTGCATGTGCGCACTCTTCGATGACGGGGGAATCCCGGAAGGTCGGCGGGCAGCAGCCGGGTCACCTTCCGTTCATGTGGGGCTGTTAGATTCCGGCGGTGCCGAAGGGGCGAGAGGAGACTGTGGTGGATGTTGGCGGGGAGTTGACGCCCTGGGGCCAGGGGTGGGTCAGGGAGAACCTGCGTGAGGCCATCGACCGCCTGGTGGATCTGGGTTACACGGTGACGGGCGGCCAGGGCGATGACCCGGAGCTGATTGATCCCGGCGGATCGGCAGTGGAGACCTGGCGCGAGGACTATCCCTATGGGGAGCGGCTGACCCGGGAAGAGTATGACCTGGAGAAGTACCGGCTGCAGATCGAGCTGCTCAAGTTCCAGTACTGGGGCCAGGACCAGGGCCTGAAAACGGTCATCGTCTTCGAAGGCAGGGACGCCGCCGGCAAGGGCGGGTCCATCAAGCGTTTCACCGAACACCTGGACCCGCGCTCCGCCAGGACGGTTGCCTTGGCCAAACCCTCGGACCGGGAACAGGGGCAGTGGTATTTCCAGCGCTACATCCAGCACCTGCCCACCGCCGGGGAGATCGTCATGTTCGACCGCTCCTGGTACAACCGCGCAAACGTGGAGCGGGTCATGGGATTCTGCAGCGACGCCGAGTACGAGACCTTTATGGCACAGGCGCCCCTGTTCGAACAGATGCTGGTGGACTCCGGGATCCACCTGACCAAGTTCTGGTTCTCCGTCACCCGCCTCGAGCAGCGCACCCGGTTCGCGATCCGGCAGATCGACCCCGTCCGGCGCTGGAAGCTCTCTCCGATGGACCTGGCATCACTGGACCGCTGGCAGGATTATACGGAGTCGAAGGAACAAACCTTCCTGCGGACCGATACGGACCACGCGCCGTGGATCACCATCAAGTCCAACGACAAGAAACGCGCAAGGCTCAACGCCATGCGCTATTTCCTTAACCAGTTTGAGTACGACGGCAAAGACCCCTCCATCGTCTTCGGACCCGATCCCCTGATCGTCCGGCGCGGCCGGGACGCTGTGGGCGACTGACCGCGGCGGGCCCCAGGGAGGCACTGGCGTTACCCTGAACGGCAGTCACTCCCGGAGATCACCCGGAGCGGGAAGACTGGTACCTGGCCCACCACAGCCTGCAACAGCCAGATTCCCGCCAAGGCCCCGCGGCCGGCATCGAAAGGAACCACCATGCACACCAGGACACTTGGGCAGGGCTTCGAGGTCTCCGCCATCGGCTTCGGCGCGATGGGGATGTCCATGAGCTACGGCCCCAATCCGGGGGACCGCGCCGACATGGTGGATGTGATTCGGTACGCCGTGGACCAGGGCGTCACCTTCATCGACACCGCCGAGGTCTACGGCCCCTACGTCAACGAGGAACTCGTGGGCGAGGCGATCGCACCAATCCGCCACCCGGTGCAGGTGGCCACCAAGTTCGGCTGGAACATCGTGGACGGCCGGATGCAGGGCACGGACTCCCGGCCCGAGCAGATCCGGCGCGTCGCCGAAGGATCGCTGCGCCGCCTGGGCGTCGACTCCATCGACCTGTTCTACCAGCACCGGGTGGACCCAGCGGTGCCCATCGAGGAGGTTGCCGGCACCGTGGGTGAACTGGTGGCCGAGGGGAAGGTCAAGCACTTCGGGCTCTCCGAAGCAGGAGCCGGAACCATCCGCCGCGCGCACGCCGAGTTCCCCGTAACGGCTGTCCAGTCCGAGTACTCGCTGTGGACCCGTGACCCCGAGGCTGAGGTCCTCCCCACGCTGGCCGAGCTGGGCATCGGATTCGTGCCGTTCAGCCCGCTGGGCAAGGGCTTCCTCACCGGCACCGTTCCGGCCGGCAGCACCTTCGCCCCGGACGAAATCCGCTCCCGCATCCCGCGGTTCCAGGGCGAAAACCTCGCCGCGAACCAGGCACTCGTGGACCACGTCCGCGCGCTCGCCGGTGCGCGTGGCGCCACCGCCGGCCAGGTGGCCCTGGCGTGGCTGCTGGCGCAGCACCCCTTCATCGCCCCCATCCCGGGCACCCGCCGCCGCGAACGGATCGACGAAAACGCGGCCGCCACCACCGTGGCGCTCTCCGCCGACGACGTCGCGGACCTGAACGGCCTGGCCAGCAGGCTCGGCGTTGCCGGGGACCGCTACGACGAGAACGGCATGAAGATGGTCAACCTCTGACCCCGCCGGCCGCCCGCACGAAATTAGGCAATCAGTGCCAGCACGCCGCCCGCGGCGACCACGCCTCCTGCATCCACCTGCACATCGGCGAGGGTGCCGGCGCGGTGGGCGGCTACCTGGGTCTCCATCTTCATCGCTTCCAGGACGACGACGGGATCCCCGGCCGCCACCTCGGCGCCCGGTCCGACCAGCCACTTCACCACGGTCCCCGCCATGTCCGCCCGCAACTCACCGGGGGCCGCGGCACCTGAGGCACTGCCGCCGTCGTTCTCAGCACCGAAGGGGCCGTCCGCCGGGCTGACGCCCGCGGGAACCGGGCCGCCGGAACGCGCCCACCCGTCCAGCAGCGCTGCGGGCAGCCCGACGGCAAGGCGCCGGCCGTCCACGTCAACGGTGATGGTGCGCCGCTCACCGTCCGGGACGGACGTGCCGAACTCCGGGTCCGCGCCGATGGTCTCGGCGAAGTCCGTTTCTATCCAGCGGGTGTGGATTCGCAGCTCAGTTTCGGACGTGAAATCGGATGCCTCCACCACGGCGCGGTGGAACGGCAGGACGGTGGCCACGCCGCCGATCTGCATCTCGGCCAGGGCCCGGCGTGCCCGCCGCAACGCCTGCTGCCGGTCCGCGCCGGTGACGATCAGCTTGGCCAGCAGCGAATCGAACTGCGGCGCCACAACCGACCCTGCCCGGACGCCGGAATCGAGGCGGATTCCGGGGCCGGTGGGGCCGCTGAAAGAGGTAACGGTCCCGGGTGAGGGCAGGAAGCCGCGGCCCACGTCCTCGGCGTTCAGCCTGAACTCGAAAGCATGCCCCCGCGGCTGGGGATCGGAGGCAAACCGGAGCCGTTCGCCCGCAGCAATCCGGAACTGCTCCTGGACCAGGTCGATGCCGGTGGTTTCCTCGGTGATGGGGTGTTCCACCTGCAGGCGGGTGTTCACCTCGAGGAAGGCGACGGTGCCGTCGGCGGCCACCAGGAATTCGACGGTCCCGGCCCCCGCATAGGAGGCCTCGCGGCAGACTGCCTTGGCGGCGTCGTAAATCTGGCGGGTCTGGCCGTCGGTGAGGAACGGGGCGGGGGCTTCCTCCACGAGTTTCTGGTGCCGGCGCTGCAGCGAGCAGTCCCGGGTTCCCACCACCACCACGTTGCCGTGCTGGTCCGCCAGGACCTGGGCCTCCACGTGCCGGGGCCGGTCCAGGTAGCGTTCCACGAAGCATTCGCCACGGCCGAAGGCCACCACGGCCTCGCGGACGGCGGAATCGAACGCCTCCTCCACCTGGCCCATGTCCCGGACCACTTTCAGCCCGCGCCCGCCGCCACCGAAGGCAGCCTTGATGGCGATGGGGAGGCCGTGTTCCTCGGCGAAGGCGCGCGCCTCAGCGGCGGAGTCCACCGGACCGTCGCTTCCGGCCACCAAAGGCGCCCCGGCGCGCACGGCGATTTCCCGCGCCGTGATCTTGTTGCCCAGCTGCCGGATGGCCTCCGGGCTGGGTCCGATCCACGTCAGCCCGGCGCCGATGACCGCTTCCGCGAAACCGGCATTCTCGGACAGGAAACCGTAGCCGGGGTGCACGGCGTCCGCTCCGGACTCCGCGGCGACGCCCAGCAGCTTGGCGATGTCCAGGTAGGTTTCCGACGGCGCGTTGCCGCCCAGGCTGTAGGCCTCGGTGGCGGCACCCACGTGCATGGCATCGGCGTCCACGTCCGCGTAGACCGCCACGGATTCGAGCCCGGCGTCCTCGCAGGCCCGGGCGACGCGGACAGCGATTTCTCCTCGGTTGGCGATGAGGACCTTGCGCATCAGTTGCTCACTTCGTTTAGGGAATCGTGTGGATGGTCGTGGGAGGTATCCGCGGGGACAGGCGGCCCGGGCGTCCAGCGGAACCGGATGGAGCCGCCCACCGGAACCTGCGCGGCGAGATCCAGGTGGTAGTCCGCCACCACGCCGATCACCGGGTAGCCGCCCGTGATGGGATGGTCCGCCAAGAACAGTACGGGCTGGCCTTCCGGCGGGATCTGCAGGGCGCCGGCCATGGTCCCTTCACTGGGCAGCTCACCGTCCCGGCTGCGGCGGAGCGGTTCACCGGCCAGGCGCATGCCCACCCGGTTGGAACGCGGAGTCACGGCCCAATCCTGGCTGCACAACAATTCCAGCGCCGCCGCATCAAACCAGTCGTCGCGGGGACCGGGCACGATGTCCAGCACCGTGACCCCGGCATCCGGGTAGTCGGGCTGCAGCTCGGGGTTGCCCACCACGTTGGAGTTCGTGGCAGCCCCGGCGCCGAGCAGTTGTCCGGCGGCCAAGGGTGCCGGCCCGATACCGGACATGGTGTCCGTGGACCGGCTGCCCAGCACGGATTCCGCTTCCACGCCGCCGCGGATGGCCAGATAGGTGCGGAAGCCCCTTTCCGGGGCGCCCACGGTCAGGGTTTCGCCGTCCAGCAGGGCGAAGGCGGTGGCCATGGGCACGGTACGCACCTCTTCCTGCTGGGCACCGTCTTCGTCGTTATGGGTTCCGGCAGCGGACGACGGCGTCACTACAGTCAGTGCCGACGGCGCACCGGTGACGGCCAGCACCTGGTCGCCCATGGCCTGGACGCGCAGGCCGCCGGCCACGCTTTCGATCACGGCGGCGGAGGGGCCGTTGCCCAGCACCCGGTTGGCGCGCCGCACCGAGGCACGGTCCAGCGCGCCGGCTGAGGATACCCCGAGACCCGCATGCCCGGGCCGGCCCAGGTCCTGGATCAGGCTCTGGAGCCCGGGGGAGAGGATGCGGAGGCCGGACTTCACGGCGGAATGCCCGGAGGTTTCGGCCGGTGCGGCCGGAATTTCCACGAGTTCCCGGACCGCGCGGAACTGGACCCGGTCTCCCGGAGCGGCCAGTGCCGGCTGCTCCCGGCTTAGGTCCCACATGGGTGCCGCGGTGCGTCCGATCAGTTGCCAGCCACCCGGCGACTGCCTGGGGTAGACGGCAGAATAGTTGCCGGCCAGCGCCACGGATCCAGCAGGGACAGCGGTGCGGGGTGAACTCCGGCGCGGGACTTCCAGGGCCTGGTTTTCCCCCACCATGTAGCCGAAGCCGGGGGCGAAGCCACCGAAGGCCACCGTCCAGACCTGCCCTGTATGGGCGGCCACCACTCCGTCAGCCCCCAGGCCGGTGAGCCGGCCCACCTCGGCGAGGTCCTCGCCGTCGTACACGGTGTCGATGGTGACCAGCGCGCCCTCGGTGTGGGACTGGACCGTCAGGTCCATCGCCAGCAGACGTGCAGCCATCCTTCGCGCCGCCGCGGGCGAGTCCGCCTTGACCATCACGGTTTCGGCAGCGGCCAGGACGTCCACCTGGCCGGGCAGCGGCGATTCGAGCAGGAGGGTCTGCAGGGCCAGGACGTCGTGGAGGCCGGAGAGCTCGGCGAGTACCGCCGTGGTGCCTACGGGCCGTACGGCCAAGACGCGGGCGGCTGTGGCGGGGCTGCTGACTGTTTCCATGGGGACCGGGCCGCGCCGCTCAGGCGTGGCTCTCCTTTGTGCTGTTGTGGAGCAGGCGGACATCTTCTTCAGGCTGCGGATCGCGGCCCAGGCGCATGCCCACGATGGTGATGACCGCGGTCAGGGCGAGGTAACCGGCAATCAGGTGCCAGCCGCCGGAGGCCGCGCCGTAGAGGGCGGTGAAGATCAGCGGGGCCACGGCGCCGCCGATCACGCCGGCCAGGGTGTACGCGAGTGAGCTGCCGGCGTAGCGGAGCCGGGCCGGGAACTGTTCGGTGATGAACGCGGCCTGCGGGCCGTACATGAAGGCGTGCAGGGCCAGGCCGATCACCACGCCGATGGTGAGCATCAGCACGGACTTGCCCTGGATCATCAGGAAGAACAACGGAATGTAGACGGCGGTTGCTGCGGCGGCGATCCCGTAGACCCAGCGGCGGTTGAAGCGGTCCGTGAGGGCGCCGGCGGCCGGGATGAGGAAGAGCTGGAATGCGGAACCGATCAGGATGGCAGCCAGAACGTTCCCGGTGGTCATGCCGAGTTCCTTGGTGGCGTAAACGGCCACGAACACGGTGAAGAGGGCGTACAGGACGTCAGGGCAGAGGCGAGACAGGGCTGCCGAAACAAGGGCCTTGGGCTCCTTGGTGAAGACCTCCTTGATGGGGGCCTTGGGGCGGTCACCCTGGGCCTGGATGGCTTTGAAGACCGGGGTTTCCTCAAGCTTGAGGCGGATCAGCAGGCCGAACGCCACCAGGAGCGCGGAAGCCAGGAAGGCGACGCGCCAGCCCCAGGACAGGAACGCTTCGTTGCTGAGCGAGGCTGCCAGGACGGCCAGGACACCGTTGGCCATGAGGTTGCCGGCGGGCGGGCCGATCTGTGCGGCGGAGGACCAGAAGCCGCGCTTGTTGGGATCGCCGAATTCGCTGGAGAGGAGCACTGCGCCGCCCCATTCGCCGCCGACGCCGATCCCCTGGGCCAGGCGCAGCAGCACCAGGATGATGGGGGCGGCGACGCCGATGGCTGAGTAGTCTGGCAGGGCGCCGATAAGGACGGTGGCTGCGCCGATCAGCACAAGGGTGAAAACGAGGACGTACTTGCGGCCTACCTTGTCGCCGAGGCGGCCGAACACCACGCCGCCGATGGGGCGGGCCAGGTAGCCGACGGCGAAGGCCGAGAAGGAGAGCAGCAGGCCCACGAATTCGTCATCCGAGGGGAAGAAGATCTTGGGGAAGACGAGGGCCGAGGCCACCGAGTAGATGGCGAAGTCGTAGTACTCGAGCGAGGTGCCGGTGAGGCTGGCGACATAGGCCTTGAGTGCGCCGGCCGGCGGCTTCCTTGCCGCCGTCTTTGCTGCCTTGTTGGTGCTGGTCATGGTGTTTCTCCGAAGGATGTGGGTGTTGCGCGGGGCCTGTTGGCCATGGATGCGGGTGGCGGTAGCCGGGCGGACTGGCTAGGCGAACGCGCCGATGCTGATGCCGGCGTCGGCGAGGGCGGACTTCACAGCGGTAGCCATTGCCACCGCGCCTGGGGAGTCACCATGCACGCAGATGCTTTCTGCGCGGATCTTCAGGATGGACCCGTCGATGGTCCTGACGGACTGTTCGGTGGCCATCCTTAATACATGCTCCGCCACTTCGGCGGGATCGTGAAGGACTGCGCCCGGCTGGGTACGGGACACGAGGGTTCCGTCCGGGTTGTAGGCGCGGTCGGCGAAGGCTTCGGTCACTGCCCTCAGGCCTGCTTCCTCTGCCAGCCGCAGGACTTCCGAGCCCGGCAACCCCATGATGGGCAGGCCCGGGTCCACAGACTTCACGGCGTCGACGACGGCGCGCGCCTGGGCGGTGTGCGACACAATCGCGTTGTACAGGCCGCCGTGCGGCTTCACGTACTGGACCTTCGTTCCTTCGACCGCAGCCAACGCCTGCAGCGCACCGATTTGGTACACCACGTCGTCGGCCAGTTCGCCGGGGCTGATGTCCAGGAAGCGGCGTCCGAAGCCGGCGAGGTCCCGGTAGCCAACGTGCGCGCCGATGACCACGCCGGCCTCCGCCGCGTTCCGGCAGGTCCGGCGGATCACGGTGGGGTCGCCGGCATGGAATCCGCAGGCCACGTTGGCGCTGGACACTGAGCTGAACATGGCGGCGTCGTCGCCGAGGGTCCAGCGGCCGAAGGACTCGCCGACGTCGCTGTTGAGGTCGATGGAAGTCATTTGTGATCCCCGTCTCATTGGTTGGTCATATCTAGGATGCACCAAATCTACGGATTGTTCAACAATCCTTCGATTCAACGATGTGACGATCGTGTAAATTCTCGGGTATGGCCACCATCGATTCCGTCCCCGCTTCCGCAGGCCGCCTCCGGGTAGCCGTGCCGTCCGTGGCCGAACGGGTGGCCCGGGAACTCCGCCGCCAGCTGGCCGAAGGCACGCTGATCCCCGGGGCCAGGCTTACCGAATCCACCATCGCCGAGGACCTGGGTGTCTCACGGAACACGGTGCGGGAGGCTTTTGCGGAACTTGCCAGTGAGCGGCTGGTGGTCCGGCATCCCAACCGCGGCGTTTTCGTGGCGAGCCTGGGGGCTGAGGACATCCACGATGTCTACACGGTCCGGCGGTTTATCGAGGTCAGCGCGATGCGCGGCGGGGGCAGCCCCGAGGATGTGGCCGCTGTCCGGGCTGCGGTGGAGGAAGGCAAACGCGCTGCGGCGGCCGGTGACGATGAAGCCGGGGGAACCGCCAACCAGCACTTCCACGGTGCCATTGTGGCGATGGCACGGAGCCCGCGGCTGAACACGATCATGGCCCAGGTGCTGGCGGAGATGCGCCTGTTTTTCCACAAGGCCACCGCCGACGCACTGTTCTACCAGCGCTACCTGCCGGACAACGAAGCAATCTGTGAGGCACTGGAAGCCGGCGAGCCGGACCGGGCTGCGGATCTCCTGCTGGCCTACCTGGACCGCTCCGAGGACAACCTCGCCGCAGTGCACGGAGAGTAACAGGGGCAGGGTGGCGCCGGGGGCCTACTCGGCGATGTCCTCTGCCCAGAGTTCCGGGCTGGCGTCCTGGAAATCGCGCATCATGTCCACGCAGCGCTGGTCATCGAGGACTATCACTTCGACGCCGCGGGAGCGCAGAAGATCAAACTCGCCGGGGAAGGTGCGCGCTTCGCCCACCACAACCCGCGGGATCTTGAACTGGATGATGGTCCCCGTGCACATGGCACACGGGGCAAGGGTGGTGTACAGCGTGGTGTCCCGGTAGCTTCGCTGCCGCCCGGCCGCCCGGAGCGCTGACATTTCCCCGTGCGCTATCGGATCGCCGTTCTGGACCCGCTCGTTGTGCCCGCTGGCAATGACCACGCCGTTGCGGGCAAGTGCCGCGCCGATGGGGATGCCGCCTTCGCTGGAACTTTTCCGGGCCGCCGCGTAGGCGGCTTCGAAGGCGCTCTCGGAAGTGGCCTGCGGGGGCGCCGTGGCGTCCGGCAGCCGGGTTTCGGAAGTCATCCGGTCATTCTCGCATGCGGCATTTTTCCGGCGTGCCCGGAGGAGGCCCCGGGCGGCCGGGACCTCCTGGCTGTGATGCCGGACTTGGGGGTTTTCGTCAGGCGCGGGTCCGGCCTTGGACGAAGTGGAAAATCAGGACAACAACGGCGACAACCAGCAGGATGTGGATCAGGCCGCCGCCAATATTGGCGAGCAGTCCGAGCAGCCACAGAACGGCGATGATGATGGCAATCCAAAGCAACATGGAATTCTCCTTGTGGGTAAATTTCGGATGGAATTGTGCTTTAGCCCGCGGATTTTCACATCCTACGCCCGGCGCAATCCACGGACGCCAAACACCGCGCTGTTAATTTGCCCAACCCCGCCGCGGACCGGTCCGCGGCCACCACCAGGGGAACGTTCCCCAACCGCCGGGACCTACTTCTTAGTGACCCGGTACCGTTCGATCTGCCGGAGACGCCGCAGGAGGCTGTCGCGCCGGGGGTGCGGAACGGCGTCGGCCGCTTCTGCCGTGAGGTCAATGTGCCTGGTGCCGAATTGCCACAGCAGGAGGTCATCCAGCAGCCGGTCCGGCCCGGGGGAGTAGCGGTGGTCCAAGGCCTTGCGGACCTCGGTGATCTGCTCTGCGCGGAGCAACCCGGCCAGTTCCATGGTCTGGGTGAGCCCGTGTGCCGCGAGCAGTTCCGAGGCCCAGCCCCAGTCGTCATCCACCTTGCGGTCCACGTGCGGCAGCAGTGTGCGCCACACGTCCCGGATCCGGTTGGGTGTCAGCGGCGCGGCGCCCTCCCCGTCCATGTCCCAGAAGCTGCGCACTTCCTCGTAGCGTTCGTGGAGGTCCGCGAACGCCGTCTCCACCGTTTCCAGCATGGCTGCTGTGGCAGTGAACTGCCGGTCGAAGTGCGGGGTCCAGGCCCGGGGATCCTCGGCCTTGAAGCGGATATCGTGCTCGATCTCGCTCCACGCGTGCGCAAAGATGGTGCGGATCTGGCACTCGAAGAAATAGCTGCCGTTGGGCGTGATCTCCGGGTTGAAGACCTGCTGGTACTCCTTGACGGCCTCGTTCTGGATGGTCCGCAGGATCAGGTGCCGGCTGGAATACCCATAGGTGCCGGACTCGATGGAGCCGATGTCCTTTTCCCGGTCCCCGCGGCAGTCGAACAGCTGGCGCTGCCGCTTGATGATGTTGGCCACCGCTGCATTCTCAGCGGGAAGCTTGGTGATGACGCGGATCCCCACCATGTCATTGAGGGTCCGGAACGGGTCCGGGAATTTCAGCAGCCGCCGACCGCCAGGCTCCAGCGGCTCCTCAGTGCGGGAGATCTTCTCCTTGAACGACTCCACCGTTTTGGTGCGGCCGGTGACGAACAGCGGGGTGACCTCGCTGTCCTTGAGCATGTCCCGCAGAACCAGCAGTACGTCGCGGGTAACCAGCTTCAGGGCAGGGCGGACGCGCTCGTACAGCTCCACATTGTGCTGCACGGATTCGCGCAGCGGCTCGTCCAGACTCTCCCAGTTACTCGGCATGATCCCAGCTTACGGCCGGGGTCTGACAGAACGGCGGCGGCCAATCCTTGCGCGTCACAGGACGCCACCGAATATCCGCCCGTCCCGGTTTTGGGAGGGAGAGCGGAATGAAGGGGGCACGGAAGTGTTGACACGTCCAGCGGGCTGGCCTAATTTTCATTCCATCTGGTGGGGTAAGAGCGGCCCCGGAGCCGCCGGTACCGGTCTCGTCGCCGCGAAGGCACACAACCTGTTTCCTCCGGCGGGCGTGGGCGGAACTGTCACGGCCGGAACCGCCCGGCGCCCGGCACCATTCCAGGACTGCAACCATGACCCACCTGACGAAGGCCCGCCGCATCGCCGCGGCCGCAGTAGCACTCCTAACGGCCGCCGCCGCAGGGATCACCCCGGCGCAGGCCGTACCCCAAAGCGGCCCACGCTACAGTCCAGGTGCGGCGGGAAGTGGTGATCCCTACTTCCCGTACGCGGGCAACGGCGGGTACGACGTCCTGAACTACGGCCTCGACCTCCGCTACACGCCGCCGTCGGACCCGGGCGCAGCGGGAAACCTGACCGCGGAGGCCACCATCACCCTGCGCGCCACCCAGGACCTGGACGCCCTCAACTTCGACCTGCGCGGACTCGCCGTCACAACCGTGGACGTGGACGGCAAGGACGTCAACCGCGGCGCTGGCCCCTCGGAATGGGCCCAGGTGCAGGACGATGTGAACCGCCGGTGGGAACTCAACGTCGGACTGCGGCCAAAAGTGAAGGAAGGCCAGACAAAAACCATCACCATCAGCTACGGCGGTGCCACCGGCCGGCCCCAGGACACCACGGGGGCGCTGTGCGGGTGGGTGACCACCGCTGACGGAGCCATCGTGGTCAACGAACCCGATGGCGCGCCCACCTGGTTTCCAGTGAACGACGACCCCGAGGACAAAGCCACGTACTCCTTCCGCATCACCGTCCCGGAAGGAAAAACCGCGGTGGCGAATGGGCTGCCCGGCGGCGACCCGGAAACACAGGCCGGTTGGACAACCTGGACCTGGGAGGCTGCGGACCCGATGGCCAGCTACCTTGCCACGGCAAGCGTGGGAGACGTCACGCTGTCGTACGGAGAAGGCACCCGCGGCCTGCCGATTATCAATGCGGTGGACAACGGTGTGACCGGCCCCGCGCTGGTGAAAACCAATGAGGCCCTTGCGCTGCAGCCGCAGATGATCAGGTACCTGTCGCACGTGTTCGGACCGTACCCGTTCGAGGCCTTCGGCGCGACCGTGGACGATGACTCGGTGGACTACGCCCTGGAGACGCAAACCCGGCCGGTCTATTCAGAGTTTGCCGACGAGGACACCGTTGTCCACGAACTGGGCCACCAATGGTTCGGTAACAGCGTCAGCCCGGCGGACTGGAAGGACATCTGGCTCAACGAGGGCTGGGCAACCTATATCGAATGGCTGTGGGCCGAACACCAGGGCAAGGCGACGCTGGCAAAGCAGTTCACGGACGCCGTGGCCGAACTGGACAGCAAGAACCTCTGGGCACTGGACATTTCCAATCCGGGCGGGACAACCTGTTCGCCGAGCCGGTATACCGCCGGGGAGCCGCCGCGCTCCATGCACTGCGGGTCAGGATCGGGGATGCGGCCTTCTTTGCCGGGGCCAATGAGTGGCTGGACCGCTACCGCAATTCCTCGGCAACAACCGGGGATTTTGAAGCAGTGATGGAAGAAGCCTCCGGCCAGCAGCTTGACGCGTTCTTCAATGATTGGCTGCGGGAGGGGGACCGCCCGGCTATGCCGTAGTGGAGCCGCGCACCACCAGCGATGTTTCCAGCGTGACGCCGCCCGGCTTCAGGAACTTGCCCTCCATCAGCCTGCGCAGCTGCTCGCCCGCTTTCTGGCCCAGTGACGTGGCGGGCAGGTGGACGCTGGTCAGACCGGGATTGCTGGTGGCCGAGTAGGGGAGGTCGTCGAAGCCGGCCACCGCGAGTTCTTCCGGGATCCGCACCCCGGCCACCCGGGCCTCCTGCAGCACGCCGTAACCGTGCGTATCGGTTCCGCAAACCACGGCGGTCACCCCCGCACGCTGCCACTCCGGCCAGGCGGCGGCGAACGCGGCGGCCGCTGTTCCCACGTCGATGGTGGTGCTGATGATCCTGTTCGGGCTCACGGAGATGCCACGTGCCGCGGCCTCTTCCAGAAACGCCGCACGGCGCACGGCAAACGTGTCGGTGCCGGTCACGCTGTCCACATAGGCCGCTTCCGTGTGCCCGGCGGCGGCCAAGTGTGCTGCCAGCTGCCGTGCCCCGCTGGCCACATCGAGGTTGACAGAGGGTGCGTAGGATTCCAGCCCGGGCGCGTCCAGCAGGACAAGGGGCGACGGCGAAGCGAGGTCCTCGAGGAAGTCCGCGTTGGGTGCGTCCACCAGCAGCCCGGCCGGGCGCAGCGACATGAGCCGCCGGACGTCGGCGGCCTGCGGAAACTCGCCCGCTTCGGTGACGGACAGGAGCAGCTGGTACTGCGGGCCGAGTGATTCCCGTACCCCGTCGATGACCTTGGCGAAGAAGGGGTTGGAGATATCAGGCGCCACCAGGATGACGATGGAGCTTACGCCCTTGGCCAGCGAGCTGCCGATCCCGTCCACAACATAGCCGAGCTCCGCAATGGCGTCACGAACCCGTGCAACGTTGTCCTCGGAGACGCGGCCCGCCGTCTTGCCGTTGGCCACGAGGGATACTGTCGCCGTCGAAACGCCTGCCCGGGCTGCGACCATGGCCGCAGTGATCCGCCGTGGGCGCGTGTGCTGCAGCCTCTGTTCCGCGGATTCCATATGTTGATCGTAGTGGGCGGAGGGAGTGCTTGGGTCCTAGCTGTGGCGGCCGCTCTGGGCCTGCCCGCGCGAAGTGAGTATGGCCCGGGCCGCGGACGCGCAGCCGGCGAGCAGCAGAATTACTGCCGACACGATGGAGTACCAGACTCCATTGGCGGTAAGTGCGATGTAGACGCCGATGAGAGAGAAGACAACTGCCCCCAGCGACCAAATGAGCGTTGCCCTCTTGGTGTTATCCATTGGTTCAGCCTAGGCGACATTTGCCCTGCTCACCGCCACGAAGGCGGGCCTACGTCCTCCGTTGCAGCGCCAGCATTTCCAGCGCGAACGGCAGCACCGTCAGCGGGACGTAATTAGCACGCATGTGCTGCAAAAGCAGTAGCCCGACACCGCAAGACATCAAGCGCTTGACCTGCATCAACGTTAAGCGTTTGACGTACGCCACAACCTGCTGCCATGATCACTCCTGAACGCTACAACTCCCCGGACGCCAGGCAGCTGGCACGGGCCCCAATGACGTGGAGAACACCATGGAACCCACCTTCCAGAACCCTGAGCCGGTCCAGGACATCGAGCCCAGGAAGATCATCCTGGACTGCGACCCCGGGCATGACGACGCGGTGGCGCTGCTGCTCGCACACGGAAACCCGAACATCGACCTGCTGGCCGTCACCACGGTGGTGGGAAACCAGACCCTCGAAAAAGTCACCCGCAATGCGCTCGCCGTGGGCACCATCGCCGGCATCACCGGCGTCCCGTTCGCTGCCGGCTGTGACCGCCCACTGGTCCGCAGCATCGAAACTGCACCGGACATCCACGGCGAGTCCGGCATGGACGGCCCCGCCCTGCCCGAGTCCACCATCGAGCTGGACCCGCGCCACGCCGTCGACCTCATCATCGAGACCGTCATGGCGCATGAGCCGGGCACCGTCACCCTGGTCCCCACCGCCGGCCTGACCAACATCGCCCTGGCCGCCCGCAAGGAACCGCGCATCGTGGAACGCGTCAAGGAAGTTGTCCTCATGGGCGGCGGCTACCACGTGGGCAACTGGAGCGCTGTGGCCGAGTTCAACATCATCATCGACCCCGAAGCCGCCCACATCGTCTTCAACGAGAAGTGGCCCGTTGTGATGGTGGGCCTGGACCTCACGCACCAGGCGCTGGCCACCCCGGACGTGGTGGAGAAGATCGCCGCCATCGGCACCGGCCCGGCCAGGTTCGTCACCGAGCTGATGGACTTCTTCGCCCACACCTACAAGGACGCCCAGGGCTTCGACTACCCGCCGGTCCACGATCCCTGCGCCGTCGCGTACGTGATCGACCCCAGCATCGTCAGCACCCGCAAGGTCCCCGTGAACATCGAACTCCAGGGCACCCTCACCCTGGGCATGACAGTGGCGGACTTCCGCGCCCCTGCCCCGGCCGACTGCCACACCAGCGTGGCGGTGGACCTGGATCACGCCCGGTTCTGGGACCTGGTCACCGATGCCCTGGTGCGCATCGGCGAGCCGGGTACCGGCGACATGGACACGAAAGCCAGCGCGGCCGACGTCGTCCGTTCCGAAAGTGCCCAGCTCACCGCCGGAGGGGTTAAGTAAATGACCGCCACCCTTACCGAAACCAAGACCGGCCGCGGCAACACCGCCGCCCTTATGACCGCGCTGCTGGCGGCCTGTGTGGCCTTCCAGCTCAACGCGTCCATGCTCAGCCCCGCCCTGGTGACCATGGGCGAGGAACTCAAGGCTGACCAGGCCGTCATCGGGCTTTCGCAGACCTGGTTCTTCACCGCCGCCGCCCTGTTCTCCCTGTTCCTGCCCCGGCTGAGCGACATCGTGGGCCGCAAGAAGGTCCTCGTCGGAATGATGGTGCTGATGGCCGTGGGCTCGGTCATCGCCGCACTGGCTCCGGACATCACCTGGCTCTTTGTGGGCCGCATCATACAGGGCGTCAGCGGACCCACCGTCCCGCTGTGCCTGATCATGCTCCGCTCCGCCGTCAGCAACCCCCGCAAGTACGGCACCCTCATGGGCCTGATCACCGCGGTCAACGGCGGCGTGGCCGGCGTTGACTCCTTCGTGGGCGGCTACTTCGCCGAGCACTTCGGCTTCCGCAGCATCTTCTGGCTGATGGTGGTCCTGGCTGTCGCTGCCACCGCCCTCATCATGTTCCTGGCCGCCGAAAGCAGGCCTGCCGCCGGTACCCGGATGGACTGGCTGGGCGTGTTCTTCATTGTGGTAGCCGTCGGCGCCCTGCTCACCGCCCTGAATGAAGGCTCCAAGCTGGTGGGCGGCTTCAGCTCCGGCACGCTCATCCTGAGCCTGGCGCTGGTGGGCGTGTCCGCCGTCGCGTTCTTCGCTTTCTGGCGCACCGAACAGCGCGCCGCCCAGCCCATGGTGGAAACGGTTCACCTGCGCCAGCGCGCCACGTGGGCCCCGCTGCTCACCACCACCCTGACCATGACCGGCATCTTTGCCGTCATCAACGGCATTGTTCCCGCCTACGTCCAGGCCGCGGAACCCGGCTTCGGGGTGGGCCCCACCGAGATGTCACTGATCATCCTCACCCCGTACGCCCTGCTCGGCTGGGTGGTGGGCCCGCTCAGCGGCAAGCTGGCGCCGGTCCTCGGCTATACCAAGGTGCTGCGCATCGGCCTGCTGGGCAGCATCGCAGCCCTGGCCATCATCGCGTTCCTGGGCCTGCACAGCCTGCCCATGATGATTGCCGGCACGGTCTTGCTGGGCATCATGTACGCCGGTACGGTCAACATCATGCTCAACGGACTTGGCGTTGTCCTCTCGCCCGCCGGGAACCCTGGCTTCCTGCCCGGCATGAACGCCGGCGCCTTCAACCTGGGTGCGGGCCTGAGCTTCCTCATCCTGCCCGCCGTGCTGGTGGCTACCGCCGCCCTTGGCGATGCCACCGCCTCCTACCTCACCGTCGTGATGGTGGGCCTGGCGCTGACAGTGGCCGCCTTTGCGGCTTCGCTGCTGATCCCCAAGCCGGTTGAGGCCGAGGTGGCCGAATGAGCCCCGCAGACGGGTCCACAGGTTCAGTGGGCACCGGCCGGATCGTCGTCGTCGGTTCCCTCAATGCCGATCTCACCATCTACTGCGAACGGCTTCCCCAGCCCGGCGAGACGGTCCACGGCAATGGCTTCGCCGTGAACCCGGGCGGCAAGAGCGCCAACCAGGCAGTCGCTGCCGGCCGGTTGGGCGGACGCGTGAGCCTGGTGGGTGCCGTGGGGGATGACCCCAACGGGCACATGCTGCTGGCATCAGTGGCCGGTGCCGGCGTGGACGTGGGGCTGGTGCGCAGCTCCGGCGAGCCCACCGGCGTGGCCGTCATCTCCGTAGACGCGGCCGGCGAAAACAGCATCATCATCTCTGCAGGTGCCAACGGCACGCTGTCCCCGGCGGACGTGGCCGAGGCCGCGGACGTGCTGGACGGCGCCGCCGTCGTCAGCCTCTGCCTGGAAGTTGCCATGCCCACGGTCCTGGCCGCAGCGCAGGCAGGGCACGACGCCGGCGCGAAAGTTTTGCTGAACCTCTCGCCGTATGCGCACATTCCGTCAGAGCTGGCCGGGTTGGTGGACGTCCTGCTGGTCAACGCCCACGAAGCCGCACTGTTCCTGGGTCCGGGGGCATCCGTCCCGGGTGCCGACGCCCACGCCGCGCAATGGGATGCCGTCCGCGAACGCTTCGCTGAACGGGGGATCCGGCAGGTCCTTGTAACCCTCGGGGCCCATGGTTCCGTGGTGCTCGATTCCGACGCTCCCGCCGGCCGCGCCGTGGTGTTCGTAGCACCCACCAAAGTGGACGCCGTGGACACCACCGGTGCCGGCGACGCCTTCACCGGTGCCGTGGCCGTACGCCTCGCGGCCGGCGACGCGCTCACCGACGCCGCAGCGTTCGCCTCCGTGGCCGCGGCCCTGGCCACCACCCGCAAGGGCACCCAAGCGGCGTACCCGGAGACGGCCGACGTCGAACGGCGCCTGCGCAAGTCCTGACAGCCAGGCGCCCGATCCTAAGCTTGTTCGCCGGTCCTGACCTTCACGGCAAGGACCGGCGAACAAGGCCAGGACTCAGCGGCTGTGGTCCGCCCCCGCCGGAAGCTCAGTTCAGCAGCCAGGCGGCCCCCAGCAGCAGCGGAACGGCCAGCGCCGAGGTGATGACCGCCGTCGTCTGTGCAAGGCTCTGGCCTACCCGATAGCGGACGGCGTAGAGGACCACGTTCTGGCCGGTGGGCAGGATGGCGCAGGCGGTCACCACGAAGGTGTTGAAGTCGTCCAGGTGGAAGACGTACCTGGCCAGGATCCATGCCAGGGCTGGCTGGATGGCTGATTTCAGGACGACGGCCAGGAACGTGGGGGCGCTGTCGCTGCTGCTGGCCCGCGGTGAAAGGCCATGGAGGGACATGCCGAAAATGATCAGCATCAGCGGAACCGTCACCTGCGCGATGAGCTTAAGCGGGTCCAGGACCAGTTCCGGGATCTCAATGCCCGCGGCGCTGACGATGATGCCCAAAATGGCCGCCACGGTCACGGGGTTGCGGAACGGGGTGGCAAGGATGCGCCGCAGGGACGGTTTGGTCCCGTCCGGATTGGTCAGGTCCAGGATGGTCAGGGCGATCGGGGTGATGACGGCGAGCTGGAACAGCATGATCGGCGTGACGTAGGTGGCACTTCCCATGACATATTGCGACAGCGGAACGCCCAGGTTGGTGGAGTTCACGATGCCCGTGGCCAGGGCGCCAATGGTGGTGCGGCGGACTCCCCAGCGGGCGATCACGCCCACCAGGGCGAACACCGCCATCATGGCCACGGCGGTGACCACGGAGATCAGGCCCGTCTCGCTCAGGACCTCCGAGATGTGCCGGGTGGCGATCATCGAGAACATCAGGCTGGGCAGTCCCACCAGGAACGTCAGGCTGGAAAGCACCTTGGTACCCTGCGGGCCCAGCGAATTCGTCTTGCCCAGCACGTAGCCCACGAACATGACCACGCCCACCACAAAAAATCCCTTTAAGACGCCGTCCACACCGCTGTCCTCAATCTCAACGCCCCGGGGGCGGCAGTACCTGGCGGAGCCTTTGGCCGCTTGTGCTGGCCGCTGCCCCTGGCAGCGGGCCCTGTCAGATGCTATCGGTAGGGGCGGCGCGGGAATCAATTTCCTCCATGAGTGCGTCGATCCGCTCCAGCGCGCCGCTGAGGCGCTCCACGGAGGCCCACAGTTCCGGATGCTGTTCGCGGATCTGGTCAAGGGAAGCGCCGGTTGAGCGCAGGGAGCCCAGATCGAAGCTGACGTTGGTCCGCGCCCCCGCCACGGCCGCGCGGAGGGCTCCGAACGCGACGACGACATCGGCTACCAGCGCCTTGTTGCCCCCGTGCGCCAGCCAGGCGAGGTCCTCGATAGCGTCGATGGCCCGGGCGCCGAGGACCGCGGAGGCTTTGGCGGCATCGACGGAGGCGTGACGGATTGCCTCGTCGCGTTCCGTACCCTTCTCGAGCCGGAACGCCGCACCGAAGGCTTGGGACGCCGTCGCGTCTTCATCCGCGAGCTGCAGCGCGCGTCCCCGGAGGTCCCGGGCCCGGTCCCTGATGCCGTCAACGGCCTGCTGCTGATCCGCGGCGGGTTCGGTGTAACCGGCCACCATCGAGGTCAGCGAGGCTGCGACGGCCAGCATCACGCCCGTCCCGGCGCCGCCGCCGGGTGAACCGGTCGACTCGGCAAGGGCTCTGGTCCAGTCCTCCACAGTGGAATGTTGGGTAGTTACTTCGGGCTCTTCCATGCAGGGAGCGTGCCCATAATCCGCCCCGCCTAAACGGAACGGCGTCACGCGGAGCACGCTCTTGCCGAATGTCCGACGGCGAGTCCCCGTGTTTTCGGGGTCCGCGCCGGTTGGGTGGGCCAAATGCATGCCTGGCGTGACGCCGAACCGCTCCTGGCCGTGCTAAAAACAGGAAACACGCAATAAGGGAGGCCGTCATCACTGGTGTTCAGTGCCACCGCTACCAGTACGGGGAAGATCCCAGCCAATGGGGCGAACTATTCCTCCCCGACCTTCCCGCGGGAACCCGGCACCAGGGCGTGGTGGTGGTGATCCACGGCGGCTACTGGCGCTCGAAGTATGGCGCTGAGCTGGGTGAACCCCTGGCCCGGGACCTTGCGGAGCACGGCATCGCCGCGTGGAACCTGGAGTACCGGCGCGCCGGCAACGGCGGCGGATGGCCCGGCACGTTTGACGACATTTTGGCGGGCATCGACAGGCTGGCCGCGCTCGCGGAACCGCACGCCCTGGACCTGCGGAGGGTGGTGGCCCTGGGCCATTCCGCCGGAGGACACCTGGCCGTCTGGGCCGCCGGCCGGGAGAAAGTGGCGGAGGCCGGCACGGGGGACAGGGACAGCCTGCGTGGCGGAGGCGGAGTCCGGCTCACCGGCGTGGTCAGCCAGTCCGGTGTCCTGGACCTCGCCGGCGCCGAGCGGCTCAACCTCAGCAACGGTGCGGTGGCCAACCTCCTGGGCGGGCCGTCGTCGGAATTCCCCGTCCGGCACCGCACGGCCAGCCCCATGGCCGCGCTGCCGCTGGATGTTCCCGTGTATGCCGTCCATGCCGAGGCCGACCAGGACGTGCCGCCGGAAATGTCCATGGCCTACGTTGACGCCACCCGCGGATCGGCGGTGCCCGCACACTTCGTCAGCGTCCCCGGGGACCACTTTGCGCTGATCGACATCTCGTCTCCGGCGTACCTGTCGTGCCGGGACCTGGTGTGTGAACTGCTGCGCTGACACGGAGTTCGGCGCCGCCCGCTTCTCTGGCAGAGTATGACCATGCTCACAGTGATCGGCGAAGGCCTTGTTGACGTTGTCCAGCGCGCCTCGGGAATTGAGGCCCATGTGGGCGGCAGCCCGCTTAACGTTGCGGTGGGCCTGGCCCGCCTGGACCACCCGGTGCAGTTCATTGGCCGCTACGGGCGCGACGCCTACGGGGACTCCGTGGCCGCGCACCTCCGCGCCAGTTCCGTGATGCTCCCGCTGGGTCCGGATGAGTTGCCCACCAGCGTTGCCACTGCCCTGATTGACGACGACGGCGCCGCCACCTACACGTTCGACCTCACCTGGGAGCTCCCCGGCATCGCGGACCGGCTCGGCTTCATGCTCCAGGGCACCACGCTGCTGCACACCGGATCGATTGCCGCCATGCTGGCGCCCGGTGCCACCGAGGTGCTGGCCGCCGTCGAATACGCCCACCCGCATGCCACCATCAGCTACGACCCCAACTGCCGGCCGAGCATCATCGCCGACGTGGATTATGCGCGCCGCCATGCGGAGAAGTTTGTGTCCCTCGCCGACGTTGTGAAGGCTTCGGATGAGGACCTCGCCTGGCTGTATCCGGGGCAGGATGTCCTGGAATCCGCGCGGCGGTGGCTGGCACTGGGCGGTTCCGAGGGGCCCGCGATGGTAGTGGTGACCCGGGGCGGCGAGGGCCCGTGGGGCATCACGGCCGCCGGCGAGGCCGCAGTCGCGGCGCCGCGTGTTGAGGTGGCGGACACCGTAGGCGCAGGCGACTCCTTCATGGCTGCGCTGCTCTCGGGATTGGTGGACCGCGGCCTGGACGGCGCACAAAACCGAAAGGACCTGCGTGAACTGCCCGCGGAGGCCCTGGCGGAACTCTTGGCCCACGCTGCCCGCGCAGCAGCCGTCACCGTTTCCCGGCCCGGCGCCAATCCGCCTACGCGGGCGGAGATGAACGCCCTGCCGTAGGGCCGCACCCCCGGAGTTGGCTCCTACATCGACACTTCCGGCCTGATGCTTTAGTATTTTTAGCTTGACAGGCGTGTTACTAGGCGATCGAGGAAGGGCCATGGCTCCTTTAGGCGGATCCGGGAGCGTCGATACCCGTGTGGCGGCTGCCAGCCCCGCAGAAACAGCCGTACTCGACGCGCTGAGTGAGTTCCGCGCAGCGGAAGCTGCGATGCTTCGGCGGACCAGGCCCATCATGGACCGCGGCGCCAATGACGTCCTCGCCCTGCGGTATATCCGGGAGTCAACCCTCCGCGGAGGCAGTGGAATGCGCCCCACCGAATTGACGGCGTTGCTCGGGCTGAGTTCGGCGTCGGTGACCGCGCTCGTGGACCGGCTCGTAGCGGGAGGAGCGGTTGCGCGGGAGCCGCATCCGTCAGACCGCCGGGCTTCTATTCTTCGCAGTACCGAGCAGGGCGAATCGGAGGAGGACAGGGCGCTCGATAATGCCCGGCGGCCCATTGCCGACTTCATCTCTTCCCTGGATGATCAAGAACTCGGGACAGTCCTGGCATTCCTTGCCCGCATGCGCCAGGCCATGGACGAGGTGGCGCGGGACTGATTCGCCGATTGGCTGGACAATTTCCTAGAGGTACTAAATACTAGGCGGACTAGCAATTTGGTAAACGAGCGATCGAGGCGGGTATGACAGCGGTAGCAGAACCACAGAGCCGGAACCGGGACCACCTGGCCGATGTCGTCGCCCTGCCGCTGCCTGACGGCTATGGTTTCAACGCCGATCCCGCCGAAGCGACCGAAGCGTCCACGGAATCCGGCGGCTGGATGAAGGCCGTCGCCCTGGCGTCCGCCAAGCTGGAGCAACTCCAGTGGGAGCTGGATGCTGCCGAAGAGGACCTGTGCGCGGCCCTCCGCGGCGCCTCGGCCTCCAGTGTCAGCGCGGCGGCCCTGGCCAGGGCGGCCAGCCTCAGCCCCGAGGAGCTCGACGAGTACCTGCGGCGTCCCGCACTGACGGACGCGCCTGCATTGCCGGATGGGCTGGGGCTTCCCGCTACTGCCGCCATGGCACCGTTGGCCGGTCCCGCCCACCTGCCCTCCCTGGGCCTGCAGGCAGAGGCCTAATTTCCGAAGGGGCTACAGGCCCTGTTCTGTGCAGCCGGTGATCAGCCTGCTGCCAAGGCTCTGAGCGCTTCCCGCAGGCGCGTGCCGGCGTCGTCTGCCACGTCCCTCACGGCGGGGGTGCTGCTGAGCTGCACCATGGTCTGCGGATCGATGGCCTCCACCGTGGTGTAATCCGCTGAACTTTTACGGCGAACTACAACGTTGCAGGGCAGCAGGGCGCCCATTTTCGGCTCCGCGGCCAGCGCGCGACTGGCCAGTGCCGGGTTGCTGTTCCGTCTAGGCGAGGGAAAGGAAGAGCTTCTCAAGCTCTTTCCGGTCCATGGTTTCGTCCTTCTGGACAATGCACTGCTCCAATCCGGTGGCAATGATCGCAAAGCCGGCGCGGTCCAGCGCCTTTGACACCGCCGCCAGCTGGGTGACGACGTCTTTGCAGTCCCGGCCTTCTTCGAGCATCCGGGTTACGGCTGCGAGCTGGCCCTGGGCGCGCTTGAGGCGGTTGATTACGGGCGTCAGTTCGGTGGGGTTCAGTTCCAAGGTGGTCCTCCAAGCGTGGGCGGGTCGTGGAAACAGTATACCCCCTAGGGTGTTTTGACTACCCCGGGGGGTATCTGTAATACTCTGGGGGGTATCCAACCGACACCTCCCGAGAGGCTCTTCATGACTTCCCCTTCCGCCGCAGCCGTGACCGCACTCGCCCCCGAGACCCTGCGGTCCTGGATCACGGAACACCAGGACCTCGTGGTCATCGACGTCCGCTCCGCCACCGAATTCGAGTCCATGCACATCCGCGGCTCGTACAACGTGCCGCTGCCCCTCCTGGCCGAGCACACTGATGAGCTAGCTGCCCGCCTGGGGTCCCGCGTGGTCCTGGTCTGCCAGTCCGGCATCCGCGCAGAACAGGCCCGCCAGCGCCTGGCCAAAGCCGGCATCGAGACCGCCTACGTCCTGACCGGCGGAGCGCCCGGGTACGCCGGTGCCGGCGGTGACGTGGTCAAGGGCAAGGACCGCTGGGACCTCGAACGCCAGGTGCGCCTGGTGGCCGGTTCCCTGGTGGTGCTGGGCCTGGCCGGCGGCAAGTTTGTCTCCCCGAAGATCCGGACGCTCGCCGGTGTTATCGGCACCGGCCTGACCTTCTCCGCGGCCACCAACACCTGCGCCATGGGGAAGGCCATCTCGGCGATGCCGTGGAACAAGGCGGCCAAGGAGCCCACCCGCGAAAGCGCCATCCTGCAGCTCCCCGTGCAGTCGGCTAAAGAGGGCGCGGCAGCATGATCCCGGCCCTGGGCCTGGGGCTCGTCGTCGGCGTCGTACTGGGCGTAGTAGGCGGCGGTGGGTCCATCATTGCCGTTCCGGCCCTGGTGTACGGCGTGGGCATGAGCCCGGCCCAGGCCATTCCCACCTCCCTGCTGGTGGTGGGAGTCTCCTCGCTGGCAGCCCTGCTTCCCAGGTTGCGGGAAGGCTTGAACTGGCCCGTGATCGCCTTGGTGGGGGGTGCCGGAATCCCGGCGGCCTGGGGAGGCGCAGCCTTGGGAAAGATGCTGGACCCGAACATCCTGATGCTGGCCTTCGCCGTGATCATGGTGGGCGCGGGCATCCGGATGCTCAGCAAGCCCCGCGAAAGCGAAGGGTCCTGCAGCACCGGGCCGAACCGGGCCTTCCGGTCCTGCGCGCCGAAAGCCGTGGGAGTGGGCCTTCTGGTCGGGTTTCTGACCGGACTGCTGGGCGTGGGTGGCGGCTTTCTCATCACCCCCGCACTGACCATCTTCCTGGGCCTGCGCATGAAGCAGGCCGTAGGGACATCCCTGGCCATCATCGTGGTCAACTCGGCTGCCGGATTCAGCGCCCACGCAGCCGGCTACACCATCGACTGGGCCACCACCTTGGCGTTCGCCATTCCGGCGATCGCGGGATCGGTGGTTGCCGCCCGGTTTTCAAGGCGCCTGCACGACAAGCACATCCGCATCTCTTTCGCGGTACTCATCTTCGCCGTCGCGGCGTGGGTCACCGCCGGCACGGTCACCGCCTGACCCATCCACAGAGGAGAAACCCCATGGCTGAAATCACCATCACCGAGACGGACCAGCGCCGTGCCACCGACAACGTCCTCGACGTCCGCGAGGATTTCGAAGTGGCTGAAGGCATGATCCCCGGCGCCCTGCACATCCCCATGGGCCAGCTGCAGGCCCGCCTGGGCGAGCTCAACCCCGCGGTCCCCGTGATCGCCGTCTGCCGCAGCGGAAACCGCAGCGCCGCCGTCGCGGACGCGCTCAACGGCGCCGGCTACAAGGCCGACACCATGGCCGGCGGCATGACCGCCTGGGCCCGCGCCGGACTCCCCACCACCTAAAACCTGCCCCGTAGCGGCTCCGGCACCACCAAGCAGCGACCGCGCAGCATCGGGCCCCTGCACCTGTTGCCAAGGCTCTTTGCAGGAAAAACCCAGGCCGTGACCCAGTTGCAGCATACCCCCTGGGGTATCTATACTGGATGCAAACCCCCACCCCCTTTCCAACCGAAGGAATCTCAATGATGTTGTCAACGCGATTCCAGCGGATCGGTCAGCGGCGGTCCCCTCCCACTCGGGAAGCTGAGGTATGGGTCGGGCGACGTCCTTAGGCTCATGGTTGTGTTCCTTTCGGTGGGTGGGACGGCTCGTGGTGACCGGCCAGCTCCCCTTCTCCCCCGACGCTTCTATGTCTGTCAAGCGGGTGAAAAAGGGTGCGGACGCGGTTCGTGGTGACCGGCCAGCTTCCCCTCTCCCCCTTGTTGTTTTGGCTGCTGGCGAAGCTTGCGGAGCTGTGGCCGACGGAGGCCTGTCTACCCTTGGGCAAGGTGCGGAAATCTTCGTAAGGAAATCAGCGACGGAGGAGCGCCGTCGAAGAATTCCTCACCGCAGGCCCCGACGAAGGAGGGGCTAGACGGGCCGGAGCGGACACGTACAATCCGTCAGGACAGCAGCCAAAACGTCATAGACAAGACAGGGCCAGGGGCCCGGAGCTCTGCGACGGCGCACCCTGGACCCAACAGCCGGCCACGGAGCGAAGCGGAGAGGACGCCCAACACCTGGTCGGAGTGCAGCGCAGACCAGGACTGCCGCCCAGGGCGCCAAAGGGAGCTACCCTGGGGCGTTGGTTGAACCGGTGTGTGCGCCTGCGTTGCATTGCGCATCCATTTCTCGGTCATCGACGTTGCTCCGACACCGCGGTTGGACGCCGAGGGGAAGGCCATTCGCCTGATTCGCATTAGTTCAAAAAACTATGTTACTTTCATTTCAGAACTGTGCAGGTTCGACTTTGGGGGATTACAAAGACAAACTCATGCTGCGTTTGACGGATACTTATATGGCTTCCGCAAACTCGGTGATTTTGCTCTGCCATTTCCCCTGAGGGTAATGAGACGCCGATAGGCACCCGATCACGACATTTGGACATATGCAAACAGCCGTGGCGGGGTAACTTACTTAATTTAAAATTGGGGGAACTATGCGCATGATGCGAAAATCTGCGTTTTTGTCAATTGCCATTTTCACAGCTCTGATGGGCGCTGGCATGAGCTCGGCAAGTGCTTCTGACGCTTCCGATCCGGCCGGCAGTATCACCTACGTAGGTGAGGGGACCGCCCAAGAGGCTGTGAATGGCGGCAACGACATAACACCGGAAAACAGCCACAAGCTCTCTGACGACGAAGTGCGTGACGCATTCAGCGTGAAAGATTTTGCGCTCCGGGATGCAACTCTGGAAGAGATCAACAAGTACTATCCTGAGGCAACCGCAGAAGAAGTGGAAGCTTTTCGTAATGACGAGGCGGATCAGCCTGTACGCAGAATCACAAATCCCATCTGCAACAACGTCGATTTCTACAGCATCGTTCGCGCTGGCGACAACAGGGAATACTGCTTCGCCAACGCAGGCTCAATGAGTTTTTACATGCCAGGGATCTACAAGGTTTGCCCTGGGAACAACAATGGGCACGTTCTCTATCGAACGGCAAATCTGGAGTACTACAACAGCCCCGATCGTGGTCCGGTTTATCCCCGTACCACCTGCTTTCACTTCTCGGTCGCCGTTGACGTTATGGCAGTCACCATTAACTAGTTATTAAAACTGCATTGAATGAATGCCGACAGCGCAAGCCCCATCTCGGGGCTTGCGCTGTCGGCATTTCAGCAAACCAACTGCCATTATCCGGTTAGGGGGTATTGAGTCGCTTTCCGTCCTTGTCGAGGATTATCGGCGATCCATTACCATCGACGGGGAAAATTTCGATAACATTCCCGGAAGAGGTATCAATAATCACAACAGAGTTACTGGGCCAAGCTGGATCTGAAACAACGTCGAAACGCACACTAGAAGCAGATGTTGTCAACCCAGCTGCGTTATCCGCTCGGTTGAAAACATCAACGATTTTTCCGCTGGAAGTGTTCACCGCGATGGTTTCTTCCGGCAGACCAGAAGTGTCACCCGACAATGGCGTGGACGTCCACCAGCCTTCATATCCGCCCAAGGGGCGGCCTTCCATGGGCGCCTTGACAGCGGTACTATCCGTTCCGCTTGCTCCGCTTCCTTGAGTCCCAGCAACGGCAATACCTGCTAGTACCGCTGCTGTTCCCAGTGCGACCGCTAATGTTTTCAATTTTTCCCCCTTAGTGAGCTGCGACAGCATACTGCTGCCGCGGTATAACAAATCTCGGCCCCTCAACGTAAGTGAGGTTCGAGCCACGGCCGTCAGCAGTGCTGATCTGGAGATTCCTAAGTCAGGACCGTCCAACAGATCGGCCTGCCACTGCTCTTCTCGCATCGAGCGAGCACCTTTAGGCGTGAGTCTTACGCAAGTAGCAAGAACCAGCCGGTCGAGCGTCATGCCGGCAACCATCTTGCCTCCGCCGTCACCGGTGATGGCCGGGTGATCGGTGTGAGTTTTTCCCGTTGAGCCTTAACGTACTTTTGTGCGAGTGGACGCGCCTCGGCGAGAAGCCGGTAGTAGCGCCTGCGGGGCCCTCGACGAGCTTGGGTCATGTCCCATTCGCTGACGACCCAGCCTGCGTTCTCAAGTCGATCCAGGATGGGGTAGATGGTTCCCGGTTTCTTACCGCTGGACCTGATGATGTGGAGACCCCAAACGCTATCTGCTGACAGCAGTGCTTCAAGTACCAGCGCAGTGGCGGGAGTTAGACGTCCAAGATTCTCCATATGGCAACACTATCTATATAGATTTGTAAGTCAAACCCATTTCTTTTCCTTCCGTGACCCCGCAGTTCCGGGCTCGGTGGATGTCGTCGCTGACTATGCGGCCGCTCCTACCTGGGCGTTTCCCTCTTGGCGTACGTTAGCGACGGCGCCTTCAGGAGTCCCGTAGCTCTCGTGCTTTGGTTCCTGCCCTTGTAGTGACCGTTGCGGCAATTGCGGTTCGTCGCCGAACTAGGACGCAGCCCAGGCACAGGTCCGGCTCTGCGCATGCTCGGTGATGCCGCCCACTTGGCCCACGGCGCAGCGGCATTCGGTCCGCCGCGCCTCAAATCTCTAGGGAATGAGACAGTTACAGCCGGGGACCGGGTTTGCGGCTGATTCCGGACTAGCGCCCCAAGCAAGTTCAGGGACTCAGGCGACCACTGGCAACCAAGATTGTTGGTCCCGCAGAGCTGACGATGTGGGCCAGTTCTTTGGAGGTTTCTCGCTTACGGCGTGAGATGGCGTCGGTCCGGCGGTGGCGTAAAGCGTGTTCAGTTGGCGGTAGAGGGTTCGGGCTAGGTATCGCTTGAGGGATCTGCGGATTTCGCGGTAGCTCCGGCCCTCCTGAGTGCGCTTGGCGACGTAGTCGCGTGTGCCGGGATCGTGGATCATCCGGGTCATGGTGATGGTGTGCAAGGCACGGTTAAGGCGCCTGTCACCGCCTCTGTTGAGTCTGTGCCGGACAATGTTGCCGCTTGAGGCTGGCAAGGGACTCACCCCTGCCAGTGAGGCGAAAGCAGCTTCGTTGCGAACCCTGCCTGGATGCGACCAGGCCGTCAGGACAGCTGATACTGTGACGGCCCCGGCGCCCACCATGTCCAGTAGCGGCGCAGCAGGGCTCTGCTGAATCAGTTCTGTCATCCGCTTCTGGTTCGCCGTGAGCTGCGCGGTTACTTCCAAGACGCGGCGTGATAAACGGATTGCTTCCTCGCGCGCGATTGATAGCTCTAACTGCTCCTGTCGTTCCCGCCACCTGGTGATAATGGCGATCTGCGCCGGCACCAAAGGTTTACGGGCGTCGATTCCCAGATCATGAGCCCTTAGAAGGGCGATGAGTGCGTTGACGTTCACTGTTCGTTCCCGTGTCAGCTGATCACGGGCTGCACTTAGAATCCTGAGTCCGGCACGGGTTCCTTCATCCTTTCGCGGAGTCCGGAGGTGGGACTCCTGCAAGCCCAGCACAGCGATTCCGATGGCTGCAGCATCCAATGGGTCGGATTTGCCCAGCCCTCGACGGCCTCGGGGATTCATTCGTGGTGCTTCGGCGACGTCGTAACCGGCGTCCGTTACTGCCCTAGCTAAACGTGCCCCATATGAGCCGATACCCTCCACAGCCCATAAACAGCCCATATCGCCGTCTGTCCTTCGGGCTACCCAAGCAAGTGCGCGTGAGATCCCCGCCGAGGTGGTCGGAAACTGCTCGCACGCGACCTGCTGCTTGTTGTTGGCTTCGATGATGGCGTACGTGTGGGTGCGGGCGTGGCAGTCCACGCCGATTATGAACGGGCGGGTCTGCGCAACGAGGGTCAACGCGGCCACCCTCCTTTCATTTCGAACTGACAGGACAGGTCGCAGCACGACCGGCGCCGGATCTGGGAAGGGTCACTCCGCGGCAAAACTGTGATGAGCCACAACCTCACAGGTTGGGCAAGCTTCTAATCAAGCCAACGACGTGGGACAGATCAGCGCCGGTTGCTCCACCCGGCGTGGACAAATCGGGGGAAACGCACCCTCCAGGGGCAATTGTTTTTTCGAGTCACGCGCCAAGCAGAACGACCGGCACTAACACTGCCAGCTAGTCCCAGACCAGCCACGTCAAGACTCACAGTTGTTGTTTTGGCTGCTGGCGAAGCTTGCGGAGCTGTGGCCGACGGAGGCCTGTCTACCCGTAAGGGCAAGGGGCGGAAATCTTCGTAAGGAAATCAGCGACGGAGGAGCGCCGTCGAAGAATTCCTCACCGCAGGCCCCGACGAAGGAGGGGCTAGACGGGCCGGAGCGGACACGTACAATCCGTCAGGACAGCAGCCAAAACGTCGTAGACAGAACAGGGCCAGGGGGTCCGGAGCTCTGCGACGGCACGCCCTGGACCCAACAGCCGGCCGCGCCAGCGGACGCCCTTTTCAGCGGTTAAAGGGCTCTCCGTGGTTCGTGGTGAAGCGGATTCCGTGTCTTGAAAGCTGAAGGGCTCGTAGCCCTGCTGTGATGGATGTTCTCTACGCATTCATCAAGAGTCAGGAGCTACGAGCCTTGATCGAGCCTACTTCCCCGCGCCCCGATGCTGCCACCGCCATTTTCAACCTGCCCGACTACCGCGTCACCGGCACCGAGGTCCTCGCCTTCGGGCAGCGGCGCGTCCGCGTCGAAGCCACTGCCGAGGCCGGCTGCCCGTCCTGTGGTGTGATCAGCACGCGGGTGCATTCACGCCGGCCACAACGACTGCGCGACATCCCCGTCGCCGGTCCGGTCGAAGTGATCTGGTCCAAGCGGAGATTCTTCTGCGATGAGTACCTTTGCCCGCGGCGGACATTCGCCGAGGAGACCGCCCAGGTCCCACGCCGCGCTCGGTCCACCCGCCGGCTCCGCGACGCCCTCGTGGGGGCTGTCATCGGTTCCGGAAGGGCCGCCGCCGAGACGGCTTCCTCTTTCGATATCTCCTGGTGGCTGGTCCAGCGGGCCCTGGACTCAGCGGCGCTGACCCTGCCTGACGTTGATGCCCTGGCACCCCGGATGCTCGGCATCGATGAACACCGCTACCGTTCCGTGCGGTTCTTCCGCGACCCTGCCACCAAGGCCTGGAAACGCTACGAACCCTGGATGACCACCATCGTCGATCTGGACACCGGACAAGTTCTCGGGATCGTCGACGGCCGCGACAGCGAAGGCGTCGGAGACTGGCTGTTCGCCCGGCCTCTTCAGTGGCGCCTGGGCGTGCAGGTCGTCGCAATCGATCCGTCAGCTGCGTTCCGCAAGGCGTTGCGGATGTGGCTTCCGCGCACCGCCGTCTCGGTCGACGCGTTTCACCTCGTCAAGCTGGGCAACGACATGGTTACCGAGGTCCGCCAACGGCTCACCCAGCAGGTCCACGGCCGGCGGGGACGCTCCATTGATCCCGTCTGGGCCAACCGAAGGCTGCTACTGCGGGCCGGTGACACACTCTCGGACCGGGCACGAAACAGGCTCAGCACCGTGTTCGCCATCGACGACGCCACCGGGAAGCTGCAGGCCGCCTGGCTGGTCAAGGAGCAGCTGCGGACCCTGCTCGCCACCGGATCCCTCGCCGACGCGGCCGCTGCGAAAGACCGACTGCAGGCTCTCGTAGAACGTGCTGCGCAGCCGGAAACGAACCGGTTTTGGCGCACCATCTGCCGCTGGTGGAAAGAGATTGAGGTCCTCATTGTCACCGGCGCGACAACGGCGAAAGTGGAAGCTAACAACACCGCGATCAAGCACATAAAAAGGACAGGCCGGGGATTCACCAACGCCCGTAACTATAAAACGCGTATCCTGTTGCGCAGTGCCGCCAAAACAGCGGCATGAATGTCCATCACGGCAGAACATTCACCACGAACCGTGAAGAGCCGGTTAAAGGGCTGAGGCCGGCCCGTTGGGGCCGGCCTCAATTTTTCCCTCAAAAGGACTACTCAGCGCTGCAGCGTCATCGCTGCCTTCAACTTTGGGGGTGAGCCACTCATTTGGCCGCTCATCGACGGTCTCCGAAGAAGGGACGATCCGATGCGCTGGGCCCTCCCAGTCAGTGCTTCACTAAGAACACAGCCGGCTCAATCCTCTTCGGAACCTCTACGCCAGAATCATCCACGCCCCTGCAGTGGCCACCAAGATCACAGTGCCCACCAAAGCGCCAAGACTTTCCGGTGCGGAGATGGCCGCCGTGGATCCGTCGCACCCGCACGATGCGCGGCCTCTAGATCTGGAAAGAATGAGGATACGGAAGCCGAGAAACGCTAAAAGCAAACTAAGCGTAATAGTTCCCGTAATAACAGGAATGATTCGGAATAGAATACCGAATGCGAGAATACTTTCGGCAATGCATGTAACGGATAGTGCAAGCCGTACGACCTTTACATCTACCTCGAGTAACTCAGAATAGTAGGCTACGAGGATCGGACGCCTCTTGATTTTTGTTACTGCGGGAAAGAAGAGAGTTATAAACAGGAAGAGACTGAGTGCTGTAAGCAGCACTGTATCCATAAGCTATTTCTTCCCGTGACGCGCCTGGGCTCGGGCGTCAAACTCCGCCGATTCCTTTTCATTTTCAGGTCGCGATTCAACTTCCACTCGAAGGAAGGTGGTCCGTGGGTCCCTTCCCATAAATTGCCTGACAGACACTGGCACCTTTGTGCCATCGCTCAACTCAAGGTTGAACTCATAACCACCGAAGGAAGAGACAAGCTGTTCCAACGAGATGTAGGGAGGGCGGTCCTGAGGACCGATTTCATCACGTTCATTTTTATGTACTTCGCGTACCTTTACTTTGTGCTGCATGGTGCTTCCCTGCCGTTCTTAGGTCTATGAAATGCAGTATTTGCCAGTGATTACTGTGATGGTGAAGCACGTACTACCGCAACCAGTGCAACTATGTCGCCAGTCCTCTAGCCAGGTGTTGCAGTTGCATCGCAACCAGACTAACTTCTTGGTTGTGTACTCGCAGTGAACATGCGGATCTGCATGAGCAGGCGAGGTGCTGGGTAGACCGGCAGCAGCAACAAATCCGATCCCAAGAGTCCTGAGGACGCCTCGGAAGAAGGCACGCCGCTTAGGCAGCTTCGGTTCTGGTAATCCGGGCACGCTGGTACTCATAGTGAATCCCCCAATTGATGGCCAGCAAATCTATAGTGGGGAAGCTACACCGTCGTCTTCACGAGGTCAATGGGAACGAATAATATCGGCTATTGCCAAGGACATGCTTGAGGTTCTACCCTCGTTTTATCGCTATCTTGGGGGAGATGACATGCAAAAGCGCCTAAAGTTTTTCCTTGGTGGAGCAATCCTTCTCGGCACCGCGGCAGGGATCGTGGCAGTTACAGCTCCGCCGGCGGATAGATCACGAGATGCATCTCGAATAGTCCATTCCCTGGCCCTTCCTCAAACAGCAAAAGACAAGCTGCCTTTACGGGTGAGTGAGCGCCTTCCGATTAAAATTGATTCCGCTTTAACGAGGCTTGTGGGCGAGGGTTCACACTTGAAATATTATGTCGTCCCAGCAGACAACAAAATGTGCATGATCCCAGTACGTGGCGATGGCGGTGGTGAATTTGTCGGCTGCACCACACTGGAAGGATTCGAGTCCTACGGGCTCCGAATTGAAAATGAAGAGCGCACTGAGCAGGCATGGTTGGTGATCCCTTCCGCCGCTGACGACACCCTTGAATCAGTGAAGAACGACGACGGATGGACCAAGCAGGCACCAAACCTGCTTCTCCGCCAAAATTCATCCGACAAGCGTTAGGGGAACGTTGTGAGAACCCTCAGAATGGCAGCCATGACCGTGATAGCTGCCTCCTGTCTGTCCATAGTTTCGGCAGCCCCGGGATCGGCCTACAGTTCGGGGACGTGGAAAATACAGCCCTACGGCTGCAACGAGGGCTACTATTCCGGATCCAGTGCATGGAACAGCTACGGCCGAGCGGAAGCAAACACCAACGAATACGGTAACTTTTGCTGGTTTGGCAACGCACAAGTATCTGTAGCCGTCTACGACCAGTACCACCAGGTCAGGGGCGGCTGGGTATACGGAGCTAATAACGTCTGGTCCTACTACAGCACCCCCTTGATTTACGGGTGGGGAGGGAATCACTCTTGGGGTAGCGGTCATTCAGGGGCTGCCAAGACCTGAGCTGAAGCAGTATGGCGGGAAGAACGCCATAAGTGATCTCACAGCGATTATCGTTGACTCGGCTGCCGACCCGAAACAATAGTCGTTTACGTCAGGCAGCCAAACGTGGTGCTTGGGAGCAAGCCGGCTCATAGTTTGTGCCGTCGCGCAGCATGGCCCAGAGGACGTTGAGTCGGCGGCGGGCAAGAGACAGCATCGCCTGGATGTGGGTTTTTCCCTCGGAGCGTTTTCGGTCGTAGTAGGTCCGCGAAGCCGGACACGATTTCAGCGCCGACAGGCCGGAGAGGTAGAAGACCCGCAGGAGCCGGCGATCATAACGGCGGGGGCGATGATGGTTTCCGCTAATCCTTCCGGAGTCACGGGGGCCGGAGCCAGCCCAACTACGCCAGCGAACCGGTCCGCAGTCTGAAAGACCGTGAGATCCCCACCTGTAGCACCGAGGAACTCGGCTGCAAGAACCGGGCCGAAGCCGGGCATGCTCAACAGCACCATCGCGTGCCGGTGTTCGGTGACTTTTTTGCTGATGAGAGCATCGAGTTCGACCAGCTCCTCGTTCAGGGTGAGGATTACCTTGGCGAGTGCGGCAACAATCTCCTTTCCCATACCCTGTGCGGGAACCGTCGTGTGCTGGGATTTCGCGGCCTCTACTGCTGATGCGGCGACTGCGGCCGAGGACCGCGCCCCTTGCTTCTTCAGCCAGGCGTGAATCCTTGCCTCACCGGCACGACGGATCCCGTCTGGAGTCCGGTATTTTGTTAGCAGCGTCAGCGCGGCCTTGGAGCGGCTGTAGTCGAAGGCCCGTTCCAGCGCAGGGAAGTATTCGAGCAGCTGGGCCTGCAATCGGTTGATGGCCCGGACCCGGTCAGCGGACTTGTCCGCCCGCCTCGCGGTGAGGATCCGCAGGCTCGTGCTGATGTCATCCCCCGCACGCAGCGGTTGGAGGTCAGTTCGCATTCGGGCCTGGTCCGCGATGACTGCGGCATCTTTGGCGTCTGTCTTGCCTTCACCCCGGTAAATCTTAGAGGCATGGTGAACGGCACGGCCAGGAATGTAGAGGATGTCCTGGCCGTGGCCGATGAGCAAGGCGATCAGCAGCGCCGCTCCGCCACGATTCAGGTCGGTCGCCCAGACCACCGAATCCCCCGCAGCCAGCTCCAGCACGTTAGCTAAGAGCTGAAGCAGTGCTGGTTCATCGTTGGGAACCCGTTGGGACAGCAGGCGGTTTCCGTCGCCGTCGATCACAAAGCAGTGGTGATGGGCTTTGCCGGCGTCAATGCCGGCCCATAATTGCACCAAGAACAGCCTCCAGTCTGTGGGATTGGGTAGAGCCCAGCAGATAACCGCGCCGTCGTGTCCTTATCCGGCGATCATGTCGCGTCTCTCAATCAGCGGTCGGGTCATCGCGGAGAGTGCGGGCGGCCAATCCTTCGAAGCCGTAACGACGTGAATCGTCCAGCCACAGCAACAAAGCCATACCTGCCTCCCCTGGGTAGCCACGACCCTACAACAGCCGCGGAACCACCCGACAACAACATAAGGAGAGCACCTCATGCTTATCGAGCGCATTTACGATGAAGACCTCGCCCAGGCCAGCTACCTGATCGGCTGCCAGGCCAAGGGTGAAGCCATTGTGGTTGACGGACGCCGCGACATCGCCGTTTACCAGGACCTCGCAGCGAAGAACGGCATGAAAATCGTGGCCGTCACCGAAACCCACATCCACGCCGACTACCTCTCCGGCACCCGCGAACTGGCAGCCGCGACCGGTGCCAAGGTGTACGTTTCCGGCGAAGGCGGCCCGGACTGGCAGTACGAATTCGACGGCGAACGGCTGTACGACGGCGACGCCATCAGGCTGGGCAACATCACCATCAAGGCCCTCCACACTCCCGGCCACACGCCCGAGCACCTGTCCTTCCTGGTCACGGACGGCGCCTTCAGTGACCAGCCGGGCTACCTGCTGTCCGGTGACTTCGTCTTCTCCGGCGACCTGGGCCGGCCGGATCTCCTGGACGAGGCCGCCGGCGGCATCGATACCCGCTTCGAGGGTGCCAGGCAGCTGTTCGCCAGCCTGCGGGACAAATTCCTCACCCTGCCGGATTACGTCCAGGTCCACCCGGCCCACGGCGCGGGCAGCGCCTGCGGCAAGGCGCTGGGTGCCATCCCGTCCTCCACGGTGGGCTACGAACGGCTCTACGCCTGGTGGGGGCCGTACCTGGCCGCCAACGATGAGCAGGGCTTCATCGATGAACTCCTCGACGGGCAGCCGGACGCGCACGCCTACTTCGGCCGCATGAAGCGTGAAAACCGGGTAGGCCCGGCCGTCATGGGTGAACGCACCCCGCTGCCGGAGCTTTCCGCCGGCATAGTGGCCGCCGGCCTCGACGAAGACACCCTGACCTTCATTGACACCCGGTCCAACAGCGAGGTCCATGAAGGCACCGTGGTCCGGTCACTGAACGTTCCGGCCGGCAAATCAGTGGCCAGCTACGGCGCCTGGGTGGTGAATCCGGAAACGGACAAGAACCCGCTGGTGCTGCTGGCCAGCGGCCAGGACCAGGCCATGGACATGTGGGACCACCTGGTACGCGTGGGCATCGACAACGCGGCCGGCTACGTCACCGGCATCGAGGAACTGCCCACCTTCACCCCAAAGCTCATCCAGCCCGAAGAACTGGACGGCTACGACGCCGCCATGGTCCTGGACGTCCGCAACAAGACCGAGCACACGGCCGGCCACATTCCGGGCTCGTACCAGCTCAGCGGTGGTCGTGTGATGTGGCACCTGGACGAGCTTCCCGCCAACGGCTCAATCGTCACCTACTGCCAGTCCGGCGTCCGGAACTCCGTAGCAGCCAGCGCCCTGCGCCGTGCAGGGTATGACGTCGTCGAACTTGACGGCAGCTACGCGGCCTGGAGCATGTGGCGGCAGTCCCGGCCCAACGCCGTGGCCGCCCACTAACCGGACAGACCGCCCGGGCAGGACCCCCCTCCCGCCCGGGCTCCGCCCGCGCACGTTTCCCCGAACGGCGCGGGCACGCCCTGAGCGTTACCCCCAACGCTCGGGGCAACCCGCCCGGGTGCGCTTCCCCCAAGCGCGCCCGGGCACCTTCATGCCCACCGAACGGAGTCCCCGTATGCCCGGCAGCACACGTCCCGAGAACCCCGCAGCGACGCGACGCCCGGTGCTGGGACTGCGGCAGAACCTGGCCCAGTTCCTGCTGCTCGTTGCCGTCAACGCGCTGGTGGGCGGCACGCTGGGGCAGGAACGCACCGTACTGCCCCTCCCGGCCACGGAGGCTTTCCACCTGGACCTCTACACCGGGGCGCTGACGTACATCCTCGCGTTCGGGCTGTCCAAGGCCGCAATGAACTATTTTGCGGGGACGCTCTCCGACAAATACGGCCGCAAGCCCGTCCTCGTCGCCGGCTGGCTGGCAGCACTCCCGGTCCCCGACATGCTGATCCTCGCCCCCTCCTGGGACTGGATTGTGGCGGCCAACGTCCTGCTGGGCATCAGCCAGGGCCTGACCTGGTCCACGGCCGTGATCATGAAAATGGACCTGGTTGGCCCGGGCCAGCGGGGCCTGGCCATGGGCTTCAACGAAGCGGCCGGCTACCTTGGCGTGGCTGCCACGGCACTGGCTACCGGCTACCTCGCCACCACTTACGGGCTCCGGCCGGCACCGTTCCTCCTCGGAGCGGCCTACATCGCCCTGGGGCTGGGCCTGACAGTCCTGGCCGTCCGCGAAACCCACCACCATGCCACGGCCGAGGCGTCCGGAACACCCGGTGCTGCCGGAGCCGGCCTCAGCACGGGCCAGGTGTTCACACTGACCAGCTTCAGGGACCACTCCCTCTCGGCGGCCAGCCAGGCCGGCCTGGTCAACAACCTCAACGACGGGCTCGCCTGGGGTCTCTTCCCCGTCCTGTTTGCCGGCGCCGGCCTGGGCGTGGGCCAGATCGGCATCATTGCCGCCGCCTACCCAGCCGTTTGGGGAGCCGCGCAGCTGGTGACCGGTGCCGCCTCGGACCGCTGGGGCCGCAAATGGTTCATAGCCGCAGGCATGCTGGTACAGGCCGCAGCCCTGGCAATGGTCGCGGTAGGCAGCACCTTCGAGGCATGGCTCGGGGCCGCCGTCGTCCTCGGCGTCGGCACCGCCATGGTGTATCCCACCCTGCTGGCCAGCATCGGAGACGTCGCGCACCCTGCGTGGCGGGCACGCGCCGTCGGGATTTACCGGCTATGGCGCGACGCCGGGTTTGCCGCAGGTGCGCTGCTCGCCGGGCTCATCGCGGACCTGTACGGAATTCCGGTGGCTGTCGCCGCCGTCGCCGGACTCACCGCGGTGTCCGGGATTGTCGTGGCGGTGCGGATGCGCGGCGGCGACCACCGCCCCGCTGCGGCGTTGCGCTAGACGCCGCTCCAGACCGACGCCGACCCGGAATGGCCCGTCACCACGGCTTCGTAAACCAGGAACAGCCCCGCAACTACTCCGAGGACGGACGTGGCGGGAACAAGCCAGCGGGCAGCGAGCAGGCGCCCGGCCCCGCGGAGTGCCTGCCATCGGCTCACGGCGGAGGGGAACGCGGCCAGAATCTGCGCAGCCGCCACCAGCAGGAAAACCACCGTCACGTACCGGAAGAAACTGCCCTGCTCGGCGTGCTCCCTGACCAGGTCTGATGCGGGTTTCGCCTTTTCCAGCTGCTCACCGGCTTCCGCGGTGAGTACGGACAGCGGCACCAGCACAACGGCGAGGACGCCCAATGGCCAGGCCAGATAGGACCTGCTGCGGCGCCAGAGCGCGAAGACCACTGCCATCAGGCCGGCCAGCGGGGCAAGGACAACCACTCCGTGGACCAGGAGGATGTGGGCCGGAAGGCCGCCGATTTCCATCATGCAATGTTTCCCTTTGGACGGGGCGGTCACGCCGGATCAGGCGTGCTGGAGTCAGGCTATCCCCGTGGTCCCCAGCAGCAGGCCAACGCCATAGGTGAACGCCATGGCAAGGGCACCGCCGATGACCAGGCGCAGGGTGGCTTTCCGTTTCGAACTGCCGCCGATCCTGGCACTGACCGTACCGGTGATGGCCAGGGCCACGACGACTGCCACGAAGGTGAGCGGAACCCGGATCTCGGCCGGAGGCAGCAGGATCGCCAGCAGCGGGAGTACCGCACCGATGGTGAAGGCGATGGCTGAGGCGAACGCAGCGTGCCAGGCGCTGGCGACGCTGGCCTCATCAATCTTCAGTTCGGCTTCCAGGTGCGCGCCCAGCGCATCGTGCTCGGTGAGCTCGGCGGCCACCCTGCGCGCGGTGGCTTCGGTGAGTCCCTTCGCCTGGTAGATGGCGGCAAGCTCCTCCAGTTCGCCGTCGGGATCGTCGTGGAGCTCCTGGCGTTCCTTCTCGATCAGCGCCCGCTGGCTGTCGCTTTGGCTGCTGACGGACACATACTCGCCCAGCGCCATGGACACGGCACCGCCCACCACGGCGGCTGCCCCGGCTATCAGGATGGGCGTGACATCGTTGGTCACGCCGGCAACACCCACCACCGTCGCAGCAACTGACACGATGCCGTCATTGGCTCCAAGGACACCCGCGCGCAGCCAGTTCAGGCGCGCAGCAATGCTGTCGTCGTGCGGTTCATTGGGGTGCTGCTTCAGCAACTCAGTCATAGGGGACAGTAAAACATCGGCGGCAGCTCCCGGCTACGCAGGTTTGCATACCCTACCCGCGGCCCGGGACGGACCGGGCGGTCATAGCTGGGGAACACACGGCCCGCTGCCCAGGAGTGCAAGCCCGGCGCGGTCCCCGGCCGCGAAATCCACCACGCCCACGTTGTCCGCGTGCATCAGCTGGGCCGGATCGCTGACGTGGTCCAGGCCCACAACGTGGCCCAGTTCGTGCATGATGATGGCCCGCACCTGTTCCGTTCCGTCCGGGCGGCTGGCCAGGATGCCTGCGAGGTCGGGTGCGTCCAGCCGGATCTGGCCGGCGGCGAGGACCATCGGCTGGCCGGGTGCCTGGATGAAGGTGCTGCCGCCGTCGCCCGCGATGTCGCCCGCGAGACCTGGGGATTCCTGCGGCGTGGACCAGGTGATCAGTATTGGCGCCCAGCGCTTGCCGTAGCGGTCCGGCTGGAAGGCCTCCCGTTCATCCGCCGGCGCTTCGGTGGACGTGCCGTTCTAGACGAACTGTAAGCCCGTGGCCGCCGAGGTCGCTGCAACGGCGTCCCGGATCAGGGCGTCGCCACCCGGCACGGCGAAGTCCGGACGCACCACGTAGTGGACGGGGCGGCACGGATCGTAGGCGGCGAACCGCTGGCCGGGATCGGGCGACTCCTGCAGGACGAAAACCGTGGAGCCGGTGCTGGCCGGGGGAGTCCCCAGCGGCGAGGACACGGCCTCGTACCCGGGCGGCGGGACCGTTGCCCCCGGCAGGTAGGGTGCCGCGAAGGGAAGGACAACGCGGCTAAGGAACGACGGCGTGAAGTACAGGCAGATGACCAGCGCCACGCCCAGCGCGGGCAGCAGCCGCCGCTTCCGCTTCCGGGGCCGGTACGGCCGGGGCGCACGGCCGAACGCCGGGCGTCCGGCGTTGTGGGGTGCCGGTTCCGGTGCACGCCAGGGAGCCTGCTGTGCCTGCCGGCCGAACGCCTCGTCGATGGCCCACTGCGGGATCCGCCCGCTCGGTGACCGGCGCACCTGTGGCAGCGGGCCGCCGTCGGGCGCTCCCTGCCATGTACCGCCGTCCCTGCCTGAACCGCCCACCCGCCATCCCCCGTGCCGCCTGCCGATGAATCCTCTTCAGCTTAGGGGCGGCCAGGCTCCCGGTTCCAGCGGGTAAGCGCAGGATTTCCACAAGTTAAAAGCGCCCGCCCGGCCGGAGGCATGATGCCGTGCGGCCGGGCGGGCGGGTGCGGAAATGAGTGGCGGCTATTCCTTGCCGAGGTTGGCGGCGGAGGTCTTCTCGCCGGTGACCTCGTTGAGGGCCCGCAGGTCGAAGATGCCGTTGATGTCGGCCTGCTTGGTGGTTCCGGCGGTGACGCCGTCGGCCAGCAGCTTCTGGTATGTGCCGGCCAGCGGGTCCACCGTGAACACGATGTTCTTGAGCGACCGGTCGATGACATCGGCCTTCAGCTCGGCGCCGGCCGCTTCCTTGAGTGCTGCGTTGATGACGGTGGCCTTCTCACCTGCGGCGGCGCCGTTCAGCCATTCAACGGATTTGGCATGGCCCTTCAGGAGCGCCTTCACGGTGTCCGGGTGGTCTGCCGCGAACTTCTGGTTGACGATCAGGATGGTGGTGGGGAATTCGCCGGGCTTGCCGGACAGCGAACCGTCCCACAGGTCCTTCTCGTCCACCAGCACCTTGGCGCCGGCGGTCAGCACCAGGCGGGAGGCCCAGGGCTCGGGCAGCCACGCGCCGTCGAGCTTGCCGTCCTGGAACAGCTTCAGGGTCTGGGCGTTCTCGGTGGGGTTGATGGCCACGTCGCCGCTGCCGTCAACGTTGGTCTTGTACCCCTGGGCGGTCAGCCAGGCGCGGAGGGCCACGTCCTGGGTGCCGCCGAGCTGCGGGGAGGCGAGGGTCTTGCCTTTGAGGTCAGCGGCGGAGTTGATTTCCGGCTTCACCACCAGCTGCGCGCCACCCGCGGCGGCGCCGGCAATGATGTTGATGGACTCGCCCTGGCTCTTCACGAACGAGTTGATGGCCGGGTTGGGGCCGATGTAGGTGGCGTCGATGGCTCCGGCGTTGAGTGCCTCGATGGCGGCAGGACCGGCGTTGAAGACCTGGGTACTGAGCTTGGTGTCGCCGAGCTCGTCCTTGATGAAGCCCTTGCTGACGCCCACCAGTGCAGGGGCATGGGTGACGTTGCCGAAGTAGCCGAGCTTCAGTTCCGCAGCCGGGTTGCCTGCCGGGGCGGCTTCCGCAGCGGGTGCGGTGGAGGCGTTGTTCGCGTTGACGGCGGAGGCGACGGCGGCGCCGCCTCCCACGAGGGCGAGGATGGCGGCGGCGATGCCGATTTTCAGGCCCAGGGGGCGTTTGGGTGCGGCCTGGCCGGCGACGATGCGGGTGGAGTTTCCGGGGTTCTGCGGACTCTTGTCCTGGGGCTCTGCCATGGGGATTCCTTTGCTGGGGCGGGTGCTGAGACGAGATTACGGAGCGCCCAGCAGGGCCACAATGATCCGTGTAGCAGGCGTTCACGGGACGACGCGAAGCCGCAATGCAGCGTCGCGGAGCGTCACGGAAGGTCGCGCAGCGTCTTGTTGGCACCCGGAAATCCGGGTGCCAACTCCCGCTAAACCACCACTGTCATGCCGCCGTCGATGAAGATGGTTTGGCCGTTGACGAACCCCGAACCGTCCGAGGCAAGCCACACCACCGGGCCTGCGAGGTCCTGCGGGGTACCCCAGCGCCGGGCCGGCGTCCTGCCCAGGATCCAGGAGTTGAACTGCTCGTCGTCCACCAGGTTCTGCGTCATCTCCGTATGGATGTAGCCGGGTGCGATGGCGTTGATCTGCAGCCCTGACGACGCCCACTCCGCCGTCATGGCGCGGGTCAGGTTCCGCAGCCCGCCCTTCGCGGCGACATACGGGGCTATGGTGGGCCGGGCCAGGTCCGCCTGCACCGAACAGATGTTGATGATCTTGCCGCGGCCCCGGGGGACCATCACGCGGGCTGCCGCGCGGCCCACCAGGAAGGCGCTGGTGAGGTCGGTGCTGATGACCCGTTCCCAGTCCCTGACAGCGAGGTCCAGCATGGGGACGCGGTGCTGGATTCCGGCGTTATTGACGAGGATCTCCAGGGGTCCGACGTTCTCCTCCACCCAGGCAACGCCCCGTTCGGCGTCGCTGTCCCGGGTGACGTCGAACGCGCAGCGGCGGATCCGTCCCGGGGCGAAGTCCGCTGCCATTGCCGCCTCGGCGGCTTCGAGCCGCTCCGCGTTGACCCCGTTCAGGACCACCGTGGCGCCGGCCTCCGCCAGTGCCCGGGCGAGGGCGTTGCCGATGCCTCGGCTGGAACCGGTGACCAGGGCGGTGCGTCCGGCAAGGTCAAACAGTTGGCTCACCGCGGTGCCTTCCCGGCGCCGGCGGCGCTGAGGTTGGCGACGGCCTGCCGCACCACGGCAAGGTCCTGGTCTCCCAGCCCCTGTGCCACCAGCTCGGTGTACAGCTCGAATCCGGCGGACGCCATGGGTGTTGCCGTACCTGCGCTGCGTGCACTGTCCAGCACGAAGGACAGGTCCTTGCGCATGAATTTGGCCGGCCCTGTGGGTGTGTAATCCTTTGCTGCCAGCCGGGGTCCCACCTGGTCCAGCACACGGCTGCCCGCCAAGCCGCCGGACAGCACTTCGAAGAGGGCGTGAATATCCAGGCCTGAGCGTTCGGCCAGCTCCGCGGCTTCGGCGAGTGCCGCCGTCGTAGTTCCCACCACCAGCTGGTTGCATGCCTTGGCCAGGGAGCCTGCACCCAGGCCGCCCAGCCGCCGGACCGCCGCGCCCATGGTTTCCAGGACCGGCAGCGCACGTGCGAAGTCCGCCTCCGAGCCGCCTGCCATGATGGCCAGGGTTCCCTGGCGCGCGCCGTCCGTGCCGCCACTGACCGGCGCATCGAGCACCGAGGCGTTCCCGGCGCTCGCCTCGGCCACCGCGAGGCCAAACGCCTGCACCCCCACCGGCGACACGCTGCTCATGACCACCACGAGCGTCCCTGGCGCGGGCGGCGCCGTCCGCCACGCGGCCAGGAGGCCGGCCGCGGACTCTTCAATGAAGGGAAGGTCGGGGAGCATAAAGATGATGACAGGCTCGCCGCGCAGGTCCGCGACGTGTTCGACGCCGGTGCCGCCCAGGAGTTCGAGGTCCCGGACGGCTGCGGGGGAGCGGTTCCAGCCCTTCACCTGCCACCCTGCCTTGGCCAGGTTGGCGGCCATCGGCGCCCCCATGAGGCCCAGGCCCACGAAGCCGACGGGCCCGCGCGTCATTTGGCGTCCTCCACGACCACCAGATCGCGGCCGTTCGTTTCGGGGGTGAAGAACGTGGTGGCGAAGGAGATCCCGGCCAGAACCAGTGAGTAGATGGCGGGAACCAGCCAGGAATGGTTGGTCGCCGCGAGCAGTGCCACACCGATCATCGGTGCAAAGCCGCCTGCCAGTACAGCGGAGAGTTCCCTGCTGAGGGCCACCCCGGTGAAGCGGTGCTGCGAGCCGAAGAGTTCCGGCAGCAGGGCGCACTGGGGGCCCAGCATGGACTGCACGCCGATGGCGATGCCCACCACCATGACCACCCACACCAGGGTGACGTTGCCCAGCGTGACCAGGTAGAAGGCCGGGAGGGCGATGACGGCCTGGAACAGGGCGCCGTAGCGGTAGACGGGAACCCGGCCGAACCGGTCGGACAGCGCGCCGAAGGTGACTACGAGGACCGCAGCGAATCCGGCGGCGATCAGCAGGCCGGTGGGGCCGATGAACTTGTCGCCGGCGAACACGCCGGCCGGCATGCTGATGAAGGACACCAGCAGCGCCGAGTAGATGGACGAGTTTCCGTTTTCGCCCATCCGCAGGCCGATGCCCACCAGTACGTTCTTTTTGGAGTGCTTCCAGATCTGGCCCACCGGGTTCTTAACCACGGCCTTGTGCTTTTCCAGCTCCTGGAAGACCGGGGTCTCCTTGAGCTTGAGCCGGATGAACACGGCGATGACAATCAGGATGACGCTGGCCAGGAACGGCACGCGCCAGAGCCAGCCCTGCAGGACTTCCTTGTCCGCCAGGGCCATCAGGGCGAAGGTGCCGGCACCCAGGAGCGTGCCCAGCTGGATGCCCACGAACGGCAGTGACGCGAAGAATCCACGACGGCGGCGCGGGGCCACCTCGGAGATCAGCGTTGTGGCGCCTGCCTGCTCGGCTCCGGCACCCAGGCCCTGGAGGATGCGAAGTGTCACCAGCAACACCGCCCCCAGCATCCCCGCCTGCTCAAAGGTGGGGAGGAGTCCGATGGCGAAGCTGGCCATGCCCATCAGGCCGATGGTCAGGATCAGCACCATCTTGCGGCCAAAACGGTCCCCGATGTACCCGAAGACCACACCGCCGAACGGCCGGGCCGCGAAGCCGACGCCGTAGGTTGCGAAGGAGGCGATGACGGCTCCGCTGTCGCCCAGCGGGGCGAAGAACAGCGGGCCGAAGATCAGGGCCGAGGCCAGGCCGTAGATGTAGAAGTCGTAGTACTCCAGGGCCGAACCCACGGAGCTGGCAAGGGTTGCCCTTCGCAGCTGCTCCGGATCGACGACGGCGCCGTCCGCATCGGTCTGCGGTGATTTAGTACGAGTTGTCACGAGAACTCCCTCTAACGCACTCCAGGCCCCCGTTGGCCTGGCGGGATAGCGGCAACACCTGTTGTGTCGATCACTATGCTGAACACAATACAGCAAGCTGAACAACTGGCAACAGTTTTTTGTTTTGTTGAGAGGCGGAGTTCCCCTGTGGCTCAGAGTCCGGTGGTGCGGCTAGCCCATGGGGTTACCCAGGGAGTGGGCCAGCTCCTTGAGCTCCTTGACCATCTGCGAGCCCTGCTCCGGGGTGTAGGTGGCCTTCAGTGCCGTCACCGACAACCCCAGGCTGGGCCCATGGGCGCCCCGCGTGGGGACGGAGACGGCCAGGCACACCACGCCCGTGGTGCTTTCCTCATCCTCGAAGGCATAGCCCTGCTCGCGTATTTGGCGCAGCTGCGCCTTCAGTGCTGCCCCCGTGCGCAGCGACTTGGGTGTGAGGACCGGCAGTTCGGCGTCGTCGGGGAACATCTCCTCAATGTCGTGAACGTTCAGGCGGGCAATCAGCGCCTTGCCCACGGCGCAAAGGGAGACGGGCATCTTGTCGCCGATGTTGGAGGTGAGGCGGACTGCCGGGTGGCCTTCGTAGCGGGCAAGGTAGATGACGTTGGTTCCATCCAGCATGGCGATCCGGACCGTTTCTCCCGAGAGCACGGATGCCTGTTCGCAGTAGCGGTAGAACTCCTGGACCTCGTCCATCCGGCCCAGGTAGGCGGCTCCGAGCTCCACCAGCTTGCGGCCCAGGGTGAATTCCGCCCCTTGCCGGGTGATCAGCCGGGCTTCCTCGAGTGCAAGCAGAAGGTTGGAGGTGGAGGACTTGGGAATGCCCACCTCCCGCGAGAGGTCGCTGAGGGTCAGCCGGCCCGTTGCAGAAGCAGCCAGCGCATCCAGGACGGCGGCCGCGCGCGTGACTGCCGGTGCCGGCGAGGCGGCTCCCGACTTATCCGGTGATGCGGGGGTGCGGGAATCGGCCATGATTCTCCTTCGGTTGCCGGGGCTGACTGCAGTGTCCGTTCAGTCAACTGAACGCTATCCATCATAAGGGCCCCGGCGGCCGGGCACTCGCGTGCTAGCAGACGGTGCTGGTCAGCGTTCCGATGCCCTCCACCGCAATGTCCACGCGGTCGCCCGGCTCCACGGGCACCGCCGTGCCCGGCGCGCCGGTCATGACCACATCCCCAGCCTCAAGCGTCAGCCAGGACGTGACGTAGACAAGGCAGTCCACCACCGTCGAGGGCAGATTGAACGTGCCGGAGTTGGCTTTGGGTACTCCGTTGACGCGGACGTCAATGCCGGCGCGTTCGGGATCCGGGAGGGCGGTCTCTATCCACGGTCCAAGGGGCGTGTAATTGACGCCGGCCTTGCCTTGGAAGTTTCGCTCGTCCACCGCGTTCTGGTCCACGTTGGTGACGTCGTTGACGCAGGTGTAGCCCAGGACGTGGTCCAGGGCGTTCTCTGCGGTCAGGCCGGCCGCGCTCTTGCCGATCACCACGGCGAGTTCACCTTCGACGTGCACCGCGCCGCGGCCGCGTGCGGCGACGATTTGGTCCCCGGGTCCGGCCACTGTGTGGACGGACTTATGCCAGGCCTGGATGGGCAGCGGGTGGTCGTTGAGGGTCAGGTTGTGGCCGATGCCTACGACTACCGCCGGGGCAATTGGCGCGAGGAATTTCGCCTCACCCGCGGGGGTGCTGCCGCCGGTGTAGTAAAGGGGTTCCTCGAACGGGCTGCGGATGTGTTCCCATTGCCCGGCCCGTTCCACGGCGTGCCGGGCACCTTCGGCGGTGCTGATTCTGGCGATGCGCATTTGGTTCTCCCCGCCGGTCTAGTAGAAGTGGACCGTGTCCACGAGGTGCGGGAGGTCCCCGCCGTCGAGGAAGGTGCGGAGGTTGCTGCAGAAGCGCTCGGTGATCAGGCGGTTTTCGGCGGCGCTGAGGGCGGAAGTGTGAGGGGAAACCATGACGTTGGGGTGCTTCCATAGGGGGCTGTCCTGAGGCAGCGGCTCGACCGCGAAGACGTCCAGGCAGGCGTAGCCCACCTGGCCGTTGTCCAGTGCCTCCAGCAGGGCTTCTTCGTCCACCACGGTTCCCCGGCCCACGTTGACGAAGGTGGTTCCGGGCTTCATGGCGGCAAACAGTTCGCGGTTGAACAGCTTTTCTGTGTAGGCGGTTCCGGGCAGCGTATTGACCACGGCGTCTGCCGTGGCGAGGAGGGCGGGCAGGCCTGCGTTGTCCACCACCTGGTCAATACCTTCGATCGGTTCGACGGTGCGCTTGCTGCCGCTCACCTTCATGCCCAGCGCCCGGGCGATCCGGGCCGTTTCCAGTCCGATTTCACCCAGGCCGCTGACCACCAGGGTGGAGCCGTTCACCAGGCGGGTGGGGACCCGCAGGTCGGGCCAGATCTTCGCGGCCTGGTCCTGGGCCAGTTCGGCGCTGCGCTTGAAGCCGTTCAGGATCCCCAGTGCCGCGAATTCCGCCAGCGGAAGGGCGTGGACTCCGGCGGAGGTGGTGATTCGAAACTTCTGCAGGGCATCGGAGCTGAGGCCGGAGGCCTTGACCGCCCCGCCTGCCCCTGCGGCCATGGCGTGGACCCATTCGAGGCCCGGATTGTCACGGGCGATCCGGGAAAGGCCCGCCGGGCTTTCGTTGGGAAGCCCGTACAGCACCTGGGCTCTGCTGAGCATGGCCCAGTACCGTTCTTCCTGCTCCTCAGTACGTTGGAAAGCGGGATCACCGGCGTGGTCCGCCGGGAAGCGTTCCGGTGGCAGGAGGTCCGGCTCGTAGAGAACGGTGACGGATGGGTCGACGGCACGGATCTGGTCCACGAGCTCTGCCTCGAGCGGGACGGCGATGGCCACAGTCTTGGAAGTCATGCGTTCACTATACTGTCTGTTGGCTAATATGCTGAACGAATCACGCCGTATTTCGGGCGAGAGCGCCGTTCACGCGGCCCTGACCACGGGGAGTTCGTCCCAGTGGGTGGTGTACCGTGGCGAGCGCATGTCCCGCTTCATGGTCCAGTCCAGTCCTGTCTTGATTCCGGCGTGGCCCAGTCCGATGGATCCCCGCCCAAAGCGTTTGCTGACGTCCTCCAGCAGCGGGCCGATGCCGCGTTCCTCATGCGGGTTTTCGAACGGCTCCAGCGGCGGCTGGTTCCCGCTGGGCCGCAGGTCGGTGAGCATGATTCCCGCCTTCGCGTACTTGAGCCCGTCCCGGATCTGGGGCAAAAGCGCATGTGCCGCCCTGGCCAGCAGGAGCGGGTCCGCCGTCGGCGTTGGCAGCGAAACGCAGACGGACGGGTAGGCCTGTTCCTGCTGCCGGAAGGGTGACGTGGCGGCGAAGGCCGTCAGGACCTTAGCCTGCAGCCCGTGTTTGGACAGCCTGGCGCTCGCCTGCTGTCCATAGATACCCAGGACCTGCCGCAGCCCTTCGGCAGTGGTGACGGGGGTGGCGAAGGAGCGGGAGAAGATCAGCTGGTCCCGGCCGATGCGCTCCTCTTCCATGGGAATGCAGGGGGTGCCCCGCAATTCGAGCACCGTCCGCATCAGCACTACCGAAAACTTGTCCCGGATCATCACCGGGTCCGCCCGGACCAGGTCCCGGACGGTGAAGATTCCCAGGACGTTGAGCCGCCTGGTCAGCCTTCCGGCGATGCCCCAGATCTCATCCACCGGCAGCCGGGCCAGCAGGTTGTCCTGGACATCGTGGGGGACCGCCTCCCATAAACAGACCCCGCCAAAGGCCGGGTTGTTCTTGGCCCACTTGTTGCAGAGCTTGGCGAGGGTCTTGGTGGGTGCGATGCCCACGCACACGGGGACGCCCACGTGCCGGCGGACGGCGTCCCTGATGGTCCGTCCGAGGGGGAGGAGCTGGTCCGGTTCCCCTTTGACCCCCAGGAAGGCTTCGTCGATGCTGTACACCTCAAGCCATGCCGAATAGCGCCCCAGAAGTTCCATGACCCGGGCGCTGATGTCGCCGTAAAGCTCGTAGTTGCTGGATTTCGCCACCAGCCCCCACTCCTTGGCCCGCGGCGCGAGCTTGAACCAGGGCTCGCCGGTGGCGATGCCCAGTGCCTTGGCCTCGGGGGAGCGGGTGACGGCGCAGCCGTCGTTGTTGGACAGGATCACCAGCGGGCGGCCCTCCAGTGAGGGGTCGAAAGCCCGCTCGGCGGAAGCGTAGAAGCAGTTGACGTCCACGTGGGCGATCTGCGGCATGCTGCGCATCAGTGCAGGCTTAGCCACGGCGGGGCTCACACATGGTGCAGGCACCTGGTGGCGACGCCCCAGATGGTCAGGTCCGAAAGTGCCGGCACCTTAATGTCCGGGTAGCGGGGATTTTCCGCCTGCAGGACGACTCCGCGGGCCGTGATGCGGAGGCGCTTTACGGTGAGTTCGCCGTCAAGTACGGCAATCACCACGGAGCCGTCCTTGGGTTCCAGTGCGCGGTTGACGATCAGCTCGTCGCCGTCGCTGATACCGGCGCCTTCCATGGAGTTGCCGGTGACCCGAACAACAAAAGTGCTGGTGATGTCCTTGATCAGATGCGCGTTCAGGTCTATCCGCCCGTCGAAGTAGTCCTGTGCCGGCGAGGGAAAGCCGGCCGCGACTGCAACGGGGGAGATCAACACCGAGAACAGCGACGCGCCTGCATCTATCACGCGAGGCCCGACAATAACGCCCACAACACACCCTTATTCGAAAATATGTTCGATAAGTTCAGTGTAGCGCCGAATACCGACAATGCGCCCCCGGCGGCTGCGACCGGGCACTCTTGCGCAAGACATAGACACATGTAAATATTTACATGTGTCTATGTCTCTGGAGCTGACCCCGGTCGAAGCCGCCGCCTGCTGTTCGCCGTTGGCCCGGCAGCCATTATCCGAGTCAGAAGCCGAGGGAATTGCGCCGCTGTTGAAGGCGCTCGCGGATCCCGTCCGGCTGCGCCTCATGTCCATCGTGGCCTCGCATGAGGGCGGGGAAGCCTGCGTCTGCGACTTGAACGATGCTTTCGAGCTATCCCAGCCCACTATCAGCCACCACCTGAAAATCCTCCATGAGGCCGGCCTGCTGGACCGGGAAAAGCGCGGCGTCTGGGTCTACTACCGCGCCCGCGCCGAGGCCCTGCAGAACCTGGCCGCGCTGATCGGAGGACAGGCGCAGTGAGCGTCCTTCCCCGGCGGGCCCTGGCCGAGTTCGTGGGCACCGCCTTCCTGCTGATGGCCGTCGTTGGCTCCGGCGTCATGGCTTCCAGGCTGTCCCCGGACGACGCCGGCCTGCAGCTTCTGCAGAACAGCCTCGCCACGGGTGCCGCGCTGGTGGCGCTGATCGTGGCACTGCAGCCGGTGTCGGCGTCGTTCAATCCCGTGGTCACCCTGGTGGAGCGGGCGCTGGGCATGATCGATACCCGCACGGCGGCAGGCCTGGCCGGGGCCCAGGTCCTGGGCGGGCTGACCGGCACTGTGGCGGCGAACCTGATGTTCGGGCTGGACGCGGTGACAGTTTCATCGCACGTCCGCACCGGTCCCGCGCTCTGGCTGGGCGAGGTGATCGCCACGGTTGGGCTGCTGGTGGTCATCTTCGGCAGCGTCCGCTCCGGCCGGGCGGACCGGGTGGCGTTCGCCGTCGGCGGGTACATCACTGCCGCGTACTGGTTCACCAGCTCCACCAGCTTCGCCAACCCGGCCGTGACCATCGCCCGGACCGTCACGGACACCTTCGCCGGCATCGCGCCGCCGTCGGCCCCCGCCTTCATCCTCGCCCAGCTGCTGGGCGGCGCCGCCGGGTACGTCCTGGTCCGGTTCCTTTACCCACCCACTGCAACTCCCGCCGTCGTTCCGGCTGACCGAAAGGTGCACTCATGAGCCAGAAGCCCTCCGTCCTGTTTGTCTGCGTGCACAATGCGGGCCGCTCCCAGATGGCCGCCGCGTTCCTCACCAGCCTCTCCCGGGGCGCCGTCGAGGTCCGCTCCGCCGGGTCGCAGCCTGCGGAGAAGGTGAACCCGGCCGCCGTGGAGGCCATGTCCGAGGTGGGCATCGACATGTCCGCGGAGATCCCCAAGGTCCTCACCACCGAGGCGGTCAAGGACTCCGACGTCGTCATCACCATGGGCTGCGGCGACGAGTGCCCCTACTTCCCGGGCAAGCGCTACGAGGACTGGGTCCTGGAGGATCCCGCCGGCAAGGGTGTGGACTCAGTCCGGCCCATCCGCGACGAGATCAAGGGCCGCGTCGAAGCCCTGATCGCCTCCCTTATCCCTGCGCAGAGCTGAAAGGTGCACACCATGACATCACCGGAATCCCTGCCGGTAGCCGTGATCGGCGCCGGACCCGTGGGCCTGGCCGCGGCCGCGCACCTGCTGGAACGCGGCCTGGAACCGCTGGTCTTCGAGGCCGGCTCCACCGTGGGCGCCGCCATCCGGCAATGGGGGCACGTCCGGGTCTTCTCCACTTGGAAGTACAACCTCGACGCCGCCTCGGTGCGGCTGCTCGAGCGCAACGGCTGGGAAGCGCCGCGGCCCACCGCGCTGCCGTACGGCTCCCAGATCGTGTCCGAGTATTTGGAGCCGCTGGCCGCCACACCGGAACTGAAGGACCGGATCCGGACCGGCTCCCGGGTTGTCGCCGTCACCCGGCAGGGCATGGACAAGGGCAGCAGCCAGGGCCGGGACAGTGCCCCGTTCCTCCTGCGCATAGAGCACGACGGCGGCCAGGTCACCGAGGTGCCGGCCCGCGCCGTGATCGATACGTCCGGTACCTGGAGCAGCCCGGCGCCGCTGGGATCCTCCGGGCTGGCCGTGCCGGGTGAGGCCGAGGCGCGTGCCGCCGGGCTGGTCACCGGTCCGCTGCCGGACGTTGCCGCCGGTGGCTTCGCCGGACGCCGCACCTTGGTGGTCGGTTCGGGCCATTCGGCCGCCAACATGGTGCTGGACCTGGCGCGCGTGTCCCGGGCCAACCCCGGCACCGAGGTCCTGTGGGCCATCCGCGCCGCCACCCCGGCCCGGGCCTACGGCGGCGGCGACGCCGACCAATTGCCCGCCCGCGGCCAGCTCGGGGCCAGGCTCCGCACCGCCGTTGAGAGCGGAGCCGTGCAGCTGCTGACGGGCTTCCACACCGTGTCCCTCGACGTGCAGGGTGGTGCCGTGACTGTGCACGCCGCCGACGGCCGCAGTGTGGAGGTGGACCGGGTCATTCCGGCCACCGGGTTCAGGCCGGACCTGTCCATCCTGTCCGAGCTCCGCCTGGACCTCGACCCGGCCGTGGAAGCGCCGAAGGCCCTCGGCCCGCTGATCGATCCGGACTTCCACAGCTGCGGAACCGTGCCCGCCCACGGTGCCAAAGTCCTCGCCCAGCCGGAAAAGGACTTTTACCTTGCCGGGATGAAGTCCTACGGCCGGGCACCCACCTTCCTGATGGCCACCGGGTACGAACAGGTCCGCTCCATCGCTGCCGCCCTGGCCGGAGACGCCGAAGCTGCGGACGCCGTCGAACTCAAACTGCCCGAAACCGGCGTCTGCTCCACCAGCATCCCGGACGACGGCGCAGTAATCGCGGAATCCTGCTGCGGAACCCCGGAGCCCGCCCCGGTGACGATCGGCTTCGCAACAGGCCTGCAGCACGGCCGCTCCGGCGAAACTGCCCCTGTGTCGATTGGACTTGGAGGGCGCCCGCGGCACTGACCAGTCCGCGGGCGCCCAGGTCCAGCAGGCGTTGCGTCAGCTGGCTACTTCGGGCAGCTCAGGTCCGGGTTGAACGCCGCGAACATGCCGTCCGGGTTGTCCCGCCATACCCAGGCGTGGAGTGCGAAGGAACCGGGGAACGGCCCGTCTTCGAACTTCAGCCCGGCAATCGAGGGCCGATTTTTCGCGGTTGAAATAAACTCGGCGGCCACCAGCCGGTACCGCCCGTTCCGGTCCGGCATGTAGACGAGGACTTCGGGCTTGCGGGCCTGGGTCTTGTCATCGATCAGCTCCTGCTTGGCGTAGTGGAATCCCATCGCCCCCACGCCTGGCATGTCGATGCACTCGGTGATCTTCTTGTAGCCGTCCGCCTCGGCGTTCTCCAGCCAGCGGTAATCGTCCGTGACGTGGCGCAGTACCCTGACCAGCCGGCGCTGGTCGTCGTTATTCCGCCAGTCATCACCCTTGTCTGACCCTCCGTGCCCGGATCCGCCGTGTGCCACGGCAGTCCCCGGGGCGAGCCCCAGCGCAAGCAGTGCTGCGGCGGTGGAAAGTACCCCATTTTTGGTGCGGTTCATCGTTGATCTTCTGCCCCTCTGAGACCTTTTGTTTCCTCAAGGGATGCGCAGCGCGGGAACACGGGTCCCACCTTCGCCGGATGCCGGCCGGGCTCCCGGGTCCGCCGGTGACTGGGCCGCACACGGCAAAGGGTGCGTCGTTCACCGTAGGCGGCGCTTCCAGTATGCCCCCAGCCGAAAACGCGCCGCTACGCTACGGGCCGGTAGTAGGGGAACCATCGGACCTTCCCGGCGGAGCCCCCGCGCAGGCGCCTCCCGGCAACCCACGTAGACTTGCAGGATGCGGTTGGTGGCAAGCGATATAGACGGAACGATCCTCGGGCACGACGGGAAAATCAGCCCCCGCACCATCCGGGCCTTCCACGCCTGCCGTGATGCCGGCGTCGAGCTCGTCTTCGTCACCGGCCGGCCGCCGCGCTGGCTCCACCCGCTTGAGGAACAGCTGGGCCACACGGGCCGCGTGATCTGCTCCAACGGCGCCGTGGTCTGGGACCTGGAAGCCGGCCGCCTGGTGTCCGCCCGCACCCTGGCCATCGATGCCGTCCTGGAAATCCGCCGCATCATCAAGGACCTTCGCCCCGCCGCGCTGTTCGCCGCCGAAACCCTCACCGGTTTCCATCTTGAGCCTGGCTTCATCGAGAACGAATCCAGCGAACTGCTGGCCCAGTTCACCCCGGCGCCGCTGCGCGAAACGCTCACGGCGGACGACGCCGTCGTGAAGTTCCTCGCCATCGTCCGCGACGGCACCCCCGATGACTTCCTCGCTGAGGTGGCGCCCGCCGTCGGACACCTTGCCTCCGCAACGCACTCTTCGCCCGGCGTCGCCATGCTCGAACTGTCCCTGCCCGGCGTCAACAAGGCCGTCACCCTCGCTGAGTACGCCGCCGCGCTGGGAATCGGCGCCGCGGACGTGGTGGCGTTCGGCGACATGCCCAACGACATCGAGATGCTCCGCTGGGCGGGCCACGGGTACGCCATGGCCAGCGGCCACCCCGAGGCCATCCGCGCGGCAGGGCAGCAGGCGCCGTATTTTGACGACGACGGCGTGGCCCAGGTCCTTGAGGAACGCCTCGCTTCCCTGGGGGTACCGCACTCCTGACGCCGGTAGTCCCGGCTGGCGCCGTATTCACAGGTTGCGCTCACTTGCCGTTCACCTTCAGTCCGTAGCGTGAAAGCCGGAGAGCAGGCACCTCTCCCGCCGGCTAAGGGGACGAACATGGCACGAAGCGCAAAGCACCAGACCGCTGACATACCGCTGCGCAGGGCAACGCCAGCGCCGCACTGGAAGAAGCTCCGGCAGGGGGACCGCGTCCGCGTCCAGCTCTCGCCGGGATTTGACGCGGCAGGCGTGGTGGACGCCATCACCGCCGACCACTCGGCTGTGTGGGTGCACCTCGACGGCGGCCGCGGCCGGACACTGCTTCACTGCGGCGACGGCGTGGAAATCTTCCCTTACGGGGACTGACCCCACCCGCCCCTGACGGGCGCGCCGGCTCCGGTACGCTCACACTGTGAGCCTGCCGTTCTTCCACCACCCCGGGGCCGATGGCGCCCCGCTTCCCATCGCCATGGCGCACCGCGGGTTTTCCGTGGACGGCCTGGAGAACTCGATGGCAGCGTTCCGCGCAGCTGCCGAGCTGGGCTGCCGCTACCTCGAAACCGACGTCCACACCACGTCCGACGGCGTGCTCCTCCTTTTCCACGACGGCACCCTGGACCGCGTGACGGACGGCAGCGGCCGCGTTGCCGAGCTGCCCGCGCGGGATGTTGCCGGTGCCCGGATCGGCCGACGTGAGCCGATTCCGACTTTCGAAGAACTCGTCACCGCCCTGCCGAACGCCCGTCTGAACCTGGACGTCAAGGACTGGGGCTCGGTCCGCAGCACCGTCGAAGCCATCGAACGCCACGGCGTCCACGACCGCGTACTCATCGCCAGCTTCTCGGACCGGCGGCGGCGGGCCGTGCTGAAGCAGCTCACCCGGCCGGTTGCCGCGTCAGCGGGCGTCGTATCCAACGCCCTGTTCACGCTGCTCGGACCGGTGGTGCCCGGCCCGGCGTTCCGCTGGCTGATGCGCTGGGTCCTGCGGGACGTGCACGCGCTGCAGGTGCCCGTGCGCTACGGCGCGGTGCCGGTGGTGACGTCCGGTTTCCTGCGGCGCGCAGAGTCCCTGGTGCTGGTGGTCCACGTCTGGACCATCAACGACCCCGCCGAGATGCGCCGGCTCCTGGACCTCGGCGTGGCAGGCATCGTGACCGACCGTGCAGACTTGCTGCGCCAGGTGCTCGAGGAACGTGGCGAGTGGCCGGGCCCGGCCGGTGCTGCCGAAAACCCGAACATCTAGGTGTACCGCTAACTCCGGCCAGTTGTCGTGGACGGATCCTGGCTTCCCTCAGAGGGATCGGCCCGCAGTTCGTCGGGGTCGCCCTCCGGAAGCCCGCCCGGACCCGCAACCTTGCCGCCCGCGGCGCCAGCCGCTCCCGATGGTGCCGTGGCGTCACCGGCCCGCCCGTCGTCGTCGCTCGCGGTACCCGGCCCGGACTGCTCGCTGTCCGTTCCCCCGGCGTCCCCGCCCAGTGGGCTGTTCGACACGGGAGCCGGCGCCGCGCCGGTCTTGAGCCCGGGTGCCTTTTGCTTTTCCGCTTCCATGGCGTTGGAACCTTCGCTCAGGGAGGAGTGGACCTCCACATCATCGTTGGGGTCCGCAGGGTCAGGAACATCCATCTTTTCCGTGGGGTCCGATGTTCCGGCCAGATCCTCCATCGCGTTCTCTGCTGCCTTGCCAATGCTGTCGCCGATGCCCATGATGACTCCTCGTGTCTTCGCGTGCCGGACGCCCGACCGGCCCTACCTCCAGAATTATCAGCATGCTTACAATTAGTCCAGAGCTGGGGAATCGGACCGCAGCCCGAACGGAAGGACGAAGGACCGTGAGCACCTACCATCCGGAGAATGACCCTGCCAACCCGGACAAACCAGGCAAAGGCACTGATGATGTCGGCGCTGCCCAGGACGACCTGGCGAAGCAGCGCAGCAGGGAAGCCGGGGACTCACCCAATCCCGATCCGACCGACGGGAACATCACCGGGCTCGAGCCCGGCGGCGGAGTGCCGCCCGGGGAAACGCCGCCGGCTGAAGGCCAGATGAGCAGGGACCAGGGCCACTCCGAATAAGTAGTGCCCTGGCGTGCACGGTCTAGGCGGGCTCATTCTCCTGCGGACTGCGCCCGGCGGGCTCGGGCAGGTGGCGGTTGAGGCCGTCAGCGTCCTGGCGGGTGTTCCAGGACGCCCAGTCCTGCGGGCGGACGGAGGGCCTGCCCAGCAAGTATCCCTGCCCGGCGTCGATGCCCAGTTCCGTCAGGACCTTCAACTCGCCTACGGTTTCGATGCCCTCCGCCACCAGGGTGGTGCCGATCTGGTCCGTGAAGTCCACCAGGCAGGTGGTCAGTGCCCGCTGGAGGCCGTCATTGTCCACGTTGCCGAAGACGTCCCGGCCAACTTTGAGGAAGTCCGGCCGCAGGTGCACCATGCGGCTCAGCGCCCCGGCGCCGGAGTGCGTGTCGTCGATGGCGATCCGCAGGCCCTTGTCCCGGAGCGGGTTGATGGCGGCGATGAACTGCGCATACTCCTCGTCCGGGATGGTTTCGGTCAGTTCAAGGACCACCCGGTCGATGGGGAGGTCGATGTGCGCGAACAGCTCCGGCAGCCGCGGGTCCAGGCAGGACGTGGGCGAGATGTTGAGCGAGACGTACAGGTCCGTTGGCAGGTCCCTGGCCGCGGCGGCAGCCGAACCCAGCGCCGAGAACTCAAGGTTTGCGCCGAGACCTACAGCCGCTGCCTCTGCGAACCAGAGTTCGGCGGCGGCGCCGTCATCGCTGACGAACCGTGAGAGCGCCTCCACTCCCACCACGCTCTTGTCCGCCAGTCCGTAGATGGGCTGGAACGCCGTCATCAGCATCTGGTTCTCCAGGAGCGCGCTGATGCGGGACACGCTGCGGATGGCGTCCAGCTGCTCCGCGAACTTCGGTGGCATGGAGTTCGGAGCGATGCGCATCTGCCGCGCGCTCTCGAGTGTCTCTTCGGTGTTGGCGTCGCTGCGCCGGGTCTCGAGCAGGTACTCCAGCAGCGCCCGCTCGGGCACTCCCGGATTCTCGTCGAGGCTGTTGCTGAGGCGCTGGCGGACGGCGGCTCCCGACGGATCGGTGTCCGCCAGGACCGCGGCGATGATTCCCCATGCCTGTACACGAACCGACATTAGCTACGCCCCCAGTTGACGAAGTAATGACCCATTGGCCCATTAATGTTCAATTTCCAGAACGCCTTTAACGTTTAGTGCTGACAACGGCGGTTTCCGCGGTGCCGGAAAACCGTCCCCCGCACGATGATCGTATATCGGGCGGGGTAAAAAAGGCAGTCCTTTCACGGCTGGCGGTGAGCGCTTTCCTGCTGGTCAGCGAGCAATGCGGGGATGTCGTCCGGTGGAACGGGCCTGCTGAAGTAATAGCCCTGTGCGCTCAGGCAGCCAAGTTCGCGCAGAATTTCAGCCTGCTCCGCCGTTTCAACGCCCTCCCACACGGCTTCCAGGCCGCAGGCGCGGACCAGCTGGAGGACGGCGGCCACCAGTGCAGGCTGGCTGGGATCAGTCCCCAGACCCGAGATCAGCGACCGGTCCACCTTCACCCGGTCCACAGGCAGGCGCCTGAGGTAGCTGATGGAGGAGTAGCCGGTGCCGAAATCGTCAATCTCGATGCCCACCCCAAGCCCGCGGAGGCCGGCCAGGGAGTAACGGTCCAGTTCGTTGCCCTTGACGATGGCCACTTCCGTCAGCTCTAGGACCACCTGTTCAGGCTTGACGCCAGTGTCCCGCAGGACGTTCCGGACGTCCTCGATGAACTGCAGGCTTTGCAGGTCCGTGGCGGAAATATTGATCCGGACCGAGAAGCCGCCGTCCACCAGTGAATCGTCGATCCAGGCGCGCAGCTGCTGCACGGCGGTGCGGAGGACCCAGTTGCCCAGCTCCGAAATCAGGCCGGCTTCTTCGGCCAGCGGAATGAACTCGTCCGGCATGATGAACCCCCGGGTGGGGTGGTTCCAGCGGACCAGGGCTTCCACGCCCTCCAACCGGCGGGACACCAGGTCCACCACCGGCTGGTAGTACAGCATCAGGCCATCGTTCCTGATGGCAGCCCGCAGGTCCTCCACCAGCTGGCTCCGCAGCCGGCGGACCAGCAGCAGCCCGGGTTCGAACCGGTGCAGACGGTTCTGCCCTTCGGCCTTCGATGCGTACATGGCCACGTCGGCTTCCATCAGCATCTCTTCCGGGGTCTGGCCCGGCGAGCCGACGCTCAATCCGATGCTGGCCCCGCAGCGCACGCTCTTGCCCGGCAGCTCGATGGGTTCACTGAGCGCCGCCAGGATGCGGTGCCCCACAATGGCCGCCTGGTCCGGTGCTACGGCGGGCATGACGATGGCGAACTCATCCCCGCCCAGCCGGGCCACCACGTCCGTGGCCCGCACGGCGTTCCGTACCCGCTGGCCCACGGTAATGAGGACCTGGTCCCCGGCGGTGTGCCCCATGGAGTCGTTGATGGACTTGAAGGCATCAAGGTCCATCAGGAGGATCACCGGCCCTTCCCCCGATGCCGTGTCAGCATCCAGGGCGGCCCGGAGGGCATCGATCAGCGCGGACCGGTTGGCAAGCCCGGTCAGCGGATCCTGCATGGCCATCTTCTGCATCTTGAGGTGTGCCTCGTGCAGCATCTGGGTGCGGACCTGCACGCGCTGTTCCAGTTCCTCATAAATGATCTGGAGGTCTTCGGCCAGAAGGTTGGTGCCCATGATGATCGCATCGAGCTCATCGCGGGCAGGGGAGACCTCAACCCGTGAGCCCAGGTCACCCGATGCGATCCGGACTATGTGGTCCAGGAGCAGGGTGAGCCGGGGATCGTTATCCGCGAACATCGGATTCTTCCTTCCCCCGCTCAGTTGGACTGGGTGCTGTCTGCATCGAGGGGAAGGCTGACGGTGACAGTGGTCCCCGCACCCAGCGTGGAGGCCACATCGATCGTTCCACCGTGGCGGGCCACGATGTCCTTGGTGATGGCCAGGCCCAGTCCCGTCCCCGGGATGGCGCCGGACATGGCATTGGACGCCCGGTAGAACCGGGTAAAAACATGGTCGATCTCGTCGCTGGAAATGCCGATGCCGTTATCGGCGACCCGGACGGTGGCCCAGCGGCTGCCGTCCGCTGCTGCGTGGGATTCACTGCCCACCTCGATACGTCCGCCGCTGGGGGTGAACTTGATGGCGTTGGAGACCAGGTTGGTGAACACCTGCTGCAGCTGGATTTCGTCGGCCAGGATCTCCGGGTCCTCCGGTACCGGTTCCAACGCGATGGTCACGTTCTGCAGTTTGGCCAGCGGCCGCAGTGCGGAGGCCACCAGGTCCAGGGTCTGGCCCAGGCGGACCGGGGTTAGGTGCATCAGGGTGTCGTCTAGGCCGTTTCGGGAGACGCTCAGCATGTCCTCGATGAGGGTGCGCAGCCGCTCGGTGTTGCGGACCACGATGTCCAGCATTTGGTGGATCTCCGCGGAACCGGGCTGTTCGGTGCTCTCCTGGATCATGTCCAGGTAGGCCATGATGGACGTCAGCGGCGTCCGGAGCTCATGGTTCACCGTGGCCAGGAAGTCTGTCTTCGCCTTGTCCAGCTGTTGCAGCTGCTTCACTACCTGCTGCTGGCTGCTGATCAGGTGGCTCTGGATCAGGCCGTGGGCCGCGTTACCCGCCACGTGCTGGATCAGCCCAAGTTCCGTACGCGACCATTTCCGCGGTTTGTCCAGGGACGCAATCCAGATGATGCCCAATGAGGAGCTTCCCTCGCCCATGGGTACCGCCAGCGTTGATGCCGCGTTGGAGATGCCCGACGCCGGGGCCTCACCGTCCGCCGCCTGCCCGCCGTCGGTGCGGGTCCGGGCGGGCTCGGCGTCGTCCGCATCCGCGGCATCCGTGGACAGCGTCTCCGCCCCGGCCCACAGCAGGTCCGCGGTCCGCCGCGCGGAATCCTCGTCCGGCAGGTCGTCGTCGTCCAAGGGCGCCAACCCGTCGCTGTCCCACGCTGCGGTGATGCGCGGTACGCGGTTGTCCTCGAAGGTTTCCAGCAGGACGTGGTCAGCCTTGAAGGTCCGGCCGAACCCTTCAACCACGCAGCGCGCAATCTCCTGGGGATCGTTGGTGGCGCGCACGGCCGCCGAAACCAGGCGGAGCTGCTCGCGGAGGGCCTCGGCGTCCTGCCGCGATGCCCGGCGGTGTGCCACCTGGTCGATCAGGGCCGTAGTGCGGTGCACAAGCTCGCGCTGCGAGGCTGGCTTGGTGATGCAGTCGTGGATGCCCGGCGGGCGGATGGATGTTTGCCGGGGATCGTCCAGATCGACCATGACCAGCAAGGGTGCCTCGGTCTCCAGGCCTGGCAGCAGCGTGGCGTCCGCGATGATGGCTGCCGGCTCGCCTTCCGCCAGCAGCCCGGCCAGGCTTGCGGCATCGCCCGCTGCGTGCGCCACGTAGCCGGCGCCGCGGAGGGCCGAAGTATTCTGAGCCAGCCTCCCGGCGTCGGGATCCGCGACGACGACGGTGCGGGGCGCGCTCGAAACTTCGGGCGTGTCAGACGCCACAGCCACCCCTTCCCTCCCAGTTGAGTACATTGTAGGGGGACGAGGGGCCCGGGGGCTCCAGAAAGATCGCGGGGAGGACAAAGTGACGCACCAGCCGGCCGACCATGTCAAAGGGGACCTCAGCCTCGATGAGGGCGGAATCCTGCAGCTCCGATGGCCGCGCGGGGCATCGATCAGCGAGGCCGATGCCCAGAGCGCCATGGATCGGGTCAACGAGATGTGCGGGTCCGCCCGGCGTCCGATGCTGGTGGATATGGCCACTACCGAGAAGGTCAGCCGCGGCGCCCGCGCCGTGTTCGGCCGGCCGTGCCAGGCGTCCCGGATTGCCCTCCTGGGCTCATCGCCGGTGGACAAGGTTATGGCCAACTTCGCCCTAGGGGTCAGCAGGCTGCCGTGCCCCACGCGGTTCTTCACGTCCCGGACCGAAGCGATGGCCTGGCTGGCGCGCGACGCCTGACCCATGCACCGGGCCCAGGCTGCGTCCGGCCCGGTGCGTGGCCGCGCCGACACTGCACATCCCGGCGGTTGTAGTTGCTTGAGGACATATATTTGGGGCGTGCCTAACCCCGCAAAACCCGCGAAGACCGGCTGGCGGAAGTACCTGATGCTTCCCCGGCTCATCCGGCTGTCCCGTTCCGCGCCCAAGGACCGGCCGCTCGCCTGGGACCGCTACTGGGCGGGAATTACGGCTACCGGGCCGGGTGGCGAGGTGCTCTGGGACGCCGGAAGCGACCATGAATTCCTTGGCTACCGGGACCTCATCCTCCGTCACCTTGACCCCGCCTTGCCGGTTGTTGACGTGGGTTGCGGCCACGGCAGCTTCACCCGGGCCCTCGCTGCGCATTTTCCCCGGGCCATCGGCGTGGACATCTCGGCGCACGCCGCCGCCCGCGCCGCAGCGGAGCCCGGCAACCCCGGCCACGTCAGCTTTGAGGTCCGCGACATGACGGCGCCCGGGGCAGGTGCCGGACTGGTGGCCGGCCCGGCCAACGTCTTTGTCCGCGGGGTGCTGCACGTGCTGTCTCCGGCAGACCAGGCAGCCCTCGCCGAAAACCTCCGGGTCCTGGCCGGTGGCCGGGGAACGGTGTTCCTGGCGGAAACCAATTTCCAGGGCAACCCCGTGGAGTACGTCACCCACCTGGGTGCCACGCAGCGCAGCATCCCCGCTCCGCTGGAGCGAGCCATCCGCGGCCTGCCGATGCCGGGCCATTTCGGCCCGAAGGAGCGCTCGCGGGCGCTGCCGCCTGCATCCTGGGAGCTGCTGGAGGAAGGGTCCGCCGCCATCGAAACCAACCCGGTCACCGGCGTCGAGGGCCAAAGCCGGGTGCCTGGCTACGTGGCGGCGCTTCGCCCGAGGCGTCCATCCGGGGAGGCCCCGGAGCGTGCCGGGGAAAACACGCCGCTGACAGGCAGCCCCTGAAAGGTCCCGGCGCGGGCGTGCCATCGCTCCGCGGGCAGCTGGCCGTTGTGGATTCCCGCTGAAACCGCGCCGTCCCCTTGACAGCGGGGCTCTGCCGGAGGCTTGATGGTAAGCAGACTTATCACTCAGCTGGGGCTGTTGAGGCCCATGGAAAGGGCGGCCAACGTATGGCAGGGGGAACGCGATGGGCAACAGGTGTCGGAGATGCCGGACAGTACGTTCCTGCGACTGCCGGAAGCACTCTCCACTAGATCCAGCGGCGGTATCACAAGGTTCCGCCCTCCCCGCCTGAAGGGGATTCCCAGTCCCCCGTTATGGCGGGCCATCCTTCATCAACCATGAACCGCGCAGCGCAAGGCAACCACGCCACGGCTGGAAATCCCGGCCCGGGAGGTGCCCCAGCCGCACCCGCATCCCTGCACAGGCGGCACCGGAATACCATTCCGGGCCGGTCCGGCGGCAGTGGATGCAAGACCCACAGGAAAAAACCATGCGAGAACTAATTCCTTCCGGCACCCTTCGCGGGATGCTCCTTCCGCCCACGTACGGCCGGCACATCACCGACGCCACGGCGTTCACCGTCCTGTCCGTCGAGATCTGGGACACCGGCCTGGTGGTCACCATCCAGATGGCTGCCGACGGCGGCCCGCAGCCCCGCATCATCCTCCAGGACCACTTCGGAACCGAGTACACGCTGCAGGACTCCGCCGCCCTGGGGTCCAGGAACCTCCAGGTGTTCACCCCCTCCGTGCCGCCCGGCACCAGGAGCCTGACCATCCGCTCCGCTGACGACGCCGCAGCCCGGCCGGTGGTCACCTTCGCCGTCCCGCTGAGGGCCGTTCCGGACACCCGGGACCAGGCCGGCACTGCGGACGTCTCCGACGCTCCGGGCGGCAGCCACGATGAAGGGTACACGCCGCAGGAACTGCGCAGGCCTGCCTGACAGCATGCCCGCCAGGTGGGACCGCAAACCCCTTACGGAAAGGCCGCCGAATGCAGGACACCAGCCCGTTCAGACCCGCCACCGCCATCGTCACCGGATCAGATTCCGGAATCGGCAAGGCCACTGCGGTGGCCCTGGCCCAGGCAGGGCTGGACATCGGCGTCACTTGGCACTCGGACAAAGCCGGCGCCGAGGGCACGGCCGACGAGGTCCGGGCCCTGGGCCGAAAGGCAGTGGTCCGGCAGCTCGACACTACGGACTTCCAGGGTGCCGCGGCGACCGTCAATGAACTGGCTGACGAACTTGGTGGCGTGGATGTCTTCGTGAACAACGCTGGCGCCGGTGACGGCACCAGGTTCCTTGACCTGGACGTTGACACCTGGATGCGGACGCTGGACGCCAACCTTAACGGCGCGTTTGTGTGCCTGCAGGCGGCCGCCCGGCGCATGGTCAGTGCCAACAGGGGTGGCCGCCTTATCGCCGTCACCAGCGTGCACGAATTCCAGCCGCGCGTCGGCGCCGCCGCCTACGACGCCTCGAAGCACGGGCTGGGCGGCCTGATGAAGACACTGGCCTTGGAGCTCGCCGAGCACGGCATCACCGCCAATTCCGTGGCGCCCGGGGAGATTGCCACCCCCATGACAGGCCAGGATAACGAGGATCCGGCGTCGAAGGACCGGCCCGGGATTCCGCTGGGCCGGCCCGGAGATGCCCGCGAGGTTGCCGCGGTCATCGCCTTCCTTGCCTCGCCTGCTGCCAGTTATGTCAATGCCGCTTCCTGGGCGGTGGATGGCGGCATGCTGCAGATGGGGCCGCAGGCTGGTTCCCATCTGATCGGCCACGAGTGGCGGAAGGGCTGAGCTTACCCACGTGAACGGTGCAGTTATTGTCCGTATGACGGAGCGGGCAAGCGCTTTCCTGAAGGTTGCTGGCATGATGGGCGCATGCGTATTCTGATCGCTCCGGACAAGTTCAAGGGTTCACTCACCGCGGCTGAGGCGGCCGCGGCCATCGCCGAGGGCGCCCTCCGCGTTTACCCGGACGCCGTGGCCACCCAGTTCCCCATTGCCGATGGTGGCGAGGGGACCCTGGAGGCGGCCGTCGCGGCAGGCTATGAGGAGCGGCTCAACGCCGTGGTGGGTCCCATCCTCGCTCCGCTGGGGGCCGCGTGGGCCATCCGCAAGGACGACGCCGGCAAGGTCACCGCAGTGATCGAGACGGCACAGGCCTCCGGCCTGGCAGAGATGGAACCGACGCCGGAAAATGCGCTCCGTGCCCACAGCTACGGCTGCGGCCAGCTCATCGCGGCGGCGCTCGAGGCGGGTGCCACCGAGATCGTGCTCGGCCTGGGAGGTTCGGCCATGAGCGACGGCGGCAGCGGCGCCCTGCGTGCGCTGGGCCTCAAGCCTCTCGACTCAGCCGGCAACGTGGTGCCGCTCGGCGGCGGCTCGCTGGCCGACGTCGTCTCACTCGATGCCACCGGCCTTGATCCCCGGCTGTCCGCCACAACCTTCCGGGTCGCCGTGGATGTCCGCAACCCGCTGTACGGGCCCACCGGCGCCGCACACGTGTTCTCACCCCAAAAAGGTGCGGACGAGGATGCCGTTGAACTGCTCGACGCCGGCCTCCGCAATTGGGCGTCCGTCCTGCGGGAGGCGACAGGCCGGGATGTGAACGTCCCCGGCGCGGGCGCCGCCGGCGGCTTCCCGGCGTCGTTCCTTGCCTTCACCGACGCCACGCTGGAAGGCGGCTTCGCGCTGGTAGCCGGCCTGACCGGCCTGGCAGGCGAACTGGCCGGCGCCGACCTGGTGATTACGGGCGAAGGGTCCATGGATTCCCAGTCGCTGACCGGCAAGGCGCCCATCGCGCTCGCCGATGCTGCCCGCGAACGCGGCATCCCCGTCATTGTGGTGGCCGGGCGGATCCTGGTGAGCCTCGAGGACCTCACCGGGCATGGCGTGGTTGCCGCGGCCCAGCTGCTGGATGTTGCCTCAAGCCCGGAAGACGCCGTCGCGAACGCCGGCAAGTACCTCACCTGGGCAACCAGCCAGGTCCTCGAAGGGGCTTAGTCCGTACGTTTTCAGTGGGCACCCACCTGTAGCGCATGCCTCACAGCGGCTTGTGCCCCATGCGTCCACGGTTCACCATGCCCGGTCAGGACCGTCGTTGCGCCCGTGTCGGCGAGCGCTTCCAGTGACGCCAAGGCCTGGGCCGTGTCCTTGGTGGCGGCGGAAGCCACGATTTGTGGGCCGCTCTTGCCGGTGTATGGATCGAGCGTGACTAAGGCGTCTCCGGCAATGACGGCATCGCGGTCCCCGAAATGCAGGATGCAATGACCGTCAGTGTGGCCAGGTGTGTGGATAGGTGTGGGCCGGCCCGGGACTTGCAGCGGCGCGCCGGTATCCAGCGGGCTGGTGTCCGGAACGCCTTTCACGTTCAGCGCCCCCGCGGCCGCCATCCGTCCCAGCAGCGGCACGGACCGCGGGTGGCCCAGCGGATATAGGAAACGGTTGCGCTGGGGCTTGTACCGGTAGGGGTGCGCGGCGAGGCGGGCGTCCCTACCGTGAACCAGAACCGGCACGTGCCAATCCCGGTGTGCACGCAGGGCGAAACCCACATGGTCGAAGTGGCCGTGGGTCAGCACCAGTGCCCGGACCTGGTCGGGGCTGTGGCCGCACGCGTCGAGGAGTTCCTGCAGCATGGGCCACATGCTCGGAAGTCCAGCGTCCACGAGGGTTACTCCGTCCTCGTCTTCCACCATGTAGCAGTTCACATTGGCATGACTGATCAGGTGGATGCCATCGGCGACGTCACGGGTAATCATCCGAATCAGCCGACGAAGGGCTTGTTGCGGCGCCGGCTCCAGATCAGTACTGCGATCAGTACCACCACCACGATGCCGCCGATGACCCAAGGCGCATAGTTCACGCGGGTGGATTCGCTCTGCGTTGATTCGCCGGTTCCCGGGTTGGCCGGGCCGGTGGATGACGTGTCACCGGGAGAAGGGGTGGGCGTGGTTCCCGCCGGCACGGCGGCTGCGGCGTCCGTTCCGGCCACCGTGGCGGCGGCCGGTGCCGGTGCGGCCGAGGCGGCGCTGGCCGAGAACGCCGGGGCGGCCAACAGCAGCAGGGCCAGCAGGACTGATTTCAGTGCGGTTCTCATATGTTCCTCTCGTAGTGGACAAGCTCAGGACGCGGCGGGAGATTCAGGCGCCGGTTTCGTAGTGCGGTTCGGCGACGGGCTTGGACTCCGGGGAGCCCTTCTCCCGCAGGTAGACGGAGGCGCCCACCAGGACGGCGACGGCCAGGAACTCGCTTTGCCAGTTCTGGAATGACTCGAACCAGAAGCGGCTGGTGCCCAGGTACTGCAGGAAGGTTACTGCAGGCTGGCCATGGCTTTGCTGATCCTCGCTGTACGCTTCCGCGCCGCCCACGCCGTGCATGGTGAACGACGCCAGGAACAGCACGAACAGCAGGATGGACAGCGAATGCTTATAGAACCCGAGTGCTATCCCGCCGCGTTTCACCGGCCAGGGCGTTGCCTTCCTGATGGCGGCGTAGCGTGGGTCCTCGTCCTGCGGCGCCTTCTTGTCCAGGGGTTTCGACTCTGAGGAACCCTTCTGGAAAAGGAAAATGGTCAGGACCACGTACATGGCCATCTGCAGGAACTCTGACTCCCAGTTTTCGAAGGTGGCTTCCACGAATTCCCCGCTGCCCAGGAACTGGAGCACGGTGACGGCCGGTTCCCCATGGGCCTGCTGGTCTTCGCTGTAGGAGGCAGCCCCCGAAAGGATCATGCCTCCGAAGAACGCCAGGAAGAGGGCCAAATTTGCGAGGAGCAGCCCGTGCTCCTTAGCCCATCTGCGCATTTCCTACTCCGTTCCCTAAAACCATTCGGCTGCTTACAGCTTTCGGTCGAGTTTGCCCGCGTCGGCCTTCCGGTTGAGGTGGATGGGGACAAAGACGAGCAGAACCACCATCACCGCCATCAGGGCTCCTCCTGCCGTCAGGCCGGCCTGCCGCCCCGCGGTGACGTCGAAGACCAGCGCGGCGGTCCCGGCGCTGAGGAGGGCGATCCCGCCCAGCGCGATCTTAGTAATGGAGTCCGCGCTGGCGACGAGCGTTTCCTTCAGCCGTTTGCGGAACAGCCGGCGGTGGACGCTGACGGGGAGGAGGATGAAGGCGGTGGTCAGGGCAGCGACAACAACGTTGGCCAGGTAGAGCGTCACCTGGAACCTGTCCAGATCCTCGAACCGCGACTGGAAGGGGAGCGTCAGCAGGAAGCCGGCAAGGATCTGCACCCCGGTCTGCAGTACCCGCAGCTCCTGCAGCAGCTCGGCCCAGTTGCGGTCCATCTGTTCCTCACGGGTTTCGTTCCGCCCGGTCCTGCCGGTGTAATCCTCCACCCCTGACATTGCTGCGTCCTCCAATCCCGGCCAGCCCCCTTGTTCCCTTCCTACTCTTTACCTACCCAGAAACAAGGCAACGTTGCGCCAACCCCAGTATTTGATAAGTTTACTGATTATTGGTTCTGAGCGGTGGACTTGGTTCCTTCGTGGGGGATAGCTTCGAAGAGCCGGTATACCGGCAAAGCTCTTCGGAAACCGACAACTGAGTAGGCGGACTATGAGCGGCACTGACAAGCAGGAAACAGGCAAGCAGACAGACCAGCCCAAGGATCCGCGGGGCGGCTACCATTCGGGGCCGTTCCCTGAACAGGAACAGAAGCAGCCCGGCCTGACCGCGCCCATGGATCCGAAACCGGACCATGGCGAAGCGTCCTATGAGGGCAACGGAAAGCTTGAAGGCAAGGCAGCCCTGATCACCGGCGGCGACTCCGGAATCGGCAAAGCCGCGGCCATCGCCTTCGCCCGCGAGGGGGCCGACGTCGCCATCTCCTACCTTCCGGAAGAGGAAGACGACGCCCAGGACACCGCGGAATGGATCCGCAAGGCGGGGCGCCGCGCCCTGCTGTTCCCCGGCGACGGACGGGAGGAGGAGTTCAGCACGCGGATCGCGGACGAGGCCGCCAGCGAATTTGGCCGCCTGGACGTGGTGGTGCTGAACGCGGCCTACCAAAAGAACCGGGACAGCCTTGAGTCCCTGCCCACCGAAGAGTTCGACAGGGTTTTCAAGACCAACCTGTACTCACTGCTCTGGACGGCGCGGGCGGCCGTTCCACACCTGAAGGCGGGCGCCTCCATCATCACCACGGCCTCGATCCAGGCGTTCAACCCGTCGCCGGGCCTGATCGACTACGCCATGACCAAGGCCGCCCAGGTGGCCTTCACCAAGGCGCTGGCGCAGGAGCTGGGGCCCAAGGGAATCCGGGTCAACGCCGTTGCGCCCGGCCCCATCTGGACGCCGCTGATCCCGGCCACCGAATGGCCGGACAAGCTTCCTTCCTTCGGGCAGGACACGCCCCTGGAGCGCGCCGGGCAACCGGCCGAACTGGCAGCGGCCTACGTGCTGCTCGCTTCCGAAGACGGCTCCTACATTTCCGGGGCTGTGCTTCCGGTGACCGGGGGCAAGGGCCTCTAGCCCGCTTCATACCGAATCAACCGCAACGCAATCAGGAGGAACCATGACGCAGGACAACCAGCACGCTGCACCCGAGACCGACCCGGGCGGCTACGGCACTCCAACCGCTGAGCAGGAAATGGGCGGGCAGGACCAGCAGGCCACCCAGGGTTCGCAGGGCGGCCAGGGCGCTGACACCAACGAACCGCAGTCCGACGGCGGGGAGCAGGTGGCGCGCGACGTCGACCTCCCCTCCAGCGCCGCCGAAATCGACGAGAACAACGACGACTCCAAGGGGTCCGCACCCACCTCCTCTGAGCCGGGCCAGGAAGCCGCGGGCGTCCCGGACGGCAGCGGCAACGACCTTCCGCAGGAAAAGTCGCCGAAGGATGACGGCGGCGAAGAGTTCAACGCCGGCTAACAGCACCGCTTCAGTACAAGGGCCCCGCGGCCGCACCGTCCCGGTGCAGCCGCGGGGCCCTTTACCTGCCCGGCTTGTTGGCGCCGTTCAGCAATCGCCGTTCTACGCCAACGTTTGAAGGTAGTTCCTGATCCCGTCTGCTACCAGTTGGTGGTCTTCGTCGGAAGTGAGGCCGGAGGCGGTGATGGCGCCGATGACTCCGGCGCCCTGGACGCGGATGGGGAAGGAGCCGCCGGCCAGCGTGTAGTCCTCGGGAGCGAGCCAGCCGCCCTGGGTGGGGTCGTAATCGCTGAATTGTTCGGTGAGGTAGGCGGTGCTGTGTTCGAAGCGCAGCACTGAGTTGGATTTCCGCCGGATCCATTCCTGCTGGTCGGACGTGACGCCCGGGAGGACGCAGCGGAACAGCACGATGTTGTGCCGGCGGATATCGATGGCCACGCCGTGGTTTTCGGCGATGGCGTGGTTGGCGATGAGGGAGCCCAGGCGCCAGGCGTCGTGCTGGCTGAAGCTGGGGAAGACCAGTTCTTCCTCTTGCCGGCGCAGTTCGAGCAGGCGGGCTGATTCGCTCATGCGCTTTCCCTGTCGGCCTCGTAGCTCAGGCCGATGTGCTTCCGAATCTGGTCCATCGCGGCCATGACGGCCACGGTCTCGCCGGGCGGGAGGACGGTCCCTGCGGTGGCGCCCTCGCGGACCAGGCGTTCGAGTTCGGCTGCCTGGTACTGCATTCCGCGGCTGGTTACGGACTGCTCGTACCGCTCAACAACACTGCCATCGACGGCGTGGACCGTGAACGGCACAGGGTTGTACCAGGTGTGCTCGATGTCGATCCAGCCCTTGGTGCCGAGCACCATGGCCCGGTTGGCGCTGGCCGCGTCGAGTTCGCAGTCCACCAAAGCCTGCGCACCGCCGTCGTATTCGAAGATCGCCGCGGTCTGGCGGTCCACGCCCGTGGCCGTCATTGAGGCGCTGGCCGTGATGCGGGCCGGGGTGCCCAGGATGTCGAACGCGAAGGAGACCGGGTAGATCCCCAGGTCCAGGAGGGCGCCGCCGCCCAGGGCGGGGTCGTTCAGACGGTGCGCAGGGTCCTGCGGCAGGCTCTGGTTGTGGCTGGCCACCACCTTGCGGACCTCTCCGATGGCCCCGTCGGCGATGAGCTCCCGGATCCGGATCATGTGCGGCAGGAACCTGGTCCACATGGCCTCCAGGGCCACCAGCCCCTTGGATTCGGCCAGGTCCACAATGTCCTGCGCTTCCCGGGCGTTCATGGTGAACGACTTCTCAACCAGCACGTGCTTGCCGGCATTCAAGGCCAGCAGGGCGTTGGCGTGGTGCATGGGGTGCGGCGTAGCAATGTAGACCACGTCCACCAGCGGGTCTGCCACCAGATCCTCGTAGCTGCTGTGGGCAGTAGCTATGCCGTGCTGTTCGGCGAAGGCCTTGCTCGAGTCCACGGAGCGTGAGCCGACGGCCTGCACGGTAAAGCCGTTGTCGTTCAGGTCCTGCGTCTGCAGCCCGGCGATAAAGCCGGTGCCAAGGATTCCCCAACGGATTGTTCCGTCCGAGGTGCCATTGCTGAGGGTCACGTAGTTAGTCCTTTGTTGAGTCAGGAAGCGGGTAGGCCACGAACGCGATATGCCCAGAGTCCGGGGACCAGCTGTTGACGTTGAGGGTACCTTGGCCGCCGAACAGCGGCCACGTTTGCAGCGGAGTGGTCCAGTCCGCGGTCGAAACGAGGACGACGGCGACCGGCAAGTCAGCGGGATGGCCCTGGGTTCCGCGGGGGAAACGGATGTACGACGCCAGGCGGCCGTCGGGGGAGAGATGGGGGAACCAGTCGACCGAATCGGAGGCCAGAAGCTGCTCGAAACCGGTCCCATCGCTCCGGATCCGCGCCAGTTGGGCATGCCCGGGCGCTGTGCTGAACGATTCCGTGTTCAGGTACAGCCACTTCCCGTCGGGTGAATATTCCGGGCCGTCGCAGTGCCCGGGACCGACGTCAACGCTGGCGGCAGCACCGCCGTCGGACGCTATGGTCATCAGGCGGCCGGGCCGGGTAAAGTCCCCAGCCTCGATGCTGACATAGGCCAGTTCCCGGCCGTCCGGGCTGACGCCGTGGAGGAAGTGGAAAGCGCCATCCTCCCCGGTGATGCGCGTGGCTGCTCCGCCGGCCAGGGATGCCCGGTAGATGTGGCCGTCATTGGCCGAGAGGAAGATGCCGGTGCCGTCGGGAGCCAGCACATGGTCGTTGTTCAGGTCCGGGACCCCGGTGAGCGGAACTTCCACGGGATGGCCGCCGGCCACGTTCAGCGTCCACAGCTTTCCGTCGCCGTTGAGGACAAGCGCTGCACCGTCCAGGGTCCAGTTCGGAGCCTCAAACAAGACGTCGTCACTGCTGTAGAGCAGCTCGGCTTCCCCGGTCACGGACGCGATCCATACTTCGCTGCGCTGGCCGGGTTGCAGGGTTCTGTTCACAACTGCCCCCGGTCGAGTTCTTTGATGCGGATGTTCCGCCAGCGGCACTGCGCGCCCTTGCCCCAGCGCGCTTCGCCGAACATGGAGTCGTTGTCGTGCACTTCAAGGGCGATGTGGCCGCGGGGGCCAAGGACCTCCAGCACATCCGAAGGGTTGTAGTTGGGTGAGTCGAGGGTGGCGGTGTCCAGCTCGGCGATCTTGACGCCGTTGATCCACGTGGTGATCACCGGCAGCGCGCCCAAACAGCGGACGCGCAGTTCGTTCCAGCCGTCCCAGTGCCACGCCTTGAGGAAATCCCCGACGTCGGCGGCGTGAGTGAGGCGGGCACGCTTCTCCTCTGTGACGGGTTCCACCGAGGTGGCGGGGTCATCGGCAACCAGCCCGGCCGGGCGGCCATCGGCGTCAACGGCAACGTCCACGGCGAACGGAACGGCCGAGAAACTCGCCAGCCCGTTGCCGAAGAAACCGCCGATCCCGCCGGACGGCCGGTGGTCTACCAGCACCTGGAAGCCCTCCCAGCTGTCCGGACGCCGGCGAAGCATCACTCCCGTGTCGGCCGGCCAGTCCGGGCGCATCTCCAGCACCAGCTCAAAATCCCCGTACGCCTGCTCGGTCACCAGGTAGCCGCCGTAGCCACTGCCGGGCGTATCTTGCTCACCGACCAGGACACCGTCCTCGGCGAACCAGCGGGCAGGGTGCTTTTCTGGATCGACCGGCGGGGTCAGGCCCAGGGCTTCGAAACGTTCCAGGAGCGGCGGGCCGCCCGGATACTCAGTGCCGTACACGCGCGGGACTGAGTACCAACCGGCCAGGGTCGACCCGTCGAACAGCGGGACGAAACCGTCGTGCTTCGGTTCTGACTCTGCCACGCGTCAGTCCTTGCTGCTGAAGGCGGCGTCGAAGCTGGTTTGGGAGGCGGGGAAGTCGAACTTTTTGAGGGCTGCGAGGGCTTCGGGGGCGCCGTGGAGGCGGTCCATGCCGGCGTCTTCCCATTCGACGCTGATGGGTCCGTTGTAGCCGATGGCTGCCAGCGCCCGGAAGGACGCTTCCCAGGGCACGTCGCCGCGGCCGGCGGAGACGAAGTCCCAGCCACGGCGCGGGTCGCCCCAGGCCAGGTGGGAGCCCAGGACGGTGTTCCGGCCGGTCTGGCGGACCTTGGTGTCTTTGCAGTCCACGTGGTAGATGCGGTCCTTGAAGTCCCAGATGAAGGAGACCGGATCCATGCCCTGCCACATCATGTGCGAGGGGTCCCAGTTCAGGCCGAACGCTTCGCGGTGTCCGATCGCTTCGAGGGTGCGCTGGGTGGTCCAGTAGTCGTAGGCGATCTCACTGGGGTGGACTTCGTGGGCGAAGCGGACGCCGTTCTCGTCGAAGACGTCCAGGATGGGGTTCCAGCGGTCGGCGAAGTCCTGGTAGCCGGCGTCGATGACCTTTTCGGGGACGGGCGGGAACATGGCGACGTACTGCCAGATGGAGGAGCCGGTGAACCCGACGACGGTGTCCACGCCCAGTGCGCGGGCGAGCCGGGCGGTGTGCTTGAGTTCCTCGGCGGCACGTTGGCGGACGCCTTCGGGCTCCCCGTCGCCCCAGACTCTGGAGCCGACGATCGCTTCGTGGCGGAAGTCGATGGGGTCATCGCACACGGCCTGGCCCTTGAGGTGGTTGGAAATGGCCCAGACCTTGAGGTTGTACTTGTCCAGGAGTTCGAGCTTGGATTCGACGTAGCCCGGTTCGTCCACGCGCCAGGCGTCCAGGTGGTCTCCGGAGACGGCGATTTCCAGGCCGTCGTAGCCCCAGCCGGAGGCAAGCTTGGCGACTTCCTCGAGGGGAAGGTCGGCCCATTGGCCGGTGAACAGGGTAAACGGGCGGGGCATGGTCAGGCTCCTTCGGTGGCGGCGGGGCTGGTTGCCGGGGCGGCGCCCGACAGTTGGATCAGGGCGCTCTTCGCGGCGGCGGATTCCTCCACGGCATTGAGGATGTACTGCACGTTCAGGCCTTCCTCGAACGACGGCGAGGGCGGGGTTTGGTCCCGGACGGCAAGCAGGAAGTCCCGCACCTGGTGGGTGAAGGTATGTTCCCAGCCGATGATGTGGCCTTGGGGCCACCACGCTTCCAGGTAGGGGTGGTCCGGTTCGTTGACGAGGATCCGGCGGAATCCCTGCTCCCGGACCGGGGCGGTGGCGTCAAGGAAGCCGAGCTCGTTGAGGTTTTCGAGGTCGAACAGGATGGTGCCCCGGTCGCCGTAGATCTCGAGCTTGAGGCTGTTTTTCTGGCCCGTCGCCACCCTGGAGACCTCCACCGAGGCGATGGCCCCGGAGGCGAGGGACAGCGTGGCCCAGGCGGCGTCGTCGACCGTGACGTCTTCCAGCCCGACTCCGCCGGACTTGCTGCCGGGGCGCTGCGGAACGAACGTGTGGAGCCTGCCGGTGACCTCGGTGACCTGGTCGCCCAGGAGGTAGAGGACCTGATCGATGGCGTGGGAGGCGATGTCGCCCAGGGCGCCGGACCCGGCGGTTTCCTTCCGGAGCCGCCAGGTCATGGGGGACTGGCTGTCGGCGAGCCAGTCCTGGAGGTAGGCGGCGCGGACGTGCCGGACGGTGCCGAGCCGGCCTTCGGCGATGAGTTCTTTGGCCAGTGCCAGGGCCGGGACGCGGCGGTAGTTGAAGCCGATCATGGACTGCACACCCCTGGCACGTGCCTTGGCGGCGGCGGCGGTCATGAGTTCGGCTTCCGCGAGGGTGTTGGCGAGGGGCTTTTCGACCAGTACGTGCTTGCCCGCTTCGAGCGCTGCGACGGCGATCTCGGCGTGCATCCAGCCGGGGGCGCAGATGTCGATGATGTGGATGTCGTCCCGGTTGATGACTTCACGCCAGTCAGTGGCGAACTCGGCCCAGCCGTACTTGGTGGCGGCCTCGGCCACGGCGGTTGCGTCCCGGCCCACGAGCACTTTCTGCTCGAAGGCCGGGACGTCGAAGAAACTGGCCACGTTCCGCCACGCATTCGAGTGGGCCTTCCCCATGAAGGCGTAACCGATGGCGGCCACCCCCAGGGACGGGGGAGACGGGGTTGCGGTTGGGTGTGCGGGAGTGGTCATGGCGTGTTCCTGCTGCTTCCTGGTGGCTGAGCTAGAGAGTTGCGGTTTCCGGGGCCCAGTCCTCGGGGAGGGCTGTGGAAACCGGAGCTGAGCTTTCGACGTTCACGAAGGTTCCGGAGTCGATGGATTCGGAGATTGAGACCATGCTGTCCAGCACGTGGTACGCGAGGTCGCCGGTGGCGCGGTGGGGCGCGCCGGCGCGGATGGCGCGGGCCATGTCCAGGGCGCCCATACCGCGGCCGTTGGCAGGGCCGGTGGCCGGGATGGTGGTCCAGTCCTCGTCGCCGGCGCGCCAGAGCTTGATGTCGCCGGTGAAGTAGTTGGGGTCCGGCAGGGAGATGGTGGCTTCCGTGCCAGTGATCTCCACGAAACCCATCCGGGCGCGGGGGGATTCGAAGGAAAAGACGCTGTGTGAAGAGGCGCCGGATTCGAACTGCGCCATCGCTGAGACGTGGGTGGGAACCTCAACGGTGAATTCCTCGCCGGCCTTGGGTCCGGAGCCGATGACGCGGACCTCTTTGGCTTTGGATCCGACGGCGGCCACCTTGCGGATGGAGCCGAAGGCCTGGACCAGGGTGGTGAGGTAGTACGGGCCCATGTCGAACAAGGGGCCGGCACCGTGCTGGAAGAGGAAAGCGGGGTTGGGGTGCCAGGATTCCGGGCCGGGGGTCTGGAAGGTAGTCATGGCGGTCAGCGGGGTGCCGATGTCGCCGCGCTGGATGAGCCGAAGCGCGGTTTGGATCCCGGCGCCCAGGAACGTGTCCGGGGCGGTTCCGAGGCGGATACCTGCGGCGTCGGCGGCCTTGAGCAGGCCAAGCCCTGATTCGCGGTCCAGGCTGAACGGCTTTTCGGTCCAGACGTGCTTGCCGGCGTTCACCGCCGCGGTGGCCACCTCCACGTGGGCGGCGGGGATGGTGAGGTTGACGATGATTTCGACGTCGGGGTGGTTCAGTGCTTTGTCCGGGCCGCCCCATTCGGGGATGCCGTATTCCTTGGCGCGGGCTTCGGCCGCATCTTCGAAGAGGTCGGCGATGACGAGGACTTTCAGGTCGGGGAAGACCGTCAGGTTGTCCAGGTACTGCTTGGAGATGTTGCCCGCGCCGATGACTGCAACGCCGACCGGCCCCTTGTGGGTGGATGGTGCGAAACTCATGCTTTGGCTCCTTCTGCTGCGGCGTTCAGGTACGCGAGGCTTTGGCTGATGCCGTCGAAGATGTCCCCTGAGTAGTCGTCGAATTCCACCACACCAACTTCGAGGGACTTTGCCGCGGCGATCACGTCCAGGACGGGGACCTTGCCTTGCCCGGCGGGCTGCTGGGCTTTGGTGTCCGTGGTCAGGTTGCCGTCCTTGATGTGGATGAACTTCACCCGGTCACCGAGTTTGGTGAGGATGTCCACGGGGTCCTGGCCGCCCACGGCCACCCAGTAGGTGTCCACTTCAAGGACCAGTTCCGGATCCAGCAGGGACTCGAAGTACTCCAGCGCGGTGCGTCCCTCGATGCTGGACTGCAGTTCCCAGGCGTGGTTGTGGTACCCGACGGTGATGCCGTATTCGGCGCCTTTCTTCGCTGCGGCGTTGAGTTTGGCGGCGGTGGCCTGGATGGTTTCGGCGTCCTGCCAGTGCTCCGCCGGGAGGTAAGGATCGATCACCGTGGAGATGCCCAGTTCCTTGGCCGCGGCGAAGATCTCATCCTGGTCCTGGGACAGCAGCGGCGCATGGCCGGAGGGTGCGGTGAGCCCGTTCTCCTTCAGGGCCGCGCCGAGCTCCTCTGCCGTGGCCACGAAGTTGTACGGCTCAACCTGCGTGAAGCCGATCTCCGCGACCTTCCTGATGGTGCCGGGCAGGTCCTCAGCGATGGCGTTGCGCAGGGTGTAGAGCTGGAGCGAATAAGACATGGGTTTCCTATCAGGTGTCGTGTGGCTAGGTTATGGGGCAGGCTAGCGGCCGGCGAGGGATCCGCCGATGCCGCCCACGCTGAAGTACTTGTTCAGGGTGGCGAAGACGATGATGGGCGGGAGCATCATGATCACGGCGAGGGCCATGACTCCGGACCAGTCGGTGTTGTTCTGTTGGAAGAAGGACTGCACGCCCATGGGGAGGGTGAAGATTTCGTTGGAGCGCAGGAACACGATGGCTACCAGGTAGTCGTTCCAGGCCAGGAGGAAGGCAAAGATTGCGGTGGACAGGATTCCCGGGAGGGAGTTGCGGAGCACCACTTTGGTGAAGGAGCCGAAGACTGAGCAGCCGTCGATCCAGGACGCTTCCTCGAGGCTGATGGGGATGGAGTCGAAGTAGGCGGCCATCATCCAGGTGGCCACGGTCATGGTTGACCCAACGTAAATGATCGTCAGGCCCATGAGGTTATCCACCAGGCCCATGGCGGCGAACAGGATGAACAGCGGAACCACGGAAGTGATGATGGGCAGGGACTGCATGACGAACAGAAGCAGGGAGTAGCCGGAGACTGCCCTGGAACGGCCCCGGGACAGGACGTACCCGGCGGGGGCAGCCACAGCGACGGACACGAACACCGTGGCGAGCGTGGTGATCAGGCTGTTCTGCAGCCAGGTGCCGGCGAGGGTCTTGGAGAAGATGCCGGTGATGTTCTCCAGGGTAAGGCCGGTGGCAGTGCTGTTCGGGGCCGGCGTGAGCGCCAGGACCACCGTGACCATGATCGGAACCAGCACAATGGCGGTGATGACCAGGATCAGGACGAAACGCCACCAGCGTCCGCGCATGCCTGCTTCGGAGAGAACCTTGCGTGGTTTGCCCTCGTCGACTCCAAGTACGGGGCCGGATTCTGGGTGGGCGTGGAGTACTGCGCTCATTATTCTACGCTCGACTTTCGGATCTGGCGGTACAGGATGACCGAGACGACCACCAACGTGATGGTCATGAGGAAGGCGATGGCGACGCCGGGGCCGGTGGCGAAGTCCTGGAAGACGGTGCGGTACGCCAGGACCACCAAGGATGTGGTGGCGTCAACGGGTCCGCCGCCGGTGAGCAGGTAGATGGTGGGGAAGTCGTTGACACAGAAGATGGTCATCAGGATCCAGCTGATGTACGTGGAACGGGCGATCAGCGGCAGGGTGATCTGGGTGAACTGCTGGAACCGGGATGCTCCGTCCATGCTCGCTGCTTCGTAGACAGTGCTGTCCACGGAGGCCAGGGCTGCGGAGATCATCATCATCATGAAAGGAAAGGAAACCCAGACCTTAAAGATCATGACCGTGACGGCAGCGAGCGTGGGGTCGGCCAGGAACAGCGGCGTGCCCAGGCCGAGGTTTCGGAATATGGAGGGAATGAGGCTGTCCGGGGTGGCCACCAGCCAGTTCCAGGCGGTCGAGGAGACCACGATCGGCACCACCCAGGGCAGGAGCAGGAGGACCTTGAATGTCCCGCCGGCGGGGATCTTGGTCCGCAGCAGGAGAGCCAGCCCCAGTCCGACGGCCCAGGATCCGAAGACGCCCACAATGGTGAACCAAAGGGTGAACTGGGCGGCTTTCCAGAACGCCGGCGAGGAGAGGACCTGCTGGAAGTTTTCGATGCCTACGAAGTTTCCGGTGGCGATCAGGTTGCCGTCGTGGGTGGCCTGGATCCCGGCCTGAAAGAGCGGGTACCCGTGGATCAGGACCAGCAGGATCACGGACGGGAGCAGGAGCCAGAAGAAAGTCCTGGAGGTCTGCGCCGAAAGCTTGCTCTTCCGGTTCAGTGACCCGCCCCCGGCCCCGCCGGGAGCAAGTCCCTTGCGGGCCCGGGCCAGGCCGGACTGCGCTGTAGTGGAGGACATGGTGCCGGCGCCTACTTCTTGAGGACGGACTTGAGCCCGGTGTCGAAGGCCGTCAATGCAGACTTTGCATCGGTCTTGCCGGTGAGTACGGTCTGGGTGAACTGGTTCAGGGCCTGGCCGCCGTCGAGGGCTGCGAGGTTGGCGCTGAGGGCTGTGCCCTGGGAGGCGAAGGTCTTGGCGATCGGCACGTATTCGTTGACGATCTTCACGTTGTTGGGATCGGCCGTGAACTCGGGCATTTCGGTAATCGACTTGAAGACCGGGAGCGCGTTCATGAGCTTCTGCTGCCACAGTTCCTTGAGCTTGCCCAGGTAGTACACCACGAACTCTTCCGAGGCTTCCTGCGACGGGGTGTTGGTGTACATCATGATGTTGTTCGGGAAGATCAGGGCCGCCTTGTCACCGTGCGGACCGGCGATGGGGCTTGCCACTACGATGTCTCCGGAGGTGTCACCCACGCGCTCGGGAACGCCCAGGGTCAGCATGCCGTAAGCGGCCTTGCCGTCCTTCCACTGCGCATTGAGGTTATCGGTGGTGTAGCTGACTGCCGCGGGATCGATGACGCCGTTGGAGACCAGTTCCAGCAGGAATTCGACGGCTTCGACGTTGCGGTCGTTGAGGACATCGAGTTCACCGTCCTTGGTGAACACACCGCCGCCGTTGTTGAGCATCATCATGATCATCAGGTGGTTGCCGATGTTGTTGCCCGCACCGGAACCTGTGGCGAAGCCGACGGCGCCGATGCCCTTGAGCTTCTTGCCCGCCTCGAGCAGGGATGCCCAGTCGGTGGGAACTCCCACGCCGGCTTTCTCGAACAGGGACTTGCGGTACCAGAGCGGGCGGATGTCCAGCTGCCACGGAACGGCGACGTAGCCCTTGGATGTCTTGAACGGCTCAACCACTCCGGGAAGGAAGTCATCGAACTGGCCGTTGGACTTCAACTTCTCGATGACCTTGTCCGCGTAGGCAATCTGGCCCTGCTCCTCGAACTGGAAGGCCTGGAAGCCGCCGCCGGTGGACACTGCCGGGCCGGTCTTCGAGGCGATGGCCGAGGAGAACGTCTGGTAGAAGTTGTTCCACTGGATGATCTGGTACGTCGCCTTGCTGTTCGCCCCCGAGAAGCCTTCAGCGATCTTCTTGGCAGCGTCGTTATAGGCCGGGGCGGCCCACGGCATGTCCCAGAACTTGATGGCGCCGCCGGCGCCGCCTCCTCCCTGGCTTGCCGATCCTCCGCCGCAGGCCGCCAGGAGGGGCACGGATGCAGCTGCTGCTGTCAGGCCCAGGAAGCCCCTGCGGGAGAAGGAACGGCTCTGGTGGGTGTTTGCGTTCATGGTGTGTCCTTTCGGGACCGCCGCGCGCTGCGTTGTGGTGCGGTCCTGCTCATCGTTGAGAGTGGAGGTGGGACTTGACTGCTGGTTGGTTGCGTATCGGAAGGGCGGGTTACGTGTCAGCGAAAGTTGCGTAAAGGTCGGTCAGCCGGGCGAACCGGGCGAGGTCGTCCGGCCGGGTGCCGGCTGTGAGGTGCTCCTTGAGGCGGCGCCAGGCCGTCCGGTGGGCTGATTCGTACAGGGTGGGCAGCAAAAGTCCGCCGTGCGGCCCGGTGACCCGGACTTCGGCGGGCCAGGCGGCGGCCGGCTCGGGCAGCCGGACACTGACGCCGCCGTCGGCCGTGTACAACCGGATATCGACGCCGGCGGGACGGGCCGCGGTCAGCACGCCGTGGGCGGACATCGGGGCGCCGTTGGCGAGCCTCCCGCTGAACGTGTAGCCGCTGGTCCCGCTCTGCAGCAGGGACACGGCCTCGAGCGTTCCTGTCACTTCCAGCAGCGCGGAGAGGTGCTCGCCGAGGAGCCGCTGCGGGTCCGTGCCGGGGGCCGCCGTCGCGACGCTGTCCAGCATGGCTGCCGTGCCCAGCGCACTCCGGAATGCTTCCCGGGCGTCCGGGCCGCCGTCCTGGGAGACCAGCGCCGGGTTGGAGGCCCAGCGCAGGTCCAGGACGACGGCGGTGCCCGCGGCTTCGGCGGCAGCGGACAGCCGCGCGGTGTCCTCGGGGACGGGGTTGACCACCAGGACGCCGCGGCTGCCGGATTCGATGGCGTCCAGGACCTCGGCGGTCCAGCCGGGTCCGCCGGCGATGGCGGCGACGTCCGGGGTGGCGGCGCCGTCCGCTGCCGGGCCGAAAGTTGCCGGCAGCGACGCTACGGCCAGGGCGACTGCGCCCGCCTCCTCAGCGCCGGGGGTCGCTGTGACGGAGTACGTGGCGCTCATGCTGACGCTCCCGCGGTTGCGGCAATCGCGCCGGGCCGGCGGTGGTGGTCTGCGGCGACACTGTCCACTGTGGCGTCAGCGATGGCCAAGGCGAAGGTGAGGTCATCGATCAGGGTCTGTGCGGACGGCGGCTGTTTGGATCCGCGCGCCAGTTCTGCCAGTTCGCGCCACTCGCCCTCGTAGCCGTTGTGGCTGTAGGGGCCGAGAGTGGTGGTTTCGGTGCCCCGGCTGAAGGTGGCAGTGGCGGAACCTGCCTGGACGTAGGAGGGAGTGAAATCGATCCGCAGCGCACTGTGGTCGGCAATGGCTTCGAAGCTCCACTCCGGCTGCCAGGTGTTGTTCATGGCGGCCCGCAGTTCGATGGTGCGCGTGGGGGTGCGCAGTGAGATGGCGTAGCCGAAGGGCTGGACGTGCCGGGCCTGCAGCACCTGGATGTCCTTGAAGTCCGGGGTGAAACGGCGGACCAAGGGAAGGTCATGGATGGCGAGCCCCATGATCCCGCCCTGCATCATGGCTTTGATGACGTCGATGTCCGCGTAGTCCGGCGTGCCCATGGCGGGGCGCGTCACGATTTCCGTGGCGAAGTCTTCGAACCTGGCGTTGGGCGGAAGCACGATGGAGGAGCGGATGGTGTGGGCCGTCGCCGGCAGGTCTTCCCAGTGCCCTTCTGCTGCGAGCCAGCCCGGATCGAAGGTGTGCATGGCACCCACCACGATGGGAACGCCTGTTTCTGCGCTGACCTCGGAGATGCGCGCCGCCTCGTCTGCATTCATGGCGAACGGCTTCTCACACAGGACGGCCTTCTTGCCGGCCCGGCAGGCGGCGATGACCTGTTCGGCGTGGAACTGGTGCGGGCTGCAGATGGCGACGATGTCCACGGTGTCGTCGCCGAGCAGCGCGTCCATGCTGCTGCTGGAGGTGGCGCCAACGCGGGCGGCGACTGAGGCGGCCACGGACTCATCCACATCCATGATGTGGCGTACTTCGAGGATGTCGCGGAGCCGGGCGAGGGCGGGAAGGTGGATGGCCTGGGTGACAGGTCCGGCGCCCAGGATGCCTACCCCGAGGGGAGTTCCGGCGGGCTGTGTCTGGCTTGGCAAGTCAGTTACCTCTTTGTAGGCGGACTCGGATGCGAAAGGTGATCGATGCCGTGAATCTGCTGCATCGGCAAGAGCGATGTGCTTCCCGTCACAACCTAGGACTACTTTTGACGAGAGTCAAGCAAAAGTCGTTTGCTTCAAATCAGTCTTCTGTATTCGTGACAGCGTCAAGTCTGCGTGTTATGACTTGTACATGACTCCAGCCACAGGAAAATTGCCTGCAAGGGAAGCCGATGCCGGCAACCTTTCGCGCGCTGGTGACCTGTTCCAGCTCCTTCGCGATGGCCAGGCCCGGACCCGTGCCGAATTGGCCCTTACCACTGGGCTTGCGAGGTCAACCGTGGCGTCCCGCATCGACGCGCTCATCGGCTCCGGCCTCGTGGGCCCGGCCGGCGAGGCGAATTCGAGCGGCGGCAGGCCGCCGTCGCGCTTTGCCTTCAAGCCTGAGGCCCGCGTGGTGCTGGCCGTCGACGTCGGCGCCACCCACGTGATTGTTGCCGTGACCGACCTGGGCGGCAGCATCCTCGGCGAACGACGGTTTGCGCAGGAAGTGGCGGACGGCCCGGCCGTTGTCCTGGGCCGCGTCATCGCCGCCGGCAAGGAACTCCTGGCCGAAGCAGGACGCGAGCTGGGCGACCTCGCCGGCGTCGGCATCGGCCTTCCGGGCCCCGTTGAGCATGACACCGGACGCCCGGTTAAGCCGCCCATCATGCCTGGCTGGGACGGGTTCGACGTCGTCCCCTACGTCCAGCGGCAGCTGCCGGTTCCCGTGCTGGTGGACAACGACGTGAACATCATGGCGCTCGGCGAACGCACGGCGCACTGGCCTGAGCACCAGAACTTCCTCTTCATCAAGGTGGCCACGGGAATCGGTGCCGGCATCATCAGCAGCGGCGAGCTGCAGCGCGGCGCCAACGGCACCGCCGGCGACCTTGGCCACGTCCGCGTCCCCCGCGGCGACGACGTCCTGTGCCGTTGCGGCAACTACGGGTGCCTGGAAGCGCTCGCGTCAGGTCCCGCCGTCGCGCGCCAGCTCCAGGCCCATGGGCTGGAAGCAAAGACGGGCGGCGACGTCCTGCGGCTCGTGGCCGAAGGTAACCTGCAGGCCATCCAGGCGCTGCGCCAGGCGGGCCGGGACGTTGGGGACGTGCTGGCCACCGTGGTCAACCTGCTGAATCCGTCCATGATCGTTATTGGCGGGAGCGTGGGGGAGGCCGGCGAGCACCTGGTGGCCGGCATCCGTGAAGTGGTCTACCGGCGGTCGCTGCCGCTGGCCACCACGCACCTGCGTATCGGCATTTCCATGGCCGGCGGCCAGGCGGCCATCCTGGGGGCCAGCCAGATGGTCACCCAGCACGTGCTTTCGCCGGCAGTCATTGAAGCCACCCTCGCCGGCAACGCCATCGCCGGCTAGGCCGCAGGCTGGACCGAGCGGCCTGGCTCGCCAGCTGGCACTTAGGGCTCAGGCGGGCGGCTTGAGCAGGACGTCGATGAAGGTGGTGAGCCCGGCCGCCATGTCCACGTCCTTGTCATAGAGCCACTGCAGCTGCAGCCCGTCAGACACTGCCACCACCAGCCTGGCCAGGTCGGTGGGCGAAATATCGGACCTGACCCCGCCTGCCGCCTGCCGTTCCCGGATGTCCTCCTCCAGGGCGCGGACCACGGAGGCGAACCGCTCCTGGAAGTAGCCGTGCGAATCATGCCCCGGGTTGCTGGCCGTGGCGGAGGCTACCGCGTAGAGCGTGGTGAGCCCCGGCTGGGTCCGGTTCCTGGCAGCTATCGGCGCCATCAGCGCCAGCCCGGCCTCCCTTGCCGGCGTGTCCGCAAGCCCACGCCTGTCCCGCTCGGCCAGGACCGCGGTCAGCAGTTCCTGCTTGCCGCTGAAGTAGTGGAACAGGGTGGCCTCCCTGACGCCCACCAGCTCAGCCACCCGTTTGAGGGCGGTGCCCTCAAAGCCATCGGTGGCGAACACATCGGTTGCGGTCTGGATGATCTGTTCGCGGCGTTCCGCTCCCTTGGCGTACTGTCCGCGCGGCTTGTTCGGGGTCACGGAAGCCAGTGTATTTCACGGAGCGCGGCGAAAGCCTAGTCATACTCGGTTTTAGCGGCTACGATTTTTCCACTACGTCAAGGAGCCCCATGAACCCCACCCTGCCCGCCGCCGCCACCGTCCCAGCCGTCGGCTCCCCGGACGCCGAAGCCCGGATCAGGGACCTCGCGCAAAGCCTCACCCTGGAGCAGCAGGTCCAGTTGCTGACCGGCGCGGACGTCTGGTCCACGCACGCCGTTCCAGCCATCGGGCTGTCCCGCGTGGTGATGTCGGACGGCCCTGCCGGCGTCCGCGGGGAGGACTTTGATGAGCGGCACGACTCGGTCTCGCTGCCGTCGTCGTCTGCCCTGTCCGCAACGTGGAGCGTCGATCTTGCCCGCCGCTACGGCCAGGTGCTGGGCCAGGAAGCCCGGCGCAAAGGCGTCCACGCGGTGCTGGGCCCCACCATCAACCTGCACCGTTCCCCGCTGGGCGGCAGGCACTTTGAGTGCATGAGCGAGGACCCAAGGCTGACCGCCACCATCGCCGCCGGGTACGTGGCAGGCGTGCAGTCCATGGGAGTGGGTGCAACCCCCAAGCACTACCTGGCGAACGAAGCCGAAACGGACCGTTTTACCTCCGACTCCGTGGTGGACGAGCGGCCCCTGCGCGAGCTCTACCTCGCCGCCTTCGAAGACGCCGTCACCGAGGCCCGGGCCTGGCTGGTGATGAGCTCCTACAACTCCATCAACGGCACCACCGCCAGCGAAAACGATCTCCTGGAAACCCCTTTGTCCACCGAGTGGGGCTTCGACGGCGTAGTAGTGTCCGACTGGACCGGCGTCCGCTCCGTTGACGCCGCCAACGCCCATCAGGACCTGGAGATGCCGGGCCCCGTGGGGCACTGGGGACCCAAGCTGCTGGCCGCCGTCGAGGACGGCCGCGTCAACCGATCCACCATCCTGGACAAGGTGGTGCGCATCCTCCGGCTGGCGGCCCGCGTAGGCTCGCTCGACGGCGTCAGCCCCGCCGTAATGGAACTGCCGGCACCCCTCAACGCCGCCGCCGTCGCCCGCGAAGTGGCTGTCCGCGGCGCTGTCCTGGTCCGGAACCGCGGCGGCCTGCTGCCCCTGGACCCGGCAGCGCTGGCCAGCGTTGCCGTGAGCGGCCACAACGCGGAGGAAGCACGGACCCAAGGCGGCGGCAGCGCCACCGTCATGCCCAAACAGAACATCTCGCCGCTGGACGGCCTGCGCGAGGCCTTGCCAGCCAACGTGACCGTCTCGTACCACCGCGGCGCCAAGGTGGCCGAGGGCCTGCAGGCCTTCCCGCGGACCTCGCTCCACAACCCGGTGTCCAACGTCCCCGGCCTGCGCGTCACGTTCCTGGCCGCTGACGGCACCGAACTTTCCGGCGAGGACCGGCTGGCATCCCACCTGATCTGGTTCGGCATCGGCATCCCTGACGGCGCCGCCGCCATCCGGATGGAAACCGACTGGACGGCACCCTCGGCGGGCACGCACCACCTGGGCCTGGGTACGGTGGGCAGGATCCACTTCTCGCTTCGGGGGAACGAGGTCTTCAGCGGGGACATCGAGGACGATACCGAGGTCCTCGGCGCTGCGCTTTTCGATCCGCCCAGAACCGTGCATGCCATCGAAACCGAGGCAGGTGAGCGGGTGCGGATCGAGGCGCTCTTCGAATTGCCGGCCGAGCAGGCCATTCCGTTCACCGCGATCCTGCTGGGCGAGGAAACCGTGGCGGCGGACCCGCAGGCGGACATCGATGCAGCGGTGGAGGCTGCCAGGTCAGCGGATGTTGCCGTGGTGGTGGTGGGCACCAGCGCCGCCATCGAGTCCGAAGGCTTCGACCGCAAGGACCTTGACCTTCCCGGCCACCAGAACCGGCTGGTGGAAGCGGTGGCCGCCGCCAATCCGCGCACCGTGGTGGTGGTGAACTCCGGCTCGCCGGTGCTCATGCCGTGGCTGGACCGGGTGGGTGCGGTGCTGCTGGGCTGGTTCGGGGGACAGGAATTCGGCCGCGCCGTCGCGGATATCCTCCTCGGGGCCGAGGAGCCGGGCGGTCGGCTGCCCACCACCTGGCCCGCGGCGCTGGAGGACGTCCCGGTCCTGGACACCACGCCCGTGGACGGCAAGGTGGTCTACTCCGAGGGCATCCACGTGGGGTACCGGGCCTGGCTGAAGCAGCAGGCCGCCGGCGGCGCCGCCCCGGCGCTGCCGTTCGGCTACGGGCTGGGCTACACCACGTTCGAACTCTGCACGCCGCACGCTTCCCAGTCCGTTCCGGCCGGCAAGGACGTGGTGGTTCACGTCCCCGTCCGCAACACCGGCACACGGGCCGGCCGTGAGGTGGTGCAGGTCTACCTTGAGCGACCGGAGTCAGCGGTGGAGCGGCCCGTACGCTGGCTCGCGGGCTACGCCGGAACGCATCTGGCCGCCGGCGGGACGGCCAGCGTGGAGGTCAGGATTCCGGCGCGCGCCTTCGCCCATTACGACGGCGGCTGGCAGGTTGAGCCGGGTACGTTCCGGATCCTGGTGGGCCGGCATTCGGCGGACGGGTTCCAGGCGCTGGACATCGAGGTGCGCTAGGGGACGGCCCGTCAGTGCCGCGGTTCGAGCGCGAGCTTGAGCCCGAAACCGACCAGGACAGTTCCGGTGATCCGGTCGATCACCCGGATGCTGCGGGGGCCGTTGAGCCACTTTGACGCGTAACCGGCGCCGAAGATCAGCCCGGCGAACCACACCATGGTCAGGGCGCAGTGGACGCCCGCCAGGAGGACGCCCATCAGCAGCGGGGAACTGCCCTGCGGGATGAACTGCGGGATGGTGGCGATGTAGAAGACACCCACCTTGGGGTTGAGCAGGTTGGTGCCGGTGCCGGTGAGCCAACCCCTGAAGAGCTGCCGCCCGCCGGCGTTGCCCTTCGCTGTGCCGGCGGTATTGCCGCCCGCAGGGGTGCCGGCAGGTTCTCCCTGTTCGGCTCCCATGGAGGCCGCAGCGGCAGCCGGTCCCGCTTTCCGGCTCTTCCAGAGCAGGGACCCGCCCAGCCACACCATGTACGCCGCGCCGGCCAGCGTGAGGGCCTGGTAGGCGAACTGCGAGGCGGCGAGCAGGGCGGAGACTCCCACCGCGGCGGCAATGCCCCACACCATCGCGCCGGTGCTGATGCCCAGCGCGGTGGAGAATGCGTAGGCCCGGGACCTGGTGAGGGATGAACGTAGCACCAGCGCCGTGTCAATGCCCGGAACCAGCGTCAGCAGCCCGGCAACCACGGCGAAGGAAAGCACAGCTTGGGTAATGGTCACCTGCCAAGGATAGGGGTGCCTGCGGGTTCCCCTAAACCTGCGGTCCTGACCTCCCAATACGGCGCTTCCGGGTCGTATTCTTAGAGGAGGTTTTGCAGTGGGCCTGAGCGTTTCAACCCTAGGCGTGGAACATGGCCGCTGAACCCTCGGGGCAGGTTGGCTGGGGACCGCTTCCATCGCCCCCGGAGCCCGTTTTCGACAGCAAGGACGTTGAGAACTATCTCTGGGAAGTCACCCATGAGTTCATGGGGGACATCAAGGGTGAACAACGCGGCATCGGCTGGGCGGCCACCCTTTTCAGGCTGGGAAAATCCCACACCCTCGCGGCGAGTACCGAGCAGGCGCGCGAGGCGGACCGCGAGCAGTGTTCGTTCGCGGACGGCCCCGTCATGGAAGCCATGCGTACAGGCGAGTTCGTCCTTCTCTCCGACCTCAGCCGGGACTGGCGCTGGCCCGGATACTCCAGTGCTGCCGCGGGCCATGGTGTGCAGTCCCTGCTGTCCGCGCCCATCGCCTCCGAAGGCGGGGCGAGTGCCGCCATTAACCTTTACGCGGCCGCCGCGCATACATTCACCAGCGACGATCTTGTCCGCTGCCGCACCTACGTCCACCAGGTGGCCCGGGCGCTGCGCGTGGTGGTGCGCGTCGGCGAACGTGCCGAGGCCACCGCGGGCATCGCCGTCGTGCAAAGCTCCCTGGTGCTGGTGGACCTGGCTGTCCGCAGCCTCATGAACGAGTACGGGCTAAGCCGTGAGGGCGCGCTGAGGTTCCTGCAGACCCAGGCGGTCCATCACGAACTGGACCTGCGGGATGCGGCGCTCAACGTCGTCGCGCCCAACGCCGGGATGGGCCGTCCAGGTCCGGCGCCGGCGGCACCATCGCCGGAAACGTACGACGGCGTCACGGGCTTCGAGCCTGCGCCGGCGGCCGAGCTGGGGCACGCCTCACAGGGCGCCCCAAGGGCGGGGGCTGCAAGGAAGCAGCGTCCGCGTCCAACCGCGGGAAGGAGAACGGCATGATCACCGACGATCGTGGGCTGAACAGGACAGGCGGGACCCAGGGGCTGCATCCCTGGCACCGTTTCGTCGCCCTGGGCGACTCCTACACCGAAGGTATTGGCGATCCCGAACCGCGCAGCCTGGGCGGGCTGCGCGGCTGGGCGGACCGGGCGGCGGAGGAACTCAGCGACGGGCAGCCGGACTTCGCCTACGCCAACCTGGCCGTGCGGGGAATGCTGCTGCGGCAGATCCTCGACCGGCAGCTGGCACCTGCGCTGGCTTTGAAGCCGGACCTCATCGCCATGTCCGGCGGCGGGAACGACATCCTCTTCAAACGCGGGAACCCGGACAAACTGGCCGAAAAGCTGGACGCGGCCGTCGGGGTGCTGGCAGCTACGGGCGCCACCGTCCTCCTCTACGCCGGGCCGGACTGGGGCAACACGCCCGTCTTCAGCACAATCCGCGGCAAAGTGGCCGTCTATAACGAGAACATCCACACCATCGGTGCCCGGCACCACTGCGTCATGGTGGACCTTTGGTGCCTGCCGGAACTCCAGCACGCTTCAATGTGGGACCCGGACAGGCTGCACCTTTCCCCGCTGGGCCACCACTCGGTTGCGGTGGCCACGCTCAACGCCCTGGGCGTCCCGCACACCCTTGAGCCCTTCCAGCCCAAACCCCTCCCGGACCAGGGCTGGAAGCACGCGCGGGCAGAGGACCTGGTGTGGGCGCGGCAGTACTTCGTACCGTGGATCCTGCGGCGGATCCTGCATCCTGAGGACGAATCGCTGACCGCCAAGCGTCCGCTGCCCGGGCCCATCTTCGGGCTGGGCCGGCCGGGACCGTTTCCGCCAGGCCATCCCGTGGCGGGCATGAACTCAGGAGTGACGGGCGGCCCGGCGCCGCAGGGGCAGGCCGCCTAGTCCCCGGTTGCGGGAGCTCGGTGCCTGCGGTGGTCCGTTGCCAGCGCGACGAGCGCAGGCACTCCAACCAACAGGCCCGGAACAGCCAGCAGGAGGCCGTATTCGGGCAGCAGCGCAGAAGCTGCTGCCGCGGTGACGGTTGCAGCCAGGGCCGCAATAAGGGCGCCGGACAAACGCCTCCGGACGTCCCTGGCGTTGAAGAAGCGGAAACCGCCGAGGCCCGCGGTGACCAAGACGAAGACAATAATGCCTCCGGTCAGGACGGCGGTTCCGGGCCCGGAAGCGTCCTTGAGGCGGTCAATCAGGGCAATCGGCACTGCCAGCATCCAGCCGCTGAGGAGGACCGCGAGGACGCATCCTGCCACGCGGCTCAGGGGTACCGGATCCAGGGTGTAGATCTGGCCGGAAGGCAGATCCCCCTGCTGGACGTGGCGGTGGTTTGCCGGCGGCGTCGATTTAGGCAGCCGCATGAAACTCTCAAGCATAGATCCCCCAGACGTTGTGCTTGACGTCCTTTCACCCTACACGGGCTGTCCGGAACGGCTATCGGAAGGGGGGATTAGCGCTTCTTGGGGCCGCGCTTCGTTGCCGCGTTCAGCGCAGACTTGACCGCCGGTGGCAGCCCACCCTGCTCGGTTTCGGGCTCGGCCACTGTTCCGCGGGCCTTCGCGATGGCCCGCATGCCGTGGTAGATCACCAATGCCGCGGCGGAGCCCAGGGCGATACCGGTGAACTTCAGGTCCCCGATGGTCCAGGTGTAGTCGGCGATGCCGATGATCAGTGCGACGGCGGCCGTGGTCAGGTTGACGGGGTTGGAGAAGTTCACCTTGTTCTGCACCCAGATCTTCACACCGAGGATGCCGATCATGCCGTACAGCATGGTGGCGGCGCCGCCCAGCACGCCCGGCGGGACCGTGGCGATCAGTTCGCCGAACTTCGGCGAGAAGCTCAGGAGGATGGCGAACATGCCAGCCACCCAGTAGGCCGCGGTCGAATAGACCTTGGTGGCGGCCATGACGCCGATGTTCTCGGCGTAGGTGGTGGTGCCGGATCCGCCACCGAAGCCGGCGAGGACCGTCGCGGCGCCGTCGGCCATCAGCGCGCGTCCGGAGACGCCGTCGAGGTTCTGGCCCGTCATGGCTGCAACGGACTTCACGTGGCCGATGTTCTCCGCCACCAGCACCAGCACCACGGGAACGAACAGGCCCAGGACGCCGATATGGAACTCCGGGGTCTGGAAATGCGGCAGGCCCACCCATGCGGCGGCGTCCATTTTGTCGTAGCTGACCTCGCCGCGGAGCATGGCCACCAGGTAGCCCACCACCACGCCCACCAGGATGCTCAGCCGGCCCAGGATCCCGCGGAACAGGACGCTGACCAGGATGATCGTGGCCAGGGTGACGACGGCGGTGATGGGGGCGGCGTCGAAGTTCTGCTTCGCTGCGGGCGCGAGGTTCAGGCCGATCAGCGCCACGATGGCGCCGGTGACGATCGGCGGCATGAGCCGGTTGATCCAACCGGCGCCGAACTTCTGCACCACGGCGCCCACCAGGGCGAGGGTGGCGCCGGCGAGGACAACGCCGCCCAGTGCGCCGGGAATGCCGAACTGTGCCTGCGAGGCGGTGATCGGTGCGATGAACGCGAAGCTCGAGCCCAGGTAGCTGGGCACCCGTCCCTTGGTGACCACCAGGAACAGCAGCGTCCCGATGCCCGAGAAGAACAGGGTGGTGGCCGGCGGCATGCCGGTGATGATGGGCACCAGGAACGTGGCGCCGAACATGGCCACCACGTGCTGCATGCCCACGCCGATGGTCAGCGGCCAGGCCAAACGCTCATCGGGTGCCACCACGTGGCCGGGCTTGATGGTTTTGCCGGTGCCGTGCAGCTTCCATTTGATTCCGAGCATGCTCATGGGAAGGAATGCCTTTCAGGGGGTGCCGCGAGGGGGCGAAGATCAACTTGCTCCAGAATACCGCCAGCCCTGCGGGGAGGCTGCCGTCCGTAGCTGCCCGGAGGCGCCGGGATCTGCTGTGGCCAACATCACCTGCCGTCACGGGAAGAGGCGGCAAGCAGTTGAAGTTGCAACTATGGAAAGCAACCAGAGGCCCACCCCGGCAGGCGGGGGGAGCCGCAGCGAAAGGTACGCGAATGACCATTGCCCATCAAGAAGCGGTTATCGATTCGGCAGCCGTTGACGCCATCTTCGCCCAGGCCCGTACCGCCAACTCCTTCACCGGTGAAGTCACCGAGGAGCAGGCCCAGGCCATTTACGAACTGACCAAGTTCGGCCCCACCGCGTTCAACTCCCAGCCGCTGCGCGTCACCTACGTCCGCTCGGACGAGGCCCGCGCCACCCTGGTGGACACCCTTTCCCGCGGCAACCAGGCCAAGACCGCCTCCGCTCCGCTGGTGGCCATCCTCAGCTACGAGACGGACTGGGCCGGTAAGTGGGACAGCTTCCTCCCCGGCTACAACGCCCCCAAGGCCATGTACGACGCAGATCCCGCCCTGGCCGCAAGCACCGGCAACAACAACGCCCACCTGCAGGCCGGCTACTTCATCCTTGCCGTCCGCTCGCTGGGCTTCGCCGCGGGCCCCATGACCGGCGCCGACTTCGCCGCCATCGACGCCGCCTTCTTCCCGGCCGGCGACCAGAAGAGCTTCCTGGTGGTCAACATCGGCCAGCCCGGTGAGGAAGCCTGGGGCGCCGCCAAGCCCAAGTTCTCCTACGACGAGGCCGTCCGCACCGTCTAACCCCTAAACCCAAGATGCCCTATCACTTATGGTCCCCATCCGGCATGGATAGGAACCATAAGTGATAGGGCATCTGGCGTTAAATCAGGCGATGACGCTGTCCACCAGGGCTTTGGCCTCGGCCTGGACCTGCTTCAGGTGCTCCTCGCCCTTGAAGGACTCGGCGTAGATCTTGTAGACGTCCTCGGTGCCGGACGGGCGGGCGGCGAACCAGGCGTTCTCCGTGACCACCTTCAGGCCGCCGATGGAAGCACCGTTGCCGGGAGCTTCTGTGAGCTTGGCGGTGATCGCCTCGCCAGCCAGTTCCGTCGCCGTGACGTCCGACGGCGAGAGCTTGCCGAGTGCCGACTTCTGCTCACGCGTGGCGGCGGCGTCGATCCGGGCGTAGACGGGTGCGCCGAACTGGTCCGTCAGGCCCTTGTACAGCTGCGACGGCGACTTGCCGGTGACGGCGGTGATCTCGGACGCGAGCAGGGCCAGCAGGATGCCGTCCTTGTCCGTGGTCCAGACGCTGCCGTCCAGCTTGTTGAAGGATGCTCCTGCAGATTCCTCTCCGCCGAAGGCTCCTTCGCCGGAGAGCAGGCCGGGCACGAACCACTTGAAGCCCACGGGAACCTCCACCAGCTTGCGGCCCAGGCTTTCTGCTACGCGGTCGATGATGGAGGAGGACACCAGGGTCTTGCCCACCACCGAGGCCGGGTTCCAGCCGCTGCGGTTGCGGTACAGGTAGTCGATGGCCACGGCGAGGTAGTGGTTCGGGTTCATCAGCCCGCCGTCAGGGGTGACAATGCCGTGCCGGTCCGCGTCCGCGTCGTTGCCCGTGGCGATGTCGTAGGCGGTGGACCCGTCGGCGCCAACGGTCATCCGCTGGATCAGCGAGGCCATGGCCGACGGCGACGAGCAGTCCATGCGGATCTTCTCATCCCAGTCCAGGGTCATGAACGCCCACTGCGGGTCCACCGTGGGGTTCACCACGGTGAGGTTCAGGTGGTGGCGTTCGGCGATTTCGCCCCAGTAGTCCACGGAGGCGCCGCCCATGGGGTCTGCCCCGATCCGGACCCCGGCGTCGCGGATGGCGTCCAGGTTCAGGACGGACGGAAGATCGTCCACGTAGCTGGAGAGGAAATCGAACTTGCCCGTGGTGTCCGCTGCCTGGGCGTCGGCCAGCGGGATGCGCTTGACGCCGCGCAGGCCGTTTTCCAGCAGTTCGTTGGCGCGGTTGGCGATCCAGCCGGTGGCGTCCGAGTCGGCGGGGCCGCCGTGCGGCGGGTTGTACTTGAAGCCGCCGTCGGCCGGCGGGTTGTGGCTGGGGGTGACCACGATTCCGTCAGCCTGCGGGGCGCCGGCGCCGGCGTTCCGGTTGTAGGTGAGGATCGCGTGGCTCAGTGCCGGGGTGGGCGTGTAGCCGTGCCGGGCATCGACCAGGACCTGGACGCCGTTGGCGGCAAGGACCTCGAGGGCCGAGTTCTGTGCCGGCTCGCTCAGGGCGTGGGTGTCCTTGGCAAGGAACAGGGGTCCGGTGACGCCCTGGGCCGCCCGGTACTCGACGATGGCCTGGGTGATGGCCACGATGTGCTTTTCATTAAACGAGGCCTTCAGGCTCGATCCGCGGTGGCCCGACGTGCCGAACACCACGCGCTGGCCTGGGTCACCCAGGTCCGGCGAGATGTCGTAGTACGCGTCGAGGAGCGCTGTGATGTCAACAAGGTCCTGGGGTTGGGCAAGTGTACCCGCGCGGCTAGCCATGGGACCTAGCATGCCAGAACCTCGCCGGAGTCAAAACGGCAGGCCCACATTCCGCTCCCTGTGACGGCGGCACGTCATCGAAACCGTGCCGCTAACCAAGTAGCCAACCTGAGTACATGCCCCGAAAAGTACCTATATACCGGCCCCTGCGCGCGCTGTTACTTTCGAAAAATCCGGAAGGCTATCCACAGCCTCACGGCTCGAACAGACCACAGCAGGGGACGACGGCGGCCTGCCGCCTTTCGCCCATCCGGCACGGAAGCAGGGACGCACCATGGGGGCAGGAGACGGGGCAGCCGAACAGTCCAGGCTGGCCGCTGAACGGGTGGCGAGGCTCAAGCGCAGGCTGGATGCGGCCGAGCGCTCCACGAAGGCGTGGGATGCCGGGGCCGTGGGCGAACGGGTGGTGGCGGACAAGCTCAGCGAACTGGTTCCGCACGGCTGGTACGTGCTGCATGATGTGCACTGGCCCGGCCGGCCCAAGGCCAACCTGGACCATGTCCTGGTGGGGCCAGGAGGCGTGGTGGTGGTCGATTCCAAAAACTGGACCGGCGAGGTGCGGGTGGCATCCGGAGTACTCTGGCAGGGACGCTACGCGCGGACCCAGGCAGTGGAAGGCGCACTGGCCCAGTGCGCCGCCGTCGCCTCCGTACTGTCGCCGCCGCACCGCCGGCTGGTCCGGCCGCTGATCTGCATGGCCGCCCAGCCTGACCTCTTTGGCGTGACGAACTCCGATGTCGCCGTCGCAGGCAGCCAGCGCGTGGTGGGAGCCATCGAGGCGCTGCCGCCGGTACTGGACCACCAAGCCGTGGTGGGACTCTATGCCCACTTGGGGGAGGAACTTAGCCACGAGCAGGAGCCCGGCATCACGGCGTTCCGGAATGTCCGGCCCGGAACCGTCGTGCGGCCGGCGGGAGGCCTCCCGCCGGCCGGTCCGGGAAACGCCGGCCCGAGGACGGGCGCTCCCGGTCCGGACCGTCGCGGCACGGATAATGACCGCGCAGCGGGTCCTGACCGTAGCCGGAACGGCAGTGTTTCCCGGCATCCCGCCGGGCGTGCCATCCCGGCGTCGGCCGCCGGCGGAGCGGCTCGAACCGCTGCCGGCCGGAACCGGAGCGGGAAATACCAGGTGCGGGGCGGCACCAGCGCCGGCCGGCTCGCCCTCCTGGCGGCCTTTGTTATTTTCGCGGTCTACGTCCTGCCGTTCTGGACGCGCTGATTTTGCTGCCGGCGTTGCGGCCGTTCTCCGGGGCGGCCGTGCGCAGCTTGCCACGGCTGGCGACGCGGACCGCCTCGCCCATCCGGCGGAGCCGCTCCGAGTCCACTGACCAGGATTGCCAGTAGAGCGGAACATCCTCATGGGCGTTCTTCCCGAGGAGGACCAGCGAGCTGTCGGCCAAGTCGTTGCCGAGTTGCAGTTCAGGGAGCATGCCCCAACCCAGGCCGGCTTTGATGGCCGCGAGGAACCCTTCCGATGACGGAACGGTGTGGGTAGGCGGAACCTGCCCGACGCCCTTCTCCGCGAGCAGTCCGCGCTGCAGGTTGTCCTTGGCATTGAATTTCAGGACCGGCATCCTGGCCCAGTCCACCGTGCTGCCCTTGTCGAACCGTTGGCGCAGGGCGGCCGCGGCCACCGGAACGTACCGCATGTGGCCCAGCAACTCCACCCGGCAACCGCTGACGGGGACGGGATCGGAGGTGACGGCACCCATGACGTCACCCTGGCGCAGGAGCTGGCTGCTGAAACCCTGGTCCTCGACGTGAAGGTCCAGGGTGGTGTCCTGCCACGTGGCGGCCACGGCGAGGACGGGAACGAACCAGGTGGCCAGCGAATCCGCGTTGATGGCCACCGGCAGGACAGCGCGGGAGGCAGTGGCGGTGCCCAGTGCGGTTGACGCTTCCGCCTCAAGTACCTGCACCTGCCGTGCCATCCGGAGCAGCACTGCCCCGGCGTCGGTGGGAACGCACGGGACCCGCCGGCGCACCAGGACCTGCCCGGTAGAAGCCTCCAGCGCCTTGATGCGCTGGCTGACGGCGGACGGGGTGACGCGCAGGAGATCGGCCGCTGCCTCAAAGGTGCCTTCGTCGATGACGGCCACGAGTGCGCGGAGATGCCCGAGATTCATGAAGAAATTCTAATGGTAGTGAAGAATCAATCGTTTGTCTTCAGATGGCGCGATCCGTACTGTCGAGTGCATGTTGATGACGGGAATCACCGGGATGCTGACGGGGCTGGCCCTGATTGTGGCCATCGGTGCCCAGAACGCCTTCGTGCTCCGCCAAGGAGTCCGCCGTGAGCACATCGGCGTAGTGGTTGCGGTGTGCATGGCCGGTGATGCTGCGCTGATCCTGGGCGGGACTGCCGGCATCGGTGCACTGGTGACCCGTTTTCCCCAAGCCCTCGAAGTTCTTCGCTGGGGCGGGGCTGCCTATCTGGCCTGGTTCGCGGTGCGCTCCTTCATCTCGGCGCTGAAACCGTCGGCCCTGGCGCAGGGCGCACCCCGGTCGAAGGGATCGGTGGTGGCCAGCACGGTGGCGTTGACCTTCCTGAACCCCCACGTCTACCTGGACACGGTGGTGCTCCTCGGCAGCCTGGCCAACCAGCAGGGCCCGGACCTCCGGTGGATCTTCGCCGGCGGCGCAGTTGCCGGCAGCGTGGCCTGGTTCTCTGCGCTGGGGTACGGGGCCCGGGCGCTGTCCGGGGTTCTCGGCAGCCCCCGTACCTGGCGGTTCCTGGACCTTGGAATCGGCATCGTCATGCTTGGCCTGGCCGCCAAGCTGGTCCTGCACTGACGGCACCCGGAAACCCGCCGCAGGCGATAGGCTGGAAGCAACATTTCCAGGGGGACAACCATGACTGACCAGCCTTCCCAGCGCCCTGACTCCCAGTGGCACAACCCGTCCGGCAGCGACGGCACTCCGCCCGCGCCGCCGTCGGGGTATGAACCGCCGCCGTTCGTGCCGCCGCACGGATCCAGCGCGCCGGGCTCCGATGTTCCCCCGCCGCCGCTGTACCCGGGCCTTTCCGCGCAGTACGGCAGCAACCAATACGGCGGCCCGCAGTATGGCAATGACCAGTACGGCAACCAGTATGGCGGCGCCAGCCCCTACGGACAGCCGGGCCCCTACGGCCAGCAGGCCCAGTATGGACAGCCCGCCTACTATGGCATGCAGGCCGAGCCCAAGACCCTCAGCATCGCCAGCATGGTGTGCGGCATCGCGTCCGTGATCATGGGATGGCTGATGCTTCCGCAGCTTGCTGCCATCATTACTGGCCACATGGCCCTCAAGCGCGAACCTGCGGGCAAGGGCATGTCCATCACCGGCCTGGTCCTGGGCTACCTCTGCCTGCTGGGATACGGCGGCTTCTGGCTGCTGCTCATCATCGGGCTGGCGTCGTACTCGTCCTCCAGTTACGGGTATTGACCACCCCCCCACCCCGGATGCCCTATCAGATGTGGTACCTAGAACCCGGTTTTAGGAACCACATCTGATAGGGCATCTGCCGTTAAAACCGCAGATGGGGGAGCCGGGTCAGCGGAGGAGTTCGACGTCGGACACCAGTTCGATGTGCGCCAGCATCGCCTCCGCCGCGGCCTCCGGGTCCTTGTCCCGGATGGCGTCGGCGATCCGCCGGTGCGAGGCCAGTGACTGTTCCGGCCGCCCCGGCTGGCCGAGGGATTCCATCCGCGTTTCCAGGATCATCTCGGCGATGAATGCCATGAGCTGCGCCAGCACCGAGGAATGCGCGGCTGCGGTGATCGCTTCGTGGAAGAGCTCGTCGCCGCGCGTGCCGCGGTCGCCGTCGCTGATTTCCGTAGCCATGACCTCAAGGGCGTGATCGATCGCCTTCAGGTCCTCATCAGTACGCCTCGAAGCGGCCAGTGCGGCCAGCTTTCCTTCCAGCGTGCTGCGTGCCTCGACGATTTCCGGCAGCCGGCTCCGGTGCTCGCGGAGGCCCTTGATGACGGATGCCACACTGGGCCGGCGGGCGAGTACCGCTCCCGTGCCGTGCTGGACATCGATGACGCCAAGAACCTCCAGCGCCACGAGTGCCTGGGCCAGGGTGGCGCGTGAAACCCCCAGCCGTTCGGCGAGGTCGCGCTCGGCCGGCAGGAGGTCGCCGGGTTTCAGCTGCGCCGATTCGATATAGGCAAGGATCTGCTCCACCAGCTGTTCGTAAAGCCTTGGCCGCGAAACCCGTTCCAGTCCCAGCCGTGCTGTCTTCTCCACAAAGCCCTCGCTACATCGTCGGTCCCCTAAGAATACAGCGACCTGCTATTGACAGATAGACTCACTGTCTAAGAGGCTAGTCCAGTGAGCCAGTAACTCACGTCACACTTTTCTTTCCCCAATGGAGGACCAACGATGTCCGCTCCTGTTCTATCGATCATCATCCTGGCGGCGATGTTCCTGCTTGCCACCGTGCTGCCGCTCAATATGGGTGCGCTCGCCTTCGTGGGTGCCTTCCTGCTGGGCGCCCTGGTGCTGGGCATGTCCACGAATGAGATCCTGGCCAACTTCCCCGGTGGCCTCTTCCTGACGATTGTCGGCGTCACCTACCTGTTCGCCATCGCGCAGAACAACGGCACCATCGACCTCCTGGTCCGCGGCGCCGTCAGGCTGGTGGGCAGCCGAGTTGCCCTCATTCCCTGGGTAATGTTTGCCATCACGGCCGTCATCACCGCCGTCGGTGCGCTGTCCCCGGCCGCCGTCGCGATCATCGCTCCCATCGCCCTCAGCTTTGCCGGCAAGTACAAGATCAGCCCGCTGCTGATGGGCATGATGGTGATCCACGGCGCCCAGGCCGGCGGGTTCTCGCCCATCGCGGTCTACGGCGTCACCGTCAACGGCATCATCGCCAAGACGGACCTCGCCTTCAGCCCCACGGCGCTGTTCCTGAGCAGCCTGATCTTCAACATCGTGATCGCCGTCGTGCTCTTCGTGGTCCTGGGCGGCCGGACGCTGCTGACCTCCCGGGTGGGCCACTTCGTGGAGCAGGCTGCCGAAGCCCGGATGTCCGTCAGCGTCGGTGCCAAGGCCGGCACGGACGTCGCCTTCAAGGGCTTCGGTTCCGGGATGTACGGCCCCCGCGACCCCGCAGGCGACGGCGTCGCCGCCACCAGGGAGCGCTCCGAGCGGATCCCGCAGCTGGTCACCATCGCCGGCCTGGTGGTCCTCGCCGTCGTCGCCCTGGGCTTCAAGATGGACGTCGGTTTTGTGTCCATCACCATCGCGATTGTCCTGGCCCTCGTCTCGCCCGCAGCCCAGAAGGGTGCCATCAACAAGATCAGCTGGTCCACCGTGCTGCTGATCTGCGGCATGCTGACCTTCGTTGGCGTGCTCGAAGAGGCAGGCACCATCGAATTCGTTTCCAACGGTGTGGCCGGCATGGGCATGCCCCTCGTTGCAGCACTCCTCATTTGCTTCATCGGCGCCATCGTCTCGGCCTTCGCATCCTCCACCGCCATCCTGGCAGCACTCATCCCGCTCGCCGTGCCCTTCCTGTCCACCGGCGAAATCGGCGCGGTCGGGGTCATCTGCGCACTGGCTGTGGCCGCCACGATCGTGGACGTCTCGCCCTTCTCCACCAACGGCGCCCTGGTCCTGGCCAACGCGCCCGAGGGCGTGGACAAAGACAAGTTCTACAAGCAGATCCTGGGCTACAGCGGCATCGTCATAGTTGCCGGGCCAGTCCTTGCCTGGCTGGCCCTGGTAGTCCCCGGCTGGCTGTAGCCATCACAGTTTCCATCCGCCGCCGGCACCCCGCGGCACTTCAGTAAAGGAACCAGCACATGAATGCAGCTGACCGCCAGCAAGGCCCCCTGGCTGGGCATACCGTCGTCGACCTGAGCCGTGCCCTGGCCGGCCCGCACGCCGGCATGATGCTCGCCGACCTCGGTGCCCGCGTCATCAAGGTGGAGAACCCCGGAACCGGCGATGACACCCGCGGCTGGGGCCCGCCCTTCGTGGGCCCCGAGGATGACCTGCAGTCCACCTATTTCATGTCCTGCAACCGCAACAAGGAATCCATCAGCCTGGACCTGAAAAGCGGTGACGGGCAGGCAGTGCTCCGCGGGCTGCTGGAACGGGCGGACGTGGTGATTGAGAACTTCCGCCCCGGCGTCATGGACCGGCTGGGCTTCTCCACTGCAGCCATGCACGAGCTCAACCCGCGGCTGGTGATCCTGTCCATCACCGGCTTCGGCCATGACGGTCCGGAATCCCAGCGCAGCGGCTACGACCAGATCCTCCAGGGCGAGGCCGGCCTGATGTCCCTCACCGGTTCGGGTCCGGACGATCCGCAGCGCGTCGGCGTCCCGATCGCGGACCTGCTGGCCGGGATGAACGGCGCCACCGGAGTGCTGGCCGCACTGGTTGAACGCGAACGGACCGGCCAGGGCAAGGTGGTCCGCACGTCGCTGCTGGCCTCGCTCATCGGGGTCCACGCCTTCCAGGGCACCCGCGCCACAGTGGCCGGCGAAGTCCCGCAGGCGCAGGGCAACCACCACCCGTCCATCGCACCCTACGGCCTGTTTAACTGCAAGGACGGCAGCGTCCAGATCAGCGTTGGCAGTGAGAAGCTGTGGGCTTCCTTTGCCGCCGCTTTCGGCCTGGACCCGGCCGCGCCCGGCTTCGCCAGCAACGCCGACAGGGTGCGGAACCGCCAGCAGGTGATTGCCGCCGTCGAACGCGTCTTCGCCCAGTACGGCGCGGTGGAACTGCTGGGGAAGCTGAACGACGCCGGGATCCCTGCAGGGAAGGTCCGCTCGCTGGACGAGGTGTACGCCTGGGAGCAGGTGGCCTCGCAGGGCCTGCTGGTGGATGTGGAGCATCCGCTGCTTGGCACGGTCAGCCTGCCCGGTCCGCCGCTGCGGTTCTTCGCCCAGGGCGACGCCGCGGAGACGACAGTGACGGACCATGCTGCGCCGCCGCTCCTGGACGCTGACGGCGGATCCATCAGGGAGTGGCTGGGGCTGGTTCCGGTCGCCGCCGCGGACGCCCCGGCCGGGGCTGAATAGCGTGCCGACGTCGGAAAAGGTGCGCCACCTCAGCGCCGCCGAACTGCTGGATGCCGTGGTGGACGACGGTTCCTTCACGTCCTGGGATGCCGAACCGCAGCAGCCGGTGCTGACCGGCGAGTACGCGGCCGATCTTGCCAAGGCGCGGGCACGCAGCGGCACTGACGAATCAGTGCTGACCGGCGCCGGCCTGATCCGCGGCCGCCGGGTGGCCCTGATCGTGAGCGAATTTTCCTTCCTGGCGGGCTCGATCGGCCACGCCGCAGCCGAACGGATCGTGGCTGCGGTGGAGCGCGCCACGGCGGAGGGCCTGCCGCTGCTGGCAGGCACCGCCTCGGGTGGTACCCGCATGCAGGAAGGCACCCTGGCGTTCCTGTCCATGGTCAAGATCACTGCGGCCGTCCGCGCCCACCGGCAGGCAGGCCTGCCGTACCTGGTCTACCTGCGCCACCCCACCACCGGGGGCGTCATGGCCTCCTGGGGATCCCTGGGACACATCAACGTGGCCGAGCCCGGCTCCCTACTGGGGTTCCTGGGTCCGCGGGTCTACGAGGCGCTGCACGGCGAAGCCTTCCCGGACAACGTGCAGGTGGCCGAGAACCTGTTCAGCAAGGGCCTGATCGACGGTGTGGTGGAGCCCGGCAAGCTCGCCGAACTGGTGGGCCGGGCGCTGGATATCCTGATGCCCCGGCGGGCTTCCGGCTCCGCCGCCTGGCCTGACGCCCCCGCCACGCTGGCTGTCCGGCCCGCCGAGGTGGATGCCTGGACCTCCATCGGAATTTCCCGGCAACCGCGCCGGCCCGATCTCCGCCAACTCCTCAAGTACGGCGCCAGCGACGCCCTCCCGCTCAATGGCACCGGGCAGGGCGAAAAGGATCCCGGGCTGCTGCTGGCCCTGGCCCGGTTCGGCACCCAGTCCTGCATCGTGCTGGGCCACGCCCGCCCGCTGCGGAAGGACGCCGCCGGGATGGGGCCGGGTTCGCTGCGCGAGGCGAGGCGCGGCGCCAAGCTGGCGGAGGAACTGCGGCTGCCGCTGCTCACGGTCATCGACACCGCCGGAGCTGCCCTCTCGCAGGAGGCCGAGGAGGGCGGCCTGGCCGGGGAAATCGCACGCTCGCTGCATGAACTGATTGGGCTCGAATCGCCGTCGGTCTCGGTCCTGCTCGGGCAAGGGGCCGGGGGAGGGGCGCTGGCCCTGCTGCCGGCGGACCGGACCATCGCGGCCCAACACAGCTGGCTGTCGCCGCTGCCGCCCGAGGGCGCGAGCGCGATCGTCCACCGCACCACGGATTTCGCCCCCGCGATGGCCCAGGCGCAGGGCGTCAACGTGGCATCGCTTTACGCCAACGGGCTGGTGGACCACATCGTGGACGAGCGCCACGACGCGTCCCTCGAACCGCGCGAGTTCTGCGCACGGATGGCGCACGCCATCGAGTACGAGCTCGCCTCAGTTGCCGCTGTGCCCGTGTCCCAGCTGGTGGCCTCGCGGGCACGGAAGTTCCGGAACCTCGGCAGTTAGGCCCTGACGACGGCGGCGGGCACCGGATGGTGCCCG
>NZ_JZTW01000010.1 GCF_000962805.1 Pseudarthrobacter chlorophenolicus | reverse complement strand
ACAACAACCACCGGCCCCACAGCAGCCTCGGAGGCAAACCACCCACCAGCAGGTGCAAACAACCTACTGACTGAGTACACCTAGGTGGCGGCGTGGTCCGCTCCAAGGACCGCGTACACGCCGCGTTTCAATGTGACGATCAACGCGTTGATCGGGCGCCGCCGGGCGGCGGCCCTATGGTAATTTTGAAACGCACATGATCCTTTTTTAATTCCGTCCTGTGAGGCGGGGAAAGGGGAGACGAGCGTTGACATCTGTCACCAGCGCACCGGTTCCAGCCAGGGTAGTACTCAACCAGGCTGACATAGACCGTGCCCTCACTCGTATCGCCCACGAGATCCTCGAAGCCAACAAGGGATCCCGGGACCTGGTCCTGTTGGGCATTCCCCGCCGCGGTTATCCGCTGGCAGTCCGGCTGGCGGAGAAGATCGCCGCCGCAGACAACACCGTTGACGCCACCGCCATAGTGGGCCAACTGGACGTCACCATGTTCCGGGATGACCTCTCGCACCAGGGAACACGGCCGCCGCACCCCACCAAACTGCCCCGTACCGGCATCGACAACAAAGTCGTGGTCCTGATAGACGACGTCCTGTACTCCGGACGGACCATCCGCGCAGCACTGGACGCCCTCGTGGACCTCGGCCGCCCGCGCATTGTCCGCCTCGCCGTCCTGATCGACCGCGGCCACCGCGAGTTGCCCATCCGCGCCGACCACGTAGGCAAGAACCTGCCTACGTCCTCGGTCGAAAAGGTCCGGGTCCGGCTCGAAGAAACGGACACCCCCGCCGGCGGAGCCCCCGTCAATGAAGTCGTGATTGAAGGCGGACTGTGAAGCACCTGCTCTCCACCAAGGACCTCAGCCTGCACAACGCCATCCGCATCCTCGACACCGCCGAGGAGATGTCGGCAGTCGGCGACCGCGAAGTGAAGAAGCTTCCCGCCCTCCGCGGCCGCACAGTGGTGAACCTCTTCTTCGAAGACTCCACCCGCACCAGGATCTCCTTTGAAGCGGCGGCCAAGCGGTTGTCCGCGGACGTCATCAACTTCGCGGCCAAGGGATCATCGGTCTCCAAGGGTGAATCCCTCAAGGACACCGCCCAGACGCTGTCCGCGATGGGGGCGGACGCCGTCGTCATCCGCCACTGGGCCTCCGGTGCACCGCACCGGCTCGCCGCGACCGACTGGATCGACGCCGGCGTGATCAACGCCGGTGACGGCACCCATGAACACCCCACGCAGGCGCTGCTGGACGCCTTCACCATGCGGCGGCACTGGGCGAAACTGTCGGGTACCCCTTCCGAAGGCGCCGACCTGAAGGGAATGCGCGTGGCGATCGCCGGCGACGTCCTGCACTCCCGGGTGGCCCGCTCCAATGTCTGGCTCCTGCGCACGCTGGGTGCGGAGGTCACGCTGGTGGCGCCCCCCACGCTGCTGCCCATCGGCGTCGAAAAGTGGCCCTGCGCCGTCAGCTACGACCTCGACGAAACTCTCGCCCGGGGCGTGGACGCCGTCATGATGCTCCGCGTCCAGGGCGAACGCATGAACGCGTCGTTCTTCCCCAGCACCCGTGAGTACTCACGCCGCTGGGGCTTCGATGACAACCGCCTGCGGGCCCTCGACAGCCTGGGCATGAAGGACACCATCATCATGCACCCGGGCCCCATGAACCGGGGGCTTGAGATCAGCGCAGCTGCAGCAGATTCACCCCGATCCACCGTCCTCGCGCAGGTCCGCAACGGTGTTTCCGTGCGCATGGCTGCGCTCTATTTGCTGCTCTCCGGGGACACCCGGGAAACAGCCGCAACCCCGGTCCTGGCTACCGCCGGAACCGCCCATTCCACCAAGGAGAGCATCTGATGGCCGGCAACACCGGAACGTACTTGATCCAAGGCGCCTCCATCCTGGGCGGCGAGCCGGCCGACCTGCTGATCCGCGACGGCATCATCGCCGAAATCGGCACCGGCCTCTCGCCGGAGGGACAGGACGGTGACGTCACAGTCATCGACGCCGCTGGCCTGGTGGCGTTGCCCGGCATGGTGGATGTCCACACCCACCTCCGTGAGCCCGGCCGGGAGGACGCAGAAACCGTTGAGACCGGAACCCGTGCAGCTGCCCTCGGCGGTTATACGGCCGTCCACGCCATGGCCAACAGCACTCCGGTTGCCGATACCGCCGGTGTGGTTGAGCAGGTATACACCCTGGGACGCGCCGCAGGCTGGGTTGACGTCCGCCCGGTAGGCGCCGTCACGGTGGGCCTTGCGGGGGAGCAGCTTGCAGAACTGGGTGCCATGGCCGATTCCCGGGCACGGGTCAGGATGTTCTCCGACGACGGCATCTGCGTCCACGACCCCGTACTGATGCGCCGGGCGCTGGAGTACGTCAAAGCGTTCGACGGCGTGGTGGCCCAGCACGCGCAGGAACCGCGCCTCACCGCCGGGGCACAGATGAACGAGGGCGAGGTGTCCGCCGTCCTGGGCCTGACCGGGTGGCCTGCCGTTGCCGAGGAAAGCATCATCGCCCGGGACGTCCTGCTCGCCCAGCATGTTGGCTCCCGGCTGCACGTCTGCCATGTGTCCACCGCCGGTTCAGTGGAAATCATCCGCTGGGCCAAGGAACGCGGTATCAACGTCACGGCCGAGGTCACCCCACACCACCTGCTGCTGACCGACGACCTGGTCCGCAGCTACGACCCCGTCTTCAAGGTCAACCCGCCACTGCGCACCGATGCCGACGTCCAGGCATTGCGCGCAGGGCTGGCAGACGGCACCATCGACGTTGTGGGAACCGACCATGCGCCGCACCCCAGCGAGCACAAAGAATGCGAATGGGCGCAGGCGGCCATGGGCATGACCGGCCTGGAAACCGCGCTCTCAGTGGTCCAGCACACCATGATCGAAACCGGCCTGATGACCTGGGCCGACTTTGCCCGCGTAACCTCCGCGGCCGCCGCGCAGATCGGCCGGCTTGAAGACCAGGGCCGTCCACTCGAAGCCGGCGAACCGGCAAACATCCTCCTGGTGGACCCTGCCGCCCGCTGGACCGTGGACCCGTTCCGGATGGCCACCATGGGCCGGAACTCACCGTTCAAGGGCCGCGAACTGCCGGGCAAGGTGGTGGCCACGTTCTTCAAGGGCCACCCCACGGTCCTGGACGGCGAACTCAACACCCCCTACCCGCACGCCGCAGTCGAGGCAGGCGCCGCCTGATGGAAAAAATCCTTCCGGGACTGGCGATGCTGGCGATCATCGCCGTCGTCTTTGTCCTCCTCGGCATTGGCTGGCGCAACCGCCTGAAGCGCCAGTCCGACGTCGGGCCCCTGCCCCAGGCGCCCGCGGAACCGGGCGAGCCGTCCGCCGAAGCCGAGGGACAGTACGTCGCCACCACCACCGGCGGCGACTGGCTTGACCGGGTGGCCGTCCACAGCCTCGGCATCCGCACCAACGCAACCCTGGCCGTGTACCCGGGCGGCGTGCTGTTCGACCGAGCCGGTGCCCCCGCCCTCTACATCCCCGCCGCGTCGCTCACGGGCGTGCGGCAGGAAAGCGGGATGGCCGGCAAGTTCGTGGAGAAGGACGGCCTGCTCGTCCTGACCTGGCTGCACGGCCACCACGAACTGGACACCGGCTTCCGGACCCGCCGCGCGGCGGACAAGGACACCCTGTACACGGCACTCCAGGAATTGATCTCTTCAGCCCCGGCGGCTGACGCCACCAGTGGAAAGTAAGACAGTGAAAGCGAATACAGTGACTTCAACCACCGCCACCCCGGCAGCCCCCGCTGCGCTCGTCCTCGAAGACGGACGCATCTTCCGCGGCACCAGCTACGGCGCCACCGGAACCGCCCTGGGCGAAGCCGTCTTCGCCACGGGCATGACCGGTTACCAGGAGACCATCACGGATCCCTCCTACGCCCGGCAGCTGGTGGTCCAGACCGCACCGCACATCGGCAACACCGGCGTCAACAGCGAAGACGCAGAATCGCGCCGCATCTGGGTGGCCGGCTACATCGTCCGCGACGCCGCCCGCCGTCCCTCCAACTGGCGCTCCGAGCGCTCCCTGGACGAAGAGCTCGTCGATCAGGGCATCGTCGGGATCCAAGGCGTGGACACCCGTGCCATCACCCGCCATCTCCGCGAACACAAGACCATGCGCGCCGGCATCTTCTCCGGCGACGCCGCACGGGCATCGGACAAGGAACTGGTGGAGGCTGTCCTCGCCAGCGCCCCCATGGAAGGCGCCCGCCTCGCCGAGGAAGTCAGCGTTGACGAAGCCTACGTGGTGGAACCCAAGGACCACGGCTGGGACGCCGAACCCCGGTTCAGCATCGCCGCCATCGACCTCGGCATCAAGGCCATGACCCCCGTCCGGTTCGCCGAGCGTGGAGTGCGAGTCCATGTCCTGCCCGCCACCGCCACACTGGCGGACGTCAAGGCGGTCAACCCGGACGGCTTCTTCATGTCCAACGGACCCGGCGACCCCGCCACCGCCGACGCCCAGGTCAAGCTGCTCCGCTCCGTCCTGGACGAGAAGCTGCCGTACTTCGGCATCTGCTTCGGCAACCAGATCCTGGGCCGCGCCCTCGGGTTCGGCACCTACAAGCTCCGCTACGGCCACCGCGGCATCAACCAGCCCGTCATGGACCGCCGCACCGGCAAGGTGGAAATCACCTCCCAGAACCACGGATTTGCCGTGGACGCACCGCTCGACGGCGCCACCCAGGCTCCGGAGGAGCGCTACGGCCGGGTGGAGGTCAGCCACGTCAGCCTGAACGACGACGTGGTGGAAGGCCTCGCCTGCCTCGACATTCCGGCTTTCTCGGTCCAGTACCACCCTGAGGCCGCGGCCGGTCCGCACGACGCCGCGTACCTGTTCGACCGCTTCATCGACCTGATGGAAGGCACGCGGGACGGAAAGACCGCCAACGAGTCCAAGGATCCCGTGGACTCCGCCCATAACCCTGTTGAAGGCTCCGCCGCGCCGAAAAACTCCGACACCAAGACTGAGGACAAGAAGTAATGCCGAAACGTACAGATCTCAAGAGCGTCCTCGTCATTGGTTCCGGCCCGATCGTCATCGGCCAGGCCGCCGAATTCGACTACTCCGGAACCCAGGCACTGCGTGTCCTGAAGGAGGAGGGCCTCCGAGTCATCCTTGTGAATTCCAACCCGGCCACCATCATGACCGACCCCGAGTTCGCGGACGCCACCTACATCGAGCCCATTACCCCAGAGGTGGTGGAGAAGATCATCGCCAAGGAACGCCCGGACGCTGTGCTGCCCACCCTGGGCGGGCAGACGGCGCTCAACACGGCCATCGCGCTGGACAAGAACGGTGTGCTCGAGAAGTACAACGTGGAACTGATCGGTGCCAACATCGCCGCCATTGAGCTCGGCGAGGACCGCGAAAAGTTCAAGGGCGTGGTGGAACGCTGCGGTGCCGAATCCGCCCGCAGCCACATCATCCACACCATGGACGAAGCCCTGGAAGCCGCCAAGGACCTTGGCTACCCGATGGTGGTCCGCCCCTCCTTCACCATGGGCGGCCTGGGCTCAGGCCTGGCGTACAACGAGGACGACCTGCGCCGCATCGTTGGCCAGGGCCTCCAGTACAGCCCCACCAGCGAGGTCCTGCTCGAGGAGAGCATCCTTGGCTGGAAGGAATACGAGCTCGAGATGATGCGGGACAAGAACGACAACGTGGTTGTCGTCTGCTCCATCGAGAACTTCGACCCCGTGGGCGTGCACACCGGCGACTCCATCACCGTGGCTCCTGCACTGACCCTGACCGACCGCGAGTACCAGAAGCTCCGTGACGTTTCCATCGCCGTGATCCGTGAAGTCGGCGTGGACACGGGCGGCTGCAACATCCAGTTCGCCATCGACCCGGCCACCGGGCGCGTGGTGGTCATCGAAATGAACCCCCGGGTGTCCCGTTCCTCGGCCCTGGCGTCGAAGGCCACCGGGTTCGCGATCGCCAAGATTGCCACCAAGCTCTCCCTGGGCTACACGCTGGACGAAATCCCCAACGACATCACCCAGAAGACCCCGGCGTCCTTCGAACCGACGCTCGACTACGTTGTGGTCAAGGTTCCCCGCTTCGCGTTCGAGAAGTTCCCGGCCGCGGACAACACCCTCACCACCACCATGAAGTCGGTGGGCGAAGCCATGGCCATGGGCCGTAACTTCACCGAAGCCCTGCAGAAGGCCCTCCGCTCCCTGGAGCAGAAGGGCTCGCAGCTGGACTTCAGCTCCGTCCCGGAGTACGAGGTTGCCGAGCTGATCGAGAAGGCCAAGCGTCCCACCACGGACCGGCTGTACCAGGTGCAGCGCGCCCTGCTGGGCGGCGCCACCGTTGAGCAGCTTTTCGAGGCCACCAAGATCGATCCCTGGTTCCTGGACCAGCTCGAACTCCTCAACGAGGTTTCCCGGGAGATCCGCCAGGCCGGTGCCCTCACCACGGAGATGCTGCAGCGCGCCAAGCGCCACGGCTTCTCAGACGAGCAGATCGGTGCCCTCACGCACAACTCCGAGGCCGTGGTCCGCGGTGTCCGCCAGGCACTGGGCATCCGCCCCGTCTACAAGACCGTTGACACCTGCGCCGCCGAGTTCGCCGCGTACACGCCGTACCACTACTCGGCCTACGACGAGGAGGACGAGGTTGCGCTGCACTCCAAGCCGTCCATCCTGATCCTCGGCTCGGGCCCCAACCGCATCGGCCAGGGCATCGAGTTCGACTACTCCTGCGTCCACGCGTCCATGGCACTGCGCAAGGCCGGCTACGAGACCGTGATGGTCAACTGCAACCCGGAAACCGTCTCCACGGACTACGACGTGTCCACCCGCCTGTACTTCGAGCCGCTGACGCTTGAAGACGTGCTGGAGGTCATCGCGGCCGAGGAGCGCACCGGCGGCGTCATGGGCGTTTTCGTGCAGCTCGGCGGACAGACCCCGCTGAAGCTGGCCCAGCAGCTGGCCGACGCCGGCGTGCCCATCCTCGGCACCTCCCCGGAGGCCATCGACCTCGCCGAACACCGCGGCGCCTTCTCCCGCGTCCTGGACAAGGCCGGCCTGGTATCCCCGAAGAACGGCACCGCCGTATCCTTCGAGGACGCCAAAAAGATCGCCGACGAAATTGGCTACCCCGTGCTGGTCCGTCCGTCCTACGTCCTCGGTGGCCGGGGCATGGAGATCGTCTACGACGAGCCCAACCTGTCCCGCTACATCGCCAACGCCACCGAGATCACCCCGGACCACCCGGTCCTGATCGACCGGTTCCTCGAAGACGCCGTCGAAATTGACGTCGACGCCCTCTTCGACGGCACCGACATGTACCTGGGCGGCATCATGGAGCACATCGAGGAAGCCGGCATCCACTCCGGCGACTCCGCCTGCGTCCTGCCGCCGATCACCCTGGGGAGCAACGTCGTCGAACGCGTCCGTACCGCCACCCGCGCCATCGCCGAGGGCGTAGGCGTCCGCGGCCTGATCAACATCCAGTTCGCGCTGGCCTCCGACGTCCTGTACGTCCTCGAAGCCAACCCGCGGGCCTCCCGCACCGTGCCGTTCGTGTCCAAGGCAACGGGCGTGCAGATGGCGAAGGCGGCCGCCCTGATCGGGACCGGCGTCACCATCAACCAGCTCCGCACCGCCTACAAGATGCTGCCCGAAACCGGTGACGGCTCCACCCTGCCCCTGGACGCGCCCGTGGCCGTCAAGGAAGCGGTGCTGCCGTTCAGCCGGTTCCGCACCCTCGAGGGCAAGGTAGTGGACTCGCTGCTTGGCCCGGAAATGCGCTCCACCGGTGAGGTCATGGGCATCGACAAGCACTTCGACACCGCCTTCGCCAAGAGCCAGGCTGGGGCCAACAACGCCCTGCCCACCGAGGGCAAGGTCTTTGTTTCCGTTGCCAACCGGGACAAGCGCTCCGTGATCATGGGCGTCAAGCGGCTCTCCGACCTCGGCTTCGAGATCGTCTCCACCGGCGGCACCGCCGATGTGCTGCGCCGCAACGGCATCGCCGCCACTCCCGTACGCAAGGTCGCCGAGGGCAGCAGCGCCGAGGGCGAAGGCACCATCGCCGACCTCGTGGTCGCCGGCGAGATCGACATGGTCTTCAACACGCCCTCAGGCGGAGAAGCCCGCAGCGACGGCTATGAGCTCCGCGCGGCCGCAACGTCGATCGGCATTCCCTGCATCACCACCGTGGCTGAGTTCAACGCAGCCGTACAGGCGATCGAGGCCATGCGGACGTACGAATGGTCCGTCACCAGCCTCCAGGAGCACGCCGCAGCCCTGGGCGAATCCCAGAAGGCCGCAGCCGCGAAGGCAGACCTGCAGCATGCCTGAGCAGGTACCAGCGCAAGCTGAAGCGCAGGGCCGGGAGTCGTTCGGCTCCCGGCTCGGCGCCGCCATGGCCTCCCGAGGCCCGCTGTGCGTGGGCATTGACCCGCACCCGGCACTGCTGAAGAGTTGGGGATTGGCCGACGACGTCGCGGGCCTGCGCCGCTTCTCGCTCACCGTAGTGGAGGCGGTGGCGTCGCTCGCTGCCGCGGTCAAGCCGCAGGTGGCACTCTTCGAACGCCACGGCTCGGCAGGCATGGCGGTGCTGGAGGAAGTCCTGGCTGAGTCGCGGGACCAGTCCGTCCTGACCATCGCCGACGCCAAGCGCGGCGACATCGGATCCACCATGGCCGCCTACGCGGACGCCTGGCTCCGCGACGAATCCCCGCTGGCAGCAGACTCTGTCACCCTCAGCCCCTACCTCGGCTTCGAGTCCCTGCGCCCTGCGCTGGACCTCGCAGCCGAGACCGGCCGCGGCGTGTTTGTCCTGGCCCTGACCTCCAACCCTGAGGGCGCATCCGTGCAGCACGTCGGGGGAGCGGACTCGGTGGCACGCCGGATCACGTCCGCCGCGGCCCGCGAGAACGCACGCTACCAGGGCAGCCTGGGCTCTGTGGGCCTGGTAGTGGGGGCCACCGTGGGCAGTGCCCTGGCGGACCTTGACCTGGACCTCGCCGCCGTCCGGGGCCCCATCCTGGCCCCCGGGCTGGGTGCGCAGGGTGCAACGCCGGCGGACCTGCGGGCCACCTTCGGGGATGCCTACCCGATGGTCCTGGGTACCTCAAGCCGGGACATCCTGGCTGCGGGACCGGAACCCCGGGGATTGCGGGACGCGGCGCAGCGGACCTTGGCCGGCCTGCGCCTGGGCTGAACCGGGAATAGTTCCCGGTTTGCGCCCATCCATTGCTTCATCCAGCACCAGAGGGTATTTTCAGGACAGGTCCAAGGGCGGCCGCCCTTGGATAAATTCCGCCGATTCCGGGGGTATGCGTCATGGTACTGCGACCGTTATCCGCGTCGGAACGGGCCGAGGCCCTGGGCAAGGCGGCGGCCGCACGTGCTGCCAGGGCTGCCGCCAAGGAAAGCCTCAAGAACGGCAAGCGGTCCGCAGCCGACATCATCGACTCGGCCGCCGCCGACGACGCCCTGGCGAGGATGCGGGTTTCCGAACTCCTTGAGGCGCTGCCGGGCATTGGCAAGGTGCGGGCAGCCGCCATTATGGAACAACTGGGCATTGCCGCGTCACGCCGCGTCCGGGGCCTCGGCGTCCACCAGCGGCGGGCGCTGGTAGATTTTATAGACGAACATTAGGGGTGGCCGGCGCCGGCCCACCCCATAACCCCAAACCTCGGCAAAGGAATACGTGAGCAAGAAACCCGGACTGACAGTCCTCGCAGGTCCGACAGCTGTTGGCAAAGGCACCGTATCCACCTATATCCGCGACAACTACCCCGAGGTCTGGCTCTCCGTCTCAGCCACCACCCGCGCCCCCCGGCCGGGTGAAGTGGACGGCGTCCACTACTTCTTCAAGTCGACGGAAGAGTTTGAACGGCTCATCGCGGAGGGCGAACTGCTCGAGTGGGCAGTAGTGCACGGCCAAAACACTTACGGCACATTGAAGAGCACCGTCAACGAGGCCATTGAGGAAGGACGTTCCGTCCTCCTGGAAATCGACCTCCAGGGTGCGCGCCAGGTTAAGGAAGCCGTCCCGGACGCCAAATTCGTGTTCCTGGCCCCGCCCACCTGGGACGAAATGGTCCGCCGGCTCGTGGGCCGCGGAACAGAAACCCCCGAAGAACAGCAGCGCCGGCTGGAAACCGCTAAACTGGAACTTGCTGCTGAACCGGAGTTCGACCACACCGTCATCAATGACGACGTCCGCCGGGCAGCGGACGAGCTTGTTTCACTCATGGGGCTGACCCCTCATGCACACCTGCAGGAACCGTCAGCCCGCTAGAATTTTGGAGAATTCGTGTCCACGAACCTTGAAGGCATCATCAACCCGCCGATCGACTCGCTGCTCGAAGCGGCCGACTCCAAGTACGGCCTGGTGATCTTCGGTGCCAAGCGCGCTCGTCAGATCAACGCCTACTATGCCCAGCTTCACGAGGGACTCTTCGAGTACGTCGGCCCCCTGGTAGACACCAAGCTGAACGAGAAGTCCCTCTCGATCGCCCTGCGCGAGATCAACGAGGGCAAGCTGGTATCCACACCGATCGAAGCCGCAGAGTAACAACCTGCCGCATGACGTGCTGCTGACGGAGGTCACGTGCGCATAGTCCTCGGAGTCGGGGGAGGGATAGCCGCCTACAAGGTGGCATCGCTCCTCCGGCTTTTTACTGAAGCCGGCCACCATGTCACGGTCATACCCACGGAGGCGGCAACCCGCTTCGTCGGGACCGCCACCTGGGAGGCGCTCTCCGGCAACCCCGTGAGCAACAGCGTCTTCGACGACGTCCACCAGGTCAACCACGTCCGGCTGGGCCACGAGGCTGACCTCGTGGTCATCGCCCCGGCCACGGCCGATCTCCTGGCCAAAGCGGCCACGGGCCAGGCGGGGGACCTCCTCACCAACACGCTGCTGATGGCGCACGGCCCCGTCCTCTTCGCTCCCGCCATGCATACCGAGATGTGGCAGCATCCGGCAACCCGCGCCAACGTGGAAACACTCCGCGGCCGCGGTGCGGCGGTACTGGAACCGGCTTCCGGCAGGCTCACGGGCTCGGATTCCGGGCCGGGACGGCTGCCCGAACCTGACGCCATCTTCGACGCCGCCATGGCCCTGGTTCACGGACAAACCGATTTCCAGCTTCCGCTGGCAGGCAAGACCGTCACCATCAGTGCCGGCGGAACCCGCGAACCACTGGACCCCGTCCGTTTCCTGGGCAACCGGTCCTCCGGCAAACAGGGCGTAGCCCTGGCCGTCGCCGCGCGGAACGCCGGCGCGACCGTCCGGCTGCTCGCAGCGCACATGGAAGTTCCGCCGCCCCCGGGCGTCGAGGTGGTTAACGTCGAAACTGCCTTGCAGTTGCGAGAGGCCGCGCTGGCTGCCGCCGCAGATTCCGACGTCGTCATCATGTCCGCCGCCGTGGCAGACTTCCGCCCCGCGGAAATCTCGGACACAAAAATCAAGAAACGCGACGACACCGCAGATCCCGTCATCACCCTGGTCCGCAACCCGGACATCCTGCAGGAGCTCGTGGAGCGCCGCAACCAGGGCGCCACCGGTCCTGCAGCGGACAGCCAGCTCATTGTGGGCTTTGCTGCCGAAACGGGTGACAAGCACGGGGATGTCCGCGCTTACGCTGAGGCCAAACTCCAGCGCAAAGGCTGCGACCTGCTGGTAGTCAACCATGTCGGCTCGGACAAGGTTTTCGGCAAGGACACCAATTCGGTGGTCATCCTGGCCCGTTCCGGCTCCGAACCTCAAGAGGCGTCCGGCACCAAGGCAGACGTTTCTGCGGCCATCATCAGCCGCATCGGCTTCGAACTGAACCAGGTGTCGCCCCGGGCCTGACGTGTTTAGTACCACGTTTGCTTAGTACCGTGACATCCCGCGACGTTTCCCGACGGGCGCGCGTGATCCAACCAGTAAGGTAGTTGAGTGACTTTACCGCTGCACCTTCACCAGACCTCCGGGGCTACGCCCTCGTCCCTTCGGCTCTTCACCTCGGAGTCCGTTACCGAAGGCCACCCGGACAAGATCTGCGACCAGATCAGTGACGCCATCCTGGACGCCCTCCTTGCGGCCGATCCGGAGTCCCGCGTAGCTGTGGAAACCATGGCCACCACCGGGCTGGTGCACGTCGCCGGCGAAGTCACCACCGACGCCTACGTGGAAATCCCGCAGATTGTCCGGGAGACCATCCTCGGCATCGGCTACGATTCGTCCGCCAACGGCTTCGACGGCGCACGCTGCGGTGTGTCGGTATCCATCGGGCAGCAGTCCAATGACATCGCCGGGGGAGTGTTCAATTCCCTCGAGGCCCGTGAAGGACGCCAGGAGGACGACTACGACCTCCAGGGTGCCGGCGACCAGGGCATCATGTTCGGCTACGCCAGCGACGAAACCCCGTCCTACATGCCCACACCCATCTGGCTGGCGCACCGCCTGTCCGAACGCCTCACCGAAGTCCGCAAATCCGGTGAGCTTGCCTACCTCCGCCCCGACGGCAAGACCCAGGTCACCGTGGGCTACGACCGGGACCGCCCCGTCTCCGTTGAAACCGTCGTGATCTCCAGCCAGCACGCCGAGGGCGCCAGCCTCGAACAGCTTCGCACCGACCTTGCCTCGGTGGTCATCAAGCCCGTCCTCGCGGCGGCCAACCTTGATGTGTCGCGTGCGGCCAACATCCTTAACCCCGCCGGCGAATTCGTCATCGGCGGCCCCGTGGGTGATGCCGGGCTGACCGGCCGCAAGATCATCGTCGACACCTACGGCGGCATGGCACGCCACGGCGGCGGCGCCTTCTCCGGCAAGGACCCGTCAAAGGTTGACCGTTCCGCTGCGTACGCCATGCGGTGGGTAGCCAAGAACGTCGTTGCCGCCGGACTGGCCAAGCGTGCCGAGATCCAGATCGCGTACGCGATCGGCCAGGCCCGTCCCGTAGGCACCTACGTTGAAACATTCGGCACCGAGACTGTCGACCCTGCGCAGATCAGTGCCGCCATCGCCGAGATCTTCGATCTCCGCCCGCGGGCCATCATCGACGCCCTGGACCTGAAGCGCCCCATCTACGCCAAAACGGCAGCTCACGGACACTTCGGCCGGGACGATCCCGACTTCACCTGGGAACGCCTTGACCGCGTTGACGACCTGAAGGCGTACTTCAACGCCTAGCGTCCAGGCTGCGGGGGACCGCGCCGCCGTGCACGGGCAGCGCGGATGTCGGTGCCCCGTGCTTGGCTGGCCTTTTCCGCCCGGGAGCTGAACGGAGGTAGCCGCCATGGCCAAGGACTCCGCACAGCCGGCCCTGGATCTTTCCGTCCAGGGCGGCGGGCCGGTCCAGCCCACCCTCCTGCGAGGCTTCCCTGCCAGTACCCAGCCCGTCGGCGTACCCCTGGCAGAACACCTGCCGGTGGCCCGGGTCCTGGTGGAATCCTCCCTGCCGCACCTTGACCGTCCCTTCGATTACGCCGTCCCCGCGGCCCTGGACGCCGAAGCCCAGCCCGGTGTCCGGGTCAAAGTGCCCTTCAACGGTCAACAGCTCAATGGTTTCCTGATGGACAGGATTTCCGTTTCCGACGCCGGCCACACGCTTGTGCCGCTGGCGAAGGTGGTCTCCCCGGTGCCTGTCCTCACTCCGGCCGTGGCAAAGCTCGCCAACGCCGTTGCCGCCCGGTATGCCGGAACGGTCAGCGACGTTCTTCGGCTCGCAGTCCCGCCACGCATGGCCAGGCTGGAAAAGGAGTACCTTTCCGGTTTCGAAGAAGAGGCATCCGTTCCGGCCGGCCGTGACGACGGGAACACCGCGTCGGGCGGAGCGTGGGCCGGCTACCGCAATGGTATGGCCTACCTCCGTCATCTCTCTGCCGGCGGATCCCCCCGCGCCGTCATCAACCCGCTTCAAGGCTATGGCCCGTCCGGCTGGCCTCAACTGCTGGCCGGGGCAGTCGCCGCCACGTACGCCGCCGGACGCGGTGCCGTAGTGGTGGTACCGGACTACCGCGACCTTGACCGGCTGGAGCAGGCGCTCTCGGCACTGGTTCCCGCGGAGGCGGTGGCCAGGCTTACCGCCGACGACGGGCCCACACCGCGGTACCGCAACTTCCTGCGGCTCCTGGCCGGCACGGCCCGGGTGGCTATCGGCACCAGGTCGGCCGCGTTCGCGCCAGTGGCCAACCTGGGCCTCGTGGCCTGCTGGGATGACGGTGACGATCTCCACATCGACCAGCGAGCGCCGTACGCCCATACCCGCGAGGTTCTGCTCCTGCGCGCCGAACAGGAGGGCTCGGCCTGCCTCCTTGCCGGCCACGCCCGGAGTACCGAGGTGCAGCGGCTGGTTGACGCCGGATGGGCCCTGCCCGTCGAACCGGACCGGCAGGCCATCAGGCGCACGGTGCCGCGGGTCCTCAATACCGCAGACAGCTTCGAACAGGAACGCGACCCCCTCGCCCGCATCGCACGCCTGCCCGGTGCCGCGTGGCGGGCCGCCAAGGAAGGGCTCGAACGGGGGCCCGTCCTGATCCAGGTGGCACGGGCAGGCTATGCGCCGTCACTGGTCTGCGACTCGTGCCGGGAACCTGCCCGGTGCGGCAACTGCCAGGGGCCGCTGGCCCTGGGCGGAAGCTCAGCCATACCCCAGTGCCGCTGGTGTTCGACGCCGGCGCCGGACTGGCGGTGCGTGCACTGCACGGGACGGCGGCTTCGCAAGGGCGCCACGGGCGTGCTGAGGACGGCGGAGGAACTGGGCCGCGCTTTTCCCGGCACAACGGTGGTGACATCCTCGGGCGATCACGTGAAGGCCGCAGTAGGCCCAGGCAAGGCCCTGGTGGTGGCCACGGTTGGGGCTGAGCCGGTGGCCGAAGGAGGTTTCGCAGCAGCACTGCTGCTGGACGGCGATTCGTTGCTGCGCCGCGAAACCCTGCGGGCCGGCGAAGACACCGTCCGGCGCTGGTTCAACGCTGCAGCCCTGGTGCGCCCCGCTTCCGAGGGCGGACTCGCCGTCATCACGGCCACCGACACGGCTGCGGTGGGTGCGCTGCTGCGCTGGGATCCGGCTGGCTACGCCCAGCGGGAATTGTCGCTGCGGGCAGAACTCCAGCTTCCACCCTCCGTCCGGATTGCGTCCGTTACAGGCCCGCGTGCCGCCGTCGAACACTTCACCGGGGCAGTCTCGGCAGACCTGGCCGGCTCCGGCATCCAGCTGCGCCTGGCAGGTCCTGCGCCGGTGCTGCCGGCCGGACCTCTGGCGCCCGGCCGCTCCGGCGAGGATGTCCGGACCCTGCTGTTCTTCGCCTACGGCCAGGCCGCCGTCGTGGTCCGCGTCCTGCGTACTACCCGTTCCGCGGTAGCTGCCAAGCGGGCCTTCGATCCCTTTCAGCTCCGCCTGGACGGCGTCGACGTCCTCTAGGGGAGCCGGCTCCGGGGCGGGAGGTTGTTACCGGCGCCGTTTCGCCACGATTTCCCCGGCCGTGTCCATCAGCTGGCGCGCTGATTCATCCCACGTGAATTCGTTGGCGCGGGCAACGGACAGCCGGGAGATCTCCTGCCAGTGCTCGTCATCCTGCAACCGGGCCACTGCCGCCGAGAACTGGGATGGCGAAGCGGGATCGACATAGGTGGCAGCGTCCCCGCCCACTTCCCGGAAAATCGGAATGTCGCTGGCAATCACCGGTGTCCCCAGGGCCATGGCTTCCACGAGCGGAAGGCCGTAGCCTTCGGCGCGGGACAGGCTGACCAAGGCCGTGGCCGTACGCAGGTATGAGTCGTACTCCGCGTCCGTTACCCCGTTGTGGAAGACCACGGAGGCTCCGGCCGGGACCAGCAGTTCCAGCTCTGCGCGCCTCTCGGGCGTGATCCGGCTCAGCAGGTGCAGGGTGTAGCCGGGCAGGCCGGCCATACCGGCCAGCATCGTTTCCACGTTCTTGTAGGGCATGAATGAGCCCATGTAGACGATGGTCTTTTCGGCTCCGTCGCCGGGGCTGCGCGGTTCCTGCGCAGGCTGGGGCGCGTTGCTGATGATCCGCACCGGACGCCGGGTCAGGCGGTACTTGGCGATCAGGGCTTCGGTGGTCCGGCTGATGGTGGCCACGGTGTCGGCCCGGTTGAGGAGCACCCGCTGGGGCCAGTAGGCCTTGTGGTAGAGCCGCCACAGCAGCCGCACCGGCGCGGGGAGGAAACCGGGCGGGGCGGGGTGTTCGTAGTAGATCAGGTCGTGCAGCGTCAGCACCAGCCCGTACTTGCGTCCCCAGGTTCCCATGGTCTGCATGGGACAGACCACCACATCGGCGTTGAGCGGATTCACCTTGCGCGCGACGAACAGTTCCAGCGGTGAGACGGGACTGTTGATGAGGGTGTAGGGAACGTCCGGAAGCAGGGCCAGTTGCCGCGTGTCCGATATCAGCATGCTGACGTCCGCGATCTTGGCCGTGGCCGCTATCAGGCTGGCGCCGTAGCGGCTGATGCCGTCGTGGTGGTCGGTGCGGGTAAATCGGGCGTCGATGACGATCTTCACGCGGGGTGGTCCTTTAGGAAGGTGCGGATATGGCGGGCGGCCGGTTCCGGTGTCTCGTAGTGGATGAGGTGTCCGACGCCGGGGATCACCTTGAGTTCCCCGTCAGGCAGGAGCGCCAGGAGTTTGTGCTGGTCCGGCAGGGTGGCAATCTCGTCTTTCTCCCCGGCGATCAGCAGCACGGGAAGGCTGAGGCCGGCGGCCACTTCACTGACGTGGTGGCTGACCGAGGCCGTGAAGGATTCCAGCAGGCTGTCCCTGTCCGCGAAGGAACTGAAGTAGGCGTGGTGCTGGCCGTGGATGAAGGCGCGGAGCTCCCTGTCCCCGGTCTTGGCCATGGTTTCACTCATGATCCGGACAATCAGCCGGTTGCGGAGCAGCGCTTGGCCGGCCCTGTTCGGGAGGCGGGCGGCGAGGCGGTAGTACAGGACGGCCAGCCTGGTCATGATTCCCTTGGGACCCTCCAGGGCCGGGGCGGCGATGGGGTTGACCAGGATGAGCGGGTTCACGGCCCCCGGGTGGCGGGCGGCGAAGTGCGAGGCGACGATGGATCCGAACGAATGCCCCAGCAGAACTGTGTCCGGCCCGAGGGACAGGGCCTTCATGAAGGCTGTAATGAACCGGGCGTACTGTTCCACCGAGTGGGCCCCGGACGGGAAGGCCGCGGAACTGCCGAAGCCGGGCAGGTCCGGCATGATGATCCTCATGTCGGGGAGCTGGTCTGCTACCCGCAGGAGTCCGTGGTGGTCACCGCGGAATCCGTGGATGACCAGGATGGTCCGTGTTCCGGGCTGCACCTGCACCGGCTCGTAGGTCCAATAGGCAACTGACGTGCCGTCGAGGTCAATCGTCGAAGAAGTGGTGCGGGCCGCCAGGTCCGCGCTGAAGACGCCGGGCGTGCCGGTGCCGGGGTGTGTTGTGTTCATGCGCGGTCCTAGTTGACGTTGTCCGGGTGGGAGCCTGTGCGGTGCCCGCGGTCCAGGCCTGCGAGCGCCGTCATGTCCCGCGGCGACAGCTCGAACCCGAAGACGTCAAGGTTCTCCCGGATGCGTGCCTCTGAGCTGGCTTTCGGGATAGCGGCGTGGCCCAGCTGCATGTGCCATCGGAGGATGACCTGCGCAGGGGTCCGCCGGTGCTCGGCAGCGCACGCCTGGATGACGGGGTCGGCCAGGACCTGGCCGCGCCCCAGGGGGCTCCATGCCTCGGTCAGGATGCCGAGTTCCGTGTGCTTGTGGCGGAGATCCTCCTGCTGGAGCCAGGGGTGGAGTTCGACCTGGTTGACGGCTGGCACCACTTCGGCGGTCTGCAGCAGCCGGTCCAGGTGGGCCGGCTGGAAGTTGCTGACGCCAATGGCCCGCACCCTGCCCTCCCGATAGAGCGTTTCGAGGGCGCGGTAGGTTTCCGGGAACAGGCCTTTGCGCGGGCACGGCCAGTGGATGAGGTACAGGTCCACGTAGTCCAGCCCCAGGTTGACCATGGAGTCGTCGAAGGCGCGCAGCGCGGCGTCGTAGCCATGGTGGTCGTTCCAGAGTTTCGTGGTGACGAAAATGTCTTCCCTGGAGATGCCCGGATAAAGTTCCCCGGATCCTCCGCTAATTCCCGTAGCGGGGGAGCCGAGCTGGGCGCTGAGGCCCCGTGCCACGCCGGTTTCGTTGCCGTACATGGCAGCTGTGTCAAAGTGGCGGTAGCCGGCGGCGAGCGCGGTCTGCACCAGCCCTGCGGCGTCGGCGGGTGGCACCTTGTAGAGCCCGAACCCGAGCTGGTTGATCAGCACGCCGTTGTTAAGGCTCAGCCGCGGTGAGGTTTTCATGGTTCCGACTCTACCCATTGCGTGGGGCCAGGCTTTCGAAATCCACCAGGCGGCGCGCGGTGGCCTCGTCCAGGATCAGGTCGGTGGCCAGGTTGGCTGCCAGGGCGCCGCGCAGTCCGTTGATCTTGGACACTCCGGAGACCACACAGATCCTTCGGCGGACCTGCCTGAGCTGGGCAAGGCCCGGCCCCGTGGAGCGTTCGTTCAGGATGATGCCGTCCGAGGAGCCGTCACTGCGGAAGAACACCGTAGCCACATCGCCCACAACGTCGGATGTCGCCAGGATGTTGAGGTCCGTTTCATCGAGGTAGCCGCCGGCGTATACATGGCTCGGGTAATCGGCATTCACGGAGCCGACGCCGAAGATGGCGATGCTCATCTTGGCCTGCAGTTCGAGGATGCGCTGCACGCTGCGCTCATTCCACATCGCTGTCTTGGTGGCGGCGTGGTCGAAGAAGGCGGGCACCGGAAACTGCTCCACCCGGGCACCGTAGGCGCTGCCGAACCTGCGCATGATGTCACTCGCATAGGTAATGCCGGTGGTGTGCATGTTGCCCGCGCCGTTCAGCTGCACGATGACGCTGTCGTGGGTGATCTTCCTGGTCAGGTGCCGGCTCACCGCGCTCAGGGTGGAGCCCCAGGCCACCCCGATAATGGCGTTGGAATCCACCAGCGGTCCGATGGTGCGCGCAGCCTGGATCGCCACGCGGTCAAGGGTTTCCGCCTCGTTCAGGGTCTCCAGCACGGGGACCACATGAACATCGACGTTGAAACGCCTGCGGATCATGCCCTCGAGCTCGGGGCCGGTATCGAGCGGGTTGCGGATCTGCACCTGCACCAGGCCGGAGTCTCGGGCAGCTGAGAGCAGCCGCGACACCGTGGAGCGGGACGTTCGGAGTTCGCGGGCTATCGCATCCATGGTGAGGTCCTGCAGGTAATACATTTGTGCAGCGCGGAGCGCGTCTGCATGCCGGGAGGGGGCCATTTCCGGTCCGATCTGCACATTTGTGCATAGTGCTTGACTCCATTTTCCATTACTCCAAAGAATGGTGCATACAGCGCCGCATCCACGGCGCGGACGCACCATGCACGCAAAGCCCAAGGGAGTCGTTTTGGGACCCAAGGATCCAACTGTCCAACCATCCGCAGCACCCGCGCCAAAGCCGGCAGCGGAACGTAATTCCGTCCACAACCTCAGGCTCCGGCCGCACGCGAAAGTGCTGGTGGTCGGCGGTGGCATCAACGGCGTCGGAACCTTCCGGGACCTCGCACTGCAGGGCGTTGACGTCGCCCTTGTGGAGCGCGGCGACTACTGCCAGGGCGCCAGCGGAGCGTCGTCGCACATGATCCACGGTGGCATCCGCTACCTGGAAAACGGCGAGTTCCGGCTGGTCCGCGAATCAGTGGTTGAACGCAACAGGCTGCTGCGGATCGCACCCCACTACGTCAAGCCGCTGCAGACCACCATTCCCATCTTCAGCACGTTCTCCGGCATCCTTTCGGCGCCGTTGCGGTTCGTGACGCACAAACAGCAGGGCAAGCCGAAGGAGCGCGGGGCCTTCCTCATCAAGCTGGGGCTGAGCCTCTACGATTCCTTCTCCAGGGACGGCGGCAGTGTTCCGCGGCACCAGTTCCGTGGACACAAGCGGGCCCTCGCAGAACTGCCGGACCTTCGTCCCGACGTCAAATACGCGGCCACCTACTTCGACGCCTCGGTGCACAACCCCGAGCGCCTCACCCTGGATGTGCTGCAGGACGGCGAGAAGGCAGGCCAGTCGACTCCGGGGGCAGCTGCCGGCCAGGGAAGCACGGCACGAGCCAGCAACTACCTTTCCCTGCAGTCCATGTCCTCCCGCCCCAATCCCGGCACCGGCAAGGGCGGCACCGTCCGGTTGCGCGACGAGCTGACGGGGGAGGAGTTCGACTTCACCGCCGACGTCATCGTGAACACCACCGGCGCCTGGGTGGACCTGACCAACGAAGCGATGGGCACCGCGTCGCGGTTCATGGGCGGTACGAAGGGCTCCCACATTGTGCTCGACTCTCCGGAACTGCTCGCTGCCTGCCGGGGCCGGGAAATATTCTTCGAACACACTGACGGCCGGATCGTCCTCATCTACCCGATGGGGGACCGGGTACTCGTTGGCACCACCGATGTCGATGCCGACATGTCACAGGACTCCGTCTGCACGGACGAGGAAATCGACTACTTCTTCGACCTGGTGGGGCATGTGTTCCCCAACATCCCGGTCACGCGCAACCAGATTGTCTACACCTTCTCAGGGGTGCGGCCGCTGCCCAGGCATGATGCCACCCAGCCGGGCTTCGTCTCCCGTGACTACCGCATCGAATCCCGCCGCCCGGCACCCACGGGGACCGGCGCCGTCGTACTCAGCCTGGTGGGCGGCAAATGGACCACCTTCCGTGCCCTTGCCGAACACCTCACCAACGAGGTCCTGGCAGAGCTCGGCATGCACCGCAAAATCTCCACGGCGCAGCTGCCCATCGGCGGCGGTGCAGGGTTCCCGGCGGACGACGCCGGAGTGCAGCGGTGGATCAAGGCCCACATGGGCCACGGCCGGGACGCGGACCGCACTGCCGGGCTCCTGACCCGGTACGGCACCCGCGCCGAAGCGGTGATCGAATACCTCGACGCCGGTCCGGACCGGCTCCTGCACTCAACCCGCGGACTGAGCGTCCGCGAACTTGAGTTCATGGCAGCCCACGAACAGGTGGGCCACCTCGTGGATGTGCTGATCCGGCGCACCTCCCTGGCTTTCCGGGGACTCGTGACGGGCGAACTCCTGAACGAGGTGGCCGGCATCCTGTCCGTTCCGCTGCAGTGGGACGCTGCTGCCCGGAGCGCTGAGGTCAGCCACGCCCAGGAAGTCCTGCAACGGCTGCACCGGGTGGAAACGCACAGCCTGGTCGCTTAAGGCCGGGCTGCCAGCCGGGGCGGGAAAACCCTCCCCGGCCCATGGCCCTTCAACCCGCGAAGGGCCGACAACCAAATAAAAAGAGGAGTCAAAGATGTCTCTTGGAATTGTTTTCTTATCCGAGGTGTTCGGGACGGCGATGCTGACCCTGCTGGGCTGCGGCGTCGTCGCGAACGTTGCCCTGCGGGGAACGAAAGGCAACAGCGGCGGATTCCTGATGGTCACCTGGGGATGGGGTATCGCCGTTTTCGCCGGCGTTTTCGTCGCTGCCAAGTCGGGCGCGCACCTGAATCCCGCCGTGACCCTCGGACTGCTGATCAACGGTAAGGCGGAGTACGCGCCCGATGTCCCCGTGGATGTGGCCTCAACGCTGACCTACTTCGCCGGTGAGATGGTGGGCGCCTTCCTTGGCGCTGTGGTCTGCTGGCTCGCCTACAAGCAGCACTTCGATACGGAAGAAGCCGCCGCCAGCAAGCTCGGCGTCTTCTCCACCGGCCCCGCCATCCGCTCCACCCCGTGGAACCTGGTGACAGAAATCATCGGCACCTTTGTGCTGGTCTTCGTCATCCTCACCTTCGGCGGCACCCCCTCCGGCCTCGGCCCGCTCGCTGTTGCACTGCTTGTCGTCGGTATCGGCGTATCCCTGGGTGGCCCCACCGGGTACGCCATCAACCCGGCCCGTGACCTTGGCCCCCGCATCGCCCATGCCCTGCTCCCGATCAAGGGCAAAGGCTCCAGTGACTGGGGCTACTCCTGGATTCCCGTCGTGGGCCCCCTGGTGGGCGGTGCCCTCGGCGGCATCGTAGCCAAGATCGCCCCCATCATCATCACCGCAGCAGCCTGAACAGCTGATCCAACCCATCCACCAACCAGACAAGGACGTCACCATGAACCAGTACGTAATCGCCATCGACCAGGGCACCACCAGTACGCGCGCCATCATTTTCGACCACAGCGGCGCCATTGTCTCCTCAGGCCAGATGGAACACGAGCAGATTTTCCCCAAAGCAGGGTGGGTGGAACACGATGCTGCGGAAATCTGGAACAACACCCGCGAAGTCATCGCCTCCGCCCTGTCCAAGGCGAACCTCACCCGGCACGATATCGCCGCCGTCGGCATCACCAACCAGCGCGAAACCGCTGTGGTGTGGGACAAGACCACCGGCGAGCCCGTGTACAACGCCATCGTGTGGCAGGACACCCGGACGCAGGACATCGTTGACGAGCTGTCCAAGGACGGCGGCGGTGACCGGTTCAAGCAGAAGGTGGGCCTGCCGCTGGCCACCTACTTTTCCGGCACGAAGATCAAATGGATCCTGGACAACGTTGACGGCGCACGGGAGAAGGCGGAGGCCGGCAACCTGGTCTTTGGCAACACCGACTGCTGGGTGCTGTGGAACCTGACCGGCGGCGTTGACGGCGGGGTGCACGTCACCGATGTCACCAACGCCTCCAGGACACTGTTCATGGACCTGGAAACCCTGCAGTGGGATGAGGAGATTCTCGGCATCTTCGGCGTTCCGCGCAGCATGATGCCGGAGATCAAGTCGTCCTCGGAGGTATACGGAACTGTCCACACTTCCCAGCTGCTGCGTGAAACCCCGGTGGCGGGCATCCTCGGCGACCAGCAGGCGGCGACCTTCGGCCAGGCGGCCTTCGAAACCGGCGAAGCCAAGAACACCTACGGCACCGGCTGCTTCCTGATCTTCAATACAGGCGAGGAAATCGTCCACTCGAAGAACGGGCTGCTCACCACTGTGGGTTACAAGCTGGGCGACGCCAAGCCCCACTACGCCCTGGAAGGCTCCATCGCTGTCACCGGTTCGCTCATCCAGTGGCTGCGGGACAACCTGGGCATGATCAGCAGCGCCCCCGAGGTCGAGTCTCTGGCCGCATCCGTTAAGGACAACGGTGGCGTCTACATCGTCCCGGCGTTCTCCGGCCTGTTCGCCCCCTACTGGCGCCCGGATGCTCGTGGTGCGATCGTGGGCCTCACCAGGTTCGTCAACAAGAACCACATTGCCCGCGCGGCGCTGGAAGCAACGGCCTTCCAGACCCGCGAGGTGCTGGACGCGGTCAACGCGGACTCCGGTGTTCCGCTGACGGAGCTGAAGGTCGACGGCGGCATGGTTGCCAATGATGCTCTGATGCAGTTCCAGGCAGACATCCTTGGCGTTCCCGTGATCCGTCCGAAGGTCATCGAGACCACGGCACTGGGCGCAGCGTACGCGGCAGGGCTGGCCGTGGGGTTCTGGAAGGACCTCGGTGAGCTCTCGTCCAACTGGTCCGAGGACAAGCGCTGGGACCCCCAGATGGACCAGGCTGAGCAGGAGCGCCAGATGCGGCTCTGGCGCAAGGCGGTTACCAAGTCCATGGAGTGGGTCGACGAGGACGTGAAGTAGCCCGCAACTGGCCCTGAGAGGGGCCGGAGACTCCCGCCCGCCCGTCCCCTGCTGCTCCCTGACACTCGCAAGACTCGTGTCGGGGCCCTCGCAGCAGGGGGCCCATCGCGGTGCCCACCACACCATGGCGGGGAGTCTCCGGCCCCTCTCTTCCGGTTGCCGCTCCCTCAGCCGCTCGTTTGCGACATACGCTGAGGGGGTGTGCGGGTGCGCTAAAGTAGGTCTATGCGTGCGATCCTTCTGCTTAGTTAGCCGCCGGCTCCGACTATCGGACAGCTGAGCGGCAGCCCCTCCTTGGTCGAGGGGCTTTTGTATGTCCGGGCCAGACCGGGCCGGCAGCAGGGGGATCAGGCCGTTATGGCAGCACACGTGCCGTAACAGAACAGAAGAGGGCAGCAGTGGGCGTTCAGCCGGAGACAGACACCGGAACAGCAGCAGTGGCGGCAGATGGGCCCGAAGAGGGCACCTACAGTTTTGCCGCGATGGAGACCAGATGGCCGCAGGTGTGGGAGGACCTCAAGGTCTTCACCCCGCTCGACGACGGCTCCAAGGAACGCCGCTACGTGCTGGACATGTTCCCCTACCCCTCCGGCGACCTGCACATGGGCCACGCGGAAGCCTTCGCCATGGGCGACGTGGTGGCCCGCTACCTTCGCCAGCAGGGCTTCGACGTGCTGCACCCGATCGGCTGGGACTCCTTCGGACTCCCGGCCGAAAACGCTGCCATCAAGCGCAACGCCCACCCCAGTGAGTGGACCTACACCAACATCGACACCCAGGCGGCGTCCTTCAAGCGTTACGCCATCTCCGCCGACTGGTCCCGCCGGCTGCACACGTCCGATCCCGAGTACTACCGTTGGACCCAGTGGCTGTTCAAGCGCTTCTACGAGCGCGGCCTGGCGTACCGGAAAAACTCCCCGGTCAACTGGTGCCCCAAGGACCAGACCGTCCTGGCCAACGAACAGGTGGTCAACGGCGCCTGCGAACGCTGCGGCACCGTGGTCACCAAGAAGTCACTGAACCAGTGGTACTTCAAGATCACCGATTACGCTGACCGCCTGCTCGACGACATGGAACAGCTCCGCGGACACTGGCCCGAGCGGGTCCTGGCGATGCAGAAGAACTGGATCGGCCGCTCCGAAGGTGCGCACGTCAACTTCGTCATCGAGGCCGACGGCGGCAAGCCCGCCAAGGACGTCACGGTCTTCACCACGCGCCCGGACACCCTGTACGGCGCCACGTTCTTCGTCGTCGCAGCGGACGCTCCTCTCGCCGTCGAACTCGTTACTGACGAGCACGCCGCGGCCCTGGATGAATACCGGGAAAAGGTTAAAGCCCTCTCCGAGATTGAGCGGCAGTCCACCGAACGGGAAAAGACCGGCGTGTTCACCGGCCGGTACGCCGTCAATCCGCTGAACGGCGAGAAGCTGCCGGTGTGGGCTGCGGACTACGTCCTCGCGGACTACGGAACCGGCGCCATCATGGCCGTGCCTGCCCACGACCAGCGCGACCTGGATTTTGCCAAGACGTTCGACCTGCCCGTCCGTGCCGTCCTGGACACCGGCGAGGAGGACCCTGCCGCTACGGGCACCGCCACCGCCGGAGAGGGCACCCTGATCAATTCCGGCGAGCTGGACGGCCTGCCCAAGGCAGAAGCCATTCCGGCGGCCATTGCCATCCTGGAGCGCCAGGGCACCGGCGAGAAGTTCGTGAACTTCCGGCTTCGTGACTGGCTCCTCAGCCGCCAGCGGTTCTGGGGCACGCCCATCCCCATCATCCACTGCCCCTCCTGTGGCGAGGTTCCCGTGCCGGACGAGCAGCTGCCCGTCACCCTCCCGTCGGACCTGCGCGGCGAGGACCTGGCCCCGAAGGGCACCTCCCCGCTGGCCGCGGCCGAAGACTGGGTCAACGTGGAATGCCCCAACTGCCACGGTGCCGCCAAGCGCGACACGGACACCATGGATACCTTCGTGGATTCGTCCTGGTACTTCCTGCGCTTCGTCTCACCGGACTACACCGGGGGGCCGTTCGATCCGGCCAAGATCAACGACTGGATGCCGGTGGGACAGTACGTCGGCGGCGTCGAGCACGCCATCCTCCACCTGCTGTATGCCCGCTTCTTCACCAAGGTCATCAACGATCTTGGCCTCATTGAAGCCAATGAGCCCTTCAGCGCCCTGCTCAACCAGGGGCAGGTGCTCAATGGCGGCAAAGCCATGAGCAAGTCCCTGGGCAACGGGGTGGACCTCGGCGAGCAGCTGGACAAGTACGGCGTGGATGCCGTCCGCCTGACCATGGTCTTCGCGTCCCCGCCTGAGGACGATGTTGACTGGGCAGACGTCTCCCCGTCCGGTTCCGCGAAGTTCCTCGCCCGGGCATGGCGCCTGGCCCAGGATGTGACCAGCGCCCCCGGAACCGGGGCCGGCACCGGCGACCGCGGGCTGCGCTCCGTCACGCACCGCACCATTGCAGACGCCGCCGAACTGCTTGACTCCAACAAGTTCAACGTCGTGGTGGCCAAGCTGATGGAACTCGTCAACGCCACCCGCAAAGCCATCGACTCCGGAGCCGGCGGGGCTGACCCCGCAGTGCGCGAAGCGGCCGAAGCAGTGGCAGTGATCCTCAGCCTGTTTGCCCCGTACACGGCTGAGGACATGTGGAACGTGCTGGGCCACCCGGCCTCCGTGGCCAACGCAGGCTGGCCCGCGCACGATCCTTCCCTGCTGGTCCAGGACACCGTCACGGCCGTGGTCCAGGTCCAGGGCAAGGTCCGGGACCGGCTGGAAATCTCTCCGGACATTTCCGAGGACAGCCTGCGGGAACTGGCCCTGGCCTCGGAGAACGTGCAGCGCGCACTGGACGGCCGCGGCATCCGCACGGTCATCGTCCGGGCACCTAAACTGGTCAACATCGTTCCGGCCTAGCCGCTGCTGCAACCAAAGCCGGAACCGGCCGCCCGTGACAGGGTGGCCGGTTCCGGCTTTTCCGGACCCTGCATGAGGACACCAGGAGGCAATGTGCCCAACAGTAAAGCCGCCCCCTGGCCCTGGGTCCGGGCACGCCTTTCCGCGCTGCGTCCGGCAGCCAGGCCCGGCGTAGCCGCCTCGGGTGCGGGCGCGCCTGTGGCGCGTACCGCCGTCGTCACCGATTCCGCGGCGGCGCTGCCGGTTGGCTATCTCCGCAGCTTGCCGGTGCACAGCCTCCTCACCATCACCCCGATGCCCGTCATGGTGGGTTCGGAGATTTACGGTGAGGGCGAGGACGACATCCTGGAAAACATTGCCCTGGCGTTGGCTGCGGGCACCCAGGTCAAAACATCGCGCCCTTCGCCCGGGCAGTTTGAACAGGCTTACCGGTCGCTGCAGCAACAGGGATACGAGTCGGTGGTTTCCATCCACATCTCGGGGGATCTCTCCGGAACGGCTGACTCGGCCCGGCTGGCATCCCAACGCGTGGGCATCCCCGTGCAGGTCATCGACTCACGCACTGTGGGCATGGCGCAGGGCATGGCCGTGCAGGCCGCTGTGAAGGCTGCCGCCGGGGGAGCCGGGCAGGAGGAAGTTGCCGCGGAGGCCGAGGCCCAAGCGAAGCGCACCAAGGTGTACTTCTATGTTCCCAGCCTGGAACAACTGCGCCGTGGCGGACGCATCGGCGCCGCCGCTTCGTTGTGGGGAACCATGCTGGCCATCAAGCCCCTCCTCGCGGTGGACGACGGCAAGATCATCCCGCTGGAAAAGGTGCGGTCGGCGGCGAAGGCCGTGGCGCGGTTGGAGGAAATCGTGGCTGCCGATGCCCAGGCCCGTCCCGCCAACAGTGTCCGGTTGGCGGTCCACCACTTCGGGAATCCGGAGGAGGCTGAAAGCCTTGCCGTTCGGCTTTCGGCCGCGTTGCCGCAGTGCCCGCCGCCGCAGATCAGCTCGCTGCCCGCCGTCCTGGCTGCCCATGCCGGCCTGGGCGTCCTTGCGGTGATCGTAGGCCAGGCCGACACCGCGCCCGGGAGCCTTTCCACATAGGCCCGGGCGTGGCTGTTGCCGGACCGGCACGATCCTTAGCGTTGAGATATGTCACGCCGGGATGCTGCAGCAGCAGGCCAGCGGGCGCTCCATGCCCGGGCCAGGCTGCAGGCAACCCTGGGTGGTGGGTCCAACGGGATGCTGGCCGTTGACCAGGCACAGGACAACGACGGCGGGGGCTTCGAGTACCGCGACGCGGAGGCCGGTGATTTGGTCGCCGGAGCTTCTCCGCCGGCGGAGCGCGGCGGGAGCACGCAGGCCTCGGCTGGCACCGGACCTTCGGTGCGCTGGAGGTTGGGCCTGCGGCTCGCCGTAGCGGTTGGCCTGCTGGCCGTCGCCGCCGGTGTCCTGTTCTGGTGGCAGACCGCCGGTGGACGGCCGGAAATCATGCCGTTGAACACCGTCAGCCGCGAGAGCACCCCGGCAGCGGAGGCAGCAACGGAAAGTCAGGCCGCCCCGGGCGGACTTGGGGAAGGCGCGGCCGCGGACGAGCCTTCCAAGGCGTCAGCGGATGCCATGGTGGTCCACGTATCAGGAGCCGTACTGGCACCCGGCGTGGTAACGCTGCCGGCCGGTAGCCGGGTCCATCAGGCCATTGCGGCTGCCGGCGGTGCGGCTGCCGACGCCGACCTGGACGTCCTCAACCTCGCAGCCGTGGCGGAAGACGGACAGAAAATCCACATCCCCCGTAATGGGGAACAGCCGGCCGGAGGCGGCGCAGGCCCCCAAGGCCAGGGAAGTACCGCTGCGCCCGGGGCCGCCGGAGCGGGTAGCAGGGTCAACATCAACACTGCCGGCGTCGATGAGCTGGACGCCCTGCCCAAGGTTGGCCCCGTCCTGGCCCAGCGGATCGTCGACTGGCGAAAAGAGCACGGTCCCTTCAGCGCGGTCGAAGACCTGGACGCTGTGGACGGCGTTGGCCCCAAGATGCTCGAAACGCTGCTGCCCTTGGTGACGGTCTGACATGCCGGTTGCCGAAGACGGGAAAAGCCCGGCACAGAGTTTGGGGCAGCGGCCTCCGAGCCCCTGGAACCGGTTTGTCGAGTCCGCGGTCCGGGGTTCAAAGGAAGGGCCGTCTCCCGGGGACGCAGGCCGGACCGCGGTTGCAGGCCAACTCGATGCACGTGGCGGGAACAGCCCGGCACCGGCGGCCAGGAAGACGGCCACCGTGGCAGGCCGGAGAAAGGGCGCCCTCCGGGCTGCCCGGGAAAGGGCCATCGGTGATGCCCGGCGCCGGCTGGGAATTCCAGACCGGGGCGCCCCAGCGGGGGAGAGCGGACCGTCAAGCGGAGGCACCGGCCCCCGGAAGCGCACCGATGTCCGCCTCGCCTTACCGGCTGTCCTGGTCTGGGGCGCCGCCGCAAGCGGGCTCTGGCTGGCGCCGGCCGTATTGCTGGGACTGTGCATCACCCTGACCGTCCTGGCTGCTTCATTTCTAATGCTTTTACGGGGCAGCAGGACACGCAGGAACTGTCGTGCAGGCGGCAGCTCCTGGATGGGGCACCGTCCGGCGGGGAGGAGTTTCCTGGCGACGGCTGCGGTGGGCCTGCTGCTCGCGGTGGCAGCGGCGGCCCACTCTTCGGTGTCCTCCAGCCAGCGGTCCGAGGGGCCTCTGGCCGAGGCGGTGGCGGCGGGAAAGTCCGTGGTGGCGGTGCTGGAGGTCGCCGGGGCGCCGCGGCCGCTTCCCACGCCCGGCCAGTCCGGGGCTTCAGCCAGATGGTCCGTCGCCGTGTGGACGCGGGAGGTAAGCACCGGCGGTGTGGTGCTGCGGACCCGGGCGCTGCTCGTCGTGACCGGCGGGAAGGACTGGGAACGGCTGGTCCCGGGGCAGACGGTGCGTGTTGCCGGCAAGCTCCGGCCGCCGGATCCGGGCAGGCTGGAGGCGGGCAACATGTCTGCGGCCACCGCCCCTGGCCTGAGGGGCAGCGGTCGGGGGCTGGAAGCAGCCGCCAAGGACCTGCGTGCGCGGTTTGTGGGTGCTTCCGCATTCCTGCCGGCCGATGCTGCAGGGCTGTTGCCCGGCATGGTCACGGGAGACACCAGCGCTATGGATGAAGGCCTGGCCAATGCCATGAAAACCGTCGGCATGACGCACCTGACAGCTGTCAGCGGGGCCAATTGCAGCTTGGTCCTCGGTGCGTTGTTGGCGGGGTGCCGCAGGCTCCGTCTCCCACGGGTTCCGGCTGCCGGCACCGCCTTGGCCGGACTGGGGCTCTTCGTTGTGCTGGTGGGCCCTGACGCCAGCGTCCTGCGCGCGGCCCTGATGGGTGCTGTTGGAATTGCTGCCCTGGCCGGTGGCCGGACCGGCCGCGGGCTCAGTTTTCTCTGCCTGGCAGTCATCGGCCTGCTGCTCCTGGATCCGTCGCTGGGTGGCAGCTTCGGGTTCTTGCTTTCCGTCCTGGCTACCCTGGGCATCATCCTGCTGGGCAGGCGCATCATGGACTGGACTCCTGCGGCCGTGCCCCGCTGGGCAGCCGCGGCTGTTGCGGTGCCGTTGTCGGCCCAGATGCTGTGCGGCCCCGTCATCGTCCTCCTGCAGCCGCAATTCTCCACCTTCGCGCTGGTGGCCAATGTGGCCGCGGCCCCGCTGGTGGCTCCGGTGACCCTGCTGGGAACGGCCGCCGTTCCGCTGCTGGCCGCTGCCCCGTGGGTGGCTGTGCCGATGATCGCCGTGGCGGGCACTTTCAGCGCCGGTGTTGCTGCGACGGCCCGGTTCTTTGCCAGGCTTCCGGGTTCGTCGTTGCCGTGGCCCGAGGGGGTTCCGGGTCTGCTGACAATGGCGGTTCTGTCAGCCCTCACCCTTGCCGCCGTCTGGGCAGTCGCACGGCCCCGCAACATCATTGCCCTCGTTTTCCGGTGCCATCGCCGGGTGGTCAGGATTCTGTGGCTATTGGAAGGACGCCCCGGGGCCGCACGGCGCCGGCACTGCCCGGACTCGTCAGCCAGCGGCCCCTTCTACGGCGGCTTTGCGGTTTGGCGCAGACGTGGCAGGCTTGAATTTCCCACAGATCTTTCCGGAAGGAACCCACCATGGCTGCTGCGCAAAAGCGCGGAACCCGCCCGCCGGCGTCGAATCCGGCAGCCTGGCGGGACGTGACTCCCGCGGCCATTGTCCTGGTGAGCGGGCCGGAAGATTACCTGGGTATCAGGGCCATGGACAGCGTCCGTTCCCAGGTCCGCCAGGCGGCTCCGGACGTTGAGGTAAGCCGGATCAACGCTGCGGCCTACGAACCCGGGTCCCTCCTGATGCAGGTCAGCCCTTCGCTTTTCGGTGAGAGCAAGCTGATCGAAGTCGAAGCGCTGGAAGCCATGAATGAGGCCTTCCTCACCGACGCGCTGTCCTACGTCGGCCAGCCGGCGGATGATGCCGTCCTGGTCCTCCGTCATGGCGGGGGTGCGCGTGGCAAGAAGCTCCTGGACGCTGTTCGGAAGGGCGGCTGGCCTGTGGTGGACTGCCAGCCGCTGAAAAAGGACACGGACAAGATGGCCTTCGTGTCCGCCGAATTCAAGGAAGCCCAGCGCCGTATCGACCAGGAGGCTGTGCTGGCCCTCGTGAATGCGGTGGGAGCCAACCTGTCCGAGCTTGCGGCAGCGTGCAGCCAACTCATTGCGGACTCGACCGGGACTGTCACGCCGGACGTCGTGGACCGCTATTACGGCGGGCGCGTGGAAGCTACGGCGTTTAAGGTGGCTGATGCCGCCATGGCCGGAAACGGTCCGCTGGCCCTTTCCACTCTGCGCCATGCACTGGCCACCGGGGCAGACCCCGTACCGCTGGTTGCAGCGCTGGCTGCGAAGCTCAGGACCGTGGCCCGGGTTGCCGGCGCATCCGGATCCGCGGCCCAGATTGCGGCCGAGCTGGGAATGCAGCCCTGGCTGGTTGAACAGGCCCAGCGTGACGTACGCCGGTGGACCCCTGACGGACTGGTGCGGTCCATCCAGGCCACGGCTGAAGCTGATGCACAGGTGAAGGGGTTGTCCCGCGACCCCGTCTACGCCGTGGAACATGCGGTGACGGTGATTTCCATGTCCGTCCAGGGCAGGTAGCGGCAAGGGCAGGAGCAACGCACCGGTCAGACATCAGCGCGGTGCGTTGGGAATGGTCTATGGGGACCACCAATGACCACCAATGACCACCAATGAGGTATCCCGGAGCTTAAAGGCGTGTGGCCGGTACCCGAGGGGTACCGGCCACATCCATCAGTTCATGGAACTGGAAACCTTACAGTGCGTTGACCTTCTTGGAGATCGCCGACTTGCGGTTCGCTGCGTTGTTCTTGTGCAGAACACCCTTGCTGACAGCCTTGTCCAGCTTGCGGCTGGCAGAAACGAGCGCAGTAGCAGCAGCGTCCTTGTCGGCGGACTCAACGGCCGTGTTGACGGCGCGGATGGCCGTCCTCAGCTCGGACTTGACTGCGTTGTTGCGCAGGCGTGCCTTTTCGTTGGTCAGGATGCGCTTCTTCTGGGACTTGATATTCGCCACGTGTGAACTCTCTTTGTAATGCGGAAATGGTCTAGAGGGCTTTCAAGCTGGCCTTGACTGAGCGGCGTGGGGATACCTATGGCGGCCAACCATCAGTGACCGTCGACCTGCACGGACACACAGCTAAAAATATTAGCAGGTCAGCTGCGCCACTGGCCAGTTTTCGTGCTAGGTCCAGCCGTGTCGCTTCCGGAGCCCGGCGGCAACGGCATCGAACCGCCCCCGGTCCAGTACGGCACCCTCCCTGCGGATGCTGTCCGGGAGGATCTGCAGCACCCGGTCCAGTTTCGCTTCGCTGGGCCGGCCCTGGCGGTCCCATCCGCCGGCCCCCACATCTATATAGGCCCCGGAGGTGGACGCTTCCGGTACCCGGTCCATGCTGGTGAGCATCAGCCCCAGCAGGTACTTTCCGTTGCGCCCCACGATGAGGACGGGCCGGTCCTTGCCGCGGGAGTAGTCCTCTTCAAAGGGGACCCACGTCCACACGACTTCGCCCGGATCGGGCTCGCCGTCCGGCTGCGGCGCATAACGGATCTCAGCCCTGCCGTTGAAATCCCCGGGATAGCCTGCAGGAGGAACGCCGCGTTGGGTGCCTGTTGCTTCCGTGCGGGCAGGTCGCGGAGCGGGACGCTGATGCGCTGTTGGTTTGTCCGCGTTCCGAAGCAGCCTCAGGCCGGCCCGGACAGCGTCACCCAGCATGCGGAAGTTGATAGCCATGCGGCCACCCTATAGCCCGGGCGCTGCAGGCGGGGTGGCTCCCATGCAGGTAATGCGGTGCCAGTGGCCAGGACGTGGGACACTGGTGGCTGAAGAAGTGCGGCTAATCCGCGGGCAGCATGTGGTGTGCCTGCCGGGGGCCGCGGAAAAGCCAACAGTAAGGACCCTGCGTGTCTCCCATGGCCCGCACCGCACCGGTGCCCGCCGCGACAGATCCGGCTATTATTCGGAACTTTTGCATCATCGCGCATATTGACCACGGCAAGTCCACCCTCGCTGACCGGATGCTGCAGTCCACCGGCGTGGTCCAGGCGCGTGACATGAAGGCCCAGTACCTGGACCGGATGGACATTGAGCGCGAACGCGGCATCACCATCAAGTCGCAGGCCGTGCGCATGCCGTGGGAGGTTGAAGGCGTCAGTTACGCGCTGAACATGATCGACACCCCGGGCCACGTGGACTTTACCTATGAGGTATCACGGTCCCTTGCGGCCTGCGAGGGCGCCATCCTGCTGGTGGACGCGGCCCAGGGTATTGAGGCCCAGACGCTTGCCAACCTGTACCTGGCGATGGAGAACAACCTCACCATCATCCCGGTGCTGAACAAGATCGATCTTCCGGCAGCGCAGCCGGAAAAGTATGCAGCTGAGCTTGCCAGCCTCATCGGCGGCGATCCCGAGGACGTGCTGCGCGTGTCCGGCAAGACCGGAGTTGGCGTGGAAGCGCTCCTGGACAAGATCGTCCGCGACCTGCCGGCGCCGGAAGGCAATCCCGACGCCCCGGCCCGTGCCATGATCTTCGACTCGGTTTACGATACCTACCGCGGCGTGGTGACCTATGTCCGCGTGGTGGACGGCATGCTCCACCCACGTGAACGCATCCAGATGATGTCCACCAGGGCCTCCCACGAGCTCCTGGAAATCGGCGTCAGCTCCCCGGAACCCACCCCCTCCAAGGGACTGGGCGTTGGCGAAGTGGGCTACCTGATCACCGGCGTGAAGGACGTCCGCCAGTCCAAGGTGGGCGACACCGTCACCAACCTGGCCAAGCCGGCCGCCGAGTCGCTTCCCGGCTACGCCGATGCCAAACCCATGGTGTTCTCCGGCCTCTACCCGCTGGACGGCGCCGACTACCCGGTACTGCGCGATGCCCTTGAGAAACTCATGCTCAACGATGCTGCGCTGGTGTACGAACCCGAAACCTCTGCGGCGCTGGGCTTCGGCTTCCGCGTGGGCTTCCTGGGCCTCCTCCACCTCGAGATCACCCGCGAACGCCTGGAGCGCGAGTACAACCTCGACCTCATTTCCACCGCTCCGAACGTGGAGTACGAGGTGACCCTGGAAGACAAAAAGGTGGTCCGGGTGACCAACCCCAGCGAGTACCCCACCGGCAAGATCGCCGAGGTCCGCGAGCCCATGGTTTCCGCCACCATCCTGGCCCCCAACGAGTTCGTCGGCGCCATCATGGAACTGTGCCAGTCACGCCGCGGCGTCATGGGCGGCATGGACTACCTCTCCGAGGACCGGGTGGAAATCCGCTACCGCCTGCCCCTGGCGGAAATCGTGTTCGACTTCTTCGACATCCTCAAGTCCAAAACCCGAGGCTACGGCTCCCTGGACTGGAAGGCCGACGGCGAACAGGTCGCCGACCTCGTGAAGGTGGACATCATGCTCCAGGGCGAACAGGTGGATGCCTTCAGTGCCATCACGCACCGGGAGAAGGCGTACGCCTACGGCGTGATGATGACCGGAAAGCTCCGCGAACTGATCCCGCGGCAGCAGTTCGAGGTGCCCATCCAGGCGGCCATTGGTTCCAGGATCATCGCCCGCGAAAGCATCCGGGCCATCCGCAAGGACGTCCTGGCCAAGTGCTACGGCGGTGACATCTCGCGTAAGCGCAAGCTGCTGGAGAAGCAAAAAGAAGGCAAGAAGCGCATGAAGATGGTGGGCACCGTGGAGGTGCCGCAGGAAGCGTTCATCGCCGCGCTCACCACCGACGAATCGAAGGATAAGGCCAAAAAGAAGTGACCACCGCGCAGCGGGGTACCCGCTGATGCCCAGCGTACTTCCCCTCGGTGACCCGGCGCCGTCGGACGGCATCCTGCCTCCGCAGGCGGCCGTCGGTGCGGGGGACCGCGCGTTCGGGCTGTACGTCCACATCCCATTCTGCGCTGTGCGCTGCGGGTACTGCGACTTCAACACCTACACTGCCACCGAACTCGGCGGCGGTGCCTCACAGTATGCCTACGCCGGTACGGCAGCGTCCGAGGTAGCGTTTGCGGCCGATGTGCTCAAGGGCTCCGGCGTGCCGGACCGAAAGCTCAGCACCGTCTTCTTCGGCGGCGGCACGCCCACGCTGTTGCCGGCGGAAGATCTCGCCTTGATTCTTCGGACAGCTATCGACCAGTGGGGGATCGAGGAAGGCGCCGAGGTCACCACTGAGGCGAATCCCGACTCGGTGACACCGGAGTCCCTGGCTGTGCTCAGGGATGCCGGCTTTACGCGGGTCTCGTTCGGGATGCAGTCCGCCGTTCCGCACGTCCTGAAGGTCCTGGACCGCACCCACACCCCGAGCAGGGTTCCCCAGGTGGTGCAGTGGGCCCGCGACGCCGGCCTGGCGGTCAGCCTCGACCTGATCTACGGGACGCCTGGTGAGTCGCTGGCCGACTGGCAGTACTCCCTGGAGACTGCGTTGTCCTACGGGCCGGACCACATCAGCGCCTATGCGCTGATCGTTGAGGACGGCACCAAGCTGGCGGCACAGATCCGGCGCGGTGAGGTCCCGGGTATCGACGACGACGATCACGCCGACAAGTACGAGCTCGCCGACCGCCTGATCACCTCTGCAGGGCTGGAGTGGTACGAGGTCAGCAACTGGGCGCGCACTCCCGAGCAGGCCTGCCGCCACAACCTCGCCTACTGGCGCGGCGATGACTGGTGGGGGATTGGGCCGGGGGCGCACTCGCACGTGGGCGGTGTGCGCTGGTGGAACGTCAAACATCCCACCGCGTACGCGGGCCGGCTGGCGCAGGGCATTTCACCGGCGGCCGGACGCGAAACCCTCGACGCTGAAACCCGGAACGTGGAGCGGGTCATGCTTGAGGCCCGCCTTCAGTCCGGATTGGAAGTGGCGAGCCTGGATACAGTGGGGCGGCACCAGATCGCCGGGCTGATAGCCGAGGGGCTGGTGGATCCGGGCGCAGCATTCCGCGGGACGCTGGTCCTGACGTTGAAGGGAAGGCTCCTGGCCGACGCGGTGGTCCGCCGGATCCTGCCCGACTAGCGCGGGACTATTTGATCCAGCGCAGGTTGAACTGGTAACGGTGCGGCTGGCCGCGGTTGACGTGGATGCCCGCCGCTACTGAAAAGCAGGTCAGCGCAATCCAGATCAACGTGGCGATTACGGCAAAAATGTTCCCGACCACGGGAATGAATACCAGGATGTTCGCCACTACCGCTGCGATGGTTGGCGGCAGGCTGAAGTTCAGGGCTTCCTTCGACTCCTGGGCCGTGAAGGGCCCCCGGTCGCGGAAGATGAGGAAGATCAGCAGGGCGGGGACGCATCCCAGGATCCCGCCGAAGTGTGCCAGGGTGGCCCACTGCCGGTCTTCGCTGGCCGTAAGCGGGAGCGCATTCGCCGGGACGCCGTGGTATTCGGAACGGCCGGTGCTGCTTTGGCCGTCCCTGTGCTCGCGTGCGTTTTCTGCCACAGTCTGTTCCTTCGAAAAGTGCAATTGATGCCGGGGATGCAGTTGATGCTTCGGCGCCCGCTGCGGATCGCGGGCCACCGCAATATCAAGAATACTGGTGTTTGACGGTCCGGCGTCCGTCAGGGTGCCGTGAGGAAGTCGATGACTTCCTCGACGCGGCCCAGCAGGGAAGCCTCCAGGTCTGCGTAGGTATGGACGGCGCCGAGCAGTTTCTGCCATCCCAGCCCGATGTCCTCCTTTGTGGAATGCGGCCAGCCGAACGCCTTAAGGATCCCGGTTTTCCAGTCCTGGCCCCGCGGTACTGACGGCCATTGTGGAATGCCCAGCACGGAGGGCCGGATGGCCTGCCAGACATCCACGTAGGGATGGCCGACAATCAGGACGTTGCCTGCAGCTCCGGGGCCCGCCATGACAGCGGCAGCAATGCGGGATTCCTTGGAGTCCGGGACCAGATGGTCCACCAGCACGCCCAGCCGGCGCCCCGGGCCGGGCCTGAATTCCTTCACGGCCCCGGCGAGGTCGTCGATGCCATGCAGGGGTTCGACGACGATGCCCTCCACCCGAAGGTCGTCTCCCCATACCTTCTCGACGAGTTCGGCGTCGTGCTTGCCTTCCACCCAGATGCGGCTCGCCTTGGCCACCTGTGCGCGCTGGCCTGCGACGCGTACGGAGCCTGAAGCGGTGCGCCCGGCTGACGGGCCGCCCGCTGCGGGCCGGGGTGCCGGCGGCATCAATCTGATGGCACGGCCTTCAAGGAGGAACCCGAATCCCAGCCGGAAGGTGCGCGACTTTCCGCGCCGGTCCTCGAGGGCCACCACGTGCATGCCGCCGGACTTTTCCACCCGGGTAACGGCCCCCACCCATCCGGACTGTACGTCTTCGAGCACCATGCCCCGTTCGACGGGCACTTCCGGCAGCTGCGTACGCGCGGGAGCGGACATGTCCCGCGGGCCCCAATTCTGGTAATCCATGGTCATTCCGCCTTGCCGTAGGTCTTGTCCCGGAATTTCGCCCGGAGCGGTACCAATGCTAACAACGGGCCAAGGCATAATAGACTGTTAGCACTTAGGCATGTCGAGTGCTAACAGTTCTAGTGCACGTTTAAGTGCGTGCAGACTGGCAGGAAGGAACGGGTGGGTTTTCCACCCCGACTGGATGGAGGTGGAGTGTGAGTGAGCCGCGCAAGCTGGAAGTTCTGCGGGCCATCGTGGAGGACTACGTCCACTCCCGGGAGCCGGTAGGCTCCAAGGCCCTGGTGGAACGGCATCACCTGGGGGTCTCCAGCGCCACCATCCGGAACGACATGGCCGCGCTGGAGGACGAGGGCCTCATCACGGCGCCGCACACCAGTGCCGGCCGGATTCCAACGGATAAGGGTTACCGGCTGTTTGTGGACCAAATTTCGGCCGTGAAGCCGCTTTCGCAGGCGGAACGGCGGGCCATCCAGTCCCTCCTCGAGGGATCCGACGACCTTGACGACGTCCTCGACCGCACCGTGCGGCTGTTGTCCCAGTTGACCAACCAGGTGGCCGTGGTCCAGTACCCCCACCTCAGCCGGGCGCTGATCCGGCACATTGAGTTCGTCCTGCTGGCGCCGCGCAAGGTCCTGGTGGTCCTCATAGCGAACAGCGGAAATGTGGAGCAGCGCGTCATCGACGTTGGACAGGACCTCGCGGACGATGCTTTGTCCGCGCTGCGTACCCGTTTCCTGGGAACCCTGGCCGGAACACCGCTGGCGCGGCTGGGGCAGGCCCTTCCCGCCGTCGTCTCCTCAGTCAGTCCGGGGGAGCGGCCGGCGGCGCAGGCGCTGGCCCATACCCTGGAGATACTTGCGCACAGCAGCCGCGAGGACCGCATGGTCATGGCCGGCACGGCCAACCTGGCCCGGTCCAATGTCGATTTTCCGCTGAGCATCGGCCCCGTGCTGGAAGCCCTGGAAGAACAAGTGGTGATGCTGCGGCTGCTGAGCGACATGGCGCAGGACCACCGTGGCGTGGCCGTGAGCATTGGCCGCGAAAACCCCTACGACGGCCTTGCCGAAGCGTCCGTCGTGGCCACCGGCTACGGCCCGGACAGCGTGGCCAAGATCGGCATCCTGGGTCCCACCCGGATGGACTATCCCAACACCATGGCGGCCGTCAGGGCAGTTGCCCGTTACCTTTCCCGCATCCTGGGTCCCTGACCGGCCCGCCCCGGCACCACCGCCGGCGGGCCCGCACGGCAGCCCAACCGCAGGCAGTACAACAAGGAAGAGATACGAACTTTGAGCAGCCACTATGACGTCCTTGGAGTCTCACCGGAAGCCACCGGAGAAGAAATCAAGAAGGCCTACCGCAAGCTGGCCCGGACACTCCACCCCGACGTCAACCCGGGCGACGATGCGGCGGACCGCTTCAAGGCGGTGACCCACGCCTACGAAGTCCTCTCCGATCCTCAGAAACGCCGGGTCTATGACACCACCGGCAACGAGAACGGCACCGACAACGGGTTTGGCGGCGGAAGCTACGCCGGCCAGGGCTTTGCATTCCAGGACATCTTCGACACGTTCTTCGGCGCCGGCGGATCCTCCGGACCCGCCTCACGGGTCCGCCGCGGCCAGGATGCACTCATCAGCGTCCGCATCGAACTGCGCGACGCCGTCTTCGGCGTCAACAAAAAGCTCGAGGTGGACACCGCAGTCACCTGCCCCACGTGTGAGGGGTCATGCTGCCGTCCGGGGACCCACCCCGAACGCTGCGACATCTGCGGGGGCAGCGGCCAGGTCCAGCGCGCTGTCCGTTCGATCCTCGGCCAGGTCATGACCGCTGCACCGTGCGGCACCTGCGAGGGCTTCGGCACTGTCATCAAAGACCCCTGCAACGAATGCAGCGGCCAGGGCCGCATCCGGAGCCGCCGTTCGCTGACCATCAAGGTTCCCGCCGGCGTCGCAACCGGAACACGGATCCAGCTGACCGGGCAGGGCGAAGCCGGCCCCGCAGGAGGCCCCTCCGGCGACCTCTACGTGGAGGTCCGCGTCAACAACGACGCCACCTATGTGCGGGACGGCGACGACCTGCACGCAACCCTGAACATTCCCATGACCGCGGCGGCGCTGGGCACCGACGTCAGCCTGGAGACCTTCGACGGAACCCAGGACATCGACGTGAAGCCGGGTACCCAGTCCGGTGAAATCATCACCCTCCGCGGCCTCGGCGTCACCCACCTGCGCGGCTACGGCCGCGGTGACCTGAAGGTACACCTGCAGGTGGAAACGCCGGCCAAGCTCGATGCAGCCCAGGAGGAACTCCTCCGCCAGCTCGCCAAGCTCCGCGGAGAACAGATCACCGAAGGCAAGCTGGCCGCCAGCGGCGGGATGTTCGCGAAGCTGCGGGACCGGCTGGGTAACCTGTAGCGGTGAGCAACCCCGTCTTTTTTACCCCCGCCGGATCCCTCGACGGGCTGCAGGAGGGCATGGAGTTCGTCCTGGAGGGGCCGGAGGCCCGCCACGCGGTTGCCGTAAAGCGCCTCGCGGCGGGCGAAGCCGTGGACATCGTCGACGGCGCCGGTACCCGTTTGATCGGCACGGTCGCCGAGGCCGCCGGCACCCGCCTCACGGTGCGGTGCGGAGCACTGGCAGAGGAGACGCGCCCCAGCGTCCGACTGGTTCTGGTGCAGGCCCTCGCCAAGGGTGACCGCGATGAGCTCGCCATCGAGACCGCCACCGAACTGGGCATCGACGCCGTCATCCCTTGGCAGTCCGAGCGCTCGATCGTCCGGTGGAAGGGTGACCGGGCGGCCAAGGCGCACGCCAAGTGGCAGTCCGTGGTGGGCGCCGCGGCCAAGCAGGCGCGGCGGGCCTGGATCCCCGAGGTGCGTTCCGCCGTCGACACCGCCGCCCTTGCCGCCGCCGTGGAGGCCGCGGACCTGGCAGTCATCCTCCACGAAGACGCAGTGCGGCCCCTCCGCGCAGTCCTGGAAGGCTGGAACGGTGCCAGTGGCACCGGAACCCGTGAGGTGCTCCTCATCGTGGGCCCGGAGGGTGGAATCAGCCCCCGGGAGGTGACGCGGCTGTGCGACCGCGGAGCCGTCACGGCCCTCCTGGGCCACCACGTGCTGCGCTCATCCACGGCCGGTCCTGCCGCCGTCGTGCTTTCCAGCGACATCCTTGGGCGCTGGGACGCTACCTGACTTTAAAGGACCGGTTGTCCTCGAACTGGTCCGGCCCGCCGTCGGCACCGGCCTGGGCGACCCTCAGTTCGTAGTCTCCGGAGGGCAGGGTCAAGGCCAGCGTGAACACCCCTGCCTGCCCCTGTTCGGATGACGCCGTGGTTTCGCCGGTAAGGAAGGGCGCTTTGGCGCCGTTGTCAGCGGTCCGCAGGATCTGCCAGCGAAGCTTGCCGCCCGCCGACGTGCTGCGCCCGGTGATCTTGACGCTGCCGTCCGCCACCTCGGAGCCTTCCTGCGGGTCGATGATCCAGACGGGAGCCACCAGGCCCGCCGTCCGGGTCATGAGGGCGCCGAGCTGCACCTGCCCGAAAGCCATGTAGTCGGTGTGACCGTCCACCAGGATCCGCACCCGGATCTGCTGGCCGGAGTCGATCAACCCGGAACTGGCTGCAGCAGCAGTGGCCGTGTAGACGAGCTGCTGGACTGCGCGGGCGGCCATGTCCGCATCAAGGTTGCTGTTGAAAGCGTCTTCGGAGACGTCAACAGTGATGACGTCCTTGCCGGAAATCGAGGTGGCCAGCTTGCCGGGATTCTGCCACGGCGTGAAGAAGTCCGGGTCCAGGGGTTTGTCGGACATCATGGCACGAAGTGCGCGTGTTACCGGGTTCTCCTGTTCGGGTACGTCCCGGAACTCCCTGTACAGGAAGACGTTGCTGCTGCTGCGGCCAATCCAGTAGACGGGCGCCTTGTTGGAGGATTGCGTGGTTTCCAGCGGGGCGCTGGTGGAGGGCGGCTCCGGGCTTCCCGTGGTGGCAGGCCCGCTCATGAGGGTGCCGGTGGGCGAGGGGCCAGGTTCTGCTACGCAACCGGCAAGGATTGGCACGGCCGTCAGGACCCCTGCCAGCACGAACGCGCGGGCGCGGACCGCGTGTCGACCTGCCCGGCGGGGCGCAACGGTATCCGGCACTTGTGCCTTTCCTTTCCTGTCGTGAGGGCCGTTCCCCGGTCGGCCCGATGTCACAGCCGTGGCTGGATTTACAGCATTGCACAGCCCGGCGAGGCGATTTGCCCGGTTCCTGCCATGGAGCCCAACTGCAACGGGAACGATATGAGGACGATATGAAGTTGATACCTAATGACCGATCCTGGAGGGACGCCTGCCAGGTGCTCCTTGCCGTGGGTGGATGCCCAAGGCCCGTGGGTGTCCGGCTTTACCGGCAGGCAAGGTGCGCTGGCGTAAGATGAAGGGATCACGGAACGCAGGGACCAGGCACTGGTTTCCCGGACCGGAACGACAGCAGAAACTACCTCGAGGGGACCACAGGCCTGCGGGCCAGCACCATGACTGAATCAGCCAACGGAAAGCGCCGGCTCAACACGGGAGAGGGTACTGCGGGGGAATTTCCCCACACCCTTCCCGGCGTCCGGACCGAGGTAGTCCTTTTCGACAATTCCGATCAGATGGTCCAGTCACTCGGCAGCCATGATGAGGCGCTGCGGTACATCGAGGAGCAGTTCCCGGACGTTAATTTCCACGTCCGCGGCAATGAGCTCTCCCTCAGCGGGCCGGCGGGTGATGTTCCCCGGATCATGCGCCTCCTCCAGGAAGTCCGCGGCCTGGTGGCACGCGGCACCGTTATCACCCCCGCGGTGCTGCAGCAGCTGGTGGCACTGCTCCGGAGCCAGTCGCTCCAGAACCCCGTGGATGTGCTGACGCACGACATCCTCTCGAGCAGGGGCAGGACCATCCGGCCCAAGACGCTTAACCAGAAGAACTATGTTGACGCCATCGATGACAACACAGTTATTTTCGGCATCGGCCCCGCCGGAACCGGCAAGACGTACCTCGCCATGGCCAAGGCTGTGCAGGCCCTTCAGCAGAAGGAAGTCAGCCGGATCATCCTTACCCGCCCGGCCGTCGAAGCAGGCGAACGCCTCGGGTTCCTGCCCGGAACCCTGAGTGACAAGATCGACCCCTACCTGAGGCCGCTCTACGATGCCCTGCACGACATGATGGACCCCGAATCGATTCCACGGCTCATGGCAGCCGGAACCATCGAGGTGGCTCCGCTGGCCTATATGCGCGGCCGGACGCTCAACGATGCGTTCATCATCCTGGACGAGGCCCAGAACACTACTCCTGAACAGATGAAGATGTTCCTCACCCGGTTGGGTTTCGGGTCGAAGATGGTGGTCACCGGTGACGTCACCCAAGTGGACCTGCCCTTCGGGACACGGTCCGGGCTGCGGATTGTGGAGGAGATCCTGCACGGCATCGAAGGCGTGAACTTCTCCGTACTCGATGCGGCGGACGTGGTCCGGCACCGCCTCGTGGGAGACATCGTCAATGCCTACAGCATCTGGGACGACAGGCAGAGGAACCGTGCCCGGCAAACTGCCGGCAGGGAGAAGCGGGGGGAGCACGCATGAGTATCGAGGTAAACAACGAATCCGGCGTCCAGGTGGACGAGGCGGGCCTGGTAGCCCTCTCCCGGTACATTTTCGAACAGCTTTACATCCATCCCCAGGCCGAACTGTCCATTCTTTTGGTGGATGAGCCTGCCATGGAGAAGCTCCACATCGAACTGATGGACGAGCCCGGGGCGACCGATGTGTTGTCGGTGCCCATGGACGAGCTAACGCCGGGAACTCCGGACCGCCCCACCCCGCAGGGGATGCTCGGTGACATCGCCATCTGTCCCCAGGTGGCGCAGGTCCAGGCCAAAAACGCCGGCCACGCCCTCCAGGATGAGATGCTGCTGCTGACCACGCACGGCATCCTGCACCTTTTGGGCTATGACCATGCCGAGCCCGAAGAGAAGGAAGAGATGTTCGGGCTCCAGCGCGAACTCCTGACCGGCTTCACCGGCAAGGAAGCGCCCGCCGAGACCACCCAGTGACCACCCTGCTCCTGGTGGCCATGGCCTTGGTCTTCCTGGCCATCGCCGCCTTACTGACCGCGGCTGAGGCCGCCTTCAATTTCCTCCCGCGCCACGATGCGGAAGAGGCACTGCTTCGAAGCCGCGGAACTGCGATGCGCAGCATCCTCCGGGAGCCCGTTGCGCATATCCGGGCCCTGCGGTTCTGGCGTGTCTGGTTCGAAATGGCCTCCGCCGTCGCTGTTTCCGTACTGCTCTACAGTCTCCTGGACAACATTTGGCTGGCCGGCCTCGCAGCGACCGGCATCATGGCGCTGCTGGGGTTCGTGATCGTGGGTGTCTCACCCCGCCAGTTGGGCAGGCTCCACTCGGCCGCGGTAGTGCGTTTCACGGCGCCGATGATCCGCTTCCTGACGTGGGTCCTCGGACCCATCCCGGGATGGCTCGTCGCAGTGGGAAGCGCTGCCGCTCCGGGCGCGCCCGGCGGGGATGAGGCCTTCTTCAGCGAACAGGAATTCCGGGAACTGGTGGACCGCGCCAGCGAATCCGACATGATCGAGGACACCGAAGCTGAGATGATCCAGTCGGTGTTCGATTTCGGAGATACGCTGGTCCGTGCCGTTATGGTGCCCAGGACGGACATTGTCGGCATCGACTCCGGTTCGAGCCTGCATGAGGCGATGTCCCTGTTCCTCCGGTCCGGCTACTCCAGGGTCCCGGTCATCGGCGAGGACACCGACCACATCCTGGGGATCGTCTACCTCAAGGACGTGGCCGCCGTCGTGCATGAACTGGACGCAGGGGTTGAACCGCCCACGGTTGACTCCATGGCCCGTGAGGTCCGCTATGTGCCGGAATCGAAACCGGTGAGCGACCTGCTGCGGGAGCTGCAGAAGGAGTCGACGCATGTTGCCATCGTCATCGACGAGTACGGCGGCACTGCCGGCCTGGTCACGCTTGAGGACCTGATCGAGGAAATCGTTGGCGAAATTGTTGACGAATACGACACCGAAAGCGCCGAGGCCGTAGAGCTCGGCGACGGTTCCTACCGGGTCAGCTCCAGGATGAGCATCGATGACCTGGGAGAACTTTTTGACATCGAGCTTGACGACGACGAAGTGGACACCGTGGGCGGATTGCTCGCCAAAGCGCTGGGACGCGTTCCCATCGTGGGCAGCCGGGTTGAAGTCCAGGGCGTTTCGCTGCGGGCAGACCGGCTTGAGGGCCGCCGCAACCGCGTCAGCCATATCATTGCGGCACCCGTGCCAACAGTAGACACTGACCTTGAAGACCTCTTCCATGAGGCGGAAGCAACCCAGCAGGGAGTTCCACGTGAGCAAGAAAAGTAAGGCCCCGGCAGAAGACGATTTTGGCGGATTCAGGGCGGGGTTCTCGGTCCTCGTCGGGCGTCCCAACGCCGGCAAGTCCACCCTGACCAACGCCCTCGTGGGTAAGAAAGTAGCCATTACCTCTGCCAAGCCGCAGACCACCCGGCACACCATCCGGGGGATCGTCCACCGGGAGGACGCCCAGCTGATCCTGGTGGATACACCGGGCCTGCACCGGCCACGGACCCTGCTCGGCAAGCGCCTGAACGATCTGGTGGCCGATACCCTCGCAGAGGTGGATGCCATCGGCTTCTGCCTGCCGGCCAACGAAAAGATCGGTCCCGGCGACAAGTTCATCGCGGCCCAGCTTGCCGCCGTGGGCCGGAAGCCTGTCATCGCCATCGTGACGAAGGCGGACCTTGTGGACAAGCAGGCGCTGACCGAACATCTGCTGGCTGTCGATGCACTCGGACGTGAAGTGCTGGGCGGAGACGGGTGGCGGGACATCGTCCCCGTTTCCGCGAACGATGGATTCCAGGTGGACACTGTGGCCGATGTCCTGATCAGCCACATGCCGCCGTCGCCCCCTCTGTACCCGGACGGCGAACTGACTGACGAGCCCGAAGCCGTCATGGTGGCCGAACTGATCCGCGAGGCGGCGCTGGAAGGTGTCCGGGACGAGCTACCGCATTCACTCGCCGTAGTGGTGGAAGAGATCGTTCCCCGTGAGGACCGGCCGGAAGACAATCCGCTCCTTGACGTACGGGTAAACCTCTACGTGGAACGTCCGTCCCAGAAAGCCATCATCATCGGCAAAGGCGGAAGCAGGCTGCGCGAGGTGGGGACCAACGCGCGCAAGGGCATCGAGGCGTTGCTCGGCACACGCATCTACCTGGACCTCCATGTGAAGGTGGCAAAAGACTGGCAGCGGGATCCAAAGCAGCTGGTCAAGCTCGGTTTCTGACGTTCAGGGCGGGGTGTCGCAGGTCACCGCCCGGCGTTTTCCCAGACTCGGCCACTAAAATGGACCGGATTTTGTAATTAGAGGAAGGTTCAACACGTGGCGCGAGGCCGTGGCAAAAACGAGTTCGGCGCTGAGTCGCCATCCGGCTCTGGCCCCGTTTCCAGGCACGCCGACCAGGCCGGCCTGGGCGCTGCCCGGCATCTTGGACCCATCCGGGGGATGCCCGCCTGGCTGAAGATCATTACCGCCATTGTCGCCGTGGCGTTGGTTGGCGGCCTGGCCTTTGCCGGATTCTGGTTCGTCCGGCTCCAGAACAACATCTCCAAGGCGCCACTGAACGCCGGCGGAACGGGCACCGAGGGGCCTGTGAATGATGCCACCGGGCGGATGCAGATCCTGATCCTCGGGTCCGACACCCGCGACGGCAAGAACTCGGAATACGGCACCTCCGATGACTCGACGGGCTACGGCAAGTCCGACGTCATGATGCTGATGGACATCTCCGAGGACAACAAGCGCGTCAGCGTCATCAGCTTCCCGCGTGACCTGTTGGTGGACATCCCCGCATGCAAGGACTCCAAGACCGGCCGTGAATACCCTGCGCGCAGTGGCGTGATGATCAACGAGGCCATGGGCGAAGCTGGAATCGGTTGTGCCGTGGACACGGTCAACAAACTTACCGGACTGGAAGTGGACCATTTCATGATGGCCGACTTCAACGCCGTCAAGGAGTTGTCCAACGCCGTGGGCGGCGTGGACGTCTGCGTCAGCGATGCCATCTATGATCCGGATTCCCGGCTCCGGCTGCCGGCAGGAACGTCCGCCGTGCAGGGCGAGCAGGCACTGGCCTTCCTTCGCACCCGGCACGCCTTCGCCGACGGCGGAGACCTGGGGCGAATCCAGGCGCAGCAGGGCTTCCTTTCTTCGCTGACCCGGAAAATCAAGGATGAAGGAACGTTGTCGGATCCGGCCAGGATGCTGAAGATCGCCGACGTCGTCACCCAGAACCTCACCGTGGACGAAGGGCTGGCCTCTGTGCCAACCCTCCTGACCATCGGCAACCGGCTCAAGGACATCGACCTCGGGAAGGTCGCGTTTGTATCCGTGCCCACCACTCCTGCCGTGTCCGATCCCAACCGCCTCGAGATTGCCGAGCCTGCGGGATCCCAGCTCTTCACGGCGCTGCAGAAGGACGTCGACCTGACGGACCCCACTGCTCCCTCCACGCCGTCGCCCAGCGCAAGCCCGTCCCCGTCCCCGTCCCCGTCAGCGACTCCGACGGAAACGGAAGCACCGCTCCCGCCGTACAACAAGGCCCTCCAGCCGGTTTCCGTGGCAAACGGTTCGGGCGTTCCCGGACGTTCCCAGGAGATCGTCCAGGCGCTGGTCTCCGGCGGCTTTACCCAGACGGCCCAGTTCGAGGCGCAGGCCATAGCCAAGTCAGGTGTCTACTACGGTGCCGACTATGCTGACGTCGCCGCGGACGTGGCTGCGGTCCTTGGCATTCCCGCATCACAGGTCATCCCGGCACCGGGGGTAACCGGCGTGCAGGTCTACCTCGGCAGCGATTTCACATCCGGGGCCACTTACGGGAGCGGAACCGGCGCGGCCCTCCCGGACGACATTGTCAACCAGACGGCCGGGGATGCCCGCTGCCAGCAGGCCAACCCGGAACTGATCGTCCGGTAGCGCCCCAACCGCGCCGCGGTTCGGAGCCCCTGCAGCAAACGGCCGCGGTGCCGGCCCATCAGGCTGGCACCGCGGCCGTTGAGGTCCTGGCAGAAGGGACTACCAGATGCTGACCCGCTCGTCGGACGGCATCCACATCTCGTCCTGCTCGGTCACCTCGAAGGCTTCGTGGAAGGCGTCGAGGTTGCGGGCGATGGCGTTGGTCCTGAACTCGTTGGGGGAGTGCGGGTCAGTTGCAAGGCGGCGGATGGCCTCCTCCTGCCGGATAACCTGGCGCCAGCCGGCCGCCCACGAAGCGAAAAACCTTTGGTGGCCGGTCAGGCCGTCCAGGACCTCCGGTTCCCTTCCTTCCAGGCTGATCCGGTAGGCCTTGTGGGCAATGGCCAACCCTGCAAGGTCGCCGATGTTCTCGCCCAGGGTCAGCCGGCCGTTAACATGGTGTCCCGGGGCCGCCGCGGGGGAGAGGGCGTCATACTGCGCCACCAGGCGGGCAGTGAGCTTCTCGAACGCCTGCCGGTCCTCATCGGTCCACCAGTTGCGGAGGGCGCCGCCGCCGTCGAACTGGGATCCTTGGTCGTCAAAGCCGTGGCCGATTTCGTGACCGATGACAGCACCGATACCGCCGTAGTTTACGGCGTCATCGGCGTCGGCCGTGAAGAACGGCGGCTGCAGGATGGCGGCAGGGAAGACAATCTCGTTCATCATCGGGTGGTAGTAGGCGTTGACCGTCTGCGGCGTCATGAGCCACTTGTTGCGGTCCACGGGCTTGCCAACTTCATCGAGGTGCCGGTCGACGTCGGCGTTATGGGCGCGCTCCACGTTCCCGAGGAGGTCGCTGGGGTCGATCTCCACTGCCGAGTAGTCGATCCACTCATCGGGGAAGCCGATCTTGGCACGGAATCCGTCCAGTTTGCGCAGCGCTTCGGCTTTGGTGTCCGAACCCATCCAGCCCACTTCGTTGATGCTGTTCCGGTAGGCCTCGATGAGGTTGCCCACCAGGGTCTGCATCCTGGCCTTGTGGGACTCCGGGAAGTGCCGAGCCACGTAGATCTGCCCGACAGCCTCGCCGAGGGCCGCCTCCACTACGGCAACTCCGCGCTTCCAGCGGTCCTTGTTCCGCGGGGTGCCACTGATAGTGGTGCCGTAAAACGCAAAGTTTGCGTCGACGACGGCCCGCGACAGGTAGGGCGCCGCGGCGCTGATAACGCGCATCGCCAGCCAGTCCCGCCACGCATCCAGCGGTTCGGTATCAAGGAGAGCGGCCGCGCCCGAGAAGAAATCGGGGGTGCTCACCACGATCTCCTGCCGCTTGTCGCCGTCGATATCCGCGGCCTCGAACCAGGTTGCAAGAAGTGGGAACAGCTCCCCGGCCTGCTCTGCCGTCTTGAGGTTGTAGGTCTTTTGCGGATCCCGCAGGGTGACGTTGTCCCAGTGGTGCGAGGCCAATTTCGTTTCCAGGCCCACCACACGTTCCGCTGCTGCCTCTGCGTCCTCACGGCCCGCCAGTGCCAGCATCGTGGCTACGTGGGTCCGGTACGCGGCGACCGTAGGTGCAAACTTTTCGTCCCGGTAGTAGGACTCGTCAGGAAGGCCAAGGCCGCCCTGTCCGGTGTAGAGCAGGACACGGTCCGGGTTTCCGGCATCGGGGGCGGGATAGATGTAGAAGAGTCCGCCCACGTCTGAGCGGAACAGCCGTCCGGCCAATGCAATAAGGTCAGCGGCTGAGTCCGTGGCGTAGACATCCGCGAGCCGGTGACGGATCGGTTCGATGCCTTTCGCCTCGGCAGCGGCCTCGTCCATGAAGCTGTTGTACAGCCCGCCGATCTTGCGCTCTATGCCACTGGCCGCGTCACCCTTGGCGGCGGCTTCCTCGATGATGTCCCGGACGGCGAGTTCCGAGCCGTCCCGCAACGCGGTGAAGGTCCCTTCCAGCGGCCGGTCGTCCGGAATTTCGGTGGCCTTCAGCCAGGCACCGTTGACGTGCTGGTAAAGGTCGTCCTGTGGCCGGACCGTGTGATCAATGGTGGAAAGGTCGATCCCCGAAATGGGCACTGAAACTCCTTTTGCTGCGACGCCGCTGCCGGCACAAATACCCGGTGCGTCTGCATGATGGACTTTACGGACGGTAGTGCCCTTTCATCTTACGCACCCGTGTTACCCTCAAAAGGTGCGTGCAGAGTTCCTCCTCCTTAGCTGCCGCGGCGAGGCTACAGACGCTATCTAGCGCAAGGCCCACCCTCGCTGCGGAGTTTGTGTTGCCCGGCCACCCTTTCACTCAGATCCATAGAAAAGGCCCCAAGTAATGCGAAACGCACAGAAGTCCTCAGGAATGCCCTTCCACCGCTACACGCCGTTCCAGGACCAGATCACCGTCGAGATGCCGGACCGTACGTGGCCGGACAAGGTGATCACCAAGGCCCCCCGCTGGTGTGCAGTGGACCTGCGTGACGGCAACCAGGCGCTGATCGATCCCATGAGCCCGGCACGCAAAATGAAGATGTTCGACCTGCTGGTCCGCATGGGATACAAGGAGATCGAGGTCGGCTTTCCGTCCGCATCGCAGACTGACTTCGACTTCGTCCGCCAGCTGATCGAGGGCAACCACATCCCGGACGACGTCACCATCCAGGTCCTCACCCAGGCCCGTGAGCACCTGATCGAGCGGACCTACGAATCCCTCGTGGGCGCCAAGCAGGCCATCGTCCACCTGTACAACTCCACGTCCGTGCTGCAGCGTCGCGTCGTCTTCAACCAGGACGAGGACGGCATCCTGGACATCGCACTCCAGGGTGCGCGGCTGTGCCGGAAGTACGAGGAGACGCTGGCCGACACCCATATCACTTATGAATATTCACCGGAGTCCTTCACCGGAACGGAACTGGAATACGCCGTCCGCGTCTGCAACGCCGTCGCCGATGTCTTTGAAGCCTCGGCAGACCGGCAGGTCATCATTAACCTGCCGGCCACCGTGGAAATGGCCACCCCGAACGTGTACGCCGATTCGATTGAATGGATGAGCCGGCACCTGCACCCCCGCGAAGGCATCATCCTCTCGCTGCACCCGCACAACGACCGCGGGACCGGCGTGGCCGCCGCCGAACTGGGCTACATGGCCGGCGCAGACAGGATCGAAGGCTGCCTGTTCGGCAACGGCGAGCGTACCGGCAACGTAGACCTGGTCACCCTCGGACTGAACCTGTTCGTGCAGGGCATCGATCCGATGATCGACTTCTCCGACATCGACGACGTCCGCCGGACTGTTGAATACTGCAACCAGCTGCCCGTCCCTGAGCGTTCCCCGTACGGCGGCGACCTGGTGTTCACAGCCTTCTCCGGCTCACACCAGGACGCCATCAAGAAGGGCTTCGAGGCCCTGGAACGCGACGCCGCCGCCGCCGGCAAGGACGTTGCGGATGTTACCTGGCAGGTGCCCTACCTGCCGGTGGACCCCAAGGACCTGGGCCGCAGCTACGAGGCCGTCATCCGGGTCAACTCGCAGTCCGGCAAGGGTGGTGTGGCTTACCTGCTCAAGAACGAGCACAGCCTGGACCTGCCCCGCAGGGCCCAGATCGAGTTCTCCGGCGTCATCCAGCGGCGCACGGATACCGTGGGCGGCGAAGTCAGCGGCGCCCAGCTCTGGCAGATCTTCCAGGACGAATACCTGCCCTCGGGCAAGACTGACGGTCAGTGGGGCCGCTACTCCCTGGGTTCAGTCAAGACCGAGACCGACGACGACGGCGGCATGACGCTGCACGCGTCCCTCACCGTCGATGGTGCCCAGGTCAGCCGTACCGGTACCGGAAACGGTCCCATCGCCGCACTGCTGAACATCCTCACCCAGGACGGTGTGGACGTCCGCGTACTGGACTACAGCGAGCACGCCCTCTCCGAAGGCGGCAACGCGATGGCCGCAGCGTATGTCGAATGCGCAGTGGGCGAGCGCGTCCTGTGGGGCGTGGGCATTGATGCCAACACCAGCATGTCCTCGCTGAAGGCCGTCATCTCCGCCGTCAACCGGGCCATCCGCGACGCCCAGTCCTGACCTGCAGGCCGCCGCGTTGGCCCCTTTTCGGGTCCGCGCGGCGGCGCAGGGACCGCGGTGCTCCGCGGGGATGGGAAGATAGAGCGTGGCTCAACAATCCTTCGCCTCCCGGGCTTACCGCGACGACGCCGTGGTTCTGCGTACCCACAAGCTGGGCGAAGCCGACAGGATCATCACGCTCCTCACGAAGCGACACGGGCAGGTTCGGGCAGTCGCCAAAGGAGTACGCCGCACCAGCAGCCGTTTTGGAGCGCGGCTCGAGCCGTTCATGGTTGTTGACCTCCAGCTGATCTCAGGCCGGAGCCTGGACATCGTCACCCAGGCTGTGGCCAAGGGTGCCTACGGCGGCAGCATCGCCGCCGACTACGGCCGCTACACCGTCGCCGCTGCCATGACCGAAACAGCCGAGAAGCTCACCGACGTGGACGGTGAGGCGGCCACCGCCCAATACAACCTCCTCGTGGGGGCACTGGCTGCCCTGAGCCGGGACGAGCATGCCGCCGGCCTGATCCTCGACTCCTACCTCCTGCGGGCACTGGCCACCGGAGGCTGGGCGCCCAGCTTCACCGATTGCGCCCGGTGCGGAATGCCTGGCCCGCACACAGCATTCGCTACGGCCTTGGGCGGCATGGTGTGCCCGGACTGCAGGCCTCCGGGCTCGCCCGCTCCGGCTGCCGAAACTGTCCTTCTTCTGGCGGCCCTGCTCACCGGAGACTGGCCAACGGCTGACGCGTCCTTGCCGCTGCACCGCAAGGAAGCCGCCGGCCTCGTGGCCGCATACCTGCAATGGCACCTCGAACGGGTGCTGAAATCCCTCAAACATGTGGAGCGTAGCTGACAGTGGCCCTGGGAAAAAAGACGAACCCCGCGCGCCGGCGCACCGAACCGGTGGTGGCACCGTACCCGCACCCCTCGGGGGCAGTTCCGCCGTCCATCCCGGCTGAATTCATTCCCCGCCACGTGGCCATAGTCATGGACGGCAACGGCCGCTGGGCGAACCAGCGGGGACTTCCCCGGATTGAAGGACACAAGGCGGGCGAACCCGCACTGCTCGATGTCATGGCCGGAGCCATCCAACTCGGCATCGAATACGTCAGCGTCTACGCGTTCTCCACGGAAAACTGGCGCAGGTCCCCGGAAGAGGTCCGCTTCCTCATGGGATTTAACAAGGACGTGCTACGTCGTCAGCGGAACCAGCTGGACGAATGGGGCGTCCGGGTGCGCTGGTCCGGCCGGCGGCCCAAGCTCTGGGGCTCGGTAATCCGGGAGCTGGAGGAAGCGGAGGCCTACACCGCTGGGAACAGCACCTGCACATTGACCATGTGTGTTAATTACGGTGGACGGGCGGAAATCACCGATGCTGTATCTGCCATAGCTGCAGAGGTCGCTGCAGGAAGGCTGAAGCCCGGTGCCATCACGGAGCGCACCATCCAGAAGTACCTCGATGAACCGGACCTTCCTGACGTGGACCTTTTCCTTCGCAGCTCAGGGGAACAACGGTTGTCCAACTTCCTGCTCTGGCAATCGGCGTATGCCGAGTTTGTGTTCATGGACACGCTGTGGCCGGACGTGGACAGGCGGACGCTGTGGGCCGCGGTAGAGGAATACGCGCAGCGTGACCGGCGCTACGGCGGCGCAGTGGACGCGGCGGCGCAGCCCGGCGCCTAAGCCGCCAACACGGGGGCTGCGCGGCACTGGCTGGGACAGGGCCTAAACAGGGACGGCCATCAGCCAGGCAGCCAGGTCCCGGTAGGCTTCCGCTCTGACGCCCGGACGGGACAGGAAGATGTCGTGGAGGGCGCCGGGGTAGCGGAAGACGCTGACCCTCCGTCCGAGCCGCAGGGAGCGTCCCGCCGTCTCCTCCACATTGATCACAGCGTCAGCTTCCATCAGGTCCGCAGACCACTCGATCTGGATGCGCGTGTGTTCCGAGAGCATCACCAGCACCGGGGCCTGGATGTGCAGCCGGCGTTCCACCGCTGCGTGGCCGGCCAGTACCGCTTTTGCCCAGCCTGCGCGGATGGGGAACGAGGCCCTCGGCCGCCACACCGGATCAAGGTGCCACTCGCCATGGGACTCGGAACTCACGCTTTGCCAGTAACCGGGCATTTCCGGAAGCCAGAGTGGCCGCCGCGGGTCTGCCCTGGAAAGCGGGTCGACCAGGTGCATGGCGATGGTTCGGATAATGCTGCTGCCCTGGAGTTCCAACCAGGGAGAGTTAAGGACCAGCGTCCTGACCAGTCCGGGATTCCGGTCCGCCCAGAGGGCTGCCACCAGTCCGCCCAACGAGTGGGCCAGAAGGTGCACCGCGGGTGCGGCTTCTGCGCGGTGGGTTTGCGCCACGTCGTCCTGGATTGCCCGGATCGCGGCGGAGAGGTCCTCGTCGTAGACGTCCAGGTTGTCCGTGTAGCCCGGGGTCTGCCAAGGCCTGAGGCTGCGGCCGAACTTCCGCAGGTCTATTGCATAGAACGCAAAGCCGCTCCCGGCAAGGTACTCGGCAAGCTCCGTCTGCAGGAAGTAGTCAGCCCAGCCGTGGACGTAGAGGACCGCTTGCGGTGGTTCACCGGCATCACGCATACCCGGCGATACTGGCAGGACGCAGCGGACCAGCGTTGCCTCCACGGCACCTTCGTCATCCGGGGCCAGCGGCAACGCACGCTTTTCGAACCCATGCCCCAGGATGTCAGGCAGCCAGCGGTCCGCGGCGTTGCTGCTGCCGGGAGCTGTCCCTGTCATGCTGGGGGCCCCTCGGGTTTGGGTGGTTCGCCTGCGCCATAGGCGTTCAGCCATCGGGCCAGGCGCGCGTATGCGTCGGTACGGACATCCGCGGGGGAGAGGAAGACGTCATGGAGGGCTCCTTCGATCCGCTCCACCGTGACGCTCCGGCCCAAAGCCAGGGCCCTGGCACCGATGATGTTCACATCGAGCACCGCGTCCCTGCGGCGCATGTCCTCGGACCACAGAAGGCCCGTAGCACTCCCGGAAGACAAGAGCACAAGGACCGGCACTGGAATATCCAGGCCACGGGCAACCTGGGCGTGGCCGGCCAAGACCGCGCTTATCCAGCCTGCCCGAACGGGGAATGCCATCGGGGGCCGGTACCGGTCGTCGAGGGTCCATTCTCCCTCGGCCGCGCTGCTGATGGTCCGCCAATAGAATCCCCGTTCGGGCAGCCGCAGGACGGCCTCGGGCCTGAGCCTCGCCATGGGCGCCATGAGGCCTGACGCGGCGCGGCGGACCAGCGAGCTGCCGTGCATTTCCAGCCAGGGGCTGTTGAGCACCAGCCGCGCCACGAAACCCGGATTCCGTGCCGCCCACAGCGCCGCTACGAGCCCCCCGGTCGAATGTCCCATGAGGGTAATGGGCTGGGGCGGGTCCCCGGCCCCAATAAGGACGCAGGCCGCCTCAATCTCGGCGTCGTAGTCGGCCAGATTCGCCACATATCCACCCGGAGCATCCGGGCGCAGGCTCCTGCCGTGGTTGTGCATGTCCAGGGCGTAGAAGTCGTAGCCTGCCGCGTTCCAGAACCGGGCCAGGTCCACGTTAAAGAAGTAGTCACTCCAGCCGTGCAGGAAGAGGACCGCAGGCCGCTGTCGCCGCGGCGCGGCACCGCCGTCAGGCTCCGGCCTGAACCGCACCAGGGTGGCAGTCCGTTCCACGCCGTCAGCCCCCATGGCCCTGAACGCGAGCGACTGAAACTCCACGCCCAGGATGTCCTCTTCCCATGCCATGGACCCATGCTAATCCGGCAACCGGAGGGACCCGATCCGCCAATCGACGCCGGTTTGGCACGTCTCCGTTTTGGTCAAAGTGCCGCGAGGCGGAAAACTGGTTGCATGCGCGTTTACCCCACATTCTTCAAGCTGGCTTTTTCCTGGATGGACGCCGAGCGCGCCCATACCCTCGGATTTAAGGGAATCCGGCTGGCGCACGCAACAGGGGCGGGGAGGGTGCTCCGCAAGCTGACCGCGCCGGCGCCATCCCTGCAGACCACCGCGTTCGGCATTACTTTCCCCTCACCCTTCGGGCTGGCAGCGGGGTTTGACAAAGAGGGGCATGGCATCGAGGCCCTCACCGAGCTTGGCTTCGGCCACGTTGAAGTGGGCACCATCACCGGCCAGGCGCAGCCGGGCAACGAGCAGCCGCGGCTGTTCCGCCTGATCCAGGACCGCGCGGTCATCAACAGGATGGGTTTCAACAACGACGGCGCCGCAGCCGTGGCTCCCCGCCTCAAGTCGGCCCGGGCTGCCCTGCAGCGGACGTACCCCGCGGTGCGGCCGGTGATCGGTGTCAACATTGGCAAGACCAAAGTTGTTGAACTTGCCGATGCTGTGGATGACTACCGCATCAGCGCACGCACCCTTGCACCTGCCGCCGACTACCTTGTGGTCAATGTCAGTTCCCCCAACACGCCGGGACTGCGGCTGCTGCAGGACGTTGAAACGCTGCGTCCCCTTCTTACTGCGGTGGGCGAGGAAGCCGACCGTGCAGCGGGCAGGCACGTGCCGCTGCTGGTGAAGATCGCTCCCGACCTCAGCGACGAAGATATCGACGACGTTGCCCGGCTGGCCCTGGACCTGAAGCTGGACGGCATTATCGCCACCAACACCACCATCGCCAGGACGGGTCTGGCTTCCCCTGCCGAAACAGTCGAACAGTGCGGTGCGGGCGGGCTTTCCGGCGCGCCGCTGAAGCAGCGTTCGCTGGAGGTGCTCCGCAGGCTCAAGCAGGCAACCGGGGACGCTTTGACCCTCATCGCCGTCGGTGGCGTGGAAACGGCCCAGGACGTGCAGGACCGGCTCGACGCCGGGGCAACCCTGGTCCAGGGATACACGGCGTTCCTGTACGAAGGCCCCTTTTGGGCGGCCCGGATCAACCGGCAGCTGGCCCGCAGCCGGCGCTCCTGAGGGGCACCAGGTCCTGACCCGTTAAACAACAGTCCCCGGCAGCTCAGCTGCCGGGGACTGCCGTTTAGTGAACCTCTGACTCAGGAAGGGAACTGGCCGCGGCTGACCTGGGGCTTGGGCAGCCGCAGCTTGCGGAACTGGAGGGAGCGCATGGAGCCGTACCAAACGGTGCCGCGCTCAACCTCGCCGAACTTCTCCGCCAGCCGCTTGCGCAGTTTGCGGGACAGCAGGAACACGTCCACGAACACGGCCAGGAACATGACCCAGAAACCGCCCAGGACGTAAATCATGTAATCGCTGGATGCAGGCACCACCAGGGACACCAGAACGAAAACAAGTGCGCCGAACATGAGGAACTCGCCCAGGCTGAAGCGGGCGTCCACGAAGTCGCGGGCAAACCGCTTCTGCGGCCCCTTGTCCCGCAGGGGCAGGAACTTTTCGTCCCCAGTGTCAAGGGCCTGGCGCATTTTCTGCCGCTGGTCCTGGATTACCTGGCGCTCGGCGGCCTTGGAGGCCTTACGGTCCTCCGGCACCAGCGGACGCTTGCGGGCGGCTTCCTGGGCCCTCCGTGTTGGAGTGGGGGCACCCTTGCCGACGACACCCGCCTGGCGCGCCGCTGCTTCTGCAGCCTGCTGGTCTACTGTCTCCTGCGCCGAGGGCGCTTCTTTTTTACGTCCGAACACCTGAACAGAATACCTTGCGGGAGGTCCCGGGACTCCTTGGCTGCGGCTGTTGCCGAAGCAACAGATGTGACGGGAGTAATGTTTTGGCCATGACTCCCTCGCCAATGGCAACCCCGAACGATCCGCACGGCCCCTCATCCCCGGGCCCTGAGACAACCGGCCAGACGGACCAACTCCGGGCCGCCGTCGACCGTTCCTTCGACCAAACCCTGCGCCGCCTCAAGGACCTTGTGGCAATTCCCGGGATTGCTTGGCCCAGCTTTGACCGGGCACCGCTGGAACGCAGTGCCGAAGCGGTGGCGGAACTGCTTCGCGACGCCGGACTGGACGAAGTTCAGACCCTCACCTGCCCCAAGCCGGACGGCACTCCCGGCGGTCCCGCCGTCGTCGCCCGCCGCCCCGCGGCGCCCGGCAAGCCGACCATCCTGCTGTACGCCCACCATGATGTCCAGCCTCCCGGCGACGAGGCCCTGTGGGAAACACAACCGTTCACCGCAGTGGAAAAGGACGGCCGGCTTTATGGCAGGGGCGCCGCTGACGACAAGGCTGGCATCATGGCCCACATTGCCGCCTACGCCGCCGTCTCGGAGGTGGTCGGCGACCTGGGACTGGGCGTGACGTTCTTCTTTGAAGGCGAAGAGGAAGCCGGATCGCCCACGTTCAGGCCTTTCCTGGAGGCCAACCGTGAACTGCTGCGGGCCGACGTGATTGTCGTTGCCGATTCCAGCAACTGGAAAGTGGGTGTCCCTGCCCTGACCACCAGCCTGCGTGGCCTCGTCGACGGCACCATTGAAGTGCAGGTCCTCGACCACGCCGTCCACTCCGGTATGTACGGCGGCCCGGTTTTGGATGCCCCAACGCTTCTTTCGCGGCTGATCGCCACACTCCATGACGACGACGGCAACGTTGCGATCGACGGCCTCGTCGCCACGGACAATGCTGCTGTGGACCTCCCGGAAGCCGACTACCGCACCGACGCTTCAGTGCTCGACGGCGTCCGGCTCGCCGGCACGGGCAGCATTGCCTCCCGCCTGTGGACCAAGCCTGCCCTGTCCATCATCGGCTTTGACGCCCCTTCCGTGGACGTCGCCTCGAATACGCTGCTGCCGCGTGCCCGTGCCAAGTTCAGCCTGCGCCTGGCGCCGGGCCAGGATCCCGCCGCGGCCATGGAGGCTGTGGGCCGCCATGTGGAGGCCAACGCACCGTTCGGCGCGAAGGTCATCTTCACGCCGGGGGAGAGCGGCAACCCGTTCCAGACTGACACCGCATCACCTGCGGCCCGCCTGGCAATGTGGGCTCTGGGTGAGGCCTGGGGCGTACCGGCGGTCGAGACCGGGATAGGCGGTTCCATACCCTTCATTGCAGACCTGCTGGAGCTGTACCCGGAGGCGCAGATCCTTGTCACGGGCGTTGAGGACCCTGACTCGAGGGCGCACAGTGCCAATGAGTCACTGCACCTCGGCGACTTCCGGCATGCAATCCTGGCTGAGGCGCTCATGCTTGCCGGGCTCAACAGCAGGGGCCTGGACGCGCAGCACGGTTGATTTCGCTGACAGGCGGGCAGGGCTCCTGCCGCCCAGCCGCCCAGGGAACAACCGGGGGCCTTTCATGGTTACGTCAGGAGTTAGAGCTACAAGGCTGTCCGACGTAGCATGTAGCTATAGCCCATACCCAATCCGTAGGGGCAGGCGCCGCAGAAGCGGAGCCGCCAGGACCCGTCCCAAGAAGGTAGGCCAATGAGCACCGCAACCAATGAGAACAGCACCGCAACCACCAGCGAATCCGGCGAACTGCCGGTCCACGAGGTCAACCTGACCGATGTCGCCGCAGGCAAGGTACGCAGCCTTCTCGAACAGGAAGGCCGCACGGACCTGCGCCTTCGGGTTGCCGTGCAGCCCGGCGGCTGCTCCGGCCTGATCTACCAGCTGTACTTCGACGAGCGGATTCTCGACGGCGATGCCGTACGCGATTACGACGGTGTCGAGGTAGTGGTGGACAAGATGAGCGTTCCGTACCTCAGCGGCGCCAGCATCGACTTCGAAGACACCATTTCCAAGCAGGGATTCACCATCGACAACCCCAATGCCGGTGGCTCCTGTGCCTGTGGAGATTCCTTCCACTAAGCCGGTCATTTTGCCGTATGCCTGCGCCGCGTCTCCTGCCAACCAAATTGGCTGGGAGGCGCGGCGCCGACATGTGGGCGAAACGTCCGGGGGAGCGGTAAGCTCTACACCGAGTAGTAAAACTTTTAGTGTGCCCGGGGCCGCCGATGGCTGCCCGGACAACAGCAACAAGTAGGAAGGGCCGTCTGTGAGTTCGCAGAACCGAACCGGCAGCCGACGCAAAACGATCACAACGATCACTGGCTTGGCAATTGCCGGCGCGTTGGTTTTGACCGGATGTTCGCCAGAGGTAGAGAAGGGGTGGCTGCCGACTGAACGCGGCACCACCAGCAACACCGACCGCATCATGGACCTCTGGGTCAACTCATGGATTGCCGCGCTGGTGGTGGGCACCATTACCTGGGGACTCATCATCTGGTGCCTGGTGGCGTACCGCCGCCGCAAGGGGACCGTCGGGTTCCCGCGGCAGACCAGTTTCAACCTTCCGCTTGAGGTCTTCTACCTGACCATCCCGATCTTCATGGTCCTGGTGTTCTTCTACTTCACCGACCGCGACCAGCAGGCCATTGATGACCGCTCCCAGCCGGCCGATGTTGTGGTTGACGTCCGCGGCAAGCAGTGGGCCTGGGACTTCAACTACAAGTCCGGCGACGTCATCCAGGAAGACCTCCACGAGGCCGGTGTCCAGGCGCACCTGACCGGCAACACCATCGACAAGGAACAGCTCCCCACGCTGTACTTGCCGGTAAACAAGTCGGTTGACCTCGAGCTCAACGCCCGCGACGTCATCCACTCCTTCTGGGTTCCCGCCTTCCTGCAGAAGCGCGACATGATCCCCGGAAAGACCAACTACATCAGGTTCACCCCCACTAAAGAGGGCACCTACGACGGCAAGTGTGCCGAACTCTGCGGCGAGTACCACTCCGAAATGCTGTTCCGCGTCAAGGTGGTGTCGGAATCTGAATTCCAGGCCCACATGGACGGGCTGAAGGCCGCCGGCAACACCGGGCTGCTGGGCGTGGAGTACGACCGCAACCCTAACCTGAACGAAATTAAGTAAGGGGAGCGACGTGGCTACGTACACTCAATCCGCACCCACGGGAGCCCTGCAGGCTCCGGTGGTACCCAAATCCAAGGGACGCATCGTCGTCAACTGGATTACCTCCACTGACCACAAGACCATCGGGTACATGTACCTGATCGCCTCGTTCGTCTTCTTCTGCCTCGGCGGCGTCATGGCGCTGCTCATCCGCGCTGAACTCTTCGAGCCCGGCATGCAGATCCTGCAGACGAAGGAACAGTACAACCAGCTGTTCACGATGCATGGCACCGTCATGCTGCTGATGTTCGCCACCCCGCTGTTCGCGGGCTTCGCCAACGTCATCATGCCGCTCCAGATCGGCGCACCCGACGTTGCCTTCCCGCGACTGAACGCGCTGGCCTTCTGGTTCTTCCTCTTCGGTTCCACCATTGCGGTCTCCGGCTTCATCACCCCGCAGGGTGCAGCCTCGTTCGGCTGGTTCGCCTACGCGCCGCTGTCGAACACCACCTTCAGCCCCGGCATCGGCGGTGACCTGTGGGTCTTCGGCCTGGCGCTCTCCGGCTTCGGCACCATCCTCGGTGCGGTCAACTTCATCACCACCATCATCTGCATGCGCGCTCCGGGCATGACCATGTGGCGCATGCCGATCTTCACCTGGAACACCCTCATCACGGCCATCCTGGTCCTGATGGCATTCCCGCCGCTGGCCGCCGCACTGTTCGCGCTGGGCGCCGACCGCCGGTTTGGTGCACACATCTTCGATCCCGAGAACGGCGGTGCCGTCCTGTGGCAGCACCTGTTCTGGTTCTTCGGCCACCCCGAGGTGTACATCATCGCGCTGCCGTTCTTCGGTATCGTCTCTGAGATCTTCCCGGTGTTCAGCCGCAAACCGATCTTCGGCTACAAGGGCCTCGTTTACGCCACGATCGCCATCGCTGCACTGTCCGTGACCGTGTGGGCGCACCACATGTATGTCACCGGCTCGGTGCTGCTGCCGTTCTTCGCGTTCATGACGATGCTCATTGCCGTTCCGACCGGTGTGAAGTTCTTCAACTGGATCGGCACCATGTGGCGCGGGTCCATCACGTTCGAAACGCCCATGCTCTGGAGCATCGGGTTCCTCGTCACGTTCCTCTTCGGTGGTCTCACCGGCATCATCCTGGCTTCGCCTCCGCTCGACTTCCACGTCTCTGACTCCTACTTCGTGGTGGCGCACTTCCACTACGTGGTCTTCGGAACCGTGGTGTTCGCCATGTTCGCCGGCTTCTACTTCTGGTGGCCCAAGTGGACCGGAAAGATGCTCAACGAGCGCCTCGGCAAGATCCACTTCTGGCTCCTCTTCCTGGGCTTCCACGGCACGTTCCTCATCCAGCACTGGCTGGGTGTTGAAGGCATGCCCCGCCGCTACGCCGACTACCTGGTGGAAGACAACTTCACCTGGATGAACCAGTTCTCAACCGTGGCGTCCTTCGTCCTCGGCGCCTCGCTGATTCCGTTCTTCTGGAACGTCTACATCACCTGGCGGAAGGCCGAAAAGGTCCAGGTCGATGACCCCTGGGGCTTCGGTGCCTCCCTCGAGTGGGCCACGTCCTGCCCGCCGCCGCGCCACAACTTCACCTCGCTGCCCCGGATCCGTTCGGAGCGCCCCGCCCTGGACCTGCACCACCCCGAACTGCGCCAGGTCCACACCGTCGAGTCGCCGGCACCCGCGGCGAACGTTCTCGGCAACGCCGACCAGAAGGACACCGCACAGTGAAAATCGAATCTTGGATCTTTGGATCAGGAGTCTTCTTCTTCATCCCTGTCTCCATCGTGTACGGGTTCCTGACGCACTGGAACGAGTGGGTCGGCATCCTGGGTGTCCTGCTCGTGGGCGGACTGGCCGGCATGATCGGCGCGTACCTTGGCTTCACCGCCAAGCGCGTGGGCATGCGCCCGGAGGACCGCAGCGACGCTGAGATCCACGAAGGTGCCGGCGAGCAGGGGCACTTCAGCCCCTGGAGCTGGTGGCCCCTGGTCCTCGGCCTTGCCTGCGCCACAGGGTTCCTCGGCCTGGCAGTTGGGTTCTGGATCGTCTTCATTGCCGCCGGCCTTGCGGTCGTGGCACTTGTCGGCTGGGTTTACGAATACAGCCGCGGGGATCACGCCCACTAGGCAGCACACTTAATAACGACGCCGGCCCCCACCATTTGGTGGGGGCCGGCGTCGTTGTGTTTGGCTTTGCTTGTGCAGGCCTAGTTCCGGGCAGCGGGCTGGAGGGCTCCCTGCGCCGCGAGGAGCTTCCCGAGGGATTGGAGGACGCCCGCAGCATTTTCTGCGCTCCCAGGCCCGTTCAGGGCTGTGTCGTGGACGGAAAGCACCACTTCGCAGCCCTGCTGGAAGTCGGCAGCCATCACCTGAAGCAGCGACCGCGCATCCACGCCCGGGCTGCCGCTCTTGGCAATGACAACGGGAAGGCCAGTGTCCATGACGGCCCGGACAAAGTCGGCCGCGGGCCGGGCATGAAGGCCGACAGAGGCCGTGACCACGGCCTTGTGTGATGGCAAAGGGGACTCCTTCGTCGTGACGGACCCGTCCGTCTGTCGCGTAAATCTTCCTGCCCAAATATATATCCGGCTGCCGGTCGTTGAAGTCACGGAGTGTTCGGCCGGGACGCAGCTGGTCTAGACCTGACCTAACATTAGGAGCGGTACCAAGCAGGAAAAGGCGGACTCATGGCGGCTGCAGCCAAGACCATCAAGGGCGACATCGACCGCACCAGCGGTGTTGCCATCTACATTCAGTTGAGGGAGATCCTGCGCGCCTACATCGCGGAGGCATGCCCACCAGGCTCGGCGCTGCCTTCGGAACGTGACCTGGCCGAACGGTTCGGCCTCGCCCGGATGACGGTCCGTCAAGCCATCGACGCCCTCGTAGGTGAGGAGGTCATCGAACGCGTTGTAGGCCTTGGTACGTTTGTCCGCCGGCCAAAGCTTGACCTCCAGGTCAAGCTGACCTCCTATAGCGAGGAGATGCAGCGCCGTGGCATGGTCCCGGCGGCAAAGGTCCTCAGCTTCGAGCAGATCGGCGCCAGTGCGTTCCTCGCCCGAGAACTGCAGCTGGACGAAGGCACTCCGCTGGTGCGTTTTCGCAGGCTTCTGCTGGCAGATGGGGAGCCTATGAGCGTGGATGAGAATTTCATCCCCGCCCACCGTGTACCGGGCCTGCTCGACGGCGAGCCCCCCACGTCCCTGTACAACGTCCTGAGCGAACAGTTCGGCCTCGTCATGGAGTGGGGTGAGGACATGATCGAGGCAACTGCTGCGTCACCGTCCACGGCGCGCCTGCTTAACGTGGAAGTGGGGTCACCTCTATTGAAGATCCAACGCCATGCGTTTGTTGCCCGGGCCATGGTGGACTACTCCGTCTCCTACTACCGGGCTGACCGCTACAAGCTGTGGGTGCCCCTGCAGCGCCCTGGGGTACGCCGGGCGCGGAACCTCTAAGCGGGCCGCAGCGGGTGATTGGTTCCCACCTGGTCCTGGTGTTCCGGTTTCATGGAGGCCAGATGAAAACAGTGCAGGGCCCGGTCCTATTGGACCGGGCCCTGCACTGTTTGATATCCGAGGCCTAGTGGGACAGGCTCTTGGCTTCCTCAGAGGATTCCACTGCCGCGTGGCCGTGGCCATGGGCTGCTTCAAGCTCTGCGGGTGTAGCCGGAGCTACGCGGTCCTCGAAGAACCACTTGGAGAGGAAGGCGCGGCGCTTCTCGTTGCCGGTAACCACTCCATGCTCGTTCGGCACTGCGGGGAGAACCTCAGGCGACTCGAACCCGACCAGCTTGTAACGCTTGTACTCGTCGAGCGGAGCGTGAACCTCAATGAACTCGCCGTGGGGCAGGCGAACGATGCGTCCGGTTTCCCGGCCGTGCAGTGCAATCTCGCGGTCCTTGCGCTGGAGCGCCAGGGCAACGCGCTTGGCAACAATGAAGCCGATGATCGGTCCGATGAAGAACAAGGCACGGAGCCAGTACGTGACGTCGTTGAGGGACACGTGGAAGTGCGTGGCGATGAGGTCAGAGCCGGCAGCCGCCCACATAACGCAGTACCAGATGAAACCTGCAACACCAATGCCCGTGCGGGTAGGAGCGTTGCGGGGACGGTCCAGGACATGGTGTTCACGGTTGTCCTTGGTGATCCAGCGTTCGATCCACGGGTAGGTGAACATGACCGTGAACAGGATGCCGGCAGGCACCAGGGCCGGAAGCAGCACGTTGAACGTGAAGACGAAGCCCAGCCAGGTCTGTTCCACGTGCCAGTCACCAAAGGTGCCGGGCATCAGGCGGAGCGCACCATCCACGAATCCGATGTACCAGTCAGGCTGGGTACCAGCTGAAACGGGAGACGGATCGTAGGGACCGTAGTTCCAGATCGGGTTGATGGTGAAGAACGCTGCCATCAGTGCCAGTACGCCGAAGACGATGAAGAAGAAGCCGCCGGCCTTGGCTGCGTACACGGGGCCGAGCGGGTAGCCGACAACGTTGTTGTCATTGCGGCCCGGGCCGGGGTACTGGGTGTGCTTGTGAACCACAACCATGAACAGGTGGAGCACGATCATCAGGAGGATCAGCGCCGGCACCAGCAGGATGTGCAGCATGTAGAGGCGGCTGATGATTGCCGTTCCCGGGAACTCTCCACCAAACAGGAAGAAGGAGATGTAAGTACCAACCACCGGAATGGACTTGATGACGCCGTCGATGATGCGCAGGCCGTTACCGGAGAGCAGATCGTCAGGGAGTGAGTAACCGGTGAAGCCGGCAGCCATGGCCAGGATGAGCAGGACGCAGCCGACAACCCAGTTCATTTCACGCGGACGGCGGAACGCGCCGGTGAAGAACACGCGAAGCATGTGTACGGCAATGGACGCCACGAACAGCAGGGCTGCCCAGTGGTGGACCTGGCGCATGAACAGGCCGCCACGGATGTCGAAGGAGATGTTCAGCGATGAGCTGTACGCCACTGACATTTCGACGCCCTTGAGGGGCACATACGATCCGTCATAGTGGGTCTCCGCCATGGACGGATCGAAGAAGAACGTCAGGAACGTGCCCGACAGCAGCAGGATCACGAACGAGTAGAGGGCGACCTCGCCGAACATGAAGGACCAGTGGTCGGGGAACACTTTGCGGCCGAACTCCCGGAGGATTCCGGACCCGCCAACTCGGGAATCGACGAAGTCGGTTACCCGGCCTGCCTTGGTTTTGGCGACGAAAGCGGGCTCAGCTGTTGATGCTGCGCTCATGCATATCACGCTCCCAGTAACTCGGTCCTACAGGTTCATGAAAGTCGCTGGTGGCGACGAGGTAGCCTTCGTCATCAACTGCGATGGGCAGCTGGGGGAGAGGGCGGCTGGCCGGTCCGAAGATCACCTTGCACTCTTGAGTGAGGTCAAAGGTGGACTGGTGGCACGGGCACAGCAGGTGGTGCGTCTGCTGCTCGTAAAGAGCAACGGGGCAGCCAACGTGGGTGCAGATCTTGGAGTAAGCAACGATGCCGTTGTAACCCCAGTCCTCGCGGCCTTCTGAGGGATGCAGCGAAGCCGGGTCCAGGCGCATGAGCAGCACAACGGCCTTGGCCTTCTCGTTGAGCTTGCCCTCGTGGAGTTCGTTCAGGCCCTCGGGAATGACGTGGAACGCCGAACCGATGGTGACATCTGCGGCCTTGATCGGCGTACCGTCAGGGTCGCGGGCGAGGCGCTTGAGCTTGCCGTCCTGCGGCGCCCACATGGTGTGCGCCAGCTTGTTGTCAGGCCGGGGACCCAGGTCGCCGAAAATTGCCACTGCGGGCAGGGGAGCGAGGGCCACGGCGCCGAGGAGCGTATTGCGGATGAGGGGACGGCGCTTGATGCCGGTCTCTTCCACAATGTCGTCAACGATGCGGACTGCAGCCTGGCGGTCCTCTTCGTAGCGGATGGCGTGACGCTCTTCCGATACTTCGTGGTCCGGCATCAGGGCCTTGGCCCAGTGGACAATGCCGGTACCGATACCGAGCATGGCGAATGCCGTGCCGACACCCAGGAGGGCATTCTGCAACCGGATGGTTGCGATGCTGGAATCTTCTCCCAGGTCGATGGCGAAGTACGCCACCAGGAAGATCAGGGTTCCAACGACAGAGATGGCAAATAGTAGGGCTACCTGCCGTTCTGCGCGCTTTGCGGCCTTCGGATCCGTGTCAGCCAGGCGCAAACGATGCGGGGGAATTCCAGGATCCTGGAACTTCTCCACCTCATTCTGACCAGCCGTAGCTACGGTGCCCGAGTGGTTCGGACTGCCGTCACTATGGTTGCCCATAATTCGCCTCATCCTTCTCTCGTCCCGGCGGCTGCCGGGTTAGTTTCTAATATCGACCTGCTGGCTTTGCAGCAGAAAGTTTGGTGCGGGGACCGCGTCAGGATGTGCGGGACGTCAGCCAGATGGTGAAGGCAATGATGACTCCCAGGCCGGCAACCCATACGAAGAGGCCTTCAGCAACCGGACCCAGCGAGCCGAGGTCGGCGCCACCCGGGGATCCGGTGCTCTCGATCTGCTTCAGGAACGTGATGATGTCCTTCTTGCCCTCGGGGGTGATGTTCGAGTCGCTGAAGACCGGCATGTTCTGCGGACCGGTCGCCATTGCCTCGTAGATGTGCTTGCCCGAAACATCGGCGAGGGCCGGTGCGAACTTGCCGCGGGTCAGGGCACCACCGGCAGCGGCGGCGTTGTGGCACATGGCGCAGTTGGTGCGGAACAGCTCACCGCCGGCAGCAGCGTCACCGCCGCCGTTCACCAGGTCTTCTTCAGGGATTGCCGGGCCGGCTCCCAGCGAAGCGACATAGGCTGAAAGCTGGTGGGTCTGCTCGTCGTTGAACTGGGCGGGCTTCTTAAGGGCCTGCGGTCCGTTCATCTGCATCGGCATGCGGCCGGTGCCCACCTGGAAGTCAACAGCAGCGGCGCCGACGCCCACCAGTGACGGGCCATCAGCGGTACCGCTGGCACCCATGCCGTGGCACGTGGCGCAGTTCGCCGCGAAGAGCTTGCCGCCTTCTTCAGTGTCGTTGGCACTGTAGGTAGTGGTGGAAGCCTTGGCCTCGTTGACGGTGGTGGCCACAGCGTACAGCCCACCCGTAAGGAGTAGCCCCATCAGGAGCAGCGCTATTGCTGCCAGTGGGTGACGCCGCTTTTGTGAGAGTGCCTTCACGTGGTGGTTCCTTTATTCGTTCCTGCGACGGCTTGTGGGGCCGCGACCTGAAATTCTGCCTCGTGTAGAAAAAGTTTCAAAACTGGTTACTTGAGTACGTAGATGACCAGGAAGAGGCCGATCCACACGACGTCAACGAAGTGCCAGTAGTAAGACGTGACAATCGCCGAGGTAGCTTCGAAGTGACCGAACTTCTTCGCGGCGAACGACCGGCCCATGATGAGCAGGAAGGCAACGAGGCCGCCGATGACGTGCAGGCCGTGGAAGCCGGTGGTCATGTAGAAAGCGGAGCCGTAGGCGTTGGACGACAGTGAGACGTGCTCGGAAACCAGCATTGCGTACTCAGTGGTCTGGCCAGCGACGAAGAACGCACCCATGATGAACGTCAGGGTGAACCATTCGTTCATGCCCCAACGGGAGAACTTGAACACCCCTCCGGTGCGGCGCGGCTGGAGCCGTTCGGCGGCGAAGACGCCCATCTGGCAAGTGAAGGAACTTGCCACGAGGACGATGGTGTTAACGAGCGCAAAGGGGAAGTTGAGCTTGGCTGTCTCGTCCGCCCACATCTGAGCACTCGTGGAGCGCAGTGTGAAGTACATGGCGAAGAGACCGGCGAAGAACATCAACTCGCTGGACAGCCACACAACGGTTCCGACGGAAACCATATTGGGGCGGTTCAGCGTGGGGTGCGCCGGGGTACTGGGGGCATGGGTCGCAGATGTCACATAGACATTATGTCTGTAAAAGTCCGTGCTGCCCAACGCAAACCGCCTTTTGGGAGGACTTTTTCTACAAAGACGCGAAATCGCGCGGAAAAGTTCCCGCACCGGTTCATATTGGTCAGCCGCCGCCATCCCTCGATAGCATCAGCAGGTGACTTCACAGGCTTCCCCAGCGTCCGGCAACACCTGGCCCCGACTGATCTCAGCACTGATCAGCGGGCGTGACCTCACTGCGGACAACACGTCGTGGGCCATGGACACCATCATGTCCGGGGAAGCCACTCCTGCGCAGATCGCCGGCTTCCTCGTCGCACTCAGTGGCAAGGGGGAGACGGTCGAGGAACTGTCGGGACTGGTTGACGCCATGCTCGCACACGCCAATCCCATCACCATCTCGGGTGAGAAACTCGACATCGTCGGTACAGGCGGTGATCAGCTGAACACGGTCAACATTTCCACTATGGCGGCCCTGGTCGCTGCAGGCGCCGGCGCGCGGGTGGTAAAGCACGGCAACCGGGCCGCATCGTCGTCGTCCGGTTCTGCTGACGTGCTGGAGGCCCTCGGCGTGCGGCTGGACCTGTCAATCGACCGCGTGGCCCGGAACGCAGAAGAGGCAGGAATCACCTTCTGCTTCGCACAGGTGTTCCATCCCTCGTTCCGCCATACTGCCGTGCCGAGGAAGGAGCTGGCGATTCCCACTGCCTTCAACTTCCTGGGTCCGCTGACCAATCCGGCCAAAGTGCAGGCATCTGCCGTCGGTGTTGCAAACGCCAGGATGGCACCGCTGGTGGCTGGAGTACTGGCACGGCGGGGGAGCAGGGGCCTGGTGTTCCGCGGTAACGACGGCCTTGATGAGCTCACCACCACCGGCCCCTCCACGGTATGGGAGATCCGCAACGGCAGCGTCGACGCTTTGGAGTTCTCGCCCCGCGACCTGGGCATCAGGCCAGCCACCGTGGAAGAGCTCCGGGGCGGCGATGCGAGGGCGAACGCGATGGTTGTCCGTGAGGTCCTGGCAGGCAGGGAAGGCCCTGCCCGGGACGCTGTCCTGCTTAACGCCGCTGCCGGCCTGGTGGCCTTCGATCTTGCAGCCGAGGGAACATTCCTGGACAGGATGCACGGTGCCTACACCCGCGCGGCCGAATCCATCGAAAGCGGAGCTGCGGCCGCAGTGCTCGATAAGTGGGTCTCGCTCACAGCCCCATAGGGACAGTTGCCCTGCCTACTGTTCGAAGCCCAGAGAGAAAGCTGCGTCAAGATCGTGCTGGGAGTATGCACGGAAGGCTATGTGGGTAGTGGTGTGGACCACGGCTGGAACTTTCGAGAGCCGGTCGGCAATGACATCCGCCAGGTCTTCGTGCCGGGAGACCCTGGCGACGGCGATCAGGTCCCACTCGCCGGTGACGGAGTACACCTCGCTGATGCCTTCGATCGCTGAGATCTCCTCGGCCGTCTCGGGAATGCGGGAAGCGTCCGTTTTGATCAGGACGAATGCGGTGATCACGTTGAAACCCTCCGGATCTGTTGCGCCGCGGCGTTGACCGGCGCGTTTCTTGGTGCTGCCAGCCTATTACATCAGTGCCCGCCGCGGCCGGACCCGGAACGTAGGGGGCCGGGGGAGCGCCGCCGCTCAGCTGCGGCGACGGCGGAAGGTGCGGTACAGCGCCCGGTACCCCATGAGCAGCACGCCCAGGCTGAGGAGGGCGACGATGACGAAAGGCACCACGACGGTCTGCCCCGTGAGGGCCCTGAGCAGCATGCCGCCAATGAGGCTCCCCAACCAGGCTCCGGCGCCGGCCCGGCGCAGTGACATGGGGTCGCGCCATGCTCGGGTTGCAAGCCAGCCTGCGGCCGCACCGGCAAGGAAGGGCCAGGCCGTGAGGAAGACGCCGGTGATGATCCCGTCCCGGGCGTGTGCGTCGCGGCCGATCGCTGCGAACACCAGGATCAGGACAAAGTCCGCCACAGCAGCGGCGACGACCAGGCCACGGGGGCCAGCGGCAGGACCGGATTTCGAAAGACTCATGGTTTCGAGCCTAGCTGGCGGCCGCGAAGCTACCCGCATCGGCACCTGCCGCGGAAGCAGGCTCAGAGGCGGTGGACCAGCCAGCCAGGTTCCCACCGGACGGAGTACGGACCGTTGACGTCCATTTCAACCAGGATGTGCGTGACCGTATACGCGATGGCTGAACCAAACGCGGCGCGCACTTTGACCGGAGCCGGCCGAAGCATCATCACAGGCCTTCCCGGCGCCTGCGTCAGCGCCTCTTCCCGCAATGCCGTCCGCGTCCGGCGGCCGGGGGACTGGGGGAGCACAAACCGGGGTTCGCTTTGGTCTTCTAGATACGGGGACTGCGGCATGGGACGTCCTGGCGCTAAGGAGTTGCGCCGGCACCATTTTCATAGGCGCGGGCGGCTTATACAGGCGACGTCGACAACCGGCTTTACCTGGCGGCTGGCCCGGATCGATGTCGCCTTAGGGCAACGACGATATTCGTTCCGGACGCCGTTTGGCACCGTAGGCTGTACCCGATTTGGCGGCCGCGGGCTACCTGTCCAGAGCCGGTAGCGGGAGCGGTTTGGCCGGATGAAGTAGATTCTCTCCTACACCTGCCCGCTGCGTGACTGACTGCGTTGGAGGAACCGTGAACAAGCCGCTCTGGATCTGCTGCCTGCTCGGCGCGGCATTGGGTATCGCCATCGGGTTGGCCTTCTTTGACAGTCCCTTCCTGGGTTTCGCACTTGGACTTGGCGTGGGGGCTGTGGTCGGGGCCGGCATGGGCGTCCGGCGCTAGACTGGAACGGTCATGAACGGCACCCGCCCCCGTCACACCGTTTGGCTGGCAGTAGTGGCCAGCCTGCTGGTGGCATGCACGCCGGTCAACAGCGCTGAAACAGTTGCCGGCGGCGCTTCGCCCGCTGCGACCGTTCAACCGGCTGCCGAGCCGGCGCCCCAGCCCACGACTACCGCCACAGCGCCGGCGCCCCTTCCCGCTGTCACTCCGCCGCCGGCGCCCGGACCTTATGCCATCAACCTGTTCCGTGAAGGTGACTTCGTCCCGCAGTACACCTTCGACTGGTGCGTTGCGGCGAGCATCCAGATGGCCCACAACCTGGTCGATGACACGGGTGGCGGAACATGGGCGGACAGCACGCAGCAGGGGGAGTTGTGGGAACTGGCCCGCGCGCAGTCATCCGACTCCTTCAACGGAGCCAACCCTTACGGCTGGGCGCACGTTCTCACAACCTCCGGGATGGGCCCGTACCGCGTTGTCAGCGTCGCGGATTACGGAACAGCCCTGCAGACTGCGGCGCGTGCCATCGCCGAGACGGGCCGGCCAGTGGGCCTGGTGATGTGGAGCGGCCGTCATGCATGGGTGATGAGCGGCTTTGAGTCGATGGGTGATCCGGCGAAGTTTCAGGATTTCCGTGTCACCGGCGTCAACGTCCTGGACCCGCTCTATCCCTACGGCAGTCAACAATGGGGGCCGTCGCCCGCACCCAACAGCCTGCTGACGCCCGAGGAACTTGCCACCCAGTTTGTTGTCAGGGAACCCCGGCGATGGAGTTCGCAACTGCCGGCCGGGTACCTGCTGGTGCTTCCGCAGGCCGCTGCCTAAACGGGACGCCCAAAGGCCTGGAAGCGCTCAGGCAGGGGGAGCGTCCGCTGGAGCCGGATTCTGCTTACTGGCACCCCTGCGTATCGAGTGTGTGCGTGTTATTGGTGAAAAGACCAAAACGGATCGTTGCAGGTTGATCTCGGGCGGGCACCTGAGGTGAAGTACGGGTTAGTCTCCCAATATGAAGCTTCGCGGCATACTCCTGGTGGCCACGGGCATGTTTGCTGGGGTGTTGGCTGTCACTCTTTTTAGCAACTCGCCTCGGGCATGTCCGGCAATCGGTTACGCGTATGTGGGAGACGTTCAGCTGTTCTTTTCCGCGGCACCGGAGACGGTGGAGGCCTGCTTCGGGGAGGGATGCACCCCTGAGTTGGTTGCGCGGAACTCGGAGGGAAAGTGGTTGGTTCCGCAGTCCGTGCCCTACCTGAATGAGCCCGTTAGCGTCTCCATGATTCATGTGGAAGCTGTGACAGCTTCCGGTGGCCGGGTGGCGAATGATTTTCCGATAGAAACTGAGTCAACAGGGGAATACCCGTATGGCTTTGGGTGCGGTGGCCCCTACGTGTTCAAGCCAGTGCAAGTGGCCCTTAGTTGAAGGTCCGGCGGTCGACGTAGCGGGACCAGGGTTCCCCTGCGGCGTCGGCGTGGAGGAACGCGACCTGATAGCTGTAGCCGAGTGCGTCGGCGACCAATGGTGGCGGCGTGAGTGCGAGGTGGTCGTTCAGGGCCGTGTTTCGTGCGCCGAGCAGTTCAATTCCGAGGGCCCGGAGTCGGAGCATGATGGTGTTGGGATGAAGGTGGTGGCCTGCGCGGGTTCCGGGGAAGAGCCACGGGCTGTCGGCGCCAGATGCTGTTCGGAGGTTGGGCCGGTTCCGGACGTGCTGTCTAAGGAGCTCCGCGAAAGGCTGTGGGACGGGCACCGCATGCGTGCCAAGGGCGATGGTGATCGCGCCGGTGTCGTTAATGTTGATCGCGTCGGTGCGGAGCGCGGCCACCCGGACCAGCGGTTGGGCATAGAGGAGGAGCAGTGTTCCGGCGACTCTATAGGGCAGGGACTCGCTGGTGCCGGTGAGTAGTTCCTTGAGCCAGGCAAAGCGTTGTTCCTGCGGGATGGCAGGCCGGCCCTTAGCGGAGTAGTGCCCGATTTCGACGCGCATGTTCGTGCCGGTCTTCTTCGCGAAGATGAAGAAGGTCCGGATGGCTTTTCTGGTGGTCGGCCCGGTTGTGAGCCAGCTGTCCACGTCCTGCTGGGAGCAGGTGGCGGCTGTGCGGTGATGGGTCTGCCAGAGCCAGTCGAGGAACTTGATGGTCTCAGTGATCTCCTGTTTAGCGGCGTGCACCGGGCCTTGGGCCGATTTGGCAGGTGTTGCCATGGCGCGGATGCGTCTGAGGTGGTGCCATTTGGCGAAATGCTCCACGGGTTTGGCAACCTCGGAGGGCAGGGGGCGGAGCTTGTCGTCGATCCAGGCTTCGAAGCGGTTCAGATAAGGGTCCTGATAGGGGAGGAGCCCATGATGGACGAGCAGGGCCCGGAGATGGTCAGCTGCCCGTCCCGCCGTTTCCCGGTGACTGTCGAGGCCGTCGTGGGTCAGAGGAGTCTGTCCGCTCGCGACGGCCGTCAGGAGCCCCTGGACCTTGCCAGAGCGTTTCCAGGTGATGATGCTTTCAGGTCGATCAGCTTGACAGAGTACGTCGACCAGGCGGTTTGCAGTTGTCGGATCGTCCGGACTGGTGAGTAGCAGGGCGGTGAGGTCGTCCCGGAGTGCGCATCGGGCGCAGGTGCCGCGGCGGTAGAACTCGCCTTCGTGGCTGCAGCGGGAGCAACGGAAGTTGTGGAGGATACCGGCGCAGGGTGCGCACCGTGGTCCTCCCTCCTCTGCGCGTGGGCCGGGGAGCAGTCTGTTCTCGCCGCAGCCGGGGCAGGTGCCGTGGGTGCGGGTCGCCACGGTGAAGCAGGGACCGCAGATCCTGCCTTCCGGCCAGCTCGCCCTGGTCTTGCCGGTGTTGCGGCCGCAGCGGGCGCACTGGATGGCTCCGGTTGTGCGGGGCCGGCCGCGGACGGTGTTGCGCGGGGTGAGTCCTTCCGGGTGTTCAGTGGTCATCGTCGATGATGCGGGCGCGGCGCGGGCGGACGGTGCGGTTGAGGTCCACAACGTTGGGGGAGTTGGCGGTTCCGGTCTTGCGTGCCCGGACGTCGGCGGCGGTGACGGTGATGAGGTCTTCGGGGCCGCAGGAGAAGATGTCGCAGATCGCCGCTATGACCTGCAGGGCGACCCGTTCGGGCTTCTGGTTGACGATGCGGTAGACCTGGGGCCGGGACAAGATGATGCCGCGCTCGGCGAGCAGGGGGATGAGGTCGGTGGTGTTGTGAAGGCCCCGGGCTGCCATCAGTTCGGAGAGGCGCCACGTGTATTCGACCTGGCGCTTCATCGCCGGCCTCCCGATTGTTTGCCGAGTGCCTGGTCCATCGTGCGGTCCAGGGACGCCCGCAGAGTGGTGCTGCGGAAGTCGTCGCTGACGAATTGGTAGATGCCGGTGGTTGACGCGTACTCGTGGCCCATTTGATATTGCACGAATCTAGGATCCCATCCGGCCTCCAACAGGTGCGTGGCGTAAGAGCGCCGCAGGGAATGCAGGTCAAGCCCGTCCGACGGCATTCCCAGTTCGTCGAGATACCGCCGGAGCCGCCGCAGGAGCGTGGACTCCACGATCAGTCCGCCCCGTTCGCTGGGGAAGAGGTCGAGGGTGTGAAGAGTTCCGCGGCCATTGGCGAGCCAATCCTCAAGGACGCCCGTGGTCCAGTCGAAGACCGTGAGGACGCTACGGGGCTTGGGTGGTGATGCCTTGCGGGACTTGCCGAAGCGGACCTTGCAGACACCGAATTTCCCGAATCTGCGCGCGTGCGGGTTGGTTGCAAAGTCGACGGTCTGCAGATGCCGCAGCTCATTGAACCGAAGCCCGTAGGAGTAGGCAATTTTGAGCATCACAGCGTCGCGGTATGCCGCCTGCCAGCCTTTTTTGCCGGAGGCCTCAATGAGTTCGACCTCGTCGTCGGCGTGGTCGAAGAGCTTCTGGAGCTCCTCTCTGGTGAAAGGACGTTTGGATGGCCGGCCTTCGAATTCCTGCACATGAGCCGCGGTGTTCCACTCGTAGAAGACCTGGGCCGGATGGGTGCCAAAGCGCTGTTCGCAGACCCGGTCCCAGCCATAATCGGGGTTGGCGACATAGGACGTGAAGTGGCGCAACGCGGACTGGTGGGCCCGCAGCGTCGAGTGGCTCAAGTGCCGGATCGAGCGAAGATCTCCGAAATACTCTTCGACATGGGCCGGCGTCCAGCACCACGGAAACTCGTTCACATGGTCCACGAACCTGCGAACATACCGGATGCGCTGGTCAATCGTGTCGAATTTCAGGTGGCGTGAGAGCTGCTGGTTGCGCCAGCCATCGAGCATCTGATCGAAGGTCTGCTGTTCGGGATGGAGCAGTTGAACGGAGCCCAGAAGGTGCACCCGCCCAGATCCATCGACTGCCATTCCGCCTCCAAACCCTGCTCCAAAATCTGAATCAATGTTTCATTAAATGCATCATCCCAGCAAATCCGCAGGTCAGAGGCCTAACTTCTGTCGTTCGACGCACAAGCCCAGCCCGCTTAGCATGGCTGGGAAAATCGATTGGAGTCGGATAAAACCCCTGAATGGCTCGGCGGAAGCCGCCTTGAACGCGTGGTTCGGAATTCCGCGGAAGAGGGCGACGATGATTCATCTGATGAGATACGCAGAGTACTACTTTACATAATGTAGATTATCGGCGTTAGAGGAACATGTGCGGAAAGTGGCAGAAGCGGCAATTCCGCAGGTCAAACCTGTGAGCCATTGTCTTTGTGCATGGGCTCGTTAAGAATGGGTCAATGACGGTCTACGTGCGTTCACTTGAAACTGCAGTTCCGGCAACAAAGCTGATCCAGGCAGAGGCTCGTGACGTTTTCGCCGCGCAGCCCGGACTCAGCAGGCTCGGATCCCGGCTGGTGAGCACGTGCTTCGATTCAGCTGCCATCGAGACCAGGTTCACGGCCGTCGATGAGCTCACCAACGCATTCCGCTCCGAGGATCCACAGTTCTATGACCCGGATTCGGGACTTCTCCTGAATCCCAGTACCAAGGTCCGCAATGACATCTTTGCCCGGGAAGCCACCAAACTCTTTGTCGAGGCCTCCGCTGCCGCCGTCAAAGCCTGCCCGGACCTTGATTTACTTGACATAACTCACCTCGTGACAGTCTCCTGTACCGGCTTTTTCAACCCCGGACCTGACTACAAGATCGTTCGCGAGCTCGGCCTTGACCCCTCGGTACAGCGCTACCACCTTGGCTTCATGGGCTGCTACGCGGCCTTCCCGGCCCTCCGCGCGGCCAAGCTCTTCTGCGAAGCCGATCCGAACGCCGTCGTCCTCGTTGTCTGTGCTGAACTTTGCTCACTGCATGTCCGGACGTCCAATGACCCGGACACCATCATGGGTTCGGCGCTCTTCGCCGACGGCGCCGCGGCCGCCGTCGTGACGGCCAACCCTGCAGCGGAGGAAACTGCCCTGCTGCAGCTCGACCACTTCGAAACGGTGCTGACGCCGGTTGGCGAGGACTCCATGGCGTGGAACATCGGCGACCACGGCTTCGAGATGGTGTTGGGCAACTACGTCCCGCACATTATTGACGATCACATTGTCGGCGCGCTGGAGCCGCTGCTTGCCCGCGAGCCCCACCTCGAAGCACTCCCCTACAGCGGCATCAGGCACTGGGCCATCCACCCGGGCGGCCGCAGCATCCTGGATAAGGTCCAGGCCCGGTTGGGCCTCACCGGCGAACAGCTGGTCCCTGCCCGTGAAGTCCTGCGCAATTACGGGAACATGAGCAGCGCCACAGTGCTCTTCGTCCTTCGGCACATCCTTGAACAGGACAGTGAACCGGGAGACGAACGAATCTGTTCAATGGCGTTTGGCCCCGGCCTGACGGTGGAAACAGCGCTCCTGACCAAGCTGCGGCAGGCGCCGGCGGCGGCCGACGATGTGATCGCCACGCGGCATGACGGACTCCTGCAGGAAACCCCGGTGGCCTGAACCGGTGCGCATCTGGCACGGGCGTGCGGCAGGCGAGCTCGAACAGATGGACCTGCCGGACTGCGATGCGCGAAAGCTGGAGAACACCTACCGCCAGTTCGGCCTGGTCAACAGGATCGTGGCCGGGTGGAGGCGGCTGTACGTCACCGAACTGCGTCCCGTCCTGTCGGCCGGACCGGCCAGCATCCTTGATATCGGATCCGGCGGCGGTGACCTCGCCGTCATGCTCGCCCGCTGGGCTGCCAGGGACGGGCTGGCTGTCCGGATCACCGGTATCGATCCGGACCCGCGCGCTGCTGCCTTTGCCCTCAACCGGCCGCCGGCCCGCGGCGTGGACTTCCGGCAGGCGCACACTGCCGAACTGGTCGGCGAAGGTGCCGCGTTCGACGTCGTTATCTCCAACCACGTGCTGCACCATCTCGGAACGGAGGAGTTCAACGGGCTGCTGGCCCACTCGGAGGTACTCGCCCGCAGGAAGGCCCTGCACAACGACCTGCGCCGGAGCCCCATGGCCTTCGCCCTTTTTGGCGTAGCCACCCTCCCCCTGCGGAACTCTTTCATTCGGGAGGACGGACTGACCTCGATCCGGCGCAGTTACACGGCCGCGGAGCTGTCCGCACTCGCTCCCCCTGGCTGGACAGTGGAACCCGGTGCAGCGTTCCACCAGGTGCTGGCACTGCGCAGGCGGCCATGAACGCGGATGTGGTCATCGTCGGGGGCGGCCCGGTGGGCCTGTACCTCGCAGCCATCCTCCTCCGTCAGGGCGTTACGGTCCGCGTACTGGAACAGCGAGCCGCCAGGAACCATCATTCCCGGGCCATTGGCATCCATCCGCCGGCCCTCGCTGCCCTGGACCGGCTGGGCATCGCCCGCCGGATGGTGTCCGAAGGCGTCACCATCCGTTCGGGACTGGCAGTCAGCCGTGGCAGGACCGTGGGCCGCATGCCGTTCTCCGGAGTGTCGGAGGCCTTTCCGTTCGTCCTTACGCTGCCGCAGTACCGGACCGAGGAGCTGCTGGAAGAACAGGTAAAGGCCCTCGACAGCCACGCGCTGGTCAGGGGGATGGAGGTACACGATGTAGCGCACGACGGCGGCGGCGCAAGTGTGTCGGCAACGCCCGCCGGTGGTGCCGCGCACGGGAGCAGTACGTCCGGGGCGTCGATTGTGGTCGGCGCGGATGGTCCACGCTCCAGGATCAGGGACCTGATCGGTGTCCCCGTCCGGCGGAAAACCTACCCGGACCACTATGTGATGGGTGACTTCGCGGACCACCCGGAATTTGATGACCGGGCCGTGCTGTTCCTGGAGAGCGGCGGCATTGTCGAGTCGTTTCCACTGCCGGGTAACGTCCGCCGCTGGGTGGTCCGGCTGGGAAGACCCGCCGGGGGCGCAAGCCCGGAGGAACTGGCCCGGCTCGTAGCGGACCGGACCGGAGTCCGCCCGGACCCCGCCACCAACACCATGCTCAGCGCCTTCAGCGTCAGGTCATCGGTGGCCCGCAGGACCGTGGCGGGCCGCGTGATCCTGGTGGGCGACGCCGCCCACGAAATCAGCCCCATCGGCGGGCAGGGAATGAACCTGGGCTGGCTGGACGCCGAGGCCCTGGCACCACTGATCGTGCAGGCAGTCACCGGCAGGCATGACCCGGAGGCCTTCCTCAGTTACGAGCGGGACCGCCGCCAGGCGGCACTCCGGGCGCGGCGGCAGGCCGAAATCAATATGCGGCTGGGCCGGCCCTTGCCTGCCCGGGTCCTTGCATTGCGGAATTCAGTGATCGGCGCGGCCGCGGCGTCCCCTGCCATCAACCAATGGGTTGCCGGGCGGTTCACCATGCAGCAGGAGTTCGGCGCACCCCGGGGTCAGCGGAAGTAGCAGTCGTAGCTGTCCTGGCTGATGATCAGCCCGTCACGGACTTCGAAGACCGACGAGGTACGCGCCCGGATAGTCTCACCGCGGTCCCAGTAGCGGATGTCCATCAGGACGGTTGCCGACCAGTCAGCTTCGACAGCCACGCGTCCGCCTTCGCAGGTTGTCCTCCTGATGGTGAACTCCTGGTTGGCCACCACCTGCGAACTTTGGTCGGCGCCGGCCAGGACATCCTCGAGGGTGCGGGTGGAACCCTCGGGTGCCAGCAGGTGGGGCGCCTCAACGAGCGTGAACGTATCAGCAAGGTATGGCCTGATCTCCGCCGCTCCCCCGCCGGCTTCCAGGATCCGGATGAACGCGAGGACGCAGTCCACCGGTCCTGCCGGCGCCGCGGTTTCATCCGGTGTGGTGGGTTCAACAGGCCCAGGGGGTGCAACTGGCACAATGGTTTCGTCAGCCATGGAATAGACCTTAGCGGAGGCGCGGTGACCCCGGGACCGGCCGTTAGGCTTTCACCATGACCCTCTCGGCACCACCCACGGCCCTCACCGCAGAGCAGATCCGCGAGACCGTGGAGCGCATCCTGTCTTCCGGAACCCTTCCGCCAATCGTGCAGGCAGGCCATCCGGCGCTGCGGCAGAAGGCGGCTCCGTTCGACGGCCAAATCAGCCCGGACCAGCTGGCCCGGCTCATTGAACTCATGCGGCAGGTGATGCACGAGGCTCCAGGGGTGGGGCTCGCAGCGCCACAGCTCGGCATTCCCCTGCAGCTGGCCGTGCTGGAGGACCAGTACGACGTGGACCACGAGGCCGCCGCCGTCCGGCAACGTGCTCCCTTGGAATTCCTGGCCATCCTGAACCCCGCCTACACCCCCGCGGGTCCGGACCGCGCTGCCTTCTATGAAGGCTGCCTTTCCCTTAATGGCCTGCAGGCGGTGGTTTCACGCCCGCAGTCCGTAGTGCTGGACTTTGTCAGGCCCGACGGCGGCGCGGAGCGGCGTGAGTTCTCCGGCTGGCAGGCACGCATCGTCCAGCATGAGACGGATCACTTGAACGGGATCCTTTACGTGGACCGGGCGCAGCTCCGATCGCTGAGCAGCAACGCGGAGTACGCCGCCAACTGGGCTGAGCCAGGGATCGCCAAGGCAAGGGAAGGCCTGGGCTTCAACGACGGCCCAGCCGGAATCAGCGTGCCCTAGCCGCTTAAGATAGAAGCCATGCCCCTTCCCACTGACCTGCCGTTGTTGTGCCCCCTTTGTTTGACGCCGTTGGCGGAGGCAGCTACCCCGCCCTCCGGACCTGCCCGAATGGCCTGCGGTTCCGGGCACAGCTTTGACGCGGCACGGCAGGGCTACTTCAACATGCTGGTGGGTAAGGGTACTTCGTTTGAAGCGGACACGGCCGAGATGGCCGACGCCCGTTCCACCTTCCTTGGAGCGGGACACTACGCACCGCTGGCACGCGAGGTGGCAGCCGCCGTCGTGCCCTGCCTTTCCCGCGACCATGCAGCCGTCCTGGATTCCGGGACCGGTACCGGCCACTATTTGAGGGCCGTGCTGGACGCTGCCGCGGAGCAGGGCCGGGCGGTGAACGCTGTGGGGCTCGATATCTCGAAGTTTGCCCTGCGGCGGGCGGCGCGGCTCAATCCGGAGGCGGTCAACCTCGTCTGGGACGTGTGGAAGCGCATTCCCCTGGCCGATGGGTCGGTGGATGCGGTGACGGTGATTTTCGCCCCCAGGAACCCCCCGGAGTTCGCCCGCGTCCTGCGGCCGCACGGCCGCCTTGTCGTAGTCACGCCACGGGCGGGTCACCTGTCCACCCTTGCCGCGCTGACCGGAATGCTGGGGATCGAGGAAGGGAAGGACTCCCGCCTGGCCGCGGCAATGGCCGAGCACTTTGACGCAGAGTCGGCTACCGACGTCGATATCCCGCTGTCCTTCACCCGCCGGCAGGCGGCCGACCTGGCGTTCATGGGACCCGCCGGGCACCACCAGGGCCGGGACGCCATCGCAGATCGCCTGGCCAGCAGCCCCGAGCCCCTGGCGGCGGACGCGAAGTTCAGGGTTCTGGTGTACCGCCCAAAGAGCGGCCTGTAACGACTTGGCCACTATCCCCGGTCTTGTCCTCCGGGCCCGCACCCCGCCTGCGCTGCCCGACTAGGATGGAAGTCACAGTTACTCAAAGGTCTGCGTCAGGACCTTGTAACGAAGGGGGAACACAGTGTTCGAGTGGTTGGGTGAAAACTGGTGGGCCGTCTGGCTGACCGCATTCCTGGCGTTCGCGGTGGTTGAGATGATCACCCTCGACCTGTTCTTCATCATGCTGGGCGGCGGCGCACTCGCTGCGCTCGTGTCCGATTTCGCCGGAGCGGACCCGTGGCTGCAAATCGTCATCTTCTGCATTGTCTCCCTGCTCATGGTCGCCTTTGTCCGGCCCGTGGCCCTGGCCCACCTGAAGAAAGGACCCGCCGAGCAGCGGACAAATGTTGACCGGCTCATCGGTGAGCAGGCCGTGGTCATGGAGGCAGTGACCTCGGACGGCGGCCTGGTGAAAATCGGCGGCGACATTTGGAGCGCACGCTCCGCGGCCGGCATCCTCACTGCCGGACAGATGGTGGTCGTCGCAGCCATCGATGGCGCCACCGCCGTGGTTTCGGCGACGCCTCCGGCCGAAGAACGAACCTGACACAGCTTTATCAATTGGGGAAGAAGGAAATGTATGGATAACGCAGGCAGCACCGCCTTGGCCGTCGTGCTGGTAGTACTGATCATCTTTGTGATCATCGTCCTGGTGCGGTCGGTCCGCATCGTTCCGCAGGCCCGGGCGGGGGTCGTGGAGCGCCTGGGCAAGTACCAGCGGACGCTCAACCCGGGGCTCACCATCCTGATTCCGTTCGTGGACCGCCTCCTCCCCCTGTTGGACCTCCGCGAACAGGTTGTCTCGTTCCCTCCCCAGCCGGTCATCACCGAGGACAACCTCGTGGTCAGCATCGACACCGTGGTCTACTTCCAGGTCACCGACGCGCGCGCTGCCACGTATGAGATCGCCAACTACATCCAGGCCGTGGAGCAGCTCACCACCACCACCCTGCGTAACGTGGTGGGTGGACTCAACCTGGAGGAGGCGCTGACTTCCCGCGACCAGATCAACGGACAGCTCCGCGGCGTACTGGACGAAGCAACCGGCCGTTGGGGCATCAGGGTCTCCCGGGTAGAGCTCAAGGCTATTGACCCGCCGCACTCCATCCAGGACTCCATGGAAAAGCAGATGCGCGCCGAGCGTGACCGCCGGGCCGCCATCCTCACGGCCGAAGGCACCAAGCAGTCGGCAATCCTGACCGCTGAAGGGCAGCGCCAGGCCGCCATCCTGAAGGCGGAAGGTGAGGCCAAAGCAGCCATCCTGAAGGCCGATGGCGAGTCCCAGGCCATCCAGAAAGTCTTCGACGCAATCCACAAGGGCAACCCCGACCAGAAGCTCCTGGCCTACCAGTACCTTCAGACCCTGCCGAAGCTGGCGGAAGGTACGTCCAACAAGCTGTGGATCATCCCCAGTGAAGTTGGCGAGGCGCTGAAGGGGATCGGCAGCGCCCTGGGCGGGACCAACCCAGACCCCGCAGCAGTGGGCGGCCTGTTCGACGAAACGGCGGCCAGGACACCTGAGCCCTGATCAAACCTGGGACGTTACGGTCCTGGCAACGAGGGGAGGAACCTGCATGGGTTCCTCCCCTCTTTTGGCCCTACGTGTCTGAACCCCGTACAATAGGGTATTTGTCCGGCAGGTATTGTTCCGCTGGAACAACAAAGCTTCGGAATGCGTTGAATCTTATGATGCAGCACAGAGCACACAGTAGTCCGGCGGCGCTTAGACGCTGCCGGCTAGCGCGGGTTTCCATTCCGCGAACCGACCAGAGGGAGAAATCATGAGCGATCGCAGCCTGCGGGGTATGCGCCTTGGCGCGCAGAGCATGGAGACAGAGTCAGGCGTAGAGCCGGCTCCGCGCCAGCGTGTCGAATACCGTTGCGAGGACGGCGAGCAGGTCTTCGTCACTTTCTCCTCCGAAGCAGAGATCCCGCCGGTGTGGGTTTCCAAGACCGGCAAGGAAGCACTGCTGGTCGACGGCGAACGCCCCGATACCAGCAACGACAAGGCCGTGCGCACGCACTGGGACATGCTCCTGGAGCGCCGTTCCCTGCCGGAGCTGGAACAGATCCTGGAAGACCGGCTGACCATCCTGCGCGAACGCCGCGGAGAGCGCCGCTCGGCATAGTCTGAGCCAGACACGACGAAAAGGAACTGCCCCGGCACATGGTGCCGGGGCAGTTCCTTTCTGCTGTGGTGGGCCGCTGGCTACCGCTTCGCCGCGGCCTTGCGGGCCAGGGTGTTCCAGCGGGCAGCCAGACCCCATTTGGTGACGTTGATCATGGCCTCGACAACGATGTTGCCACTCATCTTCGAAGCGCCCAGCTCACGCTCCACGAACGTGATGGGACGTTCCTCGATGCGCAGGCCCATCCGGGCCACGCGCCACGCCAGGTCAACCTGGAAGCCGTAGCCCACGGAATCAACCTGGTCCAGGTTGAGCTTCTCGAGGGTGGACCTGCGGAACGCGCGGTAGCCGCCGGTGACGTCCTTGATCTTCAGGCCCAGCATCAGGCGGGCATACGTGCTGCCCACCCGGGAAATGGCCTGGCGGTACAGCGGCCAGTTGACCACACTTCCGCCGGGAACCCAGCGCGAACCCATGGCCAGGTCTGCGCCCTGCTCCACGGCTTCAAGCAATTGGGGAAGCTGTTCGGGCTGGTGGGAGCCATCGGCGTCCATTTCCACGAGCACGTCGTAGCCGGCGTCGAGTCCCCACTTGAACCCGGCGATGTAGGCGGCGCCGAGTCCTTCCTTGCCCTGGCGGTGCAGGACGTGGACCTGGGAATCTTCGGCCGCCTTGGCGTCGGCCAGCTGGCCGGTGCCGTCGGGGCTGTTGTCATCCACTACCAGCACATCCGAGGCCGGCACTGCGGTCCGAAGGCGCTGGAGCGTCTTGGGCAGCGATTCCAGTTCGTTGTAGGTGGGGATGATCGTAAGGACGCGCACAGAGGGCCTTTCCTGGTGGGAGCGGTCGGTGCACCGGCCGGCAAGCAAGCTGCCTGTTGGCGCAACTACCCATTATAGGACGGGTGGCTGGGTCAGGATCGCAGGGCAGGGCTCGCGAACAGTTCGACGCCGTTCCGCACCGTCTGCAGGCAGGCGGGGTCGGACCCGGTGTCCAGGGCGGGCAGCAGCGGTGTGCGCGCCCGGGGATCGGTGCTCCAGGACTGGACGCGGCCATCGGCCACCTGGACCATCAGCTCTTCGACCTCCCACACAGCAAAGCTTGCCGGTGCTCCCGGTACCAGCTGTCCGGCCATGGGGTCGGAGTACTTGGCGGCCCGCCAGCCGGCTCGGGTGTGTCCCAGGAACGCGGCGCGGGCGGAGATGCGCTGGCCGTCGTTGTGGTGTTCCAGGCAGGCACGCACACTCGACCAGGGGCGAAGCGGAGTCACCGGGCTGTCGCTGCCGAAGCACACGGGCACACCGGCGGAGTACAGGGCAGCGAACTGGTTCATGGACCGGCTCCGCTCCCCCAGGCGCTGCCCATACAGGCCGCCGGGTCCGCCCCACGCGGCATCGAACGCCGGCTGGGCGCTGACGGTCACTGAATATTTTGCCAGCCGGGCTACAGCCTCGGCGTCCGTCATTTCCACATGTTCGAAGCGGTGGCCTGCCGCGCGGACGCGCTGCTCTCCCACCTGTTCGGCCGCCAGGTCCAGCGCCGCCAGTGCTGTGTCCAGGCCTGCGTCCCCGATCACATGGAACCCGCCCTGGATGCCGGCCAGTGAACAGGCTGCGAGGTGCGCCGCAGCTTCGTCGATGCCCAGATACAGGCTGCCACGCTCTTCGGGCGCGTCGCTGTAGCCGGAGCGCAGGGCTGCCGTGCGTGAGCCGATGGAACCGTCAATGTTCAGGTCACCCGCCAAACCGCGGATATCGAAGCCGAACTGCGATATGAGGTTGCGTGCCTGTTCCTCGGTTGCTGCCAGCTCGCCCCAGTAGGGCAGGACTTCCGGTTGTGCCGGCATTCCGGGACCCGCGGTATTCCATGCCGCCGCAAGTCGCAGGTCATCCGCGCCGCCAATGTGCGGGGCACCCATTTCGGCGAGGGCAACGTAGCCATTCGCTGCCGCCTCGGCCAGGGCCTTGGCCTGGTATCCGCGAAGGACGTCGGCGGGCAGGCGTCGCGCGGACCGCCTGGCAGCCGCGTGGGCCGCGCGCGAAACTCGCGCACCGCCGTCGTACCCTTCTGCGTCCTGCAGGCCAGGCTCCCGTGCCAGGGCACCCGAGACCAGTGCAGAATGGACGTCCACGCGGGACAGATAGACGGACCGGCCGCCGGCCGCCCGGTCGAGTTCGTCAGCAGTGGGCAACGTGGCGTCGGTCCACTGTGTCTCGTCCCAGCCGTGGCCCAACACCGGTCCGCTGCCGCCGGCTGAGGCAACGGCGTCCAGCAGTTCCCGGGCGGAGTTCACGGATGCAAGCTTCAGGGAATCGAGGGCAATGCCCGTTTCCGTCAGGTGCGCGTGCGAATCCACAAACCCCGGCGTGACAAGGGCACCCCGCAGGTCGATGATGTCCATCTTCGAATCAGCAATGGAGGACGCCGCCTGTTCGGACCCCACCCAGGCCACGGTATCGCCGTCCACCAACATGGCCGTGGCGAACGGATCCGCAGCAGTGTAGACGGATCCGTTGCGGTAGAGCACTGCCTTGGAACGGTGATTGGACTCTGGACCGGACGTGGTCATGGGCGAAAGGCTCCTCGCATAGGGGCGTGCCGGAACAGCCCCGGCACGATGGGGCAGACAGTGCGTTTACTGGACGGATGAATAGGCCACGACGCCGCGGCGGATCAGGTTGATTGCCTCTCCGCACAGCCGGGCAAGCCGTGGTTCGAGGCCCGGAATCTTGGCGATCTGGTCCAGCAGGTCCACTACCTGCTTGACCCAGCGGACGAAGTCTCCGGCGGCGAGGTCGGTACCGCTCAGCACATCCTGCAGGTGGCGCCCGCGCGCCCATTTGTAGATGGGCCACACCAGGCCGAGTTCGGGCTCACCGGTCAGCGGCAGCTTGTTCGCTTCTTCGATGTCTTCGAGCGCTGACCATTCCCGGACCACGATGTCCACCGACGTTTCCAGGGAGACGCTCGGCATCCGGGGACGCAGTCCGCGGTCCTCGCGCTTTGCCTGGTAGACGAGCACACTGGCCAGGGCGGCGACCTCGACGGCGTCGAGGTCGCCGAAGGCGCCCAGGCGGAGCGACTGGGAAATCAGGAGGTCCTTCTCGCCGTAGATCCGCCGGAGCCGCTGTCCGTCCGGGCTGATGGTCAACCGGCCGTCAGTTGAGGCGTCCAGGTAGCCGTAGGCGGACAGGACGTCGCAGACGCGGTCAAAAGTTTTCGCAATGGTGTTGGTGCGCCCCTGGATCTGGCGCACCAGGTTGTCAGTTTCACGCCGCAGCTTCCACCAGCGCTCAGACCAGCGGGCGTGGTCTTCCCGTTCGCTGCAGCCATGGCACGGGTGGGCGCGGAGGGCCCGCCGCAGTTCGGCAATGCGCTTCTCCTGGTCCGGAAGCGCAGTGGCAAGGCCAAAATCGTTGTTGCGGTTGTGCCCCCGCGCGGGAGGCCGGTTCTCGCGCAGGGCATTCCTTGCCGAGGACGCAAGATCGCGCCGCGACTTGGGGACCTTGGCGTTGAAAGACTTGGGGATACGGATCCGGGTTACGGGCGCGATGGGGCCCTCCAGGTCGTCCGTGCCGATCCTCCGCAGCTGGTTGTCGAGGGTCAGGACAGCCGGCCTTGGTTCCCTGCTGCTGTGGTCCGAGCTGAGCACGATGGCCGGGCCGGGTGCCCTGCCGCCGGGAACGTCCACCACGTCGCCGGGCATGAGCCTGGCGAGGGAGTCGTCGCTCATCGACTTGCGGGCCCGGGTTGTGCTGCGGGACGCGGCGTTTTCCACGTCCGAGAGCTCGCGGCGCAGCCGTGCGTATTCGGTGAAGTCACCCAGATGGCAGGTCATGGATTTGGCGAAACCGGCAAGGGATTCCTCACGGCTGCGTACCTGCCGGGCCAGGCCCACCACGGACCGGTCGGCCTGGAACTGGGCGAAGGAGGACTCAAGGATCTCACGGGCCCTGGCACGGCCGAACTGGGCCAGCAGGTTGATGCTCATGTTGTAGGTGGGGCGAAAACTGGAATTGAGCGGGTAGGTGCGCCTGGACGCCAAGCCGGCCACCGCCGTCGGGTCCCCTCCCGGCTGCCACAGGACCACCGCGTGCCCCTCGACGTCGATGCCGCGCCGGCCGGCGCGTCCGGTGAGCTGCGTGTACTCGCCGGCGGTGATGTCCACGTGGGCTTCACCGTTGAACTTGTCGAGCTTTTCCAGCACCACCGACCGTGCCGGCATGTTCACGCCCAGGGCAAGTGTCTCCGTGGCGAAGACGGCCTTGACCAGCCCGTCGGCGAAGAGCTTCTCCACCACTTCCTTAAAGGTGGGCAGCATCCCGGCGTGGTGGGCGGCGAAACCGCGGAGCAGTCCGTCGCGCCAGCTCCAGAAGCCCAGGACGTCGAGGTCATCCGGCGGAATGTCATGGCCGGCCTCATCGACGCGTTCGGCGATGATCCGCTGTTCCTTTTCCGTGGTCAGCCACAGACCCGAAGCAACACACTGGGCCACTGCGGCGTCGCAGCCGGCCCTGGAGAAGATGAAGGTGATGGCGGGCAGCAGGTCCATCCGGTCCAGGCTGGCGATGACCTGGGGGCGGCTGGCCCGCCGCACGCCCATCTGTTCGGCAGGACGTACCGGCCGGTCGTTGCCCCGCCGGCCGCGCTGCACCCGGCCGGGCCTGCTCCGGAAGCCCTGTTGGCCTTCGTTGCGGGCAACGGTCAGGAGCTCCGGGTTGACGTCGAAGCCGCGGTTTGTGTCTTTTTTGCGGTTCTTGCCGCTAACGGTTGCTGGCTGTTCGTCGTCGGCAGCATCTACCGCAGGCGCAATTTCATCGAAAGTGGTTTCGCCGGCGAACAGGTCCATGATCCGGCGGCCTACCATGACGTGTTGCCACAGGGGTACCGGCCGGTGTTCGGAGACGATGATGTCCGTGTCGCCGCGGACGGTGTCCAGCCACGCACCGAACTCCTCTGCGTTGGACACCGTGGCGCTGAGGGATACCACCTGCACCTCGCTTGGCAGGTGGATGATGACTTCTTCCCACACGGCTCCGCGGAACCTGTCGGCCAGGTAGTGCACTTCGTCCATCACGACGTACCCGAGGTCGTCCAGGGTGGCCGAATCGGCGTAAAGCATGTTGCGGAGGACTTCGGTGGTCATGACCACCACCGGGGCCTCGCCGTTGATGCTGGTGTCGCCTGTCAGCAGGCCAACATTCTCAGCGCCGTACTTCTCGCCGAGTTCAGTGAATTTCTGGTTGCTGAGCGCCTTAATGGGGGTGGTGTAAAAGGCTTTGAGGCCGCGCTTGAGGGCCAGGTAGATGGCGAATTCCCCGACGATGGTCTTTCCTGCACCTGTCGGCGCGGCCACCAGGACGCCCTTGCCCCCTTCCAAGGACCTGCAGGCCTGCCGCTGGAAGTCATCGAGCTCGAAGTCGAGGGTCTGGATGAAGGCACCGAGGTCCGTGGCGGCCTCCGCGCGCCGCTCCGCGCTGGCCCGGTACCTTTCGGCGGGTGAGAGCTCTTCGGCATCGTCACCCGGCCCCGGCGAGAACGGTCCGCTGGTGATTGGGCCTGTGGAGAACGGCCCGGTATTGGAGGACATACACCAAGCCTAATGGGAGCTTAGAGGTTCCCCAGTTCACTGCTGGGGGTTGCGACGTCTGCGGTGGCCTCGGTTTCGGCAGCCACCTTCGACTCGCGGCGCGCACGGCGTTTGTCATTCATCAGGCAAACACCGATCGCCGCGAAGAACAGCACCAGGAGGGGCCCTGCAAGCATGAACATGGAGATGGCATCGGCGCCGGGTGCGGCGATGGCCGCCAGCACGAACACCAGGAAGACCGTAATACGCCAGGCTTTGAGGATGGTGCGTCCGGACAGGATGCCCGCCATGTTGACGCCCACCAGTACCACCGGCACCAGGAAGGCTATACCCAGGACCAGCACCATGCGCGTGACGAACTCGATGTAGGTTCGCGCATCAATGACGCTGGATGAGCCTTCGGGCGTGAACTGCGTCAGCGCGTGGACCACCTGGGGTACCACCAGCCAGCCGGCCCAGATCCCGGCAAGGAACAGCGGAACCGCCGCAGCCATATAGCCCAGCGTGTAGCGGCGCTCCTTCGACGTCAGGCCCGGGGTGATGAAGGCCCACAGCTGGTAGATCCAGATGGGGCTGGAGATGACCACGCCGATGAGGAGCGACATCTGGAGCTTAAAGTCGAACGGGGACGCGATGCTGCCGAAGTTGATGGCGGCGAGGCCACCGGTCTGGTCTGAAATACGGTTGACGGGCTCTGCCAGGGCCTTCAGCAGCGGATCGTAAAGTATCCAGCCGCCGATGCCGCCGATGACGACTCCGATGGCCGACTTGATCAGCCGGTTCTTCAGCTCCTTGAGGTGGTCCCAGAGGGACATCCGCCCCTCTGGGTTGGCTTTACGGGCCCGCTTCAGTGCCACTGGGGTTTAGGCGCGGTTCGACGGCGGAACGTCAGTGCCGTCGGTCGGCTCTCCCGGCTTCGCCTTGGGGTGGTTCACGATGGTGCCCTCCACCGGCCCGGAGGCGTCGGTGGACTCGGTTTTGCCGTCGTTCTTCATTTCCTTGACCTCGGATTTGATGATCCGCATGGACTGGCCAAGGCTGCGCGCCATGGCGGGGAGCTTGGGAGCGGCAAAGAGAAGCAGTGCGACAACGATGATAATGACGATGGGCCAGGGGCCATCAAACAGTCTTCCCATGGGAAATCCTTTCCTCTAAAAACATCCTACTTCTATGTGAAGTCGAGATCTGTGAGAGCCTGCGGCTGGCCCCGGTCCTTCTTGCGCTGCACTCGCCGAAGGCGGCGTTCTTCCCGGCGGGAGGACTTGGATGCCTCGTAATCATGTCGCATGTCGGCGGGCGAGGCAAAAACGGCAGAGCCGGCGGCCGGACGCGTCGTGCCGGGCTGTTGATCCTGGTGATCAGACCCGGGCAGCGGGCCAACGCGGCCCAGCTTGTCGCCGGCGGCGCCAAGGTCCTTGACTGTGGCCATGAACTTGCGGAACAGGCGAACGCCCAGCACGAAATAGAAGAGGAGTGACACGGCAACCAGTGCCACCCATAACAGGATCCAGAACCACCAAGGCATGCTGAGAAGTCTAGCCGCCGTACCGTGCCAGGGCGGCTTCCAGCCAGTCCCGGGCCGTGTCAGCCAGCCCGGCAGGTTCGAGGATCCGGACCGCTCCCCCGTGCTGGGCCACGAACATGGGCAGCCAGCCGGTGTTTCCGAACCGTATCTCCGCCACGAGACCGCCGTCGGGAAGGTCTGCGGTGCGGTCGGCGTAGTAGTCCTCCGCCAGGCCCCGGCCCTGCCTGGTGAGCTGCAGGGTAACCGTCGTGTCGTCGTCGTTCGGGGTGAAGAGCTTGGCCGGAACACCCTCCGCGGGCGTCCTGTCCCCCGCTGTGGGATTCCCGTTCGGGCGGACATCCTGCACCCGGTCCAGGCGGAAGTTCCGCAGCCCGTTGACCCGGTGGCAAAACGCCTCAAAATACCAGGTGTTATCCAGCGAATAGAGCCTGAGCGGGTCCACGTCGCGCTCGGACACGGCGTCCCGCTGCGGCGACAAGTACGTGAGGTGGAGTTGAGCACCGGAGACGATGGAGTCCCGCACCGTCGCGTGCGTTGTTGCGTCGCCGGGTGCAACTTCCGGACCGGACAGGGAAGCGGCGCGCAGGCCCTCCTCCCCTGCCGCTGCCAGCAGCTTCAGCGTCACCGACTCCAAGGCACCGCCCTCGGCGACGTCCGGCAGCCCGTTCAGCGTTTCGAGGCCGGTGAGCAGCGCGCAGGCTTCCTCCACGGTGAAGCGAACCGGTTTCTTCAGGTCCAGGTCCTGGGTGATGAAAACGTGGTCGTCTTCCCACTGGATATCCAGCAGGTCATCCGGGTAGCCCTCGGGCAGTCCTGAGCAGATGAGGATCCGCAGGTCATCCTCAAGTTCTGCGCGGCTCACCCCGAAGTGCTCCGCGACATCGTGGATGTGCAGTCCCTGGTTGTGGACCAGGAACGGGACCAGCTGGAGCATGCGTTTGAGCTGCTCCTCCGACGTCCCCTTGCGGACCTTACGTGCGGGGGCGGCCGGGAAGGAATATTCAGGAACAGGTGCTGCACTGAAGGCGGCTGCGGCGCGAAGCCTGCGCTCCACCGCCCGGACCAGTTCGGCCGGGGCTACCGGCAGAGCGTCGGGACCGTAGGACGCGAGCTCCTCGGCCAGGACTTCGGGGTCACGGAAGTCCAGGCCCAGGCGTTCGTAGCCCACGGCAGGCTCTTGGACCACGGTGTCCCGTTCGGCTCCGGCGTCCTTTGCCCGGCCCCTCAGCGCCAGCAGTCGTCCTTCCCGGACATCCACTACGGCGGTGCGGAGCGGCAGTTCCGGGAGTCGGGCAAGTTCAAGCCGGATGTTGAAGTCGGCCGGTGGCTGGAAAGACTCTTTCGGCAGCGTCGTGACGGGACCCGTGAAGCGCGACAGGCGGAAGTGCCGGGGCTCCCGCCGTGCCCTGTCAAAACCCATCAGGTACCACTGCCCGAAGCGGCTGCCCAGGCCCCATGGTTCAACTGTGCGGACTTCTTCCTTGCCGGTGGTGCCGGCCAGGTAGGGGAAGGTCACGGCGTGCCTGGAGTGCATGGCCGCCACGAGGTCGTCGAATGCCTGGCCTGCCGGCCTGATGCGGGGCTGGACGCCTGAGGGAAGCTCGACGTCGGCCATCCGCCCGGACGCCTGGAGCTTGCGGAGCGCGCTCTGGGCAGCGGTGCCGAGGGCTGCGCGTTCCCACAGCTGGGATGCCAGCAGCAGGACTGTCCACTCTTCCGGGCCGAGTTCGACGTCGGGAAGCCGGTTGGATTCCTTGCCGATCCGGTAGCGGGTAGTGGCGGGGTCATCCTCACTCCAGCCAAGGTCCGTCAGGGTTTCAACGTCGAAGCCGAACTGGCGCAAATCATTCTTGTCCCGTTCGAACATCCGGCCAAAGGCGACGTCGTTACCGGACTCGTCGTGGTAGACCTTCTGCCGCAGTTCGCTGCGGCGAAGCCCGTAACGGGTGTTCAGCAGCGCGATCAGGAGGTTCAGGAGGCGCTCAGTTCGGGAGAGGGACACCCTGTGTACGTTACTAAAGTCCTCGCCTGAACGCAGAAAGCGCGGCAGCCCGCGGGACCGATGTCCTGCGGGCTGCCGCGCTTCCGACGGCGGAACTGCGCCGTGCGTCTGCGGCGGGTTCTAGCGGACTCCGACCAGGTCCACGACGAAGATCAGGGCCTCGTTGGGGGCAATCGCCCCGCCGGCGCCACGGGAACCGTAGGCCAGCTCCGAGGGAATTTCGAGGCGGCGGCGGCCGCCCACCTTCATGCCCAGCAGGCCCTGGTCCCATCCCTGGATGACCTGGCCAACGCCCACGCGGAAGTCCAGCGGTGCGCCGCGGCCCCAGGAGGCGTCAAACTCTTCGCCGGTGGACCAGGCAACGCCCACGTAGTGGGTGGAGACGGTGTCGCCGGCCTTGGCTTCGCGGCCGTCGCCCTCGATGAGGTCGGTGATCACGAGTTCGGTGGGGACGTCACCCTCGGGGAAGTCGATTTCAGGCTTGGTACGGTCGAAATCCCGCTGTCCAAATGACATGCTTGCTCCTTTGATCTGTGCTGTGGGGATACTGGTTCTGATTCCGCGGACTGGCCGCGGCACGTCTGTAAGTGTGGCTACTTGGCGCCGAGGATGTCCACTACGAAGACAAGATCGCCCTTGGCTTCGCCCTGGCCGGCGTCACCGTAGGCCAGGTCCTTTGGGATCACCAGGAGGACCCGGGAACCCACCGTCTTGCCGGCGAGGCCCTGGGTCCAGCCCTTGATGACCTGGTTCAGCCCAAAGCTCGCCGGTTCGCCGCGATCGAAGCTGGAGTCGAACTTGGTGCCGCCCACCAGGTTGACGCCCACGTAGTTCACCGTCAGGGTGTCAGTTTCCTTGACGGTCGCCCCGGTGCCTTTGATGAGGTCCTGGGAGACCAGCGCGGTGGGGGCTGCTGCACCTTCAACGTTGATTTCCGGTTTGCCGTCCTTTTCCGTCACGGTGGGCAGGCCGGCCGGCGGGGTTACGGTTTCGCCCTGGGGCTTGTCCAGTACGGGAGTCGGGTCACCGGCGGAGAGCACCTTGATGATCAGGAGCTGGGTGGGGCTGGCCGGGGCGCTCGGCGTCGGGGTGGCTCCGGCTGACGGGCTGGCTGCGGGGGCACTCTTCTGTCCCGGCACTGCCAGTGCAATGCTGGAGCCGACCTTCGCGCCCACGAATGCGTTGTAGATGACGGCGCTGTTGGTCTTGAGGTCGTCGTTAAGCTCGAGGGGTTCGGGCTCGCTGGGGAAGGTGTCTTCCAGCGTGGAGCCGTCTGCACCGTTGAGGGCGAGGACCGAGATGTTGGCGATCTGGTTTGCCTTGACGGTGTCGCCAGTGCCCTCGGCGACAACCTTGACGGTGGGCTCAGCCACTTCGAACGGCTTGGGGAAGTCCACGCCAGGGGCTTTTTTGTCCCCGTTGTCGGTCAGCTTGAGGGTGTCGAACTTGGCAGTGTCGCCAGCGGACTGGCTGGTGGGTTCCGGCTCTGCGGTCGAGCCTCCGCAGGCGGTGAGCAGCAGCAGGCCGGGCAGGAGGATTGCTAGTAGTCGGCGCACGTAAAGAACTTTCGTCGGGGCAGGGTGGACGCGATGTTCCGCATGGCAGCGGACAGCATCGCTGCGGGCACCTTAAAAGGGCCTTATCCAGAATAGCCCGTGAAGCTGGGTGTCAGCCCATAGAGTCAAGGAGGGCATCAACCCGGTCGTCAACACTCCTGAACGGGTCCTTGCAGAGGATGGTCTGGTGGGCGCGGTCGTTGAGCTTCAAGTGGACCCAGTCCACCGTGTAGTCACGTCCCAGCTCCTGCGCCCGGCGGACAAAGTCGCCGCGGAGCTTGGCCCGGGTGGTCTGCGGCGGTGCGTCCACGGCGTCCTTGATCACGGTGTCGTCCACCAGGCGGCGGACCGCTCCACGGGACTGCAGCAGGTAGTACAGGCCCCGGCTCCGCGAGATGTCGTGGTAGGTCAGGTCCAGTTGGGCAATCCGTGGCGCGTCCAAAGCCAGGCCATGGCGTTCGCGGTAGCTGTCCATGAGCTTCTTCTTGATAGCCCAGTCAATTTCGGTGTCGATGCTGCGTGTATCTCCGCTGTCGATGGCCTTGAGCGTGCGCTCCCACAGGTCGAGGATCAGCGGTACGTGGGGGTTGTGGGCACCATGTTCGCGCACGAAGGCAGTGACTTTCGTCAGATACTCCTGCTGGATTTCCAGCGCGGTCAGTTGGCGGCCGTTGGCCAGCCTGACCAGCGCGCGGCCGCTGAGGTCGTGGGAGATCTCGCGGATGCTGCGGATGGGATTTTCCATCCGCATGTCCCGCATGATGACGCCGGCCTCGATCATCCGCAGGACCAGGTCGACGGTGCCCACCTTCATCAGGGCGGTGGTTTCCGACATGTTGGAGTCACCAACAATGACATGCAGCCGGCGGTAGAACTCGGCGTCGGCGTGTGGCTCGTCCCTGGTGTTGATGATGGGGCGGGACCTGGTGGTGGCGGAGGATACGCCTTCCCAGATGTGGTCCGCCCGCTGGGAAAAGGCGTAGGTTGCCCCGTGCGGTGTCTTGAGGATTTTGCCGGCTCCGGCGATGAGCTGGCGGGTGACGAGGAACGGGATCAGGATCTCGGCGAGCCGGGAGAACTCTCCCCGCCTCGGGATCAGGTAGTTCTCGTGGCTGCCGTAGGAGTTTCCGGCGGAGTCGGTGTTGTTCTTGAACAGGTAGACAGTGCCGTTGAAGCCCTCGGCGGCAAGGCGGGCCTGGGCTTCGTCCACGAGGTCGTCCAGGATGAGTTCGCCGGCACGGTCATGTGCAATGAGCTGGGCAAGATCGTCGCATTCTGCGGTCGCGTACTCGGGGTGTGATCCGACGTCCAGGTACAGCCGGGAACCGTTCGTGAGGAATACGTTGGACGAACGGCCCCAGCTGACAACCTTGCGGAACAGGTAGCGGGCTACCTCCTCCGGGGCAAGAGGCCTCGAATCGGGGCTTGAATACGAGATTCCGAATTCTGTTTCGATGCCGAAGATTCTCTTGTCCATCTCTCCTCCTACGCCAGCAATGCAGTGATGTCTGCGTCGTTGAGCCTGCGGAAGGCGCGGCGGGCGCCGCGTACTTCCTCTGAGTGCCGGTCAAGGACCGCCACTTCAATCGCACGTGCCGGGACCGGCTTGGCCGTATCTTCCGCCTCGGGTGCCGGAGCGAGGCCGTTGAGGGCGAGGCGGACGGCGTCCGGGAAACCCAGTGACGCCCGCCAGCCCTGGTCAATGGCTGAGGCGACACGCTCTGCCTGGCCACCCATCACCACGAAGCTGTGTTCGTCAGCGATGGAGCCGTCGAATGTGAGGCGGTACAAATGGTCCTCAGCCTGAGTGGCACCTACCTCGGCCACTGCGAGTTCCACTTCGAACGGCTTCTGTTCGGCGGTGAACACTGCGCCAAGGCTTTGGGCGTATACGCTGGCAAGCCCGCGGGCGGTGACATCCTCGCGGTCGTATGAGTAGCCGCGGACATCGGCATAACGCACGCCGGCCTGGCGCAGGCTTTCGAACTCGTTGTACTTGCCGACGGCGGCAAACGCGATCTTGTCGTAAATCTCACCGATCTTGTGAAGCGAGGGAGAGGGGTTTTCGGCCACGAGGGCGATCCCGTCTTCGCAGCTGATCACCACAACTGACTTTCCGCGTGCGATGCCCTTCCGGGCGAAGTCCGCTCGGTCCTTCATCAGCTGTTCGGGAGAGACGTAAAACTGCTGTGTCATATCAGGCCTCCCGTCCGGCGATGGTGCGGGCCTCGATGACGCTCAGCGAGGCAGCGGCGAGTTGTTCTTCCGCCACGCGGCGGGTGCCGGTGCTGTCCACCGTGTACACCACGGGCCAGAGCCTGCGCACGGTATCCGGGCCTCCTGTGGCGGAGTCGTCATCTGCGGCGTCGAACAGGGCCTCGATGGCCACAGCGACGGCTTCCTCAGCGGAGAGGTTGGGGCGCCAAAGTTTCTTGAGGGCTCCACGGGCGAAGACCGACCCGGAACCCACCGTGTGGTGTTCATGTTCTTCGTACCGGCCGCCGGTGACGTCGTACGAGAACAGCCTGCCGACACCGGCGCTGGTGTCGAAGCCGGCGAACAGGGGTACTACGGCCAAACCCTGAAGCGCCAGGGGAAGGTTTCCGCGGATCATCGCGCCCAGCCTGTTCGCCTTGCCTTCAAGACTGAGGAGGGTTCCCTCAATCTTTTCGTAGTGTTCCAGTTCCACCTGGAACAGCCGAGTGAGGTCAATGGCGATGCCGGCGGTGCCCGCGATGCCCAGCACGGAGTAACGGTCGGCCGGGAACACTTTCTCGATGTGCCTGCTGGCGATGACGTTGCCCATGGTGGCCCGCCGGTCCCCCGCCATCAGCACACCGCCGTTGTAGCCCATGGCCACGATGGTGGTGGCATGGGGCACCTGGAGCGGGGCGGCAGCTGTTGCGCCGCCCTGCCCTGAGCGGTTGAACGGCAGGAGCTCCGGCCGGTCGCGCTGAAGGTGTTCGGTGAATGACGAGGTGGCGTTCGCGGCTACCTTGTTGGCGGTTGATTCCTGCACTCATGCACTCCTAAAACGTGGTGTTCAACGTCGGTACAGATTCCGGCCGTCCGCGGCTTCCGCCACCATCCGGGGTCCGGGTTACTGGCCGCCCTTTTGGACGAAGGCCCGGACAAATTCCTCGGCGTTCGATTCGAGAACGCCGTCGATTTCGTCGAGCAAATCGTCCACGCCTTCGGTCGATGCCGAGGCCTGCGCCTCCGGCGGTGCGGGCGGTGCCTCGGGAATGTCTTCGTCGACCTGGCTGTCGCGTGATTGCGGCTGCTGCTGCTCCTGGCCTGCCATTGCTATCCCTTCCCTTTTGTTGCCGGCGGATCCGGCAGATCCACCAATATATGCCCATCCTGCCACGCCCCGGGGCGTCCCGTGCGGTTTACGCCGCAGGCGGAGCGGTGTTGTGTCCCAGCAGTTCACCGAGGAACGGACCGGCCTCGCGATAGCGCTCAAAAAGGGCCCCCGTCAGGGCTTTTGTGCCGCGAAGGGGCTCACGGGTAGGCACCCGCTGCAGCCGCCCGTAGCCTGGAACATCGAAGATGACGGAGTCCCAACTGGCCCCCACTACATCCTTGCCGAAGCTGCTGATGCACTTGCCGCGGAAGAACGCCCGGGTGTCCGCGGGAGGTTTCCCCACAGCTGCCGAGATTGCAGCGTCCTCCACCACGCGCTGCATCCGGTTCCGTGCCAGGAGCCGGTAGTAGAGGCCCTTTTCCGGACGGATGTCGGCCCACTGAAGATCCACCAGTCCCAGCCTTGCGTCATCCCATTCCAGCCCATCACGCTGACGGTAACCGTCCAGGAGTGAAAGCTTGGCAAGCCATTCCACAGAGGCCGCCGCGGCGGCCCGGTTGCTGTCCAACTGCGTGAGGACTTCAGCCCAGCGTTTAAGGACCTCGTGGGTATGGCCGTCACCATCCACGGCGTCGCCCACACCGGTGTCCTGGGCCAGCTTTGCCGCCGCTTCGTGGTACATCCACTGCAGATCGAGGGCGGTGACCCGCCGGCCGTCCACCAGGCGCACGGTGGCGGTCAGGGAGGTGTCATGGCTGACTGCCTGCAGCGCCCGCACGGGCTCGTGCACTTCGATCTTCGGTGCCAGACCGGCTTCAATCAGGCTTAGAACCATGGCAGTGGTTCCGAATTTGAGGTAGTTGGAGACCTGGCTGAGGTTGGCGTCGCCAATGATCACGTGGAGCCGGCGGTACTTGTCCGCCGTGGCATGCGGTTCATCCCGGGTGTTGATGATCGGCCTGCGGATGGTTGTCTCCAGCCCCACCTCGGCTTCGAAGAAGTCCGCGCGCTGGCTGATCTGGTACCCCGCCGTCGAACTGTCCTGGCCAATGCCCAGGCGTCCGGCGCCGCATACGGCCTGCCGGCTCACGAAGAAGGGCGTCAGCCCGCGGACAATGTCGGCGAAGGGAACCGACCGTGGCATGAGGTAGTTCTCGTGGGAGCCGTAGGACACCGATTTGTTGTCCGTGTTGTTCTTGTAAAGATTAACGGGCGGCAGGTCCGGGTCTGCGGCGAGCCGGCGGACCGCTGCCAGTGCCACGAGGTCCCCTGCAGCATCCCAGGCCACGGCGTCCCTGGGGTTGGTGACCTCGGGGCTGGAGTACTCGGGATGCGCATGGTCCACGTAGAGCCGTGCCCCGTTGCCCAGGACCATGTTCATCAGGAGGGATCCGGACTCGTCCTGGCCATCGAGGTCCAGGTCCTCACGTCCGTATGCCAGCGCCACCGCTTCGGCATCAAGGACTGGCGGCTGGTCAGTGAGCTGGCTGGGATGGGCCGATTCCCTGTCCACAGTCCAGCCGCGGGCGTCATGCAGCGGTTCTTCATCCGTGTAATCCCAGCGGGTTTCCGCTCCGCCAGCTGCGCGCTGCCGGGTGACCTGGGCGTACGCCTGGACCACCCGGGCACTCATCATGGTGGCGTTGGCCGTGGGGGCAGTGGGAGCGTGGATCCCGTACTCGGTTTCCGCGCCCATGACCCGCATGGCGCCGCCGGCGGGCAGGCCTCCCCCGCCCGCCGGTTCCGGTGCAGCCGTCACAGATACTGTCCGGTGGTGGGCGTGGTTTCGATGGACTTGCCGGGTTCCTGCCCGGCCTTGCCCTGGACAATCGTCCGGATGTAGGTGATCCGTTCGCCCTTCTTGCCGGAGATCCTTGCCCAGTCATCAGGGTTGGTGGTGTTGGGCATGTCCTCGTGCTCGCGGAACTCATCAACCACGGCCCGCAGCAGGTGGTCGATCCGAAGCCCCCTTTGTTGGCTGGTGAGCAAATCCTTGATGGCGTACTTCTTGGCACGGTCCACCACGTTCTGGACGACTGCGCCGGAGTTGAAGTCCTTGAAGTACAGCATCTCGGTGTCCCCGTTGGCGTAGGTCACCTCAAGGAACTCGTTGGACTTGTCGGTGGAGTACATGGCCTCCACGGTCCGCTGCACCATGGCGTCCACCGTGGCCTGTACGTCGCCGTTGTGCTCGGCAAGGTCAGACTCGTGGAAGGGCAGATCCGGAGTGATGTATTTATTGAAGATGTCCGCTGCCGCTTCGGCGTCGGGGCGGTGGATCTTGACTTTGACGTCAAGGCGGCCCGGCCTGAGGATGGCGGGATCGATCATGTCCTCTCGGTTGGAGGCGCCGATCACGATCACGTTGTCCAGCCGTTCCACGCCGTCGATCTCGCTGAGCAGCTGCGGGACGATGGTGGTCTCGACGTCGGATGAGATGCCCGTGCCCCTGGTCCGGAACAGCGAATCCATCTCGTCGAAGAAAACCACGACGGGGCTGCCATCCGACGCCTTCTCCCGGGCGCGGGCGAAGATCAGCCGGATGTGGCGTTCCGTTTCGCCCACGTACTTGTCGAGCAGTTCCGGGCCCTTGATGTTCAGGAAGTAGCTCTTCAGGTCCACGTTGCCGGAGCGTTCAGCCGCACGGGCGGCCAGCGAGTTGGCCACCGCCTTGGCGATCAGGGTCTTGCCACAGCCTGGAGGGCCGTACAGGAGGATACCCTTCGGTGCTTTCAGCCCGTGCTCACGGTAGAGATCGGGGTGCAGGAACGGCAGTTCCACGGCGTCGCGGATCTGTTCGATCTGCGGGCCCAGGCCGCCGATATCCTCGTAAGTGATGTCCGGAACTTCCTCGAGGACGAGGTTCTCGACCTCGGAGCGGGGCACCTTCTCGAGTGCGTACCCTGTCCGGGAATCGATAGACAGGGCATCACCAACCCGGAGTTTCTGTGTAAGCAGGGCACCCGAGAGCCGGACCACCCGTTCCTCATCGGCCCGGCCCACCACGAGTGCCCGGTCGGCTCCAAGCATTTCCTTGAGCGTGGCCAACTCACCGGCACGTTCGTAGCCCAGGCCCGCCACGATCAGCAGCGCCTCGTTCAGCAGGACCTCCTGGCCCACGGCGAGCTGGTTGATATTCACCAGGGGGCTGAGGCCTACGCGCATCTTCCGGCCCGCGTTGAAGATGTCCGCGGACTCCTCCGTGGCTGCCTGTCCACTGTTGCCCGGGGCCGGTTGGCGCCGCGGGTTCAGCTGCAGGATGGTACCGAAGCTGTACGGTGGCTGCCCTTCCTGGTCCAGCGCGTTTTTAAGGCGGAGGATCTCCGCCTTCGCGGTTTCAAGCATGCTGACCAGCTTGGTGTTGTTCTGCGTTGCCGCAGCCAACTGGCGGTCGATGTGCCTGAGTTTGTCCCGGAGGATGTTGACCTGACGGTCGGCAACCGAGAGGTCATTGGCGGCAAATTGCTCTGCCGGTGTACGTCCGGAGTCCTGGTTCGGTGTCTCCATGATGCATCAGCCCCTTCCTGCTCTTCTCTTAAGACATTAGTCCCAAGAGGGCAGCTAGGGATGGAGACTCCCGAAATGTGGACTAGTTCGTGACCTCGGGAGTGTCCTTGACGTTGGTCCCGGCGATCGCATCCCGGGCTGCGCGCCGAAGTTTCTTGTCAGATACGGCGCGCTCCCCTACGGCACCCGGAGTCCAGGCGTTGACGTCGTCTTCGTTGAATTCAGTCTTCGACGGCCGGCGCTTGACGGAGATGCCGGTGACGCCGTCGGCGAGCCGCCGGGTGACCAGCAGGAAGCCGGTGTGTGCCACCATGCGGTGGTCCGGGCGTACGGCAAGGCCTTCGAGGTGCCAGCCTCGGACCATTGATTCCCAGGCGTCCGGTTCGGTGAACCGGCCGTCGGCGCGGATGGCTTCCGCGGTGCGGGACAGCTGGGTGACGGTGGCTACGTAGTTGATCCAGACGCCGCCGGGAGCGAGGACCGTCGCGACCGCGTCGAGGCACTCCCAGGGTGCCAGCATGTCCAGGACCACGCGGTCCACGGAACCGGGAGCTTCGCTGCGGACCACCTCTTCCTGGAAGTCCCCCAGGGAGATCTGCCAGGCCGGGTGCGGGCCGCCGAAGATTGTCTCCACGTTGCCGCGGGCGATGTCCGCGAACTCTTCCCGGCGTTCGAAGGAGTGCAGGTAGCCCTGGTCGCCTACGGCGCGGAGCAGGGAGATGGACAGGGCTCCCGAGCCGACGCCGGCTTCAACGACCCGTGCGCCGGGGAAGATGTCTGCCATGGTGACAATCTGCCCGGCGTCCTTCGGGTAGACGACGGCGGCGCCGCGCGGCATCGACAGGACGAAGTCCGAGAGAAGGGGGCGCAGCGTCTGGTACTGCTGGCCCACGTTGTTCACTACAACGGAACCATCCGCCTTTCCGATGATGTCGTCGTGGTTCAGGAAGCCCCGGTGGGTGTGGAAGGCTCCGCCGCGTTCAAGGGTGACGGTGTTCATCCGGCCCCGCTCGTCGGTCAGCTGGACGCGTTCGCCTTCGCGGAAAGGCCCGCGGCGCCGCGCGGCGCCGACGGGCTGCGAACCGCTGGTTGCCCCACCGGCCCCTGCTGCTGTGGCGCCGTTGACGGCGGTTTCGCTGCTCATGATGTTCCTCGCTCCTGTAAACCTGTGGTGCCTGCGCATGGCTGCCTGGTAGTTGCCTCGGCGGCATGGCACACCGGCAGGTAACTCTACCGGTTCCGGCCGCTCCACTGCTCGCGGGAGGGCCGCATGGTTACCTATGCCTGGCGGGGGCGCCGGTTCTTGCCGGTGATGGCGGCGAGGACGGCATCCTGCGTCAGCAGCCCGGTCACCACCCCGTTATGGTCCACGACGGCGTAGTGCTTGCCCTCAACCTGGGCGAGGAACTGGATGAGTTCCTGCCCCTTCGACCATTCCGGGACGTAGGCGCCAGGGGCCAGTGCGAAGGCGACGGCGGTGACCGGAGTGGATCCCGCGGCTGCTTCGGGAACTGTTGCCAGGGCGGCCGGATCAACGACCCCTTGCGGCCTGCCGTCGGGGCCGCAGACAACCACCGACGCTTGGGCCGCCGCACCGTGGCCCAGGAGATCCCGAACAGAAGCGGTGGCGGGAACCGCGATGGCTGGAGTGGAAAGTCCCGCGGCCGTTACCAGCGGCAGGCGGGCCCGGAGGGTGCCTTGCTGGATGGAGGCCGAAGCTCCCATCCACAGGAAGCTGCAGACCAGTACGGTGATTATGACCATCACGAAGTCCGGATCGCTCCCGGCTAACATGGGCCGGAAAATGAACCAGGCCACCAGCGCCACCACGATGATGCGGCCGGCCCATCCTGCGGCTACCGTGCCCTTCGCCTGGCTGCCGGTTGCTTTCCAGACGGCCGACTCGACCAGGCGGCCGCCGTCCAGCGGGAGGCCGGGGAGTACGTTGAAAGCGCCGATGAGAAAGTTGGCCCACATGAAGATGTTGTTGAGGATTCCAACGGCACTGTCCGATGGCAGATAAGGAAGAAGCAGCCACCCAGCTCCCGCAAGAACGAAGTTGACCCCCGGTCCGGCCAAGGCAACCACGACGGAACGTCCGGGGGAAGCAGTAAAGCTCTCGAACTGCGTATGTCCACCCCACAGGTTGAGGACGATTTTCTGCGTGGGCCAGCCGTAGACTCTCGCGCTCAGGGCGTGGGCCAGCTCGTGCACAAGGACTGAGATAAGCAACAGGACCGAATAGCCAAAAGCGACAACAAAGGCGCCGGTGCCCAGATGTGGGTAATTACGGTGCAGCACCGGCCCGTAAACGATCACGGTAAACGCGGCAATGATGAACCAGGAGTATGCGAGGACCACCGGCACGCCGGCGATCCGGCCCAACGGGATTCCTTCGCGGCGGCCCGGTGCCGCAGGTTCCGGTGCCGCAGGTTCCCGCATCCCGGGCCCTCCGGGCGCCGGCGCCGTCACGGTGTTGTCCCGACGGCGGCTGCGGGCCCGTCAGCAGGGCTTGCCGTGTCCGCGGCGGCGAGGAGTTCCTCGAGGTCCGTGCGGGAACGTCCGGCCAACGTGTCCCACAGTGTGTAATGCGAGTGCTCGGGCAACGGGACAATGTGTGGAATGGCTACCGTGGTGACCCCGGAGGCAACGGCGGCGGCGACGCCGGGAGCCGAATCCTCCAGTGCCACGCAGTGACCCAGGTGCAGGTGCGGGTCCGTTTCGCGAAGCCGTTCGACGGCGGTCAGGTACGCCTCCGGGTGAGGTTTACCACGGCTGACGGTGTCGCCGGTGACGAGGATTTCGAAATACTGGCGGGGAAGGCTCTCCACCACCTGGCGGGCCAGCGGCCCCTCTGACATGGTGACCAGGGCGCACCGGATACCGGCGAGGTGGAGGTCTTCGAGGAGTTCGCGGGCGCCGGGCCGCCACGGCACCTCCCGCCGTACGCTGCTGACGACCTCGGCGGTGAGGTGGTCGATGATGTCCCGGATGCTGAGGGCAACGCCGGCCTTCTGGAGGAGGCCGGCGGAGAAAGTCAGGGACTGCCCCACCAGCTGCATGGCCTGCTCGTGGGACCACGTGCCGCCGTGGGCTTCCACCAGCGCGTGCTCGGCGGCAATCCAGTACGGCTCCGTGTCCACAATGGTTCCGTCCATGTCCCAGAGGACGGCTTTAAGCGGTGATTCGGAGCCTTCATGTTGCATGCCCCCAAGTCTACGGGGACATGCTGGGCGGACCCTGAGGGCTACGCCCTTGGCGAATATGCGGCCGCTGACCCTGTGGTGGCTGGCGGTTGCCGATGTTGTGGCGCTTCATTCCCTGCACGCGCGCACTCCTTGGACGTAGGGTGATGGAATGAATAGCTTCGAGGGAGACACCGCCGATACGGGTGCCGGGCCCGAGCGGGAACGGTTCCTGCAGCCAGTTGCCGGGGGGCAGCGAGTCACGGTGATGCTGGCCGCCTTTGAGGGCTGGAACGACGCCGGGGAGGCCGCAAGCGACTCGCTGCGTTACCTCAACAAGCTGTGGGGCGGCAAGAAGGTAGCGTCCATCGACGCCGACGAATATTACGACTTCCAATTCACCCGACCCACGGTGCGCAGGAACGCGGCCGGAGAACGGAAGATCAAATGGCCTTCCACCCGGATCTATAAAGCCAGTGCGCCCAATTCGAATGTGGACGTCATCTTCGTCCAGGGCACCGAACCGTCCTACAAGTGGCGGGCCTACACGGCCGAACTGCTGGTGCACGCCGAAGCCTTGAACGTGGACTACGTGGTGCTGGTGGGCGCGTTGCTGGCCGATGTTCCGCACAGCCGGCCCATACCGGTAAGCACGTCGTCGGATGATGCTCCGCTGCGGGAGCGCATGAACCTTGAAGCGTCGCAGTACGAGGGACCGGTAGGCATCGTGGGCGTCTTGTCGGAGGTGGCGCTGCTGGCCGGGCTTCCCACCGTGTCGCTGTGGGCCGCCGTTCCGCACTACGTGGCCCAGGCGCCGTCCCCTAAAGCCCAGCTGGCACTTCTGCACCGCATCGAGGAGCTGCTGCAGGTGCCACTGGACACCCACGAGCTCGCCGAGGAAGCGGACGCCTGGGAGCGCGGCGTGGACGAACTGGCTACCGAGGACCCGGAGATCGCGGCCTACGTCCGGCAGCTGGAAGAGGCCAAGGATACGGCCGACCTTCCGGAGGCCACCGGCGAATCGATCGCCAGGGAGTTCGAGCGTTACCTTAAGCGGCGGGGCCAGGACAGGCCCTGACCTGACGAAGGAGCCCTGCCGGGAATACTCCGGCAGGGCTCCTTCTTCGTTAGCAACGGCGCGTGGAAGCCTATAGCTGAACCCCGAGGAGGGCGTCGACGGCGTCCCTCACCAAGGTCCGGTCCGAAGCGCTGGCCGGAGCGCCGCCGTCGTTCGCCTGCCTTGCCCAGCGCGACACTGCCGCGACGGCCGCGGGTGCGTCCAGGTCGGCTGCCAGTGCGGCGCGCATCTCATCCACCAAGGGCGCGGCGGACCCTTGCGGTGCGTGCTCAAGGGCGCGGCGCCAGGCGGCCAGGTCTGCCTTGGCTGCGGCGAATCCCTCGTCCGTCCAGGACCAGTCCGACCGGTAATGGTGGGCCAGGATCGCCAGGCGGATGGCCGCGGGATCCTCCCCCGCTGCGCGGAGCTTGGAGACAAGCACCAGGTTGCCCTTGGACTTGCTCATCTTTTCGCCATCCAGGCCCACCATGCCGGCGTGCGCGTAGTGCTTGGCCAGGGGTACCCCGGCGAGCGAATAAGCGTGCCCGGCACCCATCTCGTGGTGCGGGAAAATCAGGTCGGAGCCGCCGCCCTGGACGGTAAAAGGTGCGGGCAGGTATTTCTGCGCGATCACGGTGCACTCGATGTGCCAGCCGGGTCGGCCGTCGCCCAGGCTTCCGCCGGGCCAGTGCGGTTCGCCCTCCCGCGCCACCCGCCACAGCAAGGGATCCAGCGCCTGCCGCTTGCCGGACCGGCCGGGGTCTCCGCCGCGTTCGGCAAAAAGTTCCAGCATTTCGCTTTCGGACAGTCCCGAAATGGAACCAAGGCTCCACGCATCGGGGGCAACGGACTGCTTTCCGGCGGCTTCGACGTCGTAATAGACGTCTCCGTCGGGTTCGCCGTTGGTTCCGGGAACTGTGTAGGCCAGGCCTTGGCTGACCAGCCGTTCCACCTCGGGCACGATGAGGCTGATGGACTCCACTGCCCCTACGTAATGGTCCGGTGACAGGACGTTCAGGGCTTCCATGTCGGTCTGGAAGAGATCGATCTGGCTTTGCGCGAGTTCACGCCAGTCCACGTTGGTGGCCGTTGCGCGCTCCAGGAGCGGATCATCGATGTCCGTAACATTCTGGACGTAGTCCACGTCTTTGCCGGCGTCCCGCCAGGCGCGGTTCAGCAGGTCGAAGGCGACATAGCTGGCCGCATGGCCCATATGCGTGGCGTCATAGGGCGTGATGCCACAGACGTACATCGAAGGCCTGTCCCCGGACTCCAGCGCCACCTCATGGCCGGCTGCGGTATCGAACAAGCGGATGGCAGGCATGGTGCCGGGCAGGGTTTGAACGGGGCGGGAAGTCCAGGATTTCACAGACCAAGCCTAGTGCTAGGCGCTGATGACGCCGAAACCGAGGAGCAGGTACAGGGCAAGGCCCAGGAAAATCCGGTACCAGACGAACAGCCGGTAGCTGCGGGTGGAGACGAACTTCAGGAACCAGCCAATGATGACGTAGCCCACCACGAAGGCGATGATTGTGGCCAACGCAGTTTCGGGCAGTCCGTAGGGGCCTGTGATCCCGTCCTTGGATACCACCTTGTAAAGCTGGTACAGACCGCTGCCAAAGACAGCAGGAATGGCCAGGAGGAAGGAGTACCGGGCGGCCGCTTCGCGGGTGTAGCCCATGAGGAGGCCGGCGGTGATGGTTCCGCCGGAGCGGGACACGCCGGGAATGAGGGCCATGGCCTGGGCGAACCCGTAGAGGATGCCGTGTTTGTAGGTCAGCTGGGTGAGGTCCCGTTCCTGCTTTCCCACGGCGTCGGCCACGGCGAGGATCAGGCCGAAGACGATCAGCATGGTGGCTACGATCCACATGCTGCGGAGCACCGATTCGATCTGGTCCTGGAACAGCAGCCCAAGGACAATGATGGGAAGGCTGCCCAGGATGACCAGCCACCCCATCCGGGCGTCCGGGTCCTGCCGGGACACCTTTCCGGCCAGCGAACCGGCCCATGCCTTCACGATGCGGACAATGTCCCGCCAGAAGTAGACAACGACGGCCGTTTCAGTCCCCAGCTGGGTGATGGCCGTGAATGCCGCCCCGGGGTCCTCCGCGTTGGGCAGGAACTGCCCCACGATCCGCAGGTGCGCGCTTGATGAAATCGGTAGAAATTCGGTCAGTCCCTGCACAAGGCCCAGCAGGGCCACCTCAAACCAGTTCACGCTAAGACCCTACGGCATGGGCATGGGTGTATCTGCCCGTAAGCTTGCTGCTATGCAGCAGCGTTACGTCGGCAACAGTGGATTGCGGGTTTCAGCCTTATCGCTCGGCACCATGACGTGGGGCGGGGAAACCGACGAACAGGACGCCTCGGAGCTGCTGAGGACCTTCCTTAATTCCGGCGGACGGCACGTGGACACGGCGGCCTCGTATGCCGGCGGCCGGTCCGAAGCGATGCTGGGTACGCTGCTGGGCGATGTGGTCTCCCGGACCGGGCTGACCATCTCAACGAAGGCCGGTATGACGACGCCGGATGGCCGGCGCGGCGTCGACACGTCCAGGAATGCGATGCTCACCGGCCTCGACGCGAGCCTTGCCCGGTTGGGCACCGATTATGTGGACATCTGGTTCGCCGAGGCCTGGGACGGGAACGTCCCGCTTGAGGAGACCCTGTCCGCCCTCGAGTTCGCGGTCCGCAGCGGCCGCGCCCGGTATGCCGGCATTTCCAATTACACCGGGTGGCAGGCGGCCAAGGCAGCAGTCCTGGCAGGCTTTCCCCTCGTGGCGGCGCAGGCTGAATACTCCTTCCTGAACCGCGGTCCCGAGGCCGAATTAATCCCGGCCGTGGAGGACGCCGGCATGGGCCTGATGGCCTGCGCACCCCTAGGCCGTGGCGTACTCACCGGAAAGTACCGGGGCAGCATTCCTTCGGGTTCGCGCGGCGCGTCGGTAACCGGCTCCGGTTCCATTGAGCCGTACCTGGCGGAACGGCCGTCCCGCACCGTGGAAGCGGTGTGCACCGCCGCGAAGGGCCTGGGCAGGACGCCGCAGGACGTGGCGTTGAGCTGGCTGCTGGCTCAACACGGAGTGGCTACCGCAGTGGTGGGGCCCCGGACGCCTGTCCAGCTGAAGGAAACCCTCGAAGCCCAACTGTCTCCGCTGCCGCCTGAAATTGCACGGGCACTGGAAGACGTGTCCGCCGCGCCATAGTTTGCTTGGAAGCCTGGCCTACTCTTCGACGATCTCCAGATCCTCGTCGTCCACGTCGCTGTCTTCGTCTTCATCATCCTCGTCGTCGAAGACCTGAAGCGGGGTCACTTCGTTGTAGGCCTCGTAGAGGGCGTCTTCATAAACTTCGAATGCATCTGCCACTGCAAAAAAGGCTGCCTCCACGGAGGGGTCACCGTCTCCGCGGCGGTTCGATGCTGCTATAAGGTGTTCTTCCAAAGCGGTGGTCAGGGACGAAAGCGCGACACGCGGATCGATGCTCATGACTTCACGTTAGCGGGAAAAGGACGAAAATGGAGAGCAATGAAGGAACAATTTCTCACCAGCTCGGTCCAGCGGGAACGGGACTATTTGAGGCAGTACGAGTACCTCGTACTGACGGTAAGTCCCAACGAGTCCTTGCCTGAGGCGCGCCGCCGCCTGGTGGAACACTCCGAATACGGCAAGTGGGAACTGGAGCGCAGCAAGCTCTACATGGGCGGCTGCCGGCGCTTCTGGCTCCGCCGACGCGTTATGCAGGTCCAGCGGACCGTCTAAAGTGCGGAGCCAGCGGACCGTCTAGGGTGCGGAACCAGCGGACCGTCTAAGGCTGCGCCGCTGGACGGGTTAACCGTTCAGCGGACCCAACCAGGCATTTGCCACCGTGTTATGGGCGGATTCGTCGTCGGACGGGTGGAACATCCCGGCCAGCACATCGCGGTAGAGCCGTTCCAGCTCGGACCCGCGGAAGTAGCTGGACCCGCCGCTGACCCTGATGGCCAGGTCCACGACGCGCCTGGCGGTTTCCGTGGCATTCACCTTCAGCCCCACGAGCTTCGGGAACCACTGCGGTCCGTGGTTAGCCAGCGCATCAACGTCCGCTGCGACGGATGCCAATTGCGGATACAGGTTGTCCATTGCCATGGCGGCGTCCGCCACCTTCCAACGGATGTCCGGGTCCTGCGCGTAGCTGCGGCCGCCATGCTTGAAAGACGTGCGGCGTTTGGCGTTTTCCACACCGAGGGCCAGCGCCCGCTCCCCCAGGCCGGTGTAGACAGCTGCCAGCAGCGTCTCGAAGCAGGCGAAGATGGCGAAGATGAGCGGGTCGGCGTTGGGGCCGACAGGCAACTTCCGGAAGATCCGGTCCGGCGGCACTTCCACGCCGTCCATGACCGTGGTGGCGGATTGACTGGCCCGCATGCCCAGGGTGTCCCAGTCGTCAAGGATGCGGTACCCCTCCGCCTGGCGGGTGATGAAGCCGTGGACCAACTCCCCCGACCCGTCCCGGGCCGCCGCGTCCTTGCCGAAGATCCCCAGCCGTGTCCATACAGGCGAGAGGCTGGTGAAGATCTTGGTGCCGGTGAACGAGTAGCCTCCGCCAGGCAAAGGCGCAGCCACGGTCCGGGAGTCGAACAGCACGGAGTCATTGCCCGCCTCGGAGTTTCCGAACGCGAAGACCTCGCCCCGGGCTGCCTCGTCCAGGACGAAACCCAGGGAGTTGTCTCCACGGGCTTTCAGGACGTGTGCGACGCCGGTCCACACCAGGTGCATATTGATGGCCAGGGCGGTGGCCGGCGCCGCCGTTGCCAGCCTGCGCTGGCACTGCGCCGCCGCCGCGAGGCCAAGTCCCGGGCCGCCGTCGTCCGCGGGAACGAAGAGCTTGAGGTACCCGGCCTCCGCAAGGTCCCGCAGGTCCTCGTGGAAGAAACCGTTGTTCCTGTCATAGTCCGCGGCGCGCCCGCGGATCTTCTCCAGGAGCGGTTCCGGCAGCACGTCCTCGGGGGTCATGGGATTTCCTGTCAGTAATTGGTGAGCAGGGTGTTCAGGACGCGGGCACCAAACTTCAGCGAGTCAGCGGGGACGCGTTCGTCCACACCGTGGAACATGCCGGTGAAGTCGAGGTCGTCCGGAAGCCGCAGGGGCGCGAAGCCGTAGCCGGTGATGCCGAGCCTGCTGAGGGACTTGTTATCGGTGCCGCCGGAAAGCGTGTAGGGAAGCACTTTGGCTCCCGGATCCTCCGAGTGGAGTGCATCGATCATGGAGTCCACGAGGTTGCCGGCGAACGGGACTTCCAGGGACACGTCGTTGTGGACGTAGCTGACGTCTACGCCGTTGCCGGCAAGTTCACGGACGATCTCCAGGACCTGCTTCTCCTGGCCCGGCAGGGTCCGGCAGTCGATGAGGGCCTCGGCGGACTCCGGGATGACGTTGTGCTTGTAGCCGCCTTTGAGGAGCGTGGGGTTGGTGGTGTTCTGGAGAGTCGCCCCAACAAAGCGGGCCACGGTACCCAACTGGTCCAGGAGCCGGTCCGGATTGTCGGCGTCGAATTCGACGCCGGTGAGTTCGGTGACACCGTCAAGGAATTGCCGGGTGGTGGGCGTCAGCTCGATGGGCCACTTGTATTCGCCGATACGGGTGACCGCGGCGGCCAGGCGGGTCACCGCGTTGTCCGTGTTGATCTGCGAACCGTGCCCGGCCCGGCCGTGGGCAACGAGCCGGAGCCAGGAGATTCCCTTTTCGGCAGTTTGCAGGAGGTAGGTGCGCTGGCCGCCGATGGTTGCCGAGAATCCGCCCACTTCTGAGATGGCCTCTGTGGCGCCCTCGAACAGTTCGGGGCGGTTCTCCACTGCGTACCGTGCGCCGAGCGCGCCGCCGGCCTCCTCGTCCGCAAAGAAGGCGAAGATGATGTCCCGTTTGGGCTTCGTGCCCGTGCGGGCAAAACTGCGCAGCACGGAAAGGATCATGGCATCCATGTCCTTCATGTCGACGGCGCCGCGGCCCCAGATCAGACCGTCCTTCAGTTCGGCGCCGAACGGGTCCACGGACCACTGGTCGCGCAGGGCGGGCACCACATCGAGGTGGCCGTGGACCACGAGGGCGCTGGCTGACGGGTCTTCACCGGCCATCCGCGTGACCACGTTGGCCCGGCCCGGCTCGGATTCAAAGAGCTCGGCATCCAGCCCGACTTCTTCAATAAGTCCTGCAACGTATTCCGCCGCTGCCCGTTCGCCGGGGCCTGAGTCGTCCCCGTAGTTGGACGTGTCAATGCGGATGAGTTCCTGGCAGATCCGGACAACTTCATCCTCGGGCAGGACGTCAGGCATGAGGGCTCCTCGCTGGGTTAATCGGCTGGTTTGCACACGCGATAGCGATGCCCTCAGCCTACCCAGTTGGCCCGATTCGTTGTTCCCGGAAAGTCATGTTAGAGTTTTTCTCGCTGCTTCGGAGAGGCGCGAAACGTTGAAAGACGGAAACGCTTCCCGGATTACCACCTGCGCGGGTGGCGGAATGGCAGACGCGCTAGCTTGAGGTGCTAGTCCTCGAAAGGGGGTGGGGGTTCAAGTCCCCCTCCGCGCACAAAGGGAAAGCCCCGGAAAATCATTGATTTTCCGGGGCTTTTTTCGTTCCCTGGATTCCTGGCATAACCACTTCACGCCGTGGCCTCGCCTGTGAGTTCCGTCACGTTCCGGCCTGCTTGTCAACGGGCGCCCAGTCTTGAGGAATAGTTCTGCGCGTGGCTTCCCTACTAGAGTCACAACAATGCCGAACGCACAGCACGCTGACGATTCCCCGCTGACTTCTCCCGCGCACCAGTCCGACGGCTTTGTCCGGGTCCGTGGTGCCCGGGAAAACAACCTCCGCAACGTCAACGTGGACGTTCCGCGGGACGCGATCGTGGCGTTCACCGGCGTCTCGGGCTCCGGTAAGTCGTCTTTGGCGTTCGGCACTATCTATGCCGAGGCCCAGCGCCGCTACTTCGAATCCGTGGCCCCCTATGCCAGGCGCCTCATCCAACAGGGCCACAACCCCAAGGTGGAGCTGATCAGCGGCCTGCCGCCCGCCGTCGCCCTTCAACAGCGCCGCGGCGCTGCGACCAGCCGCTCCAGTGTGGGAACTGTCACCACCCTTTCCAACTCGGTGCGCATGCTCTTTTCACGGGCAGGCACCTACCCTCAGGGCAGCAGCCAGCTCGACTCGGACTCCTTCTCCCCCAATACGGCCGCAGGCGCCTGCAGGGAATGCCACGGCCTCGGAGTCGCCCACACGGTCTCCGAACAGTCACTGGTCCCCAATCCGTCCCTCACCATCCGGGACGGGGCCATTGCCGCCTGGCCGGGAGCGTGGCAGGGAAAGAACCTGCGGGATATCCTGACCCACCTGGGGTACGACGTCGACATCCCGTGGCGCAAACTGCCCAAGAAACACCGCGATTGGATCCTCTTTACGGAAGAACAACCGGTGGTGGAGGTTACGCCGCAGCGTGACCGGGTTGCCAAGCCCTACAAGGGCCGGTTCTGGAGCGCACGGAGTTACGTGCTCCATACGCTGGCTGACTCGCAAAGCGCATCCATGCGGGACCGGGTCCTGGCCTTCATGGAGTCAGGTCCCTGCCGGAGCTGTTCGGGCACCGGGCTGATTGCCGAGGCACTGGCCGTCACCTTCGCCGGCAGGACCATCGCGGAGTTCAACGCACTCCCGTTGGCTGACCTGGCGGACATCGTCCGTCCAACCAGTCAACTGGCCCGGGCCGGCACGGCCTCACGCACTCAGCGTTCCGGCGAGTCCAACGAGGTGGCAGTCACCATCACCCGGGACCTGCTCCAGCGGATCAACGTTCTCCTGGATCTTGGCCTGGGATACCTGGCCTTGGGCCGGGGAACCCCCACCCTCTCACCGGGCGAGATGCAGCGGCTGCGGATCGCCACCCAGCTTCGTTCCGGGCTGTTCGGCGTGATCTATGTGCTCGATGAACCGTCAGCGGGACTCCATCCCGCCGACGCGGAGCCACTGCTGGAAGTCCTGGAGCAACTGAAGTCCTCCGGGAACTCCGTCTTCGTGGTGGAGCACAACATGGACGTTGTCCGCAGGGCAGACTGGCTGGTGGACGTTGGCCCCCGCGCCGGAGAGGGTGGCGGTGAAGTGCTTTACAGCGGCCCGGTGGCAGGACTGGCCGAGGTTGAAGCATCCGTAACCCGCCCGTTCCTCTTCGACGCGCCACGGCCGTCCGGCCCCTCTTCTCCGTCCGGAAACGGTGAACCGCGCCAACCCGCCGGTTGGGTGGAGCTGGCCGATGTCAGGCAGCACAACCTCCAGGGGCTGGACGCCAGTTTCCCCCTTGGAGTCCTCACGGCCGTGACCGGTGTTTCAGGCTCCGGTAAGTCCACCCTCGTGGGCCGCGTTCTAGGGGATGTGGTGGCTGCCTCGCTCAGCACGGAAAGAACAGCAGAGGAAGAGGACGGTCCTGCTGAGCCGCTTCACGTCGGTACGGTCAAGGGGAGCAACACCATTGACAGGCTGGTCACGGTGGACCAGAAGCCGATCGGCCGGACGCCGCGTTCCAACCTGGCAACCTACACGGGCCTCTTCGACGCCGTCCGCAAAGTGTTCGCAGGTACTGACGCTGCCAAAGCAAAGGGGTTCGGCGCCGGCAGGTTTTCTTTCAACGTCGCAGGAGGCCGTTGCGAGACGTGCCAGGGCGAGGGCTTTGTGGCGGTGGAGCTCCTCTTCCTGCCGGGAAGCTACGGACCCTGCCCGGACTGCGAAGGTTCCCGCTACAACCCCGCCACGCTGGAGGTGGAATACCTCGGAAGGACTGTGGCCGACGTGCTGGGCATGACAGTGGACCTCGCAGCAGAATTCCTGTCAGGGGTTCCCGCTGCGGCGCGCAGCCTCAAATGCCTGCAGGATGTGGGGCTGGGGTACCTTCGCCTTGGACAACCGGCCACGGAACTTTCCGGCGGTGAGGCGCAACGCATCAAACTGGCCACCGAACTGCAGCGCGCCCAGCGCGGGCACACCCTGTACCTGCTGGACGAACCCACCACGGGCCTACACCCGGCGGACGTCCAGCTCCTGATGGCACAATTGCACGCACTCGTGGACGCGGGAAACACGGTGGTGGTGGTCGAGCATGAGATGTCCGTTGTTGCCGCCGCGGACTGGGTCATCGACCTTGGACCGTCCGGAGGGGACCAGGGCGGGCGGATCATGGCAACCGGCTCGCCGGAAGCCGTGGCACAGGCGGCTGAAAGCCGTACCGCACCGTATTTAGCGGCAGCCCTCGGCCGTTGACGGCTAGGCGACGGGTGGGATCGGTTCTTGGCTGACTGTACGGCCCAGCCACTCGGTCACCAAAGCTTCGAGGAGGTCCGGCTGCTCATGTGGCAGCGCGTGCCCTGCCTGGTCAAGCACGGCGAAAGTGGCCCGGGGGTAGAGCTGAAGCAGTTCCCAGGCACCTTTGTAGCCCACGGTGGCGTCCTGCCTGCCGGCGACGATGAGCGTAGGGCCCGAATACGCCTGGCTGTCAGCAGCGGTGCTGCGGAACTGCCACTGCTGCGCAATCCGTTCCAGTGCCGCTTCGTCCGCCAGGCCCCGGGAGGGAGCCACCGCCTCCAGGTAACGGTCCAGCGTTGCCTGGGTTTGGACCACGAAGTACTCCCTGAATGATGCGGCATCTTCGGCGTCCAAATGTTCACTCGGATCCACGGACACAACCAGGACCTCATGCTCCGGGAGGTCCCTGGCGATCTCTCCCAGTGGACAGACCAGGGCGAGCCCGGCCACCTGCCTCGGCCTCCGGCGGGCCATGGCACGCGCAAAGTAGGCGCCTGCAGAGTGGCCGATGAGCCGGAACGGCGCCGGGCCGACGATGCTGTCGACGAAGCCAAGCAAATGGTCGAGCACGTCATCGGCACTGACAAGTGTGGCGGCCGCCGGCGTACGGCCCATGCCCGGCAGGTCGGGGTAGATCCTCCGGTAGCCGGGCAGCCGGCCGAACATTGGCTCAAATACGGCGGCCATCTCCCGATGGTCTACGCCCGAGCCATGCAGGACCAGGACGGGGGCGCCGTCGCCGAATGCCGCGCAGTGCACCGGAACACCGCTCACGTCAGACTCCACAGCGCCAGCCTAGGCCGCAGTGGGAAACCGCGGAACCCAACGTTTCCTGCAAAGCAAAAAGGAGCCCGATCGCGATGATCGGGCTCCCTTTCGCCAAAGCCGTGAGGCTAGTAGCCCGCGGGCTGGTCGAACCGCTGTCCGGCCGGGTTGGACGGCAGGATTGAGATGACGAAGAGCGCCAGTGCGCCCAGGAACGGCACCAGGATGATCAGTACCAGCCAGCCGCTGATGTTGACGTCGTGGAGGCGTCGGACCAGGAGGGCCAGGGAGGGGACGATCACCGCAAGGAACCACAGAAGTCCAAGGATTCCTCCCACCACGAAGCCAGGCCCTGGCACGGCAGTTCCATTCGCAGCGACGGTAGCTCCGGCGGATCCACCTGCACCGGCAATGACGTTCAAGACAATGGCAACGACTGACGCCACCAGTGTCCACCACCAGTACTCGCTCCGGCTGGCCCGGCCTGAGAAGGTGGCGTACTTCTTGAAGAACCGCTTAACGGCGATGGGCAGCGTTGCTCCGTAGTAGGGCGCCCACAAAGGCGGTTCTCCACCAGTCTGGTAGGAAGGCGCCTGCTGCTGTTGCTGGTTCGGATATTGCGGATAGCTCATTTATTCCCCCCGGAATGTAGACAGAGTGATGCGAAACCATCGTAGGGGAAAAAGGGGCCCAAATTCCGTTCGATGGATAAACTTCCTGCGCATTTCTACGAAGTGTTTCCTTCATGACGCCAGGCGGACCTCACCCGGTTGATGCCGCAGCCCAAGGACGCGTCAGTGCGGACGCAGCTTACGTGTCCGGGGATGCCTCCTGCGGCCCTCCGGACGGGACCCCGCCGCTACGGGACGGTACTCCACTCTCCGCCTGTGCTCCCCTGCCCGGGTGTCACGCCGCTCCTGCCGGCGGGCTTTGCGCTCCGGCCGGTCGATAGCGGACAGGATTACCAGCGTCCCGGCCATCCAGACGAACGCTGTCAGCAATACCAAGGCAATCCCCATTTCAGTGCCCATGACTCCATTTTAGGATCGGCATCGCCAGCCGGCGCTTCGGTTATGCGCAAATTTTGCTCAAGCCGGCAGCAGTCCGAGGCCGCCCACCGCCGCCAGGACATCGTCAACCTCAACGGCCAGCAGGGCCGGGTCCGGAACGTCGGAAAAGGTGTCCCCACGCCGGAGCCCCGCCTTTGTGAGCACCACATGGGGGCCCGGCGGAGGACCCCAGATTTCCGGGGGCGCCGGGCCGAAGAGCACCACGGAGGGCGTTCCGTAGGCCGATGCCAGGTGCGCGGCGCCGGTGTCGGCGGAGATGACCAGCCTGGCCCCGGCGATGATGGCGGCGAACGCACCTAAGGCCAGGCTGCCGGCGAGAACGCATTCCGCAGGGAGGCCAGCCAGCCTGCACACTGCGTGTGCGCGCTCTTTCTCCCCCGCCCCGCCGGTGAAGACCACGCGGTGACCGGCCTGTGCGAGTTCGGCGGCGACGGCAGCAAACCGTTCGGCGGGCCAGAGTCTGCTGCCGTACGCGGCACCAACATGCAGCACCGTCGCTCCCGGCACAGGGTTGGGAACCTGCGGATGTTGAAGCTGAAGATCTGTTGGATCGGCGTCGATACCGTGCCAGGACAGCAGGTGTGCCCAACGTTCGCGTTCATGCAGTTCTGCCCGCCACAGTGGACCGTCGAGGTTGCCACTGCGGTAGGCAATGGTCCGCCGGGCTTTCAGTGCCTCGATCCGGCCGGCGCTTTCCGGGCCGTTCCCGTGGAGGTTAATTGCCACATCCACCACTCCTGGCCGAAGGGCCAGCGGCTCGTCGAGCCCGTGCGTCGGGAGCAGTTCATACCCGCCCACCAGGCCCAGCGCCTCAGACAGCCACCCCTGGGCTGCGTAGCGGAGCCTGTGCTCCGGGAAAGCCCGGCGGATGGCCTTCAACGCCGGAACTGCCACCAGCAGGTCGCCGAGCTTCAGCGCCCGGAGTACCAGCAATTCCGGCCTGCCGGCTGTCCCACTGGCCACAGCGTCCGTGGGCACTGTTCCCCCATTCATGCGCGTGACCTGCTTACAGCAGTGGCCACCAGGTTCCTCACATCGTCGTAGACCTCCCTGACCTCCACCCCGGCAACGATTGAGTCGTCGTGCGCACAACGCGGAGCCGTCCAGCCCACCTGCGTTATGTCGATCCCGCACGTGGGACACCCCGTGAGCCAGGACATGTGCACACGGTGCATTGACCGTCCGAGGGCGGCGGCGTTGATGACATTGCCCACCCAGAAGATGCCCACAGTTGGCACACCAAGAGCTTGGGCAAGATGGCGCGGGCCGCTGTCGTTACCCACCACCACCGAGGCGTCGGCCAGCAGGCCTACCAGTTCGGTCATGGTGAGCTTGCCCGCCAGGGACTCCACGGATGTTGAGGCGGCAGCGCCGGCGACCTGTTCCGCCAGATCCTGCTCGTTGTCGTCGCCGATGACCAGGACCCGGCAACCATCCGCAGCACACGCGCCGGCAAGCTGCGCAAAGCGCTCAACTGGCCAACGACGGCGGGGGTCGGTTGCGCCCGGATGGATCACCACGAGGGGCTGCGCGCCGTCGTCGTTGGCTGCACGGCGGATCCCCCGCACCCCCGCCGCGGGGACAAGCCTCGCTTCAAGGTCAACGGGCACAGCGCCGGCGAACCCTGCCACCTCCAGGGCACGAAGGGGTTCATGCTGGTAATAGATATAGGGAACGGTCCGCTCCAGGCCCGCGGCATCCGCCGTCTGAGTGCCCACCGTGTGCCGTGCGCCCAAGCGGAGCAGGAACGGGTTCGAGTACCGTCCACCGCCATGAAGCTGCACGGCGAGATCAAACGGTGGTGTCCGCTGCCGGTCGAAAAACCCCTCCAGCTCTGAGTGATCTTCGACACCGGGCCGAACGCCTTCTGCAAACGGCAGCAGGCCGAACTCGTCAACCGGACTTTCGACTGCAGCCAAGAGCGCTTGATGAACCGGCGTGCCGAGGAGCGTCAGGACGGCCTCCGGATAGGCCGCTTTCAGCGCCGCCATCGCAGGAACAGCGAAAATCAGGTCACCCAGCCCGCCGCCGCGCAGGACGGCAATCCGCGAGATGCCGTCGAATTTCTCCAGGACGGGGCCAACGCCCGTTGCTACCTGGGCGGCACCGCCAAATCCTGCAGTGAGTAGTTCCACGTACGTCCTTTCGGATCCATTGGAGGCCCAACTGCTGCTGCGCCCACCGCTTCCAGCGCGGAAACCATCCAATGGTGATGGCCCGCACCGTCATGGAACCTGTACCCAGGCGGCGGCAAACATACTCCTTCTCTTGGGGAATACCCCTCTGATGCTGTACGTTTCATACGCGACAGGCCAACCAAAGAAAAGAGAAGCACCTAAATTGGCAACCGATTATGATGAACTGCGCTCCGACGTCAAGGAGTCGCAGGACAACTCGCTCGAGCAGCTCCAGTCAGCGAATGCTCCCGATGCGCGAAGTGTCGTCCTTGAGCTGGATGAGGCTGACGGGCTCGACAGCGCGGGTGTACCGGGCGGCGAATTCGTTGCCGAAGAGCTCGTGGTGCAGGTCATCCCCCAGGCCGACGACGAATTCACCTGCTACTCCTGCTTCCTGGTCCGCCACCGGTCCCAGATAGCCCGCCAGAAGAATGGTCACAGCTACTGCACCGAGTGCGAAGGCTAGGCACCAGGAACCCTTCGGATCCTCCCGGATCCGGACGCACCGGAAGGCACGCCGCCTGGCGTGCCTTCCGGCTTTAAGTGGACGTCCAGCGTGGCCCGGTAGCGTGGGAGCCATGGACGGCACCTTGATTATCAGACGTGGCACGCCCGCATGAACGGGACCGCCGACCTGTGGCAGGTCCTGCTGGCATCCTTCGCCCGCACGGCTCCGCCCCCCGTCACCGTGACCGAACTCGTGCTGGCGCTCCTCGCCGCGACTGCCCTGTCCGTACCGCGGCGCTCCTGGAAGTACTTTGGCCTCCTGACCACGGCGACACATGAGCTCGGTCATGCTTTCGCAGCTGTCACAACCGGACAGCGGCTCTCCGGCATCCATTTGCGCCTCGATCATTCCGGCACCACCACCACTTACAGCCGCAGCCGGCTCGCCACTGTGTGGTCATGCTTTTGGGGTTACCCGGTTCCGGCGGTGGCCGGCGCGGTGTTTGTGGTGTGCGGATTCAACGGCTGGGGACCGGCCGCCATCGCCGCCGGAGGCCTTGTCCTTGCCGCCACGCTGGTGTTCCTGCGCAACCTTGCCGGTTTCCTCATCACGCTGGTATCGATAGGCGCCGCACTGGCCCTGATCCTCGTTGTGCCCAAGGAATTCACCGGCCACGTCGCCGTGATCCTTGGACTGGCCTTGCTGGTTGGCGCGGTGAGGGATCTCATCAAACTGGCCCACGTACACCTCCGCAGGCGCAGCCAGCTTGCAACTTCCGACGCTTACCTGCTGTACAGGGCCACCCATGTTCCCTCCGGCGTATGGATTGTACTTTTCTCGGCCATAGTGGCCGGCTCCTGGGTCATCGCCTTGCAGCCTGTCACCGCAGTCCTGTCTGCTGGCGCATAGGCTGGGCAGATGAGCCACGACACGGAGAGCACCCTGACGGCCGGCGGAACCGGGGAGCACAGCACCCGGGGCGCCTACGTCACCGGCGGCCAGGAGTTTACGCGCGACACCAACTACATCGAGGACCGGGTGACCCGGGACGGCAGGCCCGGGGACCACGGTGAACCAGGCTGGCCTGCCGAGGCGGGACGCTACCGGCTGGTGGCAGCCCGGGCGTGCCCCTGGGCCAACAGGACGGTCATCGTTCGCAGGCTGCTGGGCCTCGAGGAAGCAATTTCGCTTGGGCAGCCCGGGCCAACGCATGACTCCAGGTCCTGGACGTTCGACCTTGATCCCGGTGGAAGGGATCCAGTCCTGGGCATAGAGCGGTTGCAGGAGGCCTACTTCAAGCGTTTTCCCGACTACCCGCGGGGCATCACCGTTCCTGCCCTGGTGGACGTACCCACCGGCGCCGTTGTGACCAATAACTTTCCCCAGATCACACTGGATTTCTCCACGGAGTGGACTGAATTCCACCGGCCCGGAGCTCCTGACCTTTATCCGGAACCGTTGCGGGACGAAATTGATGAGGTAAACAAGCGCGTGTTCACCGAAGTGAACAACGGCGTTTACCGCTGCGGGTTTGCAGGCTCCCAGGACGCATACCAGGCCGCCTACGACCGGTTGTGGACAGCGATGGACTGGCTGGAGGAGCGCCTCTCCGCCCAGCGTTACCTGGTTGGTGACACCATCACCGAGGCAGATGTCCGCCTGTTCACGACGCTGGCCCGCTTTGACGCGGTCTACCACGGCCACTTCAAGTGCAACCGGCAGAAGCTCAGCGAGATGCCGGCACTGTGGGCTTATGCCCGGGACCTCTTCCAGACTCCCGGCTTCGGCGACACCACAGACTTCGTGCAGATCAAGCAGCACTATTACATCGTTCATGAGGACATCAATCCCACCGGCATCGTCCCGGCCGGGCCGGACCTCTCCGGGTGGCTCGAAGCGCATGGCCGGGAAGCCCTCGGCGGGCGGCCCTTCGGCGATGGAACACCACCGGGGCCGGTCAGGAAGGGTGAGGAAGTAGCGGCGGGGCACGGAGCGGCCAGCTAGGAGGAAAGCGGTTTCCCCTACAATGAGGGGATGCAGATTTCCCACGGCGCTGTAGCTGCCGGCTTCGAAGGCGTCCTGGACCTGTTTGAGTCCTTCCTGGCAGAAGACCCGAACTACAGCGCGCAGCTCTCGGCGTACCACGACGGTGTGCAGGTGGTGGAGTTGACCGGCGGCCCGGACATGGCGGCGGACAGCGTTACCGGGGCCTACTCATGTTCAAAAGGCGTTGCCGCCATGGTGATCGCACTCCTGGTGCAGGAGAACGTCCTTGACCTTGACCGGACCGTGGCCTCCTATTGGCCCGAGTTTGGCCAGCACGGCAAGGACCGGCTGCTGGTACGCGAGGCGCTGTCGCACCAGGCGGGGCTGCCAGGCATCGAAGGCGGCTTCGGGTTGGCCGAGATCACTACAGCCGGGGCTGCGGCCAGGCTGGCCTCAGCACGGCCTTTGTGGCAACCGGGACGGCAGTTCGGCTACCACGCACTCACCATCGGCATCCTGATGGAGGAGCTTTGCCGGCGCACATCGGGAGAGGCGCTGCAAGACCTCTACGACCGGCGGATCCGGATCCCAAGCGGTGTGGACTTCTTCCTGGGTCTACCCGAGGATCAGGAACACCGTTACCGGGAGGTCCTGTACACCACGGAACCGGACCAGCCCTGGCTCGATCCGCTGAGCCTGGACGGGCTCAACTCGAACGCACCGGTCAGCACCATCATGGAACTCCCAAACATCAAAACCATCCGCGCAGCCGGAATGTCCGCCGCAGGAGGAGTGGGCTCCGCGGACGGCCTTGCCCGCCTGTACGCCGCGGCCACAACAGGCGTGGACGGCTCAGAACCGTTCCTTAGCAAAAACACAGTCCGCCTGATGTCCGCCGAACAGGTCTGGGGACTTGACCGTTCTTCAGGACTGGACAACGCGTTCGCCGTGGTCTTCATGAAGCCTCACCCGTCCCGCAACTTCGGCAGCCACCGGGCCTTCGGCCATGAAGGTGCCAACGCCGCACTTGGCTTTGCCGATCCCGCGTACGCCCTCAGTTTCGGCTATATTCCGCGCCGGGCAGAGGAAGGACGGACGCCTGGCCGGGCTCATAGGCTGGCGGCCGCGGCACGGTGCTCGGCGGCCGCGCTGGCGTAGTGCGCCCTGCCTCTCCGGCGCGCTGACCTGCGCCTTTTGGGGTTGAGGGTAAAACCACCCTAGGGTTGGGCGGATGATCACGCCGCAAGCCAGAACGCAAGTCATATGGAGCCGGGGAACCGAGGTCCTGAAGCGGGCGGTCTCCGGGCTCACCGCCGCCTTCGCCGCCCAGCGGCTCCAGCTGGCCACCAAAGCGGCCATCGCAGCCGGGCTTGCCTTCCTGATCGCGCCCCTGATGCCCGGTGCAGCGGCAAATTACCCCTACTACGCTCCCCTGGGAGCTTTGGTGGCGATGTACCACAACGTCGCAGGCTCGGTGCGCCAAGGGGTGCAGGCACTGGCGGGCCTCGCGGTGGGCATCGGCCTGGCATTCGTCCTGGTGGCATACACCGACCCCTCGCCGCTTACCGTGGCAATCTTCATGGGCATAGGCGTCCTCCTGGGTGGCCTGCCCGGCATCGGATCCGGCAGCGATTGGATTCCGACGGCGGCCCTCCTCGTGTTGCTGGTGGGCAACAGCGACCCGGACGATTTCTCCTTCGGTTACCTTTTGCAGATGGGCGTGGGGGTGGCCGTGGGGATCGGAGTGAACTTCGTGATCTTTCCCCCTCTGCACTTCAATGCTGCGGCAGCCAGCCTCGACGAACTGCGGCGTGCACTCGGCACTCAGTTGACCGACATGGGGAAGGCGCTTCGTGAAGAGTGGCCGCCCGCCCACGCTGAATGGTCCCGGCGGTCCGATGAACTGGCGGCTGCCACACGTTCCGTGCGCCACCTCGTCCGGGAAGCCGATGCCAGCCGCCGGGGAAATCCGAGGCGGCGGTTCCATCCCCGCGATGTGGACGAGGACTACAGGCACCTGCGCGAACTGGAGCGGGTCACGTTCCACATCCAGGACATGACCGATGTCCTCACCGATGTCATTTGGGAGAGCGAGGTCCCCTACGAGGTACCGGTGCAGGACAGCAAGCCCCTGTCCGAGGCGATGACGGCCGCCGGAGACCTGCTGACGTCTTACGGTGACGATGACAAGCAGGGGCACCAGGGGCGCTTCGCTGCCGCGAAGGCAGCGGTGGACGCTTGCATGGACGCAACCTCCACCCGGGAAGCCGAGCAGGGAACGGTGCCTGCTTCGGAATCAATCCTGCTCAGCCTGCACCGCATCCTCCGCGCCGTCCGCCCGGCAGACTAGCGGGCGTTCCTAGACCCGCTCTTCCTGCACCAGTCCGGTAAGGGCAGTGTCGGTGGGACCGGCCTCCCCCTCTTTGGTATTGCCGGCCGCCACGCCTTCAAGCGCCGCAACTGATCCGGTGAAGTGGCGCCGCCCGGACCGGGGGTTCCAGGCAACGAAATCGGAACGGTGCCAGCTTCCCGTACCGTCCTGTCCGGTGGTGATGTCCAGGGCGACCCGTGCCGGCAGGAACACCGGCGCCTCGAACACGACCTCCCAGGTGAAGGAATCACTGCGGGCGGGGCCGACGTCGGCGAGCGCCCTGGAGGCAAGGTACATGCCGTGTGCTATCGATCGGCGCATTCCCAACGCCTTCGCGGACAGCACACTGAGGTGGATGGGGTTGAAGTCACCGGAGACGGCGGCGTAAGCCCGGCCCGCGTCCACGCCCAACTGCCAGAGCGCTGTCGGATCGGGCGCCCGGAATTCGGGCTTGCCGTGATGGGCGGTTGGTTTGTCGATCCCCGGAAGGAAGATCCCCTTCGCCAGGTAAGTGGAGACTCCCAGCCAGCAAACGGCATTACTGCCGGATCTGCGGACTTCCGCAACAACGTCCACCTGTGTGCCTGACCGGTGCCCCCGCAGGTTCTCTACCCGTGCCGTGATGTCGAGTGCCTCGGTGAAGAGCAGCGGCACCCGTTGTTCCACCCGGTTGCCCAGGTGGATCATGCCCAGCAGGGGAAGCGGGAAGTCGTCCCGGTTCATTACGCTCATGGCCAGTGGAAACGCCAGGGCGTGAATGAAACCCGCCGGCAGCACATCACTGGCGGTCTCGCCCAGCAGATGCTGGTAGGCGGTGAGGTTCTCTACATCCACCGAGACGCCCCGTACCTCGTGGCTTTCCTCGGGCAGCTGGGAGGAATCGCCTGTCCCAAGGAGTCGCCGCCGGGCAGCCTGCGCCGCGGCGTTGATGTAGAGCTTGGACAGTGACGGCATCTCCCCCAGGATGAGGGGCTGCGCCGCCACTACGCGCCTACCAGGTTCTGTCCGCATACCCGGAGTACTTCACCGCTGATGCCTCCGGCGGAGTCGCTGGCAAGGAAGGCGATGGTTTCAGCCACATCCGCGGGCTGGCCGCCCTGCTTGAGCGAATTCAGGCGTCTTGCTGTTTCCCGGATGGCCAGGGGGATCCGTGCAGTCATCTCTGTTTCGATAAACCCCGGCGCCACTGCGTTGATGGTCCCGCCGGCTTCTGCCAGCAGTGGCGCTGTTGCCCTGACCATGCCCATGACCCCTCCCTTGGAGGCTGCATAGTTGGTCTGCCCCCTGTTTCCTGCGATCCCGCTGGTGGACGCAACAGTCACGATACGCGGTGACTGGCTGAAGTGCTCCGAGGCGAGGAGGGCCTCGTTGATCCGGAGCTGGGCAGCGATGTTGATGTTGATGACCGAGTCCCAGCGGGCAGGATCCATGTTGGCCAGGAGCTTGTCTCGGGTGATGCCGGCGTTATGGATGACGATGTCCAGCCGGCCGTGGCGTTGGACGGCATGGTCGATGATCCTTTGCCCGGCGTCCGCACGGGTGATATCCAACTGCAGGGCTGTTCCCTTGACCTCGTTAGCCACGGCCGCCAGGTGGTCCCCGGCTGCGGGGAGGTCCACCACCACCAATGTTGCCCCGTCCCGGTGCAGGGTTCGGGCGATCTGCGCGCCGATCCCCCTGGCTGCTCCGGTGACGACGGCGACCTTTCCTGCCAGCGGGATGTCAGCGTCCTGGGGCAGTGTGCCTCCGGCGTCGGAAATTTTCAGGAACTGACCGTCCACGAACGCCGACCGCCCGGAGAGGAAGAAGCGCACCGCACCCAGGGCGCTGGGACTCGTGATGTCCACGCCCTCCGCCAGGAGGATGCCGTTTCCGGTTGCGCCGGCACGCAGTTCCTTGGCCAGGGACCGCAGAAGCCCGTCGATTCCCTGCCGGGCCGCTGCTGCAGCAGGCGAAACGGCTTCCGCCGCTGGCCGGGAGACCGTGAGGACCCTGCCGCTGGGCGCAAGATCCCGAAGGGAGGCTGCCGCGCTCAGGACTGTCCTGCCGAGATCCTCGGGCCTTTCCACCTCGTCCAGCACCAGGATGATGGCTCCGAGCTGTTCGCCCGGCACTGCGTGCCGTCGGATGTCAAGGTCCCAGGACAACAGCTCGGTTCCCAGTTTGTCTGCAGCGGCGGAATCACCCTGGATGACCACCGGCCCCGGTATCAGCGGCTGCCCCGGGTGGTAACGGCGCAGCAGTGCCGGCTGGGGCAGCCCGAGCCTCTTTGCGACGTTCTTGCCGAGCCCCTGGTTGACCAGTTGCGTGTATTTATCTGCCATGCCCGCCTCCTACACCGATTCCAGGATTGCGACGACGCCCAGGCCGCCGGCTGCGCACACGGACACAAGTCCGCGCGCCGGCCGCCCGTCCGTGCTGCCCTTGGCGTGCAGCAGCTTGGCCAAAGAAGCCACGATGCGCCCGCCGGTAGCCGCAAACGGGTGCCCCGCGGCCAGTGACGAGCCGTTCACATTCAAGCGTGAGCGATCAACTTTTCCGAGGGCTCCGTCCAGGCCCAGCCGGGTGCGGCCGAATTCTTCGTCCTCCCACGCAGCAAGCGTGCTCAGCACGGTGGCCGCGAAGGCTTCGTGGATCTCGAAGTAGTCGATGTCCGCCAAGGTCAGGTTGTGGCGTGCCAGCAGCCTGGGAACCGCGAAGACCGGGGCCATCAGGAGTCCGTCCTTGCCGTGGACGAAGTCCACCGCCGCAGCCTCTGCGTCCACCACGGAAGCCAGCTTCGGCAGGTCCCGGGCGTCTGCCCATTCGTCCGAGGCCAGCAGGACCGTCGAAGCGCCGTCCGTCAGCGGGGTTGAGTTTCCGGCGGTCATGGTGGCGTCCGCGCCAAGGTTCCTGCCGAAGACAGGCTTCAGCGACGCGAGCTTTTCCGCCGAGGTATCGGCGCGCATGTTGCCGTCGCGGGACAGGCCCCGGTACGGGGTGATGAGGTCGTCAAAAAACCCTGCCTCGTATGCGGCGGCAAGGTTACGGTGGCTGTTGAGGGCGAGCTCATCCTGGGCTTCCCGGGAAACCTTCCATTGGGCGGTGGTGAGGGCCTGGTGCTCCCCCATGGACAGGCCGGTGCGCGGTTCTGCCGTACCCGGAGCCAGCGGAGCCAGGTCCTTGGGCCGCAGGCGGCTGAGGATCTGCAGGCGCTGCGGCAGCGTCTTGGCGCGGTTGAGGTCGAGGATGACCTCCCGCAGGCCTTCGCTGACCACCACCGGTGCGTCCGAGGCGGAGTCGACCCCACCGGCGATGGCCGAGTCAATCTGGCCAAGCTTGATCTTGTTGGACAGTCCCACCACGGTTTCCAGACCCGTGGCGCAGGCCTGCTGGAGGTCGTAGGCCGGCGTTTCGGCAGACAACGCCGAGCCCAGGACGGCTTCGCGGGTCAGGTTGAAGTCACGGGAATGCTTGAGTACCGCACCGGCCGCCACTTCTCCCAGGCGTTCGTCCTGAAGGCCAAAGCGGGCAATGAGTCCGTCAAGGGCTGCCGTCAGCATGTCCTGGTTGGAGGATTTTGCATAGGCACCTCCGGCACGGGCGAAGGGAATCCTGTTGCCGCCCACAACGACTGCCCGGCGGAGCCCGGTGGCCCCCGCGGTTGGGCGCGCTGACTGGTCGGGGCCGGTGGCTGACTGTCCGTCGATGGACATGGGTGTCTCCTCTGGTCGCATGCGGTTACCGATACCCAGCGTACCTGATACGCTGGGTATCGTGAACATCCCCGAAGCACGAACTGAGACACTCGCCGACGGGCAGCCCCCTGCCGCCAGTCCGGACGGCAGGTCGTCCCGCTGGGAGTCCCACCGCGAGGAGCGCCGGCGGCAGCTGATTAAGCAGGCCCGGCGGGCCGTACACGCACTTGGCAGCGATGCCTCCATGGAGGACATCGCCGCAGCTGCCGGTACGTCCAAGTCCGTGTTTTACCGCTACTTCGGCGACAAGGCGGGGCTGCAGCAGGCAGTGGGCGAGGTGGTACTGGACCAGATGCAGCGGCGTATCCGCGAGGCCGCGCAGAGCGCAGTGACACCGCGCGAAGGGCTGTTCGCGATGGTGTCCGCCTACCTGCAAATGGCGTCCACCAGCCCGAACGTCTACACCTTCGTGACACGCCACGCCGAGGCGTCCGGTGCGGCGGCCGTCTCCGGCGCCCTGGGGCACTTTTTCGACGCAGTGGCCGAGATGATCGCCACTCCCATGCGCTCCCACCTGGGCGACGGGAAGGAAGCGGTCATCGGATTCTGGCCCAAGGCCGCCATCGGATTGGTGCGGAACGCCGGCGAACAGTGGCTCAGCACCCCTGGCTCGGCCGCCAAACCGGGCCAGGACGCCATGGCCCGCCAAATCACCGACTGGCTCTGCGTCGGCATCGCACCCGAACTGACTACTCCCAGCACCACCAAGCAACCTGTCAGCACCAACGAAGGACATTGACATGACTGAAGTAGTGGACCGCCCCGCAGCCAAGGGTTCCCGCCCGGCCGGCCCCGCCCGGCTCCCTGCCCACACAGACCGTACCCAGCCCGCCGTGGACACAGAAGCGCTGGGCAGGCAGCTCCTGGGCAAGTGGGCGGACGTCCGCCGCCAGGCACGGGACCTCGCCGCCCGTCCCGAACTGCACAAGGTGGAGGGCCAGACCCACACGGACCACCGCGCCCGGGTCTTCGGGCAGTTGCAGTACCTCGTTGACAACGGAGCCGTCCACCGCGCCTTTCCCGCCGAGCTGGGCGGCTCCGATGACCACGGCGGCAACATCGCCGGCTTCGAGGAGCTGGTGGTCGCGGACCCGTCCCTGCAGATCAAGGCCGGTGTCCAGTGGGGGCTGTTCGGCTCAGCGGTCATGCATCTTGGCACCGCAGAGCACCACGCCAAGTGGCTGCCCGGAATCATGAGCCTGGAAATTCCCGGCTGCTTCGCCATGACCGAGACAGGCCACGGCTCGGATGTGGCAAGCATTGCCACCACTGCAACCTACGAGCCCGCCTCCGAAGAGTTCATCATCCACACGCCGTTCCGCGCCGCGTGGAAGGACTACATCGGCAACGCGGCCAATGACGGTCTCGGAGCCGTGGTCTTTGCCCAGCTGGTGACGCAGGGCGTCAACCACGGGGTCCACGCCTTCTATGTGGACCTCCGCGACCCGGACACGAAAGAATTCCTGCCGGGCATCGGCGGTGAGGACGACGGGATCAAGGGCGGCCTCAACGGGATCGACAACGGACGGCTGCATTTCACCAATGTCAGGGTCCCGCGCACCAACCTGCTCAACCGCTACGGCGACGTCGCCGCCGACGGCACCTACAGCTCTCCCATCGCCAGCCCCGGCCGGCGCTTCTTCACCATGCTGGGGACCCTGGTCCAGGGCCGGGTGTCCCTGGACGGTGCAGCGGTGGCGGCATCCAAGGTGTCGCTGAAGGCCGCCATCCAGTACGCCACCGAACGCCGGCAGTTCAACGCTTCGTCCCATACGGACGAGGAAGTGCTGCTGGACTACCAGCGGCACCAGCGCCGCCTGTTCACCCGGCTCGCCACCACCTACGCCGCCGGGTTTGCGCACGAACAGCTGCTGCAGAAGTTCGACGACGTCTTCTCCGGCGCCGCGGACACCGACGCCGACCGCCAGGACCTCGAAACCCTTGCGGCAGCACTCAAGCCCCTCAGTACCTGGCATGCCCTGGACACCCTGCAGGAATGCCGGGAAGCCTGCGGCGGCGCCGGGTTCCTGATTGAAAACCGGTTCGCCTCGCTCCGGGCGGACCTTGACGTCTATGCCACGTTCGAAGGAGACAACACCGTACTGCTGCAGCTCGTTGCCAAGCGGCTGCTGGCCGACTACGCCAAGGAGTTCCGCAACGTGGACTTCGGCGTGCTGGCCCGCTACGTGGTGGGGCAGGCCACCGGCGCGGCCATCCACCGCACCGGACTGCGCCAGGTGGCCCAGTTCATCACCGACACCGGCTCCGTGCAGAAGGCTGCGATCGCCCTGCGGGACGAGGAAGGACAGCGGGCGCTCCTCACCGATCGGGTGCAGACCATGGTCGCCGAGGCCGCCACCGCGCTCAAGGGCAGCAACCGGCTCCCGCAGGACAAGGGCGCTGCCCTCTTCAACCGCCACCAGAACGAACTGATCGACGCTGCGCAGGCCCACGCCGAACTGCTGCAGTGGGAGGCCTTCACCGAGGCGCTCGCCGACGTCACCGATCCCGGAACCAGAAAGGTCCTGACGTGGCTGCGTGACCTCTTCGGGCTCTCCCTGATCGAGAAGAACCTCTCCTGGTACCTCATGAACGGCAGGCTCTCCATGCAGCGGGCGCGTACCGTGGGCGGTTACATCAACAGGCTGCTCGAGAAAATCAGGCCGCACGCACTGGACCTGGTGGATGCATTCGGGTACGCCGATGAACACGTACGCGCCGCCATCGCCACCGGCGCCGAAACGGAACGCCAGGACGAGGCCCGCGCGTACTTCCGCAGCCAGCGTGCCAGCGGAAAGTCCCCCGTCGACGAAAAGGTGCTGCTGGCGCGGAAAGCCGGCGGCCGCAAAGCCTGACGTCCGGCAGTGACCCACCACCGACGCGGGGCATAGTCCGTATACGACGACGGCGCCGCTTCCCTTCCACGGGGAGCGGCGCCGTCGTCGTACTGCTGGCGGGACGTCAGCTGCCGGCGGGCAGCACCGAACGGTACACCTCGAGGGTGGTCTCCGTGATGGACTCCCAGGAGAAGTGCTTCTCGGCTCGCTCACGGCCAGCCTGGCCCATGGCCCTCGCGCGGTCAGGATCGGATACGACCTCTGTGAGGGCGGCCGCGAATTCACTGACGAACTTTTCGGGGTCCAGCGGCGTCCCGGTGCCGTCCGTGACCTGCTCAAGGTCCACCAGAAGCCCGGTCCGGCCGTGCTCCACCACCTCGGGAATGCCACCCGTGGCACTGGCCACCACTGCGGCGCCGCAGGCCATGGCTTCGAGGTTAACGATGCCCAGCGGCTCATAGATGGAGGGGCAGGCGAAAGCGGTGGCGTGGCTAAGCACCTGGATCAGCTCGTGGCGGGGCAACATCCGCTCGATCAGCACCACACCGGTCCGCTGCTTCTGCAGGTCTTCGATCAGCGCGGCGGTCTCGGCGGCCAGCTCCGGGGTGTCGGCAGCCCCCAGGCACAGGACGAGCTGGACGTTGTCAGGAAGTTTCGCCGCTGCCCGAAGGAGGTACGGGACCCCCTTCTGCCGCGTGTTTCTTCCCACAAACACGACGCTCGGCCTGGCGGGATCAATGCCGAGCGCACGGATGGCGTCGTCGTTCTCGTCGCGCTTCCACAGCTCGACATCGATCCCGTTGTGGACCACCCGGACCTTCTCCGGATCAACGTCGGGGTAGCTGCGCAGGATGTCCTGCCGCATGCCCTCGGACACGGCGATGATGGCAGCGGCAGCCTCGTAGGCGGTCTTCTCCACCCAGGAGGACAGAGCGTAGCCGCCACCGAGCTGCTCCGCTTTCCACGGACGCAGGGGCTCCAGGCTGTGGGCACTCAAAACATGCGGAATTCCGTGCAGCAGCGAGGCCAGATGTCCGGCCATGTTGGCGTACCAGGTATGCGAATGGACCAGGTCGGCGCCGGCGATGTCCGGGACGATCCTCAGGTCCACACCCAGCGTCTGCACCGCAGCGTTGGCTGACCCCAGGTCCTCCGGCACAGCGTAGGAGGTCACCGCTGCCCCGTGATAATCAGCGTCGCGGGGAGCACCGAAAGCACGAACCTGCAGGTCAACGTGCTTACTAAGCACCCTGCTCAATTCGGCGACGTGCACCCCGGCGCCACCATAAATTTCCGGCGGGAACTCTTTAGTCACAATATCTATTCGCACAAGACCCAAGGTAGTCCTTCACGCATAACTGTTCTAGTGTGAAGGAGTCCGGGCGTACCGGACTGTCTTGGGGAGTTACGAAGGCGTACAGGAGCGACCACTATGCCGTTGAATAAAAAAGTCCTGGCCATTGTCCTCGCAGGTGGCGAGGGAAACAGACTGATGCCACTGACGGCAGACCGGGCGAAGCCCGCGGTGCCTTTCGCCGGCAGCTACCGCCTTATCGATTTTGCGATTTCCAACCTGGTGAATTCGCGTTACCTGCAAATTGTGGTCCTCACCCAATACAAGTCCCATAGCCTCGACCGGCATATTTCCGAAGCCTGGCGCATGTCCACCCAGCTCGGGAACTACGTCGCCTCCGTCCCCGCACAGCAGCGCGTCGGAAAGAGCTGGTTCCTGGGCAGCGCCAACGCCATCTACCAGTCCCTGAACCTGATCCACGACGCCAACCCCGACATCGTCGTCGTGGTCGGGGCGGACCACGTCTACCGCATGGACTTCGCCCAGATGGTGGAACAGCACGTCCACAGCGGGGCCAAGGCAACCGTTGCCGCCGTCCGGCAGCCACTGAACATGGCCAACCAGTTCGGCGTCATCGAGGTGGACCAGAACGATCCGCAGAAGATCGCAGCATTCGTGGAAAAGCCCGCCACCACGCCCGGCCTCGCCGCAGATCCCACCCAGTTCCTCGCCTCCATGGGCAACTACGTGTTCGACGCCGATGCCCTGGTGGCAGCCCTGCACGTGGACGCCGAACGCCTCGACACCAAGCACGACATGGGCGGCGACATCATCCCCTACTTCGTCAACCAGGGCGAGGCGGGGGTCTACGACTTCACGCTCAACGAAATCCCGGGTTCCACCGAACGCGACCGCACCTATTGGCGCGACGTAGGCACCATTGACTCCTTCTACGACGCCCACATGGACCTCATCTCGCCGTTGCCGGTGTTCAACCTCTACAACTCCGAGTGGCCCATCTACACCCGGCAGAGCATCTCCCCGCCCGCCAAGTTTGTCCGCGGCCTCAACAACACCGTGGGCACCGCCCTGGATTCGATCGTCTCCAGCGGCGTGGTGATCTCCGGCGGCGTGGTGGAGGGCTCCGTCCTCTCCAACGACGTGTACGTGGCAACCAGCAGCCGGGTCATCGACTCCGTGCTGATGGACAAGGTACAGGTAGGCGAGGGCGCCGTGATCAACCGGGCCATCATTGACAAGAACGTCAAGGTGCCCGCCGGCGCTGCCATCGGCCTGGACCCGGACCTCGACCGGGCACGCGGCTTCAAGGTCACCGAGTCCGGAATCACCGTTTTGTCCAAGTACCAGGAAGTCCCGGAGCCCGGCGAACACGAGCGCCAGTTGGCCGCCAAGAACCTGCACCTGGTCCCCAACGCCGTAAAGGCGGCCGCGGACCAGTACCCGGAGGTGCGCGAATCGGTGGACAAGGTGGCCAGGACCCACGCCGCCGCAGCCGAAGCTTCCCCAGGGGCACGCGTCTCCTGACAACCCCCCTGACATCCAGCTGAAGGACCGGCGGCGCCTGCACGGCGCCGGCGGTCCTTCAGTCATGATGGCCTGTATCTACGCTGTAAAATTGACCCAATGAGCTCCCCCGACCTGACCCCTGAGGAAATCCAGGCCTGCCTCAAGGTCCTGAACACCATCCACGTCTACGACGAGGAGCACCCTGACTACATCTCGGTGCGCCGGGCCACCGGCAAAATGTTCAAAGCGGTCAAACGCCACCGCAGGGTCACCAAGCGAGACATGATTGCCGACGCCGACCGGGCCGTTATTGCCCTGACGGCCACGGCCGCGCCCGACCGGATCGACGACGAGACGCGCGGGAACAAACTCGCTACCTCCGCCACCGGCGAAGTGGCCGGCCACCTCATTCGGTCCCGCCCCTGTTACATCTGCAAGCAGCACTACACCCAGGTGGATGCCTTCTACCACCAGCTGTGCCCGGAATGCGCTGCGTTCAGCCACAGCAAACGCGATGCACGGACCGATCTCACCGGCCGCAGCGCACTGCTTACGGGCGGCCGCGCCAAGATCGGCATGTACATCGCCCTCCGGCTGCTGCGGGACGGCGCCCATACCACTATCACCACCCGGTTCCCCAAGGACGCAGCGCGGCGGTTCGCTGCCATGGAGGACAGCGCCGACTGGCTGCACCGGCTGCGGATTGTAGGCATCGACCTCCGCGACCCGTCTCAGGTGATGGCGCTGACCGACTCCCTCAACGAGGCCGGGCCGCTGGACATCATCATCAACAACGCCGCCCAGACCGTCCGCCGCACCGGCAATGCCTACAAACCGCTGGTGGATGCCGAGGACGAGCCCTTGCCTGCCGCGCTGGAGCAAGCCAACGGCGGGCCGGAGCTGCTGACGTTCGGCCACGCCCATGACAAGCATCCGCTGGCGCTGGCCGGCACCGTGACCGAGCACCCAGTCCTCGCCGGGGACGCTGTGACGTCCCTGGCACTCTCCACCGGATCCGCCTCACTGGAACGTATCGCCGCGGGCACGGCCATCGACGCCGGCGGCCTGGTTCCGGACCTGGCCACCATCAACAGCTGGACACAGGTGGTGGACGAGGTGGACCCGCTGGAGATGCTCGAAGTCCAGCTCTGCAACGTCACAGCCCCGTTCCTGCTGGTCAGCCGCCTGAGGGGGGCCATGCAGCGTTCCACGGCACACCGCAAGTACATCGTGAACGTCTCCGCCATGGAAGGCCAGTTCTCCCGGGCCTACAAAGGTCCAGGCCATCCGCACACCAACATGGCCAAGGCGGCACTGAACATGATGACCAGGACCAGCGCGCAGGAGATGCTCGATTCTGACGGCATCCTGATGACCGCCGTGGACACCGGCTGGATCACCGACGAGCGGCCCCACTACACAAAGGTCCGGCTCATGGAGGAAGGCTTCCACGCGCCGCTGGACCTGGTGGACGGTGCAGCCCGGGTTTACGATCCCATTGTCATGGGCGAAAACGGCGAAGACCAGTACGGCGTCTTCCTCAAGGATTACAAGCCCAGCCCCTGGTGAAAGGCGTATGCTCACGGCATGAGCAACGAGTCATCACCTGACGTCCAGAACCTCGAGCACCACGAATGCTGGGCCATGCTGCGCACCGTTTCCGTGGGCAGGCTGGCCGTCCTCGCGGACGGCCGCCCGGATATCTTCCCCATCAATTACACGGTGGACGGCGGCACAGTGGTCTTCCGCACCGGCCAAGGCACCAAGCTGTCGGCCGCATCCGGCGACGCAGCTGTGGCCGTGGAGGCCGACGGCGTGGATCCGGAGAGCGGACTCGCCTGGAGCGTCGTGGTCAAGGGAACGGCCGAAGTGGTGAAGCAGGCCGAGGACGTCCTGGACACGTCCCGGCTCTACCTCTTCCCCTGGCAGGCGGGCCGCAAGGACGCGTTCGTCCGGATTACCCCCGACTCCGTCACCGGCCGCCGGTTCAAGGTCACCGAGCCCATGACCTGGTGGACCCAAATCAGCAGCTCGGCCAAGTCCGCCCACGAATAGGGCGCCGGCAGCGTGCGCGCAGTGCGCACGCTGCCGGTCAGGCGAGCTGGGTGATTTCCACGCTGACGGTGAGGGCCGATCCGCCGCCGCCGGACAGGATTCCCTTCAGCGGCGACACGTCCCGGTAATCCCTTCCGCGTGCCACGGTGACGTGGAAGTCCCCGGCGGGCTTGTGGTTGGTGGGATCCCAGCTTCGCCATTCGCCATCCCACCACTCCAGCCACGCGTGTGACTGGCCCGCAACTGTCTCACCCACGCCGGCGCTGGAGCGCGGGTGCAGGTAGCCCGAGACGTAGCGTGCGGGTATCCCGCAGCTGCGGAGGGCACCGATGGCCAGGTGCGCGAGGTCCTGGCAGACGCCCTGCCGCTGTGTCCACGCCTCTTCCGCGTTCGTGGTGACAGCGGTGGAGCCGGACATGTAGGTCATCTCGCCGCGCATCCAGGCGAAGATGGCCATGGCAGCCTCGTGCGGGTTCTTTCCGTCAACAACGCCCGGGATGATGCTCAGGACTTCGTCCCCCGGCCCGCTGAGCCGTGACTGCGGCAGCCAGTCGCTGTGGGTGTTGAGGGTTTCCGGCGACGCCAGGACATCCCATCCGACGATGTCGGACTCGGACGGAATTTTACCGGCGCGGTGGACCTCGACGGTGATGTTGGAGACGACCTCCAGATGGTCGTGCGGCATCTGCATGTCGAAGGCCGTCACCCTGGTTCCCCAGTAGTCACGGTAGGTGCTCACGGCCGCCTGCGACGGGGACACCTTGACCACTGACTCGAGGACCACCTGCTGGGAGTCCGTCAGCGGGGTCATCCGTGCCTCGTTGTACGAGAGGGTGACGCGCTTGTTGTACTTGTACGCCGTCCGGTGGACGATGCTCAGCCGGGTCATGAAACTTCTCCCACCCAGGCCAGTTCGTCCGCCTGATTGAAGTACTTACGGGAAATGGCGTCCGAGGCCTGGGACACAGCCTTCTGCACGCGTTCCATGTGTTCGGGCAGTTCGGACATGAGGTCGTCCGTCCGGTGGAACTCGAGGAACGTGCGGGCCTGGCCCACGATCCGGCGGGCGTCGTTGATAAAGCCCACGCGCTGGGCTGAGGGGTCCAGCTTGGCGAGGCATTCGTCGGCGTCACGGAGTGCGTACACGATGGAGCGCGGGAACAGCCGGTCCAGGAGCAGGAACTCGGCCGCGTGCTGGTCACCGAAGGCTGCCCGGCGCGTCCGGAGGAAAGATTCATAGGCGCCGGCACAGCGGAGCATGTTCACCCAGGACATACCCGCGGACAGGACGTCGCGGGTGGACAGCATGCGGGCGGTCATGTCGGCCCGCTCCAGTGAACGGCCCAGGACCAGGAACAGCCAGCTTTCGTCATGGCTGACGGTGGTGTCGGCGAGCCCGCTGACCATGGCGGTGCGCTCCAGTGTCCAGTTGCAGAACCGGTAGGTGCCCACCACGTCCTTGCGGTGCTGGCTGAGCCCGTAGTAGGTGGTGTTGAGGCTTTCCCACAGTCCGGAGGAGACCGTTTCGCGGGCACGGCGGGCGTTCTCGCGGGCAGCACCCAGTGACCCGGCGATGGACGTGGCACTGGTCTTGTCGTACGCCAGGGCGTGCAGAAGTTCAGGCAGGCCGAAGTCGTCGCTTTGGGGCCTTGCTCCCATCACGGCCAGCAGCTCCTGGGCGACGCTCTTCCGTTCCTCCATGGGGAGGTGGTTGAGCCGTTCCAGGTGTACATCGAGGATACGGGCGGTGCCGTCGGCCCGCTCCACATAGCGGCCGATCCAGAATAGGGATTCGGCAATACGGCTAAGCATTCGCGGCTACCTCCTGCGGGGCCGAAACGGACAAGAAACGGTGCCGGGCGGTGCGGTTCACTGCTGCTGCTCCGACTGGCGGTCGCGCCAGTTGCTTTCCACAGGCCATACGGAGACCCTCTCGCGGACCGAGATGGATTGCCGCGGTACGGACTCGACGGGCATCTGCGGCGAATCTGCCAGGACCCAGGTGTCCTTGGAGCCGCCGCCCTGGCTGGAGTTCACGATCAGCGAGCCTTCCTTCAGCGCCACGCGGGTAAGGCCGCCGGGCAGCACCCAGACGTTGTCGCCGTCGTTCACGGCAAAGGGGCGAAGGTCCACGTGGCGGGGGCCGAACTTGTCGCCGCTGAGCGTGGGCACCGTGGAGAGCTGCAGGACAGGCTGGGCGATCCAGCCGCGTGGATCGGTGATGATCCGCTGCCGCAGGGCGTCCAGTTCGTCGTTGGAGGCGTCCGGGCCGATGACCAGGCCCTTTCCGCCGGAGCCGTCCACCGGTTTGACCACGAGTTCGGCGAGGTTGTCCAGGGTGTATTCCCGGGCTTCCTTCTCCTCGAGGCGGAACGTATCAACGTTCGCGATGATGGGCTCCTCGCTGAGGTAGTAGCGGATCAGGTCAGGAACGTAACTGTAGACCAGTTTGTCGTCCGCGACTCCGTTGCCCACGGCGTTGGCAATGGTGACGCCGCCGGCGCGGGCCGCGTTGACCAGTCCGGGACAGCCGAGCATGGAATCGGCCCGGAACTGCAGGGGGTCGAGGAAGTCGTCGTCGATGCGCTTGTAGATGACGTCGACGCGCTGCTCACCGGCGGTGGTGCGCATGTAAACGCGGTTTCCGCGGCAGATGAGGTCGCGTCCCTCAACGAGTTCCACGCCCATCAGCCCGGCCAGCAGCGTGTGCTCGAAGTAGGCGCTGTTGAAAACGCCGGGAGTGAGCACGACGACGGTGGGATCGTCCACGCCCGAGGGTGCGGTCTTGCGCAGGGCCGAGAGGAGCCGGCGCGGGTATTCCTCGACCGGACGGATGAGCTGCTGGCCGAAGGCTTCCGGCAGGCCCTTGGCCATGGCACGGCGGTTCTCGAGGACGTAGCTGACGCCGGAGGGAACACGGACATTGTCCTCGAGGACGCGGAAGGTTCCGGCGGCATCGCGGACCACGTCGATGCCTGAAATGTGGACGCGGACACCGCCCGCGGGTTCGAACCCGTGGACCTGGCGGTGGAAGTGCGCGCTGGTGGTCACCAGTTGGCGAGGGATGACGCCGTCGGACACCACTGTCATCTTGTCGTACACGTCGTTGAGGAAGGCCTCGAGGGCGCGGACGCGCTGCGCGACACCGCGCTCCATGACGTCCCACTCGGCGGCGGGGATGACCCTGGGGACGATGTCCAGGGGGAAGGGGCGCTCCTCCCCCGCAAAGTCGAAGGTGACGCCGCGGTCCAGGAAGGTCCGGGCCATGGAATCGGCACGGGCGCTGACATCGGCCAGCGAGAGCTTGCGGAGCGCGTCCGCCACCTGCTCATAGGAGGGGCGGGCCTGTTGCCCGGGGGCGAACATTTCGTCGTAGGCTCCGGTCCGGCCCGCGGCCTCGGAGTAATCCTGGAAGAGGTCTGACATGCCCAATAGCCAACCACCTTTTTGTTTCGAATTCATAAACGGCCTTCCATTGTGGCGTGTTGGCGCGGCCAGCCCGTTCGGACATTCCGGGCTCCATCCGGCAAAGTGGGTGAGTGCCATTCAGCAGAAGCTCCCCCACCCCCGGACCGGGACACCCGCGGGGAGCCACGCGGTTGCTGCCCGGCCTTGCCTCTGCAGCCGTTGCCCTGGTGCTCGCCTTCCTCATCCACGCGCTGGTGCCGTCCCTCCCGGCGATGACCCTGGCCGTGGTTTTGGGGGTCCTTGCCGCCAACCTGCCGGTGACCGGAGGATGGACGGCTGGGCGTGCCCGCCCCGGGCTGGACTTCGCCGGCAAGCACTTGATGCGCGGAGGGATCGTGCTGCTGGGCCTGAAAGTGGGCATCGGCGATGTCCTGGACCTCGGCTGGCTCGCGCTGGTGCTGATTACCGCCGTGGTCGCGGCAAGTTTCGGCGGCACCTACCTGATCTCCCGGCTGTTCAGGCTGCCGCCGGTGACGTCGCTGCTGGTGGCCACGGGGTTCTCCATCTGCGGGGCATCAGCTATTGGCGCGATGGCAGCGGTACGGCGCATCCGGCATGTGGACACCGTCCTGCCGGTGGCGCTGGTGACCCTGTGCGGCACACTGGCCATCGGAGTCCTGCCGCTGCTGGTCCACCCGCTCCAGCTCAGCGCCGAGGTTTTCGGCGCCTGGACCGGCGCGTGCGTGCACGATGTGGGGCAGGTGGTGGCCGCGGCGCAAACTGCCGGGCCCGCGGCCCTGGCGATCGCCGTCGTCGTCAAACTCACCAGGGTGCTGCTCCTGGCGCCCGTGACGGCGCTGGCTGGGGCGCACCACCGGTTTTCACTGCGGCCTGCCGGGGGCGACGCCGGCCTGCCGCCTGTGGTGCCGCTGTTCGTGCTGGGATTCGTGGCGATGGTGGCGCTGCGCTCCACAGGGTGGCTGGCGGACGGGTGGCTGGAGGCGGGGGCGATGCTGCAGGACGTATTGCTGGGGGCGGCGCTCTTCGGCCTGGGGTCCGCGGTGCGGATCCGTACGCTGCTGATGACTGGCGGGCGGGCCCTGCTGGCCGCGCTGGCATCGTGGCTGCTGATTGCGGTCCTGGGCCTCGCGGCCGCCCTGCTCATCGTCAATTGACGCGCCGCCGGCGGGGGCATTGGCGGCCTTTGCAGCGTGATTAGATAGCTGGGTGTCACATGAGAATCTGCACCGCGACGAAGCTGCCGGCCGCTCGGCCCTGATCAGCACCGCCAGTTATGACGTCTCCCTCGACGTCCGCCAGGCCGAAGATCCGGAGACTGCCGGCTACACTACCCGCAGCGTCATCACCTTTACCGCCGCGGAAGCGGGCACATCCACGTTCCTGGACTTTATCGGCAGCGGTGTGCACTGCGTGTTCCTCAACGGCAAGGGCCTTCCGGTGGAGGACGTGGTGGACGGCGCACGCATCAGGCTGGAAAACCTGCAGCTGGAAAACCAGGTCACGGTCACCGGAACGGCCCTGTACAGCCGCTCCGGCGAGGGCATGCACCGCTTCGTCGACCCCGCCGACGGCCAGACCTACCTCTATACGCAATACGAACCCGCTGACGCGCGCCGGGTCTTCGCCAACTTCGAGCAGCCGGACCTCAAGGCCACCTACACCTTCCACCTGATGGCTCCGGCGTCCTGGCAGGTGGCATCCAACGGAGTGGAAACCGACAGGACCCTGCTCACCAGCGACCCCGCCACCGCACGCTGGGACTTTGCCACGACCCTGCCGATGTCCACGTACATCACCACCGTGCTGGCCGGCCCCTACTTCAAGGCTGAAGACCGCTGGCAGGGAACACTGGAGGACGGCACGCGCCTGGACGTCCCGTTGGCGCTCTACTGCCGCGCCTCCATGGCCGAATCCTTCGATACCGCCGAGCTGTTCCGGCTCACCAAAGCCGGCCTGGACTTCTTCAACCGGCTCTTCGACTTTCCCTACCCCTGGCGAAAGTACGATCAGGCCTTCGTGCCCGAGTACAACCTGGGCGCCATGGAAAATCCGGGGCTGGTGACGTTCACCGAGAGCTACGTCTTCACCTCCCGTGCCACGGACGCCCAGTACCAGGCACGCGCCAACACGCTGATGCACGAGATGGCCCACATGTGGTTTGGCGACCTGGTCACCATGCAGTGGTGGGACGATCTCTGGCTCAAGGAATCCTTCGCCGACTACATGGGCACCCTCGCCGTGGACCGGGCCACGGACTGGGACACCGCCTGGGTCAACTTCGCCAACAAGCGCAAGGCCTGGGCCTACGTCCAGGACCAACTGCCCACCACGCACCCCATCGTCGCGGACATCCCGGACCTGGAAGCGGCCAAGCAGAACTTTGACGGCATCACCTACGCCAAGGGCGCCTCGGTGCTCAAGCAGCTGGTGGCCTACGTGGGTTTTGAAGCCTTCATCGCCGGATCCCGGAAGTACTTCCGCAAGCACGCCTACGGCAACACCACCCTGGCGGACCTGCTGGAAGCCCTCAGCTCCGCTTCCGGACGCGACCTCTCGGAATGGGCACGCCAATGGCTGCAGACATCGGGGATCTCCACGTTGGCGCTGGAGTCCGCCACCGAGGCGGCGCACGACGGCGGCGCGCTGGGTTCCGTGGCCATCGTTCAGGAGAGCACGGACCCGGTCACCGGACAGGTGGAGCTGCGGCCGCACAGGCTGCGCGTGGGCCTGTACGACTTCGACGGTGGCGGCGCCCTGGTACGGACGGACAGCCTCGAAACGGATGTGGCCGGCACCCGGACGGAGCTGCCCCAGCTGGCCGGCCGCGCGAGGCCCGCGCTCCTGCTGGTCAACGACGACGACCTCACCTATGCCAAGGTCCGCCTCGACCCGGTGTCCGAGGCGACGGTCCTCGTTTCCCTAGACAAAATTACCGATCCCATGGCCCGCGCCCTGTGCTGGACTGCGCTGTGGAACTCGGCCCGTGACGGGGAAACCCCGGCAGAACGGTACGTGGCGGCCGTAGCCGCGTTCGCCCCATCGGAAACCGGCATCGGCGTCCTCCTGAACATCCTCGATAACGCGTGCACCGCCGTCGAACGCTACACGCCCGCATCCCGCCGCGATGCTGTCCGCGCTTCCTTCCTGGGCACAGCTGGAGCGGAGCTGCGGCGGGCCGAGCCGGGCTCGGACCAGCAACTCGCCTGGGCACGCACGCTGGGAACGCTCAGCAGGTACGACGCTTCGCTGCTGCCGCTGCTCAGGGGGCTGTTGGACGGCTCCGAACAGGTGCCAGGCCTGGCAGTCGACGCGGAACTGCGGTGGCACTTCTGGCACGCCCTCGCTGCCCACGGCCAGGCAACAGTGGAAGAACTGGATGCTGAACTGGCAACGGATACCACCGCTTCGGGACGGGCCGGCCATGCGACGGCCGCTGCTGCCCGGCCGGAGTCGGATGTCAAGGCTGCGGCGTGGGCCGAGGCCGTGCAGGGAACGGCGCTGTCCAACCAGCTGCTGACGGCAACCATTACGGGGTTCAGCACCGCCCCGGCAGCCCTGCTGGATTCCTACGTGGAGCCGTACTTCGGCTGCCTGCGGGACGTATGGGACAGCCGCAGCATCGAGATCGCCAGCCGGATCGTGCGGGGCCTGTTCCCCTCAGCCCAGGATCTTGCCGAGGGCGGAACTCCGCGCACCCACCCGGTGCTGCGACGGACCGACACCTGGCTCGAGGCGAACGACGACGCGCCCCGTGCACTGCGGCGGATCATCGTGGAGCAGCGCGACCACCTGCTGCGCGCACTTACCGCGCAGGCCGCCGTCGACCACTAACGAATAAGGCCGCCCTGGCTACGGGACCCGGTGCAGCCATTCCTCGGTACCGAACTTGGTGGCCGCGCGTTCCCGCGCTGCGGCGAGCTCGGCCTCGGTGAGCTCCGAATGCGTTGCCCCGTACCGGCCGGTGAACACGTCAATCATGGCCCCGATGATGTCCGTGCGTGCCAGGCCGGTCTGTCGGCGCAGCGGATCCACACGCTTCTTGGCGCTGCGGGTGCCCTTGTCCGAAAGCTTCTCCTTGCCGATGCGCAGGACATCCACCATCTTGTCGGCGTCGATGTCGTAGCTCATGGTGACGTGATGGAGCATGCCGCCGTTGGCCAGCCGTTTCTGGGCGGCACCGCCGATCTTGCCCTGGTCCGTGGCGATGTCGTTAAGCGGGACGTAGTAAGCTGTCACGCCGATCTTCTCCAGCGCCGCCATCACCCAGGAATCCAGGAACGGGTAGGAATCGGCGAAGCTGAGCCCGTCCACCAGGGTCTGGGGCAGGTACAGGGAATAGGTGATGCAGTTGCCGGCTTCCATGAACATCGCTCCCCCGCCGCTGATCCGGCGGACCACCTTAATGCCGTGCCGGGCCACGCCGTCAGGATCAACCTCGTTCCGGACGGACTGGAAGCTGCCAATGACCACTGACGGTTCCTGCCAGTCCCAGAACCTCAGGGTGGGGTTGCGCCGGCCCGCGCCCACTTCCTCGGTGAGGACCTCGTCGAGGGCCACGTTGATTTCGGTGGGCAGGACTGCCGGCGGGATGACGTGCCACTCGTGGTCCGCCCAGGAGGTGGCCTTGGCCAGGGCGCGGCGTACTGTAACGGCCACGGCGTCGGCGGAGAAACCGAACAGGGTGGCGTCGGCGGGCAGGGCAGCGTTAACCGCCGCCGCAAGGTCTGCGGCGGTGGTGGTTTCCGGAAGCCCCGTCAGCGCGCGGTTGATGTCCTCCAGGGCCTCGTCCGGTTCGAGGAAGAAGTCTCCGCTGATGGAGACGTCAGCCAGGACCCCGCCGGCCACGGCCAGGTCGGCCACCACCAGCTTGCCGCCGGGAACCTTGTATTCGCCGTGAAGGCGGGGGTTTGTTGCTGCGTCCTGGTCCGGGGAGGTCATATGGCTCATGGATTACATCCTGCCGTACGGCGTGCCCGTGCCGCCAACGGGCCGCCAACGCAAAGAAAGCCCGCACCGTTCCCGGTGCGGGCTTTACAAAAAGCTATGGGAGGAAGAATTACTTCTTGCCGCCGAAGCCCTTGAAGCGTGCGTTGAAGCGCTCCACGCGGCCTGCGGAGTCCATGATGCGCTGCTTGCCCGTGTAGAACGGGTGGGACTCAGAGGAGATTTCGACGTCGATGACCGGGTAGGTGTTGCCGTCTTCCCACTCGATGGTCTTCGAGGAAGACACAGTGGACTTGGTCAGGAACTTGGTACCGGAAGCCAGGTCATTGAAAACGACGGCTGCGTACTTCGGGTGGATATCAGACTTCATAATGGGGCCTTTGTTCACGCAACTGGATTTTGCCAGCTGCCAGGTATGAATGGGATGGCCGGGCTCTGAATCCCAGGACGTTGTCGAAAGACACAAGAGGGCCAGCAGTCAATAATAGCGGATCCAGGGGACACCCGCGAACCACACCACGGCATCTACCGGGGCCTTCACCTGCAGGGCGCCAGCTCAGCCCCGGGGGCGCAGTTCCCAGAATGCCACTGCAGACGCTGCGGCCACATTGAGCGAGTCCACGCCGTTGCGCATGGGGATCTTCACGGCGAGATCGACCGCGGCAAGGGTCTCCGGGCTCATGCCGGCCCCTTCGGTGCCGAGCACCAGGGCCAGCCGGTCCGGGTTGGTGGCGGCGACAGCGTCCACGTCCCGTGCATCATCGGTCAGTTCGAGGGCGGCGACGGTGAAGCCGTGGTCCTTGAGGACCTGCAGGTCCTCCGGCCAACTCTCCAGGCGGGCCCAGGGAACCTGGAACACCGTCCCCATGCTGACCCGCACGCTGCGCCGGTAGAGGGGGTCTCCGCAGCGGGGCGATACCAGGACGGCGTCGATGTCCAGGGCAGCCGCCGAGCGGAAGATGGCGCCCACGTTGGTGTGGTCCACGATGTCTTCGAGCACGGCAACCCTGCGGGCACCCGCCAGGAGCTCCGGCAGGGGCACGGGATCGGGGCGCTCCATGGCAGCCATGGCTCCGCGGTGGAGGTGGAAGCCAGTGATTTCCTCGAGGAGCGCAGCTTGGCCGATGAAGACCGGGACATCGGGGTAGGCCTGGAAAACGTCGTCCAGGTCCGCGAGCCATTTCTCCGCCAGGAAGAACGAACGCGGCTTATGGCCGGCTGCGAGGGCGCGCCTCAGGACCCGGGAGGACTCGGCAATGTACATCCCCTCGCGCGGTTCGCGGAGTTTGCGGAGATGGACGTCCGTCAGCGTGGTGTAGTCGCTGACCCGCGGGTCGCTGGCGGATTCAAGGTAGTGGAAAGTCACCGGGAGATTATTTCAGCAGGTTGGCGATCATAACGACGAGCGCCACAATGCCCAGGGTGAAGATCACGCCGCGGAGGACCCTAGGGGAAAGCTTCCGGCCCACCTTGGCGCCAACGAGTCCGCCGATGGTGGAGCTGACGGCGATCAGGAGAACCACCAGCCAGTTGATCCGGTCGAAGGCGAACAACAGGTAGGAGATTGCAGCCACCATGTTGACGCCCAGGACCAGGAAGTTCTTCATGGCGTTCGCGTTTTGCATGGTTCCGCTGAGGAAGACGCCCAGGATGCCCACCAGCAGGATGCCCTGGGCGGCTACGAAGTAACCGCCGTAGACGCCTGCCAGGTACACGAGCACCACCAGCAGCACGCCGTGGCTGCGGTCGCGGACGGCATGTTCAGGATTCTGTTCACGGGTCCGGACCCAAGACTGCAGTTTCGGCTGGAACATCACCATCAGCAGCGCCAGAACCAGCAGCACCGGCGCTACGTAATGGAAGACTTTCTCCGGCAGGTGGAGCAGCAGCCACGCGCCCGTGATCCCGCCAAGCAGCGAGGCCGGGAGCAGCTTCAGCAGCTGCCGGCCACGTCCTGCCACTTCGCGCCGGTAACCCCAGGCACCGGCGGCAGTGCCCGCCACCAGGCCCATGGCGTTGCTCATGGACGCGACAACGGGCGTGATGCCCAGTGCGATGAGCACAGGGAAGGTCACCAGCGTGCCGGAGCCCACCACCGCGTTGATGGTGCCGGCCCACAGGCCAGCGAAAAAGACCAGGATGCTGCTAAGAATCTCCACAGTTGGTATTCAGCCCCGGCCTTAGCGGCGGGCGGTGGCGGCGTAGCGGCCACCACTTTCCGTGACATCCAGGGCGAGCCCGAACGTTTCACTGAGATGCTCGTCAGTGAGGACCTCGGTAATGGGGCCGGCCGCCACCACGCCGCCGTCGCGCAGCAGCATGGCGTGCGTGAAGCCCGGGGGCACTTCTTCAAGGTGGTGGGTGACGAGGACCATGGCCGGTGCCGCTTCGTCCTTGGCGAGCTCGCCAAGCTTGTGGACGAGCTCTTCGCGGCCGCCCAGGTCGAGGCCTGCTGCCGGTTCGTCCAACAGCAGCAGTTCGGGATCGGTCATCAGTGCGCGTGCGATCTGGACGCGCTTGCGTTCGCCTTCGGACAGGGTGGCGAACGTCCGGTTCAGCAGCGGGCCCATCCCCCAGTCGTTCAGGAGGCGGAAGGCGCGGCGTTCGTCGTCGCGCTCGTAGCCTTCACGCCAGCGGCCGGTGACGCCGTACGCGGCAGTGACCACCACGTTGAGGACGTTCTCGTGCTCCGGTATTTGGGTGGCCAGCGCTGCAGACGACAGCCCGATGCGGGGACGCAGTTCAAAGACATCAGTGCGGCCAAGAATTTCGTCGAGGATGCCGGCCTTGCCGCTGCTCGGGTGCAGGCGTGCCGCCGCGATCTGGAGGAGCGTGGTCTTTCCGGCGCCGTTGGGGCCGAGGATGACCCAGCGTTCGCCTTCGTTGACCTGCCAGTCGACCTTGTCCAGCAGGGTCTTTTTGCCTCGGACAACGCTAACGGAGTCCAGTTCCAGAACATCACTCATAGGAGTAGACACTAGGACAAAAGAGTGGACGACTGATAACCGGTGTGACCGCTCCCCCGGCACGTGTCCGGCCGCGGTGCCGGCCCGGCTGTGCTCCGCAATGAATACGCGGGACCATTCTTCCGCTGGCTAAGATTGCAGGCATGACTTCCAACGTGACCGCGGTTAGCTATGGCCAAAATCTGACCGACACCGGACTGGAGCAGCTGCGTTCCATACTCTCGGAGCACGGTACAGCTGTAGGAGCCGAGTCCACGGCCGGCGATAGCCGCTACCAGGTGCGCATCACGGAACTGGAACTGCCTGATGCCACCGAGGCAGGCCTGGCAGCGCTCCGCAGCGCCGTTGCCGATGCTGCCATCCCCGGCGTGGACACCGCCTTGGTGCCCGGCGGCCTGCGCTCGGCCAGCCGCAAACTGCTGATCATGGACGTGGACTCCACCCTGATCCAGCAGGAGGTCATTGAACTCCTGGCCGCGTATGCGGGCAAGCGGGACGAGGTGGCCGCGGTCACCGAAGCGGCCATGCGCGGGGAGCTGGACTTCGCCCAGAGCCTGCACGCGCGGGTGGCTGTCCTCGCGGGACTGCCGGCCGACGTCGTCAATTCCGTCCGCCGGGAAGTGAAGCTCAGCGAAGGCGCCGCCGAACTCGTGGCCGCCTTCAAGGCGGCGGGTCACCCGGTAGCCGTGGTCTCCGGCGGGTTCAACCAGATCCTCGAGCCTATCGCCGGGGACCTTGGCCTTGATTACTGGCAGGCCAACGAACTGGAGATCGTTGATGGTGCCCTGACGGGCAAGGTCCTGGGCGCGGTGGTGGACCGGGCGGCCAAGGAGAAGTTCCTGCGCGAGTGGGCGGCCGCTGAAGGGATCGCGTTGGAACACACCATCGCCGTGGGTGACGGCGCCAATGACCTCGACATGCTGGGCGCAGCCGGGATCGGGGTGGCCTTCAACGCCAAGCCGGCCGTGCGCGCCGTCGCCGATTCGGCCGTCAACATGCCCTACCTTGATGCGGTGCGCCACATCGCCGGGGTCTGAACCGCCCACGAACTGACAAAAGAGGTGCCCGGCGCAAACGCGCCGGGCACCTCTTTTTCGCTCGGTGGGCTACTGGCCGCTCTTGCCGAAGTAGTCTGCGCCGCCGGCGTATTCCGTGTGGCCTGACTCGACGTCAGCGGTGGCCATTCCGGCTACCACCTGGGCGAACTCTTCCACGGAGTACAGCTTGCCGGCTTCGGCGCGGCGGGCCTCGATGGCGCCCGGCGTGGAACGGTCCAGCAGCGTGGCGGTGACGGTGCCCTCGATCATGTCCCCGGAGACCACCACCAGGCTGATGCCCTTCTCGGCGAGGTTGGGGATGAGTTCGCGCAGTGCGTCCTCACCGGCGCGCTTGCTGCGGGCCACGGGCTCATAGGCGGGCATGGTGGGAACGGTGTTGATGAAGTGCGCCTGGTGGCTGGTCACGAAGACAACGCGGGAGCCTTCCTGCATCAGCGGCACTGCGGCATTGAGCATGTTGAGCTGGGCGTCGCGGTTGAGCTTGAGGGCGTAGTCCTCCCCCATGCCGGTTTCCATGCCGCCCGAGGCGTTCAGGACCAGGACGTCCAGGGATCCGAAGTTCTCCATGGCAGCGGAGGCCAGCGCCTGCACGCCTTCCTGGGTGGTCAGGTCCGCGCCCACGGCGACCGCACGGCCGCCGTCGGCCTCGATGCCCTGGACCACTTTGTTGGCGCGCGGCGCCTTCTGGCGGTAGTTGACCACGACGGCGGCGCCCTCGCCGGCGAGGATCTTTGCTACGTCAGCGCCGATTCCGCGTGATGATCCGGTGACGATGGCGGTCTTGTTGTCCAGCAGTCCCATCTGGGCTCCTTTGTTTGAAACGTCTAAAGCGAAGCGGCTCTGAACTCCATCATGCCAGCGAGGTCCGGTGATTCCCTTGTCCGGGTCCCACAAAGAAGCCTGGGTCCGCTGGTTTGCCGCCGCGTGGGGTTTGGAAGGTCAGTGCCCCATGCCCAGGCCGCCGTCAACCGGGATGACAGCGCCGGAGATGTATGCCGCTTCGTCACTGGAAATCCAGCGCACCACGTTGGCCACCTCGTCGGCGTCGGCGAACCGGCCGGCGGGGATGCTGGCCAGGTAGTCCTTCTGGGTGGCTTCCGGAAGTTCAGCCGTCATGTCCGTGTTGATGAAGCCCGGAGCCACCACGTTCGCGGTGATGCCGCGCGAACCCAGTTCGCGGGTCAGCGACCGCGCGATGCCCACGAGGCCGGCCTTGGAGGCGGAGTAGTTGATCTGGCCCGGGGCGCCATACAGGCCGGATACGGAGGAAATCAGGACCACGCGGCCCTTGCGCAGCCGGATCATGCCCTTCGATGCGCGCTTGATGACACGGAACGCGCCGGTGAGGTTCGTGTCGATGACGGAGGTGAAGTCTGTTTCGCTCATCCGCAGCAGGAGGGTGTCCTTGGTGATGCCGGCGTTGGCCACCAGCACTTCCACGGGCCCGTGGGCCGCCTCCACTTCCTTGAACGCCGTATCCACCGATGCCTCATCGGTGACGTCCGCCTTTACTCCCAGGATTCCTTCAGGCAGTTCCGATTCACTGCGGTAGGTAACAGCCACTTTGTCCCCGTTGGCCAGGAATGCTTCGGCGATGGCCAGGCCGATGCCGCGGTTGCCGCCGGTGATCAGGACGCTGCGGGGGGCGGTAACTGCTTCAGTCATGGAGGAACTCCGGAATTCTGCGGCGGGGTGCACCGCGGTAGGAAAGGTGGAATTTGGCTGCCTCCGATCTTAGCGCCCGTGCCCGCCCGGGTTTGGGTGCCACTGCCGATGGTGAGAGAATTGACGCAAGCCTTTGGAGCGTGAGAAACCACTGTGACCCTTGAAAACCACGCGGGACGTTCGGTGCCCGGAGAACCCGGCCGGTTCTCCGAGGACGCCGAAGTCCACAGCATCACGGATGCCGCGGAATCCCATTCCGAGGACATTCGCAGGCGCATGGTCAAGTACGCGCTGGCCATGGGCATCCGCATGGTGTGCCTGGTGATGATTTTTGTCCTGGACGGCTGGCTCAAGGTCATCGCCGTGGCCGGTGCGGTATTCCTGCCATGGATCGCGGTGGTCATCGCCAACGGCAGCGACATGGCCGAAGAGCACAGTGACGCGCTCCTGGATTCGGCGCCACTGGCCGAGTTAGAAGCGCCGCCGCCCACGGGGCACGAGGAGCAGGGTTCCGAGGTGCTGCAGGGCGAGCTTATTAACGACGACGACGAGCCGGACAACGGAGAGGGGCGGCAGGGGCCGTGAGTATTTTTGATTTCGCCGCCGGAACCAGCCCGGCAGCATCAGACTCGGCGCTCTGCTCCCGGAAGGCCTGCCGTGCCGGAGCGTCCTGGCAACTGCTGTGGAACAACCCCAAAATCCACACCCCGGAGCGCCGGAAGACGTGGCTGGCCTGCGAGGACCACCGCGGCTGGCTGGAGGACTACCTGCAGACCCGCGGCCTGTGGAAGGAAACCCTTCCCCTCGAGCCCGGCAGCGCCGACAGCCCCCTGGAGCAGGACAACTGAATGTACCGTTTCCTTTTCTCCAGCAAGTGGCTGGGTTATCTGCTGCTGGCCGCGATCTTTGCCACTGCCTGCGTGTTCCTGGGCCGGTGGCAGATGGACCGGCGCGCCGAAACCCTGGCCGAAATCAACCGCGTGGTGAGCAACTACTCCGCCACTCCCGTTCCTTTCGCGGCAGCCCGGGACCAGTTCGCGCAGCTTGATCCCGCCAAGGAATGGACACAGGTGCAGCTGCAGGGCACCTACGACGCCGATGGCCAGCGCATCGTGCGCAACCGTCCCCTGAACGGCCAGCCGGGCTACGAAGTTGTGGTTCCGTTCAAGCTGGCCACCGGCGAAACGGTCATCGTTGACCGCGGCTGGCTGCCCATCGGCAACAAGAATCCCGGCAGCCCGGACTCTGTACCGGCGCCGCCCTCCGGTGAGGTGACCGCCGTCGTCCGGCTGAAGCACGGGGAACCGGAGCTGCAGCGCGGCGCCCCGCAGGGCCAGCTCGCCTCCGTCGACCTCCCGACCTATGCGGCGCAGCTTGGCTACCCGGTGCTGACCGGAGCCTACGGGCAGCTGGCCTCGGAGACGCCCGCGGCCGCTGACATGCCAGTGGCGTTCCCGAAACCGTCCACCGAGGAAGGCACCCACCTGTCCTATTCGTTGCAGTGGTTCGCGTTCGGCGTGCTGATGTTCGTGGGCTTCGGGTACGCGGCGCGGCAGCAGGCCCGCAACGCCGCCATTGACGCCGAGGAAGACGAGGCCGAGGAAGCCGGGACCATCCACGCTGCGGTGCCGTCCCGCCGTCGTACGCCTCCTGCGCGCAAGCGGAAAAAGGCGACGGCCGAAGAAGAGGAAGACGCGCTGCTGGACGCGCAGGGGTACTGAAGCATGACAACGCACGACGACGGGCCAGTCAGCCGGGTGCGCACGGTACTGCTTGAATCGGGCATCGGTGACACGGTGCGCAGCTTCCCCGCTGGCGTTCCCACTGCCGTTGCCGCGGCTGAGGCGCTGGACTGTGACGTTGCAGCCATCACCAACAGCCTCATCTTCGACCTCAACGGGGCGCCCCTGCTCATCCTTGCCAGCGGCGCGGCACGGGTGGACACGGCTCTGGTGGCGGACCGCCTGGGTGAAGGCCGCATCCGCCGCGCGTCGCCGGACTTTGTGCTCGAGCACACGGGCCAAAAGGTGGGCGGCGTGGCACCGGTTGGCCATCCTCGCCGCATCAGAACCCTGCTTGACGTGAGCCTGCGGTCCCACAGCCTCCTGTGGGCCGGAGCGGGCGATCACGAGTCTATGTTCTGCATCACCTACCAGGACCTGCACAGGATCACCGGCGCCGAGGAAACCGCGGTGCGCTGACGCCCCGAGGCAACCGGCGTAGTTGGGCAACGCGTGACTCACCCGCCCAGGGTGAGCACCGGCCTGGCGTTTGCCGGAGGTTCCCCCACCTCGTGGATGGTGTGGCCGCTGCAAGCAGTCTTGGTTACGCTGGCCCGTTCGATGCGTGCGACGGTGAACCACCGCATAGCGTTGCGCAGCCGGCACCACCCCACTAGGTACCACTGGCCGTTGGTGGAGGCGAACAGCACGGGCTCAACGTCGCGGGTGGTCGTGGTCCCGTTTTTCGATGTGTAGCGCATGCGGATCACTCGCTGATCGGCCATCCCCTCCTCCAGCGCAGACTTGATGGCCCGGGAAGAGGACGGAAGTGCGTTGACCCAGACCCTGCTGCCCAGCTCGTCGGCACGGGCCTTGGTTTTGGGATCGAGGACGTCAAGAATCTTTTGAATACCTGCTGCTGCCAGATCGGCGTAGGGGGCGTCGGGTGCAGCGGTCACGGCCGCCATAAGCGCCATCGCCTGCGCAGGGGAAAGGGTGACAGGCGGAAGGGATGCTCCTGTGGCCAATCCGTAGCCGCCGCCTGGACCCGGCCGGGACCATACAGGTGCTCCGCTGTTTTCCAACGCGTCGAGGTCTCTCTTGATGGTGCGCACAGACACCTCAAACTCCCCCGCCAAGCGTTCGGCGGACACGCCCCGTTTGCCGCTGCGGAGCAACATCTCGGCAAGGGCGTGGAGGCGTTCGACCCGCTTCACAGGTCGGCCCTTGGTAAATTCATGACATAAATAGTGACATACCGTTGTCCGGCGGGCCTGCAAGGGTATGGACATGACAACTACTGCAAATCCCCCGCTCATCATTCTCATCGCCGGCCACTGGCTGGGCGCCTGGGCCTGGGATGAAGTGCTTGAACACCTGGCACCCGGCCACGCCCGGGCAATCGCGGTGACGCTGCCCGGTCTCGACGGCGACGACCCCCAGCGTGCGGCCAGGAATCTCGACGATCAGGCCGCAGCGGTCCTGGACGTCATCACCCAAATGGGAGTCACCGAGGATCAGCCGGCAACACTGGTGGCTCACAGCGGGGCCAACGCCCCCGTCAGCCTTGTCCTTGACCAGCATCCTGAGCTGGTCCATCGAGTGGTGTGGGTCGACTCCGGCCCCGTGGCACCGGGAAGCGCCTTCGGCCCGGGCCTGCCGGAGGACCTGGAGGAGCTTCCGCTGCCCTCTTTCGACGTACTCGCAGAGCAAGCGAGCCTCGAAGGCCTGAGCGCAGAGGTCCTTGAGCGTTTCAGGAGCCGGGCCGTCCCTGAGCCCGGCCCCGTGCTTCGCCAGCGGGTCGAACTCACCAACAGTGCCCGCCGCAAAGTCCGGACCACCCTGGTGTGCTGCTCGATCCCCGGCGCGAAGGTGCTGGAGCTGGCGCGTGCTGGCCATCCCATGTTCGCCGAGGTCGCCAACATCGAGCACCTCGACGTCGTTGACCTTCCCACGGGGCATTGGCCTATGTGGAGCCGTCCCCGCGACCTCGCCAAGGCCATTCATTCGGCAGCCTCCCGGGCGAACTGATGCACGTATGACGTGAAGTCAGCCGAGTCCGGCCGGTCCCTTCCCCGTCAGGAAGGCGGCGCTTCAAAAAGGTTGGCCGTGCCGTACGCCACCCTGCCGGCATAGTTGTAGATCACAACGCTGCGCACCGGTTCGGGCATCGACTCCCACCTTCCGGGCTCCAAATCGATGCGCTGACTGCCCGTCCGGTCGAGCCGCAGCGGCCCCAGCTCAATCAGAGTCGATGAGGACAGCTCCGGCTTACCAGTGGGACCGGGGCGCAGTGTCCCGGGGCTCAGCATAAGACGGATACTGTCGCCGGGACCTGTGGCAAAGTCTTCGAGCTGCAGGGCTGCACCGGACTCCGTGACGCGGATGGTGGCCGTCCCGGTGGTGGTTGCCCCCTGCGACTGAAACTGGCCTTGCAGAGTCAAGGGAACGGCAGCAGGCGAGCCCATCGGAGTTGGTAACGGCTGACTGGGCTCGCCTGCTGGTTCCGGTGCGGACTCTGTGTAGGTGCAGCCGGCGAGGCCTGAAGCCAGCAGGCATAAGAGCAGCGTTGATCGAAGTAGCTTCAAGATTTCCCCCAGTGGATTTCGTTCATACGCACCCTACCGGAGAGCTGCCTTCGCAGGTGGTCGTCATGGGACCCCCTCCTCCACCGGGACCAGAACGGGTGCGAACTCGCACGCGTTTGGGACGCTGAGCGACAGATAGGTAGACTGCTGAATAGGGAGTGGGGAGACTGTGCTACAAACTAGACCGCTTGGCTTTTGGCTTAAGCTGATATTGCTGTCCGCTTGCCTGTTGGTCTCGGTCTTCTTCCAGGGTCTGCCCGCGGGCGGGCTTGACGTAGCGGAGGCATGTGAATTGCGTGCTGGCCAAACGTACGACCACGAGTATCACAGCAGCCATTACTATGAGCAGCTGCAAGTGTTCCCTTTGACCACAAAGTGCAACGCCGAGTATGATTTAGTTCCTCCTTGGATCAATCCCGCCTTGGCGATCTTGGCGCTCCTCAATGCGTCATTTATTGTGGCGATGCTGATCGACTTATCCAGGCGCCTGAGAAGCCGGCTCTTTTAGTCTGACCCCCCGCGCCTCAGACCGGGCGTCCGCAGTTAGCGAAGGACCTTCAATCCGGGCAGGCCCCGTTTCTTCTCCGACCCTGAGGAGGCCTGTCCCTGGAATCGAAAAGCACGATCAATTCACCGCGCGCCGCTGGCTCAACGTACGTATTTATGCCCGACAATTTATGCTCGATAGGGGAAGGACCTACGGGACGAGCGTCAGGGTCCTGCGGGACGCCCTATTCGCCTCGCGCTCAATAGGGTGCATGCCGTTTAGGCTGCGGGTATGAAACCCCGCGGAATTCTTATTGCAACTCTCGTCCTGGTAGTAATCGTGGTTGCCATTGTCAGCGATGGTCGAAAAGTGAGCCATTTCGTGGGCTTGGCGTCTAGTGGTCGTTGCAACACCTGACCTTTTAGGAGTTGCAATTGGCAGAGATGAAGAGAGCAAGAAAGTCCCGGGGCGCACCTCCAAAGAACGCCGCTCGGGCTCACTATGATCAGCTGATGAAACAGGGAATCGGGAATTCTGAGGCCTGCCGGATTGTGGGAATCAGCCGTAGCTCGGGGACGCGATGGCGGCATGGCCACAGGGTTGTTCTGAAGTCCGGAGACATCAAGAAGGTTGCGCCCATCTCGCATCAGAGGCCGGCGGTTATCTCCGCCCGGTTTCTCTCGGAGTTGGAACGGATCACGATCGCGGACCTCCTGCATGCAGGGCGGAGCATTCGCGCTATCGCCACAGAGCTCGGGCGCAGTCCATCTACAGTGAGCAGGGAAATCCGCCGAAACATTCACGAGCCCTCCGGCGACTACCGTCCTCGCACGGCCCAGCGCAGTGCCGAGCGTCGACGGAGCCGCCAGCGGACGGGAAAGATCGCCGCTAACCAAGCGCTGCAGCAGTTCGTGCGGGATCACCTGAAACAGCGCTGGAGTCCCCGTCAGATCAGCAACCGCTTGCGCGCCGTCTTCCCTGGACAACCGGAAATGCACGTTGTCCCGGAGACCGTCTATCAAGCCCTGTACGGGCGCGGAAGCCTGGATTTGGCCGTGGATCCAGCGGCAGCCCTGCGCACCGGACGGACCGGCCGCCGGCCGCGTCGTAGGAAGGAACACCGAACCAGGCGCTTCCCCGACATGGTCATGATCCGAGACCGGCCGGCAGATGCGATCGGCAGATTAGTACCAGGGCATTGGGAAGGGGATTTAATTATTGGAAAGGGAGGCCGCTCGGCCATCGGCACTCTGGTCGAACGGACCACACGCTTCATCGTCCTCGTACATCTGGCCGGTAACCGCGGAGCTGAGAATCTGCGCGATCGACTGGCCGAAGCGATGGGACCGTTGCCGGCCCATCTACGCCGATCCCTAACCTGGGATCAGGGCACTGAGATGGCCTGCCACCAGGACTTCACGCGGCAAACACGCATTCCTGTGTACTTCTGCGACCCAGCCAGCCCCTGGCAACGCGGATCCAACGAGAACACCAACGGCCTGCTCCGCCAGTACTTTCCGAAGGGAACAGATCTCAGCGTCCACACCCGCGAACACCTGGCCATGGTCGCCGCCGAACTCAATCAGCGACCACGTGAAATCCTCGGATGGCAAAGCCCTCTGGAGCACCTGACTAGACTGGCCTCACCTTCGACCGAACCATAAATCGTTGCAACGACCGCTGAACTCCGCCGCCGTCACAACGGCTCAGGTTTCGACCGTCACCGACAGCCATAATTGTGGTTTGGGCAATTTTCGGTGGCCGCCCAACCCTCATGAGCCCCACAGCGCTCACCAGGGCCCGGTGACCGATCCTTCACCGGACACATCAGGTCCTAAGCAACGTTGAACTTTTTAGAAACCAGTAGTGAGCGCCATTAGCCACTCCGCCGTCAGTTGCTTAGAACCAGTTCCAGACGTCTCTCATAAGCCAATGGAGCCCAGTGGCCACGAGAAATGGGGGGATGAGATAAAGGATCCACGTGCCGTGCATTTTTCGTTTAGCCATGCCAATCCTCTCTGTAGAAGATCGCCCGCGCCGCTAAGTGCGCAGAACCGGGGCGACGGGGACGTTCTCTTTTAAGATCCTATCGGCGGTCTGGTCGACGGCGTACGTGTCTTCCACGGTTCACCCATCGATTGCTTGCGTGGCTCTAAGGCCGCCGCAGCCCGAAGATGCAGAAAGCCAAGAAGAATGGCCGCCCACTCGGGCCGATGGCCATTAGATTGGGCAATAGTCTCCCGGTAAGGATCCCTTACCGGGAACCATCCTGATCCAGCCCCGGAGTTTTGGCGGGGTGCCGTTACGCCAAGGTATCTAAGCTGGCCGAAAGGCCAGCATCATTTTGGAGGACCATATGGAGCCCGACTGGAATTTCCGCATTGGCGACGAAAGCGCTCAGTACTCTGTTCCGCCTGAAGATATTCGTCGTCCTCTGGAAGTGGCTGTCGCTAAACTGCGGGAAGCCACCGAGGCATCCAGGGCGGCTGCCCTGGTACTTAGCGAAGAAATCAGGTCTGCAAGTAATGCCGGCTATGGCCTGGGCTGGGTTCT
>NZ_JZTW01000001.1 GCF_000962805.1 Pseudarthrobacter chlorophenolicus | reverse complement strand
CCCAGCTCAAGGCACAATAGAACAACAACCCGTGGCCCTGTTTTCAGTTGGCAAAACTGGCCCTATTTTCGGTTGGCGTTAACAACAAGTCCCTCCTGAGTTCTGCCCGTCAAAGACCTCAGTTGATAGACGAGAACTTTAAATCCGTCCCGAAGGCCCCAGTCCCAATGAGCCACGACGTACAAGCCCACATATACGTAGCTGGTATCCTGTCGGTTCTTCGTCAACAAAGACTTCTTGACCAAAACTCGCACGGGGAGTTCCCGTTCGTGGCTTCGGACAAGCCCGAGATTTCCCATGATGAGCTTCTGATCAGCGATGTGTCGGCGTGTATTAGGGTCCTGTCCGCCAAAACCTGTGTATGTGATCAAGTCAGCATCAAAAGCATCATCCGTGTACCCGTCAGACAGACAGATCGCATCGGCTCCCTCCGCGCCCCCGGAGATGCCAGCCTGTGTCTGCCGATGCACACCGGCCAGAAAAGCAGCCCTGCGATTTTCAAATTCCCATGTTGCTGGGTAGCCCGGTATATCCCCGTAAATAATGCCCGGAACCTTATTGCCCTCTCTAACTTCAGTTGTCTGAGGCGCAGCTTCCCTTGCTGCGCGTCGGCCATCTCTCGTGATTCTCCAAGTGTCACGGGGAGAATCCTCAATCCAGTTCCTCAAGCGCATATAGGATTTTGTTTTAGCCACTCTTATAACCCAATTTGGGCGCGGATGCGACTTGCCCTGCTCGCTAAGCGGCACTTGAAGATCAGCCTCGTTCAGCTTAGAACCGTACCGTTCCTCTAGAGCGGCGAGAAGTTGTTCCGTATGGAGTTCCACATCTTGTTGCGACAGAATGTCGAGAATTCGAAGTGCATGAGCCGCGCTATTAGTTCGCTTCGCCATCAACTCTTCCCTCGTTTAGCAGCGGTTACGCAGCAGTTAGTTCGTCCCGCCTAAGCATCTAGTCGAGCGGGCGCGGCTTCGACGTCGGCGGGAAGAAGCCAAAAGAAACCCAAGACAGTAAAGGCAGCAATAGAAAAAGCTAGCATGTCCTGCATGGCTGTATGTGTACTGAGCGCTTGAACACGCTGCTCACGATCGTCGCGGCCATGGACATGCCACCTGTAGCCCTTTATCCGTGCGGGAAGGGCCATCAGCCGAGTTAAATGAGAGGCATCTTCTCTGAAGTGAGCGGGAACGGTCAAACCCATGCCGGCGATCGTCCGTCCGACATGGCCGTTGTTCACGCCAGTAATCCATACCAGAACCCCAACGTAAAGGGCGATGAAGCCCACAAGTATCTGTGCCACTATAGCCGGGCCATAGAGAAAGTTTTTTTGCGACGGAATATGGGCATAGATGGTCAGGGGCAGCCATGCCATGAGCAGCCACATCGGCAAAAGCATTAGTGAGTCCTGAATGCCTGCCTTTCGGCGATCTCTCCATGTCCAATTCTTCAATTCAGATGTCCCGTGAATGCTTAGGGTGAAACCGAGGGTAAGGGCAAAAACAACAATGTAGGCCCCTGCCAAGCCAAGCAGAGACTGCGGCACCTGCACGGGAGCTTCGGATTTGCCGATCGCTACGGTTAGGGACCAATAAACGGCTGCGAAGATGGTGGTAGTAACTGATACCAACGTTATTTTCGATACTAGTGAGGGTCGCAAAAGTCCCATTCTGAGACCATTGCTTAGTATGCATTCACCGGCAAAAAGGGCAAGGAAGAGGCTCTGGATCGCGGCCCATAGATCAAAATAGGCCTTGTCCACCACTTGCATGAGGATCGGTACCACGAGAGCGGCGCAACAGGAAAGGCTCATGAAGACCGGGGCGTTCCTTCTCCACCCTTCTGAGACCCTGCTTCGGGTGCTCTCATCGGAAATACGGCGTAATACGACTCCACCGACAAGGGCGGCGAATGCCCCGAGCACTGTCCACATCGACACAGGCAAACCTGCTGACCCGTTATTCCATCCGAGGGTGTAAGACGTAAGAAGTCCCAGTGCAACGATTGAGCACAGCGCACCAACCCCGGTTATAGCCAAACGCCAATAAATACGTGCGATCTCCGGCTTCTGCACAGGCGTTGGGCTGGAACCGTTACTAAGATATTCCGGGCTAGATTCGATGACGGTGAGCTTTCGCAGCTCCGTTTTTCCCACCTTGATCGCTGGGCCCGCCAGAATAGCTCCCAATATCGCAAAAACAAGACCGGTTGCAGTTTCAGACAAGTCCGGGCTGCCCGACAAAGCCGTGGCCCCGGATGTCGCTACGAGGAACACTGCCGACGTGACTATCCATGGGTAGTCCTCTCGGAAGGACCAGACCCCGCGACGCAGCCTGCGAACGACCAACAGCCAAAGCACCGCCCCTCCGACAGCGCCCAAGAGGAACAGGAGAGAGACCGGCTGGTCAATGCTGGAATGAGTCGCAACAACAGCCGGAGATACGTAGAGAGCCGCGCCAGCAAGCAATTCCATAGCAGACGTTCCAGCAACAATCGTTTCTGTACGTACGACACCGTGAGATCGCTGAGGCGAGAGGCCGACGGCGAGCCCAAAAGCAACCGCCGCAATCACGAAGAGGAGACTAACGACGCTGGGACTCCAGAACTGGGTCACTGTAAGAAGTCCAATGGCGATTGGGACAGCAACCGCTAGGGACAGGCCAATGCTAAGGAAATGCCGCCATCCCACCGCCCACACAATTGACGAACCCAGCACCAAGATTGAAGCACTGAGAGACACCAGTGAGGCTTGCCCAGCTTGTGTTAGGCCTACAGCGCCGCTGTCGATTCCCGCCACGAAGCAGTACGCGATAAACGAGCCCCATGAAATGGAAACGGCTCCGGAGTTGAGTACACTTTTTCCTTTCTCGACCATCGATGGGTTTGAGAAAACCTTACGTAACCTTTGAACAAAGTCCGCCCAAAGCCACGTGAGCAAGCCAGCCACGACGATGAGAAAACCCGCGTGATACCACCCCGGCGCATTCAACTCATGAGCACGCGGCATCGTCCAGTTGGGCTGTACAGAGGCGTCCGTCATCCAGAGGACAACGACCACGGCTCCGAAGGAAAGACCAATAAGCCCTGCGAACCCTCGGAAAATGTAGTTGTCCGGCTTAGGAAGCCTCGAACTCGCCCTTGCAAGGGCGCCAACGAACAAGGGTAGGAATAACCCATCTCCCCAAGTCGCGCTGCGGTAGTCGAAAAGCCCCGGAAGACTGCTGGGATGAGAGCCGGAAAACCACCACAACGATAGGGCCCCAAACCCGGACAAACATACTGCCAGAGCAAGAATTGCTGATGCCCACAGCGATCGGTTCATCGCAGTCCCCCCTGCTAGCTCAGCGCGACGATTACTGCCTAAGTATCACTCACAAGCTTTCTCCTGCAAGGAAGGCGCGAGTGCGCTAGCGGACTTCGAGTACGTAGCTCTGGTGCTTCTCCCCGGTGCTGGGCGGATCGGCTCCGTATCAAAAGAGCAGCGATTTCCTGACTGCTCTTTTGATACGTAGCCAAAGGGCTACAGCGATTCGTTTCGCCAATGGATTCGCACTTACGCCAAGTACTTCGCTTCCGATGACACACCCCGACGACACAATGCGTAAGCGCTAAGCTGGGAGTATCCGAATCAGAAAAGCGGATGTTTCCGAAACAAAGGACCCCCACTGGGCGTAACTGCCGGGTGGGGGTCTTTCGTCGTTTAAGCGGGTATGTATTCCGAGACAGTCGTCTTGATAGAGCGGTTGACCGGCTTCTTCTCGTCCCTATCCTGCCAGTGGATCGAAACTAACCGGGGCAACGGAACTTGAACTTGGCTTTGATAACCCGGTTTGACCTTGGCGACGAACTCGACGCGTTCAAGGGGCTGGAGCTTTTCGACGTTGACTTCGACGCCGGTCAGGAAGTCCGGGAGTACGACCCGGACATCATGGGCTACCCGTGTCCCCGCGTTGAAAAGAAGGTAGCGATCCGGCCCGTTGGTGACGACTTCCCACCGGAAGCCCATCACCCGCTCCAGCTTCAATGCACGCTTCTCTGCCTCTCGTGCAGATTTGGCTGACGATTCTGCTGCATTCGCCTGACGGCTCCCGTACCAAATACCGAACACCGAAATAGCCATCGCGCCAAGGGCTAAGTACTCGCTGAATGTCATAGCTCTAACTCGCTGCGGTCGTATCGGATGCGCTTCGTATTTGGGATGAGAATCCCCTCCAGTTCGGACCACTGATCAGGAATGACTTCAAACTCAAATTCGAGGATGCTGCGCCAGACGATTTCTCGGGTGTTCCCCGAGAAGTCGAAGGTCACTCGGTCTACCCCAGCGATGCCACCGTCAAATGCTTCGGAGGCGGTCAGGGTCTCGACCCCCTCAGGGCGGTGGAACATACCGCGTGAGGGGGTCAACCTGCCTTTGATCTCTCCTACTTGATGGCTTCCGCTGGAACCATCCCGCAGTACCCATCGGAGAGTCCCGCCCCGGATCGGGTGCAACGACAGGTTCTCAATGTCGATAGTCATAGAACAGAGATGGGGCTGCGACTGTGACCGGTCGATATTCATGCGGAGTTCGGCTACCGGCTTTGTCGCCAGCGCCAGCGCCCTTGTGGCATCCTTGGCGGTCGCGGCGCTTTGTCGTGCGGCACCCAGCGCGGCGAAAGCGGCGAGAGCACCCGCGACTGCTGCCACTGCCCCAGAGACCGCTCCAACGTCACTCGCGTTGATCCGAAGTGCTTGAAGGATGTTGTAGCCCGCAATAAGCAGTACCACGACGACCAACAAGCCGACGGTCAGCCAAAGGTGTGCCCTGACTCCCTTGGAAATACTGCTGAACCTGTCCTTGAGACGTTGCAAGAATTCGCTGCTTCTCATCTCTAGGAAGACATGGGGGCTGAGGACGGTTCCGGAGTGATGCCGACCATCGCGCCGATGCCGAGCAGGATCAGCCCTAGCATTTTCATGCCCCCGACGAATACCTTCGTGTAGCGCGCCGCTTCTTTCCCCTGAGCGGTATCCGTATCGATGGTTTGCTCGTACATTTCTGCTCCTTGAGCAATGACGGCGAGTATCAACCCGGAGGCAGCCGGACCGAATGCCGTAAAGGAGCCAATCCAAAGTCCGACGAGAAGCGCCACAGTACCGGTCCCAGCGAATGCCAGCGCGAACTGTCGCTCGGGGTTATTCGAAACTGTAGTGACCACCCAGTTGGGAAAGCTCAACAACACATTCGCCATTAGCGCCTCAATTCTACGAAGGCGAAATCATCAGAGACTCTGCAAGTCCGCGTGGTTGTCTGCTCAGAGCCATCATCGTGCTTCGTGACGTACGTGAAGGGAACTTCGTAGGCGATCTCTTCGTGCAGCAGTGCGACCTCCTCTATGTCTCCTCCGAAGCTCGTTGATTTGATCGTGTAAAACTTCGGCTTCACTCCAGCGATCTCGCGTGCCGCGTTCTTAGCTACGGTCTCCACCTGTTGCACGCAGGCATCCTTGACCTTGGTTGCCATAGCTCCGGTGATCACCGGGTTCGGTGCGAACGTCGAGACGCTTTCGGTGAACTCTGCCGCTTCTTCCTTAGTGTTGTTGCAGCTAACGACCAACAACACGATGAAGAGTCCGATAACTACCAGCGCCAATATGCCGCAGCCGCTGAAAGGACTCTTCTTTTTGGGCTGCGCTCCAGCAGCCTCTCCCCCAATTTGGCTCATTCGCTGATCCTACCCAGCGGAACCGCTATGCCCTGTCTGTGACTCCGCGCTTGGCAAGCATGATGACGACGAAGCGGTGCAGGTGAGTCCAGCCTTCCCACGCCTCCCCCGCCGCACGGTCACGGATCATCTTCAGCGTTCCGGTACTGGCTTCAGGATGACCGGCGATGCGTCCAAGGGCATGGGGTGAGTCGGTGTGCTCAGCGAGCCATGCAAGTTCTTCTTCGGTTACACCGGGACGGGAGATCAGAGACAGTGTCACCTCGTGGTGTAGGCCGGGAACCATCAGAGCATCGAGGACTTCCGGCTTTATGTTGGTTCGCGTAGCAGCAGTGACCTGATCTTGCCAACGTACTGACCGGGCCAGCTCCAAAAGTTCGTCTGGGGTGTAGCCCTGCATGCTGTCAACCATATTGATGGCTCTCTCTCGGAGCTACTCAAGTACCCCGGAATCACGCGGTTTCCCTTTCATACGTAATACATTTACGTCTTCTCCATGTCGAACTGCCTCACTTGAGGGTCCACGACGACTCCCGCCGACGCGCAGCGAGGTGGGGATCAAGAGGCTGCATCTTGCCGTGCAGGTACCTATGGGACTCTCAACGAGGTCCGTTGCGATACCCATGGGGTTCCCCCTGATAGCTTCAACCCCATGACTGAGATGCTTTACGGGGAAACTGCAAGTGCACCACGGACGTTCCATAGGTTCCGTGCACAGGTTCTGGAAATAGCTGTACGTCTTGAGTACGGAATGGATGAGTGTATCTCTGCTGCCTACGGGCAGAACGCTTCTACCGCTCAGGAACTGCGAGGTGAGATTCTTGGTGCTGTTTCCGTCCGTCAGCGTATATCGATCTTGAGACGGATTATGGAGGACAGGGAGCTAAGTGACTCATATCCGTTCGTGGTTCCAGTCCTTCAGAAGTTGTTTGATCTGCGCAACGTGATGGCGCACAGCATCGGTGATGGTTACGACGATGCTGCCCGGTCCATCTCCCTCACGAGTGTCCGTAGAGGGAGAGAGGAACGGAAGACGTTCACCCTTGTCTATTTGCACTGGCTTCAGGAGCAGGCAGAGCAGGTGGTCCGTGAACTTGGTGAGCTGTTCTGGCTCATTGCTCCTGATAATGAGCAGTGGCATGAGGGCTGAGCATCTGAATTGAGTCGTCATAGTCTTCTTCCATTACTTTGACACTCACGATTCGCATCACGCCATCAGTTCCCCGCTGATACTGCACTTCTCCAATATCCTCTGAGGCGACCTTTCGGCAGAGATCAATGACGCTGCCTACCGGCACGAAATAGAGATGCTTCGCCCGTTCGTTTTCGGAAGCGACGTAAACTCCGACGAAGAGATTGGTGTCCTCAGTTGCGTTGATGGCCCAGACGAAGGAATGGATTAGTTGGTTGCAGAGGTGCGGGATAGTGATGTGGTCCCGCACTCCATTCTCTAAGTCGTAGTGTTCCCATATTTCGTACCGGTCCCAGATATCCGGTATGGACCCGATTCGCTCGTAACGGAGGACAGGGACTCTGGTCTTGGCGAGTGCATCGGAAATTTTCCGTGCTTCGTTCAGGCGACGTATGGCGTAGGCACTTGTCATAAGGTCGCGTTCAACAATGAAGCTGCTGCGATCTGTCCACCGTTGTTGCTGGGACTTCTTTTCGAGTCGGTCAGCTACTCGCCAAAGTTCTTCTCGCCATGGAATCGAATCTGAGATCATGCGGCGAGGGCGGTCTGTGACTTCAAGTAGCGATAGACAGTGGCCCGCCCGATTCCCAGTTCCGTCGCTACGGAATCTGCGTTCTTGCCTTCTCCACGGAGTTGAGTGATCCGTGCCCCTATCTCTGGGGTGACCGCCACTGGACGCCCACCAAGCTTGCCGCGCTCCCTTGCCGCCTTCAAGCCAGCGTTGGTTCGCTCCTGAATCAGAGTTCTCTCGAACTCCGCGAATGATCCCATGATGTGGAAAAGGAGCTGACCGGTGCTTGTGGTGGTGTCGATACCATCGCTGATCGACTTGAAGCCAATGCCCTTCTGCTTCAGGTCTCTGATGATCTCCATCAAGTGGCTGAGGCTGCGACCAAGACGGTCGAGCTTGTAGACGACCAGAACGTCACCTTCGCGAAGGAAGCGTAGGCACTCGTCCAGCTCAGGGCGCTTGGTGCCCGCACCTGAAACTATGTCCGAGTAAACCTTGACGCAGCCCGCCGCTTTGAGGGCGTCCGTCTGGAGGTCAAGCTTCTGGTCAGCGGTCGAGACCCTCGCGTAGCCGATCAACGTTGTTGCCATGACCTGAAAGTATCACAACTCAACGCAAATTAGCTATTGATACAGATAACTTCTGAGACGGCTTCTTAGACGGTTTCTAATGCTTTCTCAGCTTGTCCCGCATTCCTTCGTTTTCGAGACGACTACGGGGCACCTGTGGCCCTATGGACAGGGAACTGAATCAGGTCATGAGGACAGTCTTCGTGGCGGCATCATCCCCACCAGCTTCGAGTGCACCGTTGGCGAGCCGTGCAGCTTTCCTATTGTTGCGTCGTGGCACCGGCTCCTTTACGATCCCTGCCTGAACCAATTCACGGGGCGACGGGTGTGATGCGAGATCGCCGGGGTCTTCGGTCCACCAGTCCACACCGTCATCGGATATGTCCTCGCGATCGTTGAGCGGGATATATGGAGAGGTTCCTGCCAGCTGGAAATTGAGGCGCTCCGTGTCGAACTTGCAACTATTGTTTTCGCGCGGACTCACAACGACGCCCTCTAGCAGAGCCCGGAAGATCATGTTCTTCTTCTTTATGGCGTCGTCGTCAGTGGCATCCAGCAGGTCTTCGTAGGCTTGGAATGCCATGGCTGAACGTTCCCATTCGAGGGCAGCTTCGACGTTTTCTTCTCGCTTTGTCAGCAAGGCTTGTTCTTTTGCTTTCAGGCGGTCAAGCATGTGGCGTAGCTCAGCCATCGTCATTACGTCATCTTCATAGGCCTCGGTCAACTCCAGACGCTTCCGAGCTATTTTCTCCAGCTCAGCATCGATATTGATATCGTCGGTCCCCGGTGGACCATCGCCAATATTCAGCATGCGCTTCAGGAACTCTTGTGTTTCTTGGGCAGTGAGCAAGGTCGTGATGAAGTCGGTAACCACAGCCTCAATTGTGGGAGTGCTCACACTGATCCGCCCACAGCCGGATGTGACAGTGCATTTATACGTGCGTGTGGAATAGGACATTGCGCTACCGCAGTATGCACATAGCAATAACCCTCCTAGAAGCGAAGGACGGGTAGGTCTTCCCCTAGGGGTCGTGGCCAGTGCTTTGCGCAGCAGTTGCCACGTAACCTCATCAAATATGGGTTCCCAGCCTGCTGGTCCCCATGTTCCCTTCGCGTCGGGGTCGGACCTTTTTTGCGCAACGGGCAGGTAATACCGTTTTCCGGCTACCGTGGGGCCAGTAAGGATGCCTCGGAGGGCTACTGGCTTCATCTTTCCGCACCGCTTAGGCAATTCTTCCCGGATGAACTTGGTAGCCCGCGTAATCGTCCAGCCGTCGTTGATAATGCCATCGGCGATGTCCCGGAGTACTTCAGCTCGATCCTCATGGATTACCAGCTCCCCCGGTTTCTCCCCCAAGCGGTAGCCAAAGGGGACTCGCCCACCGGGGAACTTGCCACGATCAAAAGCCTGTTCTTGTGCTCTGGCCTGTCGTTTTGCTTTGATATCGACTTCACCTTGAGCGACGGCACCAAGGATTCTGGCTACGACCTGCCCGTTGGCATCATCTAGACCAATGACTCCGCCATGTACTGCGTGGATAGTGAAACCGTGTGGAGTGGTCTGGACTATGTTGATGAGCTGATCGAGGTCCCTGACACTTCGCCATAGGCGATCAGTAGCCCATGCGACGACGGCATGAATTTCCCCTGACCTAGCGATAGCCTTTAGGCGTTCGAAGCCGGGACGTTTGGGTTTCCTTGGTTTCACCCCGTCTTCCCGGTGCGGAGCGACGTAGGCAGAGGTGTCATTCTCTTCGATGACCTCGATAACAGTAAGCCGGTGAAGGTCTGCGTACTTCACACAGTCTTCCAACTGGCGAGTTACGCCGTCTCCAACGCCCGTACGGTCCTGACTAATGCGTAGGTAGATTGCCGCTGGTACATAGTCCTCGTATACCGGAAACACGTAGTCAATGCCGTCTCTGGACCGGAACTTGAGTGGCTTCGCAGGGGGCTTGGAGGGCATGTTCTACATCCTAGACAGCTCGCCAGCTAGAACCCATCCAAAAAGAACTCACCGCATCAACAAACGGAGATGACATGTCCAGGCGCCTGCCGGAACTCTTCAGCATCCTTTCCACCATGTCACGCACCTGCTGCTCAGTAAGGCTGAGCGAGGTTAACTCGGACTCCCCATTGCGTGCCACATAAATTTCGTTGGGAGCATTCAGCCAGATTTCCTCTATCGAGGGATCGTCCAGCAGAGGCTGGAGGACTCCGAAGCGCGCAACGGCGTCGAACAGAAACCGCCGCGCTGCGTCCAAGGGACCCAGCGGCGGAAGTGGTCCCATGAGGGCCCGCTCGTCGTAGTCCGTCACCACGGCGTCGACAAGCCGCCGCACTTCAGCTGATTGGTTCAGGGGGTCAAGCCCCCTGCGCCTGATCAGTTCCCGGACTTCGTCCTCGACTATCCCCAGAGCATCCATTCCAGTTTCCCCCAGTTGACTGCCGCCCCCGGCGGAGGCAGTGCAAGTGGGACCAGCCTAGGGAGGGTACACCATCGCAACAAGTCATATTCCCCGGAATGTGGATAAACCGCCGCCGCGCCTCCCCCATTATCACTCCAGTCCCAAAAGAACCACTGGTTACGCTGGTCACACCAGTGCTATGGTGAGCGCGTTAATTGTCGAGTTACCACGGTCAAGTGCCTCCCTGGGGGGCAGCATTTGGCCAGTTATCGAAATGAGCGCTCAGGAGAGCGCCACATTGTCTCCGGAGCCAATATGAAGCGGAACCCGTCTCAGTCCCGTCGCCCCGCCGTGAAATCGCTGTGGGTCATGCTGCTTACAGCCTCACTAATGGCAAGCCCCGGAATTACGGGCGCCGCCTTGGCTGTAGAACCGGCGCCGTCGTCAACTGCATCGGCAACACCAGAGGCAAGTTCACCGGCCACACCGCCGGCGCCCACCCCGCCATCTCCGGGCGGAGCCACCCCGGCGTCGCAGGAGCCCGCGGCCGCCACCGAACCGCCGGCTCCAGCGGCTTCTCCGGATGCCCGGCAGTCCATGGCTGAAGCGGTCGGGATTGGCGGCGCCGAAATGGGCCAGCGATCTGCACGGGTGGTGCGCTCGACCCCCTCGGAATCAGTACGGAAGCTCAGTTCCGAAGCACTGGCCAGCGAAGGCACCTGGATGCCCACGTTCGGCGTCCAGGGGCTCGACGTGAGCGGCCACCAGCCAACCGTGGACTGGAAACAGCAGTGGAACATGGGGTCCAGGTTCGCCTATGTGAAGGCAACTGAAGGGAACTACTACACCAATCCCTCCTACAGCTCCCAGTACCAGGGAGCGCGGAACGTTGGAATGATCAGGGGGGCCTACCACTTCGCCATCCCCAACTGGTCGTCGGGCGCAGACCAGGCCCGCTACTTCGTGCAGAATGGCGGCGGATGGTCCTCGGACGGTTACACGATGCCGCCGGTTCTGGACTTTGAGTTCAATCCCTACGAGGGCCGGACGATCAACGGCTTCTACTTCGGCAACACCTGCTACAACATGTCTGCAGCGCAGCTCCAGTCCTGGATCCGGGACTTCGGAAACACCATGCGCTCATTGACCGGGCGGCTTCCCGTTATCTACACCAACACGAGCTGGTGGAACCAATGTGTGGGCAATCCAGCCGGCTTCGGTGATTATCCACTGTGGATTGCCGCCTACCCCAGTTCTGCCACCAACAATGCCGGCCCCGTCCCCACCGGCAGCTGGGGAACCTACAGCATCTGGCAATACAGTTCCACAGGCCCCTTCGCCGGCGATTCCAACGTCTGGAACGGCGACTATGCCTCCTTGCGGACATTCGCCGGAGCCGCGGCTCCCGACGGGTCCTTCGACGACCTGTCGGTGCAGCGGACCGGAGCCACCACGCAGCTGAACGTGCGCGGGTGGGCCGTCGACTTCGCCAATTCCTCCGCATCAACCCAGGCACATGTCTATGTCACCGGCCCGGATGGAGTGCGCACTGGCTATGCACTCCCCGCCAACGTATCCCGCCCGGATGTGAACGCTGCCCTTGGAGTCACCGGCCAACATGGCTTCCAGCAAGGCATCCAGATTCAGAAATCCGGAACCTACCAGGCCTGTGCCTACGCCATTGGCGCGTTCAGCAATACTGAAATTGGCTGTAAATCGATTGTTGCCAAGGGCGTTGAGCCGCCCATGGGCAGCATTGATGACGCCAAGGAAGTGCGGAGCGCAGACAAGGTATCGCTATCCCTTCGGGGGTGGGCAATCGACGGCGCCAACCCGGCAACAGCAACTGAGGCCCATGCCTATCTTACGGCGCCGGACGGCACCAGGACTGGTTATGTCATGCCCGCGAATCTGTCGCGACCCGACGTGGACCAGGCGTTGGGGATGGGCGCCAATCATGGCTACCAGCGCGATATTCCCATCACGGCGCCCGGCACCTACAAACTCTGCGTTTACGCCATAGGCCAGTACAGCAATACCGAGATCGGCTGCAGGCAGCTGAGCTTCGCCCCGGCGGCCGCGCCCATTGGCAGTTTCGATGACGCATCCCTGATAAAGACGTCCACCACAGCCGCACTTTCAGTTCGTGGTTGGGCACTGGACCGCGGGGACTCCACAAAGTCCATCCCTGTCCACGTCTACGTGACCTCGCCGGACGGCACCACTAAGAACTACCCGTTCACCGCGTCCCAGGCACGGGCCGACGTCAACAACGCGCTTGGCGTGACCGGGAACCATGGCTTTGCCGCGGCCATCCCCATCACGGCGCCCGGCAAGTACAAGGTGTGCTCTTATGCGATAGCGCTCAGCCCGCTTGCCCCGGGAAACCCCCTGCTGTCCTGCCGCAGCGTCGATGTCGGAGCTGTCGCCCCACCAATCGGGAGCCTCGACAGCCTGACAATCAACAAGACGAGCACCTCAGCCTCACTGTCGCTCGCCGGCTGGGCCGTGGACAAGGCAGATGCCTCGCGGTCCATCGACGTGCACATCTATGTGACCTCACCCGATGGAACCACGAAGGGGTATGCCTTCAATGCGTCACGCCCCAGGGCTGATGTAAATACTGCGTTCGGCGTCACGGGCGACCACGGCTTCGCTCCCTCGATTCCCATCACGAGCCCCGGTGTCTACACTGCCTGCGCCTACGCCATCGCGCCCAGCCCCCTGGCATCCAACAACCCCCTGATCGGCTGCCGCACGGCTGACGCCGGCAAGAGCGGTGCGCCGGTGGGCGTGCTCGATTCCGTGGCAATCAAGACGGCTGCGGGGGTTACTTCGCTGGAGGCGACGGGGTGGACCTACGACCCGGACATGCCGACGCTTTCGAATCCCGTTCACGCTTATGTCACCGGCCCCGACGGCAAGACCACGGGATACGTGTTCTCAACGACGGTGGACCGGCCCGACGCAAACAGTGCTTTCGGCATCACGGGTACCCACGGATATTCTGTCAACGTCAAAACCACAGTACGTGGCACGTACACGTTGTGCACCTACGGAATTGGAGTCTCCCCCTTCACCACCGGCAATACGGCATTGGGTTGTAAGACTCTGACGTATTAGGGGCCACCCGGCCAATAGAAAGGGGGTGAAGCTTGGCTTCACCCCCTTTGTATTGGCTCCAGCTAGTTGTTGCTCTCGGCCAGCAACTCCAGGAGGTACGCCCCGTAACCGCTCTTGACGAGCGGCTCAGCGCGTTCCCGCAACTCGTCGTCCGTCAGGAAGCCCAGGCGCCACGAGATCTCTTCCGGTGCCCCGATTTTGAGACCCTGCCGGTTCTCGACGGTACGGATGAAGTTGGAAGCGTCGTTCAGGTCATTGAATGTCCCGGTGTCCAACCAGGCAGTTCCCCGTGGCAGGATCTCCACCTGCAGCTTTCCGGCTTCGAGATATTTACGGTTGACATCCGTGATCTCAAGCTCGCCGCGGGCAGAGGGCTTCAGGTTCCTGGCGATGTCCACCACGTTGTTGTCGTAGAAGTACAGTCCGGGGACCGCGTAGTGGCTCTTCGGTGCAGCTGGCTTTTCCTCCAGGGAAAGTGCCTTGCCCTGCTCGTCGAACTCGACCACGCCGTAGGCCGACGGATCCTTGACCCAGTAACCGAAGACGGCGCCGCCGTCGATGGTCTTGAACCGGCGCAGCTGGGTACCCATGCCCTGGCCATAAAAGATGTTGTCGCCCAGCACAAGAGCAACGCTGTCGTCGCCGATGTGATCTGCACCGAGGACAAAAGCCTGCGCCAGGCCGTCCGGCGAGGGCTGCTGCTTGTAGGTGATGGAGACGCCGAAACGGGAGCCATCCCCGAGGAGCCGCTCGAACTGCTCGGCGTCATGCGGGGTGGTGATAATCAGGATGTCCCGGATCCCGGCAAGGATGAGGGTTGACAGCGGGTAGTAGATCATCGGCTTGTCATAGACAGGGACCAACTGCTTGCTGACACCCAGTGTGATGGGGTGGAGCCTTGAGCCGGTTCCGCCGGCAAGTATTATTCCGCGCATGCCCCCATCTTTCCCTTCGGTAAGTGCAGCGGCAAATCCGGTAGTCTTGGGAATTATGCAGCGACTTCTTGTGACCGGCGGAGCCGGCTTCATTGGCTCAAACTTTGTCCACTATGTCTTGGAAAACACTGATGACCATGTCACTGTTCTGGACAAGCTGACCTACGCCGGCAATCTTGAATCACTGCGCGGCCTGCCCGAAGACCGCTTCACCTTCGTTGAGGGTGACATCGCCGACGCCGCCATCGTGGACGGCCTGGTCGCAGGCACCGACGTCGTGGTCCACTACGCAGCAGAATCGCACAACGACAATTCCCTCCACGACCCCCGCCCCTTCCTGGACACCAACATCATCGGCACCTACACGCTGATCGAAGCGGCCCGTAAACACAACAAGCGCTTCCACCACATCTCCACCGACGAGGTCTACGGCGACCTCGAACTGGACGACCCCGAGCGGTTCACCGAGCAGACCCCGTACAACCCCTCCAGCCCGTACTCCTCCACGAAGGCAGGCTCGGACCTCCTGGTCCGCGCCTGGGTGCGCTCCTTCGGGCTGCAGGCCACCATCAGCAACTGCTCAAACAACTACGGCCCGTACCAGCACGTGGAGAAGTTCATCCCGCGGCAGATCACCAACGTGATCGACGGGATCCGCCCCAAGCTCTACGGCAAGGGCGAGAATGTCCGTGACTGGATCCACGCCAACGACCACTCCTCGGCCGTCCTGGCCATCATTGCCAAGGGAACCATCGGGGAAACGTACCTGATCGGTGCCGACGGCGAGAAGAACAACAAGGACGTCGTCGAACTGATCCTCAAGCACATGGGCCTGGCCCCGGACGCGTACGACCATGTAGTGGACCGTCCCGGGCACGACCTGCGGTACGCCATCGACTCCACCAAACTCCGCAACGAACTCGGCTGGGAACCCCAGTTCTCCAACTTCGACGCCGGCATCGAAGACACCATCGACTGGTACCGCAACAACGAACAGTGGTGGCGCCCGCAAAAAGCCGCCACCGAAGCCAAGTACAAGGAACAGGGCCAGTAGTCCATGTCTCTGGAGTTCTCGAAAAAGCTTTCCGGCCGCACAACCCCAATTCCCGGCGTCGTTCTTTACGACCTTCCGGTCCACGGCGATAACCGCGGCTGGTTCAAGGAAAACTGGCAGCGGGAGAAAATGGTTGCCCTGGGACTGCCGGACTTCCGGCCCGTCCAGAACAACATCTCCTTCAACGAAAAAGCCGGAACCACCCGCGGAATCCATGCCGAACCTTGGGACAAATTCATCTCTGTTGCCACAGGGCGGATCTTCGGTGCCTGGGTCGACCTGCGTGAAGGGCCCTCGTTCGGCGCTGTTTTCACCGCTGAGCTGGACCCCAGCCAGGCCATTTTCATTCCGCGCGGGGTCGGCAACGCCTTCCAGACCCTTGAAGACAACACGGCCTACACGTACCTGGTCAACGACCACTGGTCTGCAGATGCCCAGGGTCAGTACACCTTCCTTAACCTGGCAGACGAAACCGCTGCCATTTCCTGGCCGATCCCGCTGGACCAGGCCGAGCTCTCTGACAAGGACAAAGCCCACCCGCGGATGGCAGATGTCGCCCCGATGCCGGCCAGGAAGATCCTCGTTGTCGGCGCCGACGGCCAGCTGGGCAAGGCACTGCGCGAACAGTACGACGGCGACGCGAGGGTCGAGTTCGCCGGCCGCGGTGAGTTCGACCTCGCCCGGGCGGATTCCTTCAAGAACCGGAACTGGAAAAACTACTCCGCCATCGTCAACGCCGCGGCCTACACCGCTGTGGACGCTGCCGAAACCGAGGAAGGCCGGGCTACCGCCTGGGCCATCAACGTGACGGCCGTCGCCAACCTGGCGCGCACCGCCGTCGAGCATGACCTCACACTGGTCCACGTCTCGTCCGACTATGTCTTCGACGGGAGCCGCGACAACCACGACGAGGACGAGCCTCTCACTCCCCTGGGTGTCTACGGCCAAACCAAAGCTGCAGGCGAGGCGGTGGCAAGTGTTGTTCCCCGCCACTACATCGTGCGGACGAGCTGGGTCATCGGTGAAGGCAACAACTTTGTCCGCACCATGGCCAGCCTCGCTGGCAGGGGGATCAAACCGGCCGTCGTCAATGACCAGACAGGCCGCCTGACCTTCACCCAGGACATTGCTGCTTTCATCAGCCACCTGCTGACCACCGAAGCCGCCTACGGAACCTACAACTTCAGCAACGATGGACCCGTAAAGAGCTGGGCTGACATAGCGGCCGATGTCTACGAGCAGGCCGGCGCCTCCAGGACTGATGTCTCTGGCGTCACCACTGCTGAATACTTCAAGGACAAGGCCGCCGCTCCGCGGCCGCTCAAGAGTGCCCTGAACCTGGCCAAGGCACACTCCACGGGTTTTGATGTCGCCAACGCCGATGAGCGGCTGACTGCCTACCTAAAGGCGGAAAACGATAAAGCATGACTCCTGCAGAGCAAGCCCACCGCACCTTGGTGATCATGCCGGCCTGGAACGAGTCGGAGGCCATCGGCGGTACCATCCGGGAAGTGTTCGAGTTCGGCCCTGAATGCAGTGTCCTTGTCGTGGACGACGGCTCACGCGACAACACTGCCCAGGTTGCCCGCGATGCCGGCGCACTGGTGGTGCAGCTCCCCTTCAACATGGGTGTGGGCGGAGCGATGCGGACCGGCTTCAAGTACGCAAAAATGCACGGCTACACCCGGGTTATCCAGGTGGACTCCGACGGCCAGCATGATCCCCGTGATATCAAGGCCGTCCTCGACGGCCTGCAGGAAGCGGACATCGTCATCGGGGCCAGGTTCGCAGACAAGGGCACGTATTCCGTCAGGGGTCCCCGCAAATGGGCCATGAACGTCCTGGCCTGGACCATCTCACGGATTGCAGGCGCCCGGCTCACGGACGTGACATCCGGGTTCCGGGCTGCCAATGCTAAAGCCATTCGCCAGTACGTCGACCACTACCCGGCCGAATACCTGGGCGACACCATCGATTCCCTGGTCGTAGCCATCCGGTCGGGATGTACCGTGCGCCAAGTAGGCGTCTCGATGCGCGAACGGCAGGGCGGCACCCCAAGCCACGACCCCGTCAAGGCGGCCATCTACCTGGGCCGGTCAGCCTTTGCCCTCCTCTTTGCGTTGACGCGCAAGAAGAACGAACCGTCGTCCAACTAGGAGTTTCCATGGCCACGCTCGTTGGCTTCATCTTTGTGCTGGTCATTCTGCTGATCATTTTCGAAATGCTGCGACGCCGTCACCTGCGCGAAAAGTACGCCGTCATCTGGATCATCATCGGGATAGGGGTCCTGGTGCTGGTGGCCTTCCCGCAGCTGCTCTTCTGGTCAAGCGGAGTTCTCGGCGTGAAGGTGCCTTCAAACCTTCTGTTCGCCATGGCGATTGTGCTGCTGGTGTCCGTTTGCCTGCACCTCTCCTTCGAACAGTCACAGGCGGAAGACGAAGTCCGCGTCCTTGCGGAGGAGGTGGGGATCCTGCGCCTCAAAGTCCTGCAGTTGGAGGAGAGCCTGACGCAGGATGGCACGGCCGCCGGCAACGGCACGCACCCTGGAACGGTGCCTCCGGAACCAACGCCCTAACGGAAAAAGGTGGCTGCCCCCTGGACTTGGGGGCAGCCACCTTTTTTATGCAGTCGGTTAGGAGACCACGTGCTTCAAAAGCCTGGGCAGCGAATCGGTTTTACCGATCATCAGTGAGCGGGCTACCAGTGTGGCTGCGTTCAACCGGGACGTCGTGTGGAAGGCCGCAGCGCGCGCCGTTCCGTTCCAGCCCAGTTCACGGAAACGCCGTGCCTGTCCTTCAAAGTATGCGCGCTCCTCATCGAACCGGCGCCCGTCAAGTGCCTTGACGGACGAGTCGGAAGCGGAGTGCCGCCGGTAGAGGAACGCCAGCGTCGGGTCGACCACCATGGAGCCCCCCTCGGCTGCAATATCCAGCAGCAGCGCAAGGTCCTGAACCACGTGCAAACCCTCCGTGAAGCCGATCCGGCGGATTACATCCGTGCGCCACGCCAGGGACGGGAAGTATGCCCAGTCGGCCCTGACAAGGCTGGTGGCCATCTTTTCGCCCTGGAGGAGGACTGTGGCCTTGGTGGAGGGTGCGTATACCTTTTTGACGATGTCCACCAGCGGCGAGCACGCACGACCCTGCTCATCGATGACCTGGACACCGGGCTGGACAACACTGGCTTCGGGGTAGGCTTCGAACGCCTTGGACACAACGTCGAGGTAGTTCGGCAGCATGATGTCGTCAGCACCCATGACCACAACGATGGGAGCTTCGGCCAGTTCCAGCGCCTTGCGGTAATTGCCGTTGGCGCCGAGGTTCTCTTCGTTCTTTTGGTAGCTGACGCGGGGATCCGACATGGATTCGAACCAACGCTGGGGTTCCGGGCTGGGGTAACCGTCGTCGACCACGATGAGGCGCCAATCCTCGAACTGCTGGCTCATGACGCTTTGCGCCGCGAGTTTCATCAGGTCGACGTCGCCGTAGTACGGAAGCAATACATCAATGGCCATATGCCAGGTAGGTCCTTTTCTTGAAGATTCACAGGGTTGGATCTGTTTGCCCGGAGATGAGCACCCCGGTCAATGCTACCGCGTCGGCCTGTAGAGGCGGCTTCCAGCCCGACTGTCCGGGCCGGCGATCCGGGCAAATGGAGGCCCGTCCGCCCCGACGATAGACTGAAGCCTGCTGTCTGACAGTTCCCTGACGCATTGGAACGGTCTATTTGGGTAAGCGAGAAGGAACTATAAGACGTGACGCACCAGAGTGACCCGCGTGTGGTGGCTGTTATCTCAGCCTTCCACCCTCCCCAGGACCTTCCCGAGAGGGTCGAAAAGCTCAACCAGCAAGTCGCTCACACAGTTGTTGTCGACGACGGTTCCGACCCCCAGCACATGAGCAGCGTGCTGAACGGTCTGGAAGCGCTGGGATGCACGGTGCTTCGCATGCCCGAGAATGTGGGAATTGCCGCAGCACTGAATGCAGGAATCGATGAAGCGCTCAAAGCGTGGTCTCCGGATTTCCTTGTCACGCTTGACCAGGACTCCGCGCTCGATGATGGCTACATCGCGGCCGCGTTGGCAACGTACGCGGAGGCAACTGCCAACGGGATCGACGTCGGCCTGGTCAGTGCCCAGTCGCACAACGGCCTCAACGTTCCGCTGCTGGCCAGGAGGGCACGGTTTCCCGAAGCCTTCGACCCCCTGCAATCTGGCGCCGTCATCCCGGTATCCACGTTCAAGACAGCCGGAATGCTCGACGGCAGGTTGTTCATTGACTGTGTCGATTCTGAATTCAACCTTCGTGTCAGGTCCCACGGCCTGGCCACCCTCGTGGGCAAGGGATGCAATATGACGCATGCCCTCGGCCAGGCACAGCCAATGATGCTTTTCGGATGGCATGTCAGTGTTCTGGGCCGAAAGCGCCACGTGCACTCACATGCCCCTTTCCGGGTGTACTACATGACCCGGAACAACATCCATCTCTGGCGGCAGTACGGCGCCAGGTTCCCGATCTGGCTGCTCCGCAGGCTCCGCTTCCAACTGGAAAGTGACGTCTTCCGGATGCTGTACGGCGCCAATCGAAAAGGGCAATACCGGGCATTTGCCCGCGGCTTCGTGGATGGCTGGCTCGGAAGGCTCGGCAAGATCGATCCCTCGTTCCAGCGGAAGCTCAGCGCATGAGCGGGGCCGGCGGTGTGCGGGTATCCGTGTGCATGGCAACGTACAACGGCCAGGAGTACGTTGCAGAACAGATTGAATCCATCCTGTCGCAGCTGTCTTCGGAGGATGAGCTCATCATCGTCGATGATGCGTCCAAGGACTCCACGCTCGACGTCGTCCGTCGCCTTGAGGATCCGCGCATAGTTCTCCTGCCGAGCGCGGAAAACAAGGGCTACGTTGCGAGTTTCGAGAAAGCAGTCTCCGCCAGCAGGGGCGAGTACATTATGCTGTCGGACCAGGACGACATCTGGCTTCCCGGACGCGTGGACAGGTTGGTGGATGCCCTGCAGACGAAGGACTTCGCCGCCAGCAATTTCACCGTGTTTGGCGGCCCGGCCAACAAATACCACAAGGTTCAACTCAAGGAGTCTGACAGCAGCCGGTGGGTAGCGAACCTGGTCACTACGTGGATAGGCATCCGCCCCTACTACGGGTGCACTATGGCCTTCACTTCCCGGGCGAAGAACATGATCCTCCCCTTCCCGAAGTTCCTCACCGAAACCCACGACCAGTGGATTGCCATCGTGGGCAACCGGAATCGAAGCATGGTGCACGTTGCGGCGCCCACCGTGGCCCGCCGCCTGCACGACGACAACACGACGCCTAAGTCACGTCGTCCGGTTGCGGTGATCCTGCGCGCCAGGGTGATGCTCTTGCGCGCCTTCTTTGTGGCACTGGGCCGGAAGGCGGACACGCAATGACAACGCTGCCGGGCAGTCCCGGGGACGGGTCCGCTGCGGGCGCCCCTGCCTCCTCTTTTGGCGCCGTGGCGTTGGCGGCGTACCAACCGGACGAACCCCTGTTTGCCCGCCAGTTGCGTTCCATCCAGGCGCAGACACACAAGGACTTCGTCTGCCTCATCTCCGTCGATGGCGACTACCAGCGAGTTGCCGACATGGTGCGCCGGGCCTGCGGCGATGACAGCCGGTTCCAGGTTCTCGGATTCGACGACCGCCTGGGCTTCCACCACAATTTCGAACGCGCACTCAACGCGGTACCGGCGGAGGCCCAGTGGGTGGCATTGAGCGACCAGGACGACTTCTGGTATCCCGAGAAGTTGGCAACGCTCCTCCCCCGCCTCGGACAAGCCGCACTTGTCACCAGCCAGGCACGGGTAGTGCCTCCACACATTTCCGCAGCCAACCAGGATCCCTCCAGCGGAACCCTGACCGACAGAAGGAACGTCGGCCCTGCCGATCTTCTCGCCAACAACCAGGTCACCGGTTCTCTCTGCATCTTCCGGCGCGACGTACTGGACCTGGCGTTGCCGTTCCCCTCGATGGCCGCGCCCTCGCAGTATCACGATCACTGGATTGGGCTTTGTTCATTGGTCCGAGGCGGAATGAACATCGAGAACCTGGTGCTCCAGGACTATATCCAACACGGCGGAAACGTGGTGGGCGAATCCCGGCAAAGCCTGCCCACCTCGGTCCGCAACACTCTTCGGTTCGTCCGACGTTATGAGGGAAGCACTTCCCCGCGGAGCATCAGCAGCATCATCCATAAGACAGGGCTTGGCTGGCGGACGCTCATGGCCAGGACCCTGCTGGATCGCGCAGAACAGTCAGGGCTCCCCGTCGGACAGGAGTTGCGCCAGGCATTGGAGCTCTACGCACGGCCATACAGGTGGCAGCTCGTCCGGTCCCTCGTGGGAGGAGTCCGCCGCGGCAACGTGTCCCCCATACGGGCCTTGGAAATCAGCTTGGGCATCGTCCTGCCGAACTTCCCACCCAACGGCCGGGACTCGGTGCACCGGTCCTGACCTGGTCCCTGCGCTTCCGCCACGCCCGGAACCCCTGGGTACACCATGACCGATTGTTCCCGGGAACGGACCTCTCTGCGGGACAGGAGGATGCCCCCGGCGGACTGCCGGCCACCATTAGACAGAAGGACACACTGAACGCATGAAGGCTGTTTTGCTGAGGCTTGCCGGTTTCACCGGGCTGCCGCTGCTGTCGATTGTCACACCTTTCCTTCTTATACCGATCGTGGCCCACGTAGCCGGTGCCGGCGGTTGGTCCAGCGTTGCGGCAGGTCAGTCAGCGGGCGCCTTTGGCGGTGCAGTTATCGCCTGGGGATGGAATACCCTCGGGCCCGTAGAAATTGCCCAGAACCCCGCGCCGCAGCACCGGGCTGAGGTCTACCGTGAAAGTATCCGGACAAGGCTGGTCTTGTCTGCCGCCGTCGTGCCCTTTGTCTTTGTCTTGGCCTGGAGCCTGGCTGCGCCCGAGCATCGCCTGGACGCGGCGGCGATGTCCATGACCACTACCGTGGCCGGAATGTCACCGGCATGGTTCTGCATTGGCGCCGGCAAGCCGACACTTCTTGCCCTTTTTGACACTATGCCCCGGGTGGTAGCCACCGTTATCGCTGTCCCGGTCATCCTGATGACGTCGCAGATCTGGCTTTATGCGGCGATCCTGATTGTGGCCGTCATTGCGAGCCTCATGGTTTTCCACAGGATAGCGGTTCCTGAAAGGGGCAAGACGTTTGCGTCCTGGCGCGGCACCTTCCAGCATCTGCGCGGACAGTTCGGGCCGGCAGCGATCAGCCTTTCCGGAACCACTTACGCTGCAACACCTTTGCCGATCGGTCAGGCCTTTGTGCCCAACACCGTCATGGCCGGCTTCAGCTCCGCTGACACCGTCTACCGCTTTGGGCTCTTCTCGGTGATGGCATTGGGTAATACTTTCCAGGGCTGGACCCTGGAACTGCAGGAAGCAAGCCCCAGAAAGCGCCACGCAGCCGCCATCGTCTCCCATTTTGTCCTGGGACTCGCCGGGGCCGCTTTCCTTACCCTGCTGGGTCCACTGGCAACGACGCTCATCTTCGGGGCTGACAAGAGCGCAAGTATGGCTACCTGCGCGTTTTACGGGCTGTCATTCCTGTTCATCTCTGCCAGCACGCCCTTCATCCGGAATCTCCTGCTGCCGCAGGGCCGCCAGCGCCTGATTCTGGTCTGGACCCTCATCTCAGCCGTCGTCGGAGTGACCTTGATGTTTGTGGCCGCGACCCGCGGATGGGTGGATGGCATCGCGCTGTCCATGGCGCTCAGCGAGGCAATCCTGTTCCTGGGCCTGCTGATTCCCGGCCTGCGGCTGTGGCAGAAGGCCTGACTCAGGACGGGTCTCCTCGACGCCTACGTGCAGGGCGGAATCAATTTCCGCAAAGCTGCAGCTTGTAGAGCTTAGCGTCGCCTTCCGAATCTTCAAGGGTGGCCATTCCTGCGGCAATGAGGCTGTCCAGCCCCTTGTAACCGCTGTCCCGGCCGTGCACTTCGCGGTGGCCGAAGTCAAGGATGTAGTCGATGTTCAGTTTCTGAACCGCAGGGCACACTGCAGGATCGTCTTTCGACGGGGTAGGCCCGTTAAGGAGCGCTCCCGTTCCGTCAGGAACGGCACTAAGGATGTGCAGCTGGATGAGCTTTCGGTCTGCCAGGGCATAAGCCAGGGAACTGCCGTTCCAAGGGTTCCCCACCATCACGGCGTCCTCAGGCACTTCCTCCGAAAGGCGGTCAATCAGCTCCAGCTCATCGCTGGAGATTAGGGGTGAGTCAGCAGACAGCCGGTATGAACCGGCCATCGAGTCCTGCGCCTGGCGCACGCTTCCACGCTGCGTTAGCCCACCGAGTGCCAGAACGGCGATGAGGCCGGCAACCACCATGTAGGTTGCCTGCGGTACGCGGGCAGCCTTTTCGAAGGGCTTGCCCGGTTCCGCTGCAGGCTTCCGCTGCACAATACCCACGCCGCGGGTGGCTCCCTTGAGCAGCAGTTCCCAAACACAAACGGCACCGCGGGTCGCAAGGGGAATCGTAACCAGCGGCAAGAGGGCAGCGAGCCGGGGAGGATCGTTGTACCAGATTCCCGTCCAGTACGTCCGGAAATCGTCAGCGGGGAACGAACTCACCACGACGAACAGGAATGCCGCCACAGCATAGGTTCCCAACCACCACAGCTGCCGGCCGGACCTCACCACTACGAAGATGCCAACGAGGGTCAGGGCCATGACTGCCCAGGCTACGGGACGGCCAATCGCAGAGCTGGCGATAACTTCGCCGATGGCCTGGCCACTACTCTCAACAGGTGGCCAGAAGGCGGCCTCCGCTGGTGGCCGGACGAGGTCCCAGAGAATGCGAACAACGACGACGGCGATCACGCCCAGCGCCGCCAGGGCCGCGGTCGCTGCCCATCGGGTTCGTCCGCGCGCTGTAGTCCATGTTCGCACCAGAAGGCGCGTATAGACGAAAACAGCAGGCGGAGCCAGCAGGGCAATCCAGGCCATGGCGGCGCTGGGGTGGGCGAGGGCGACGCCCGGCAGTACTGCGAGGAGAACGAGTGCTCCAATAATCCTCGAATGAACCGGCACTGCGGATAATCCGAGGACTTCAAGCGAGACAGCCAGTACCAGGGGCAGGAGGGCGACGGCAAGGAAATTCGGGTAGAGCACCCCAAAATCGAGCAGCGAAATGGGAAAGGCTCCGAATCCGGCGGACAGGACACCGGCGGACAGGACGACTGCGGGGCGGTTGCCCCAGATGGTGCGTCCGAGGTACATGCAGCCCAGGGGCCAGACAACGGCGGCGACGACAATGTTGATGACATTGACCGATACCGGTATTCCACCGCCGCCAACGCTGGCCAGCAATGAGACAAGGTCATGCCAAGCTGCAGGGTACGACGCCGCACCGGTCATCTCGTTAAGCGTCAGGGATGAGCCTGAGCCGGTATCGAGGATGTACCGGATAGCGTTGAGATGAAAGACATTGTCGAATGTCTGTGAAAAGGACTCCGGGTGGCCAATGGCTTCAACAAGCCGGCGGGAAACCAAGAAGGCGGCGATGACAACCGCCAACCCGATTGAAATCAGGACCCAACGCGGATTGCCGCTGTCACGGGCCTGAACCTCCGGGCTCTTCTTAGCCAAAACAGCCGACGCGGCAAAGGCGAGCCCGGCCAAAATGGCAGTGATGCCCAGGACGGGCAGCAGTGACCACCGGATTCCGGCGAACGGAGCAACGATCGCGGCAACGGCCACTACCGACACGCTGAGTCCCGGTGCCAGGGCGAAGATGCGGAATCCCCTCAACCTGGCTGCGGCACCCACGGCCAGTCCCGGAACAAACAGCAGAGCCGCTGCCAGGACAAACTGTGGGACTGTATCAAACCAGGACAAGAATCCTCCGAAAATTCAGTGGCACAGCGGCCAGGGCGGCACGCCGTGCCACAAACGTTAACGATGAGGGACCAGCATCCGCTCGGAAGCGGACGTCCTCGCGCAGCTGACTGTCAGGCGCGCAGAATCGAAACTGCCTCGTGGATTGGTCCGTCGAATTTCACGTTACCGTGCTCCAGGAGGATTCCGCGGTCGCAAATGCGGGAGACCAGGTCCAGGTCGTGGCTCACCACCACAAGCGTCTTTCCGTCGCGGGCGAGTTCCTGGATCTTGTCGATGCACTTTCGCTGGAAAGGCTCGTCGCCCACGGCCAGGATCTCATCGATCAGGAACACTTCGGGATCAGTGTGGACGGCAACGGAAAATGCGAGCCGCAAATACATTCCCGACGAGTAGAACTTGACCTCGGTATCAATGAATTGCCCGATCTCGGAGAATTCGACAATATCGTCGAATCGGTCCTTGACCTGTTGCTCAGTCATTCCCAGGATGGCCCCGTTGAGGAAGACGTTGTCCCGGCCGGACAGATCGGGGTGGAAGCCGGCGCCGACTTCGATGAGGCCCGCCACCCGCCCCCTGGTCCTGACGGTTCCGGAATCCGGGAGCATCACGCCGGAGATGTGCTTTAGCAACGTCGATTTGCCGGAACCATTAAGGCCCAGCAGCGCCACGGTCTCCCCCGTCTTGACGTCGACGGAGACGTTCTTCAGAGCATGGAACTTCTCGGACAGGTCGCCTTTCCGGCCCTTGACCAACCAAACGACGGCCTCTTTGATGGAGCGCGTGTGCCGGAGGACGAACTGCTTGCTGATGTCTGAAACTTCGATTGCGTTGACCACTCACAGCTCCTGAGCGAAGCGGCCCTCGAGCCGCCGGAAGGTGAACTGACCCAAAATGACAATGGCCAGGGCGATAACCAGGCCCAGCGGTGTCCATAGGGTGAAGAGATTGGGTGGCATGGCGGTGGTGCCATCCGTCGTGGGGAACCAAAACGCGTAATGGAATAGTTCCACACCAATGGTGATGGGGTTGGCCTGGTAGATGGCAAACCACGTCGAACCGAGTTTCGCTTCCACCATCGACCACGCATACATCACAGGCGAAGCCCAGGTGGCAACCATCAGGAGCATGTCCACCAGGTTCTCCGAATCCCGGAAGTACACATTTGCAGATCCGAAAAGCAATCCAAGGCCGGTAGCCAGCAGGCCCACGATCACGAAACCCGCCACAGCTGCCAGCAGCTGGAATAAGCTCGGATGCCATCCTGCCAGCAGGCAGCCGGCCACCAGCACCACCAGCTGCGGGAAAAAGTGAACCGCGGAGACCCACACAGAGGCAACCGGAAAGAGCTCACGGGGCAGGTAGATCTTCTTGATCAGGTTCCCGTTGTTCACAATTGAACGGGACGCGTTTCCCAGCGCTTCGGAGAAAAAGTTGATCAGTACGATCCCCGAGAAAAGGTAGACGGCGTAGTTGGGAAGACCCTCTGGGTTCCTGGCGCTGCGCTCCAGCCCCAGGAATACACCAAGGGCCACATAGAAGACGACGAACTGAACGCCGGGTTTTACGTAGGACCACAGCAGCCCGAGCACGGACCCGCGGTAGCGGACCTTGAGTTCTTTGCGGACCAAGAGCTTCAGCAGGAATCCTGACTGCCGGATGTCCCGGAGTCCACCCCCAAGCCCTGGACTTGTCAGTTCAGCCGGAGATGATGCACTCACTTGATTTCGTTCTGGGTGTGTTGCTCGAACGTCTTCCTCCACGACTCCATCGAGGTCAGGTCCGCGACAGCTGCCTTGTACTTCCTGCTGAGCGCGGGCCATTCCTTGAGCAGCGCGGAGTGCAGGCGGGCACTCTCAGCCAGCATCTTCCTCAGTTGCTTGGGGTCGCGCTTGTACCAGGACGCACCGGTCCCCTCGGCGTTGGAGACCACTGCACTGTCGTACTGCGCCATACGCCACCACCGGTTGTCCTGGTGCGCAATGGTCGTTTGCGGACGTTCGGTGCTGGTTTCCTTCACCGGGCTCGCCAGCTGGCGGACCACGGTTTTTGCTGCCCAGGGAAGCAAGGAAATCTTGGACGGCTGTGCCGGCCCGTGTCCTCGGCGCGGCGGCTTGTCCATCTTTGCCGCAGGGAAGTCCTCAGGATTGGGTTTGAAGACGGCGTCGGGGTGCGCGGACATCATTTCGCGGATCTGGGGCAGCTTGGCCGGGAGAAGTTCAGGCAGGGCTTCGGGGCCCTTCAGGACATCCTCGAGTGCCCACTGGCGGCCCTGCGCGGTGGCGTACTGCATGGAAACGAGGTGTTTGACATCGGCATACTGCGATTCCTTGATGACGCGCCCGCCGAACTCGTACGGACTGTGGAGCAGCGCAGCCACCACGCGGTTCCGGGCGTGGAAGTACGCCTGCCAACCAACGAGGTCGTCCTTGTCGATCCAGGAAACGTGCCATACGGCCGATCCCGGGAGGGACACCGTGGAGTAGCCATGGGCCTTCGCGCGCAGCCCGTACTCCGAATCGTCCCATTTGATGAACAAAGGAAGGGAGAGCCCGATTTCCCGGATTACCTGTGTGGGAATCAGGCACATCCACCACCCGTTGTAGTCAACGTCGCAGCGGCGGTGCAGCCAGGACGTCTGACGAAGGTTGGAGGACTGGAAGTCGTGACCCAGGATCATTTCGTCGCTGGGCAGCGACGGCTGGAACCGGTAGGGGTTGACCACCTCTCCAAAGGTATGCAGCACGGTCCGGTTGTAGAGGTCGAACATGTGACCGCCCACCAGCGTGGGAGTCTTGCAGCGATCAGCGAAGGTCAGCAGCCGGATGATGCTTTCCGGCTCCACGACGACGTCGTCGTCCATGAGCAGTGCGTAGTCGCTGCCGTTCTCGACGGCCTCGAACATGCCACGGGCGAATCCGCCCGACCCTCCGAGGTTGGACTGGTTGATGATGCGCAACTTGCCTTTGAGCATCTTTTTGATGTCGTCGAACCCATCAGCATCGGCGAGTTTCTGGGTCCCCTGGTCCACAATCAGGATTTCCTGTACGTGGTCGAGGGCCTCTTTGCTTTCGGCCAGGAGCCGGAGGTTGTTGAGGCAGAAGTCGGTCTTGTTCAGGGTGGTGATCTGCAGGGTGACGGAGCCTGGGCTGGTCTCAACGGCAGGTCCCTGCCATTCCGCATCGAGCATCACCAGTGGCTCAGTTCCGGCCAACAGGTCGAACCAATACCAGCCGCCGTCACCGAAGGGTGCCAGCGACAGTTCGAAGAAGTTCTCGGCGGTACCCTCAACCCGGCGCGTGTCCACCCGTTGCAGCGATCCGCGGGCGTTCGACTTGTACACGATGACAGAGCCGGCGCCCTGAGTACGGACCTGCAGCCGGACCTTGTCCACGGTGGTCCAGCGCCGCCAGTAGCTGGCGGGGAAGGCATTGAAGTAACTGCCGAAGGAAACGCGTTCGCCCGACCGCACGGACGTCGAGTGGCGTGAGAGGAAATCCTCCACGTGCGCTTCCTTGGTAGGGCTGCTGATGGTTCGGGCCTTGGGGGTCTTCCCGTCCCTGTCGCCGGCCGTCGGCAGCTGGATTCCCGTGGCGGTTCCCATGTCCATATAGAGCGGAACAGTATCCATCTGGCTGGCGCTGGGAAGGATCACGCGCTGCAGGGTTTGCCACTGCTGGCCTGGTTCCGCGGCGCCGCCCTCGGCCTTATTCTGGTTCTTGGTATCGGTGGGGACGCTCATGCGTCGACTCCTCCGCTTTCGATGTCGGCTCCCGCCTCGAAGTGAGGGCGGATCTTGTTGTCGAACATGGTCAGGGCAGAACCGATGGCCATGTGCATATCGAGGTACTTATAGGTGCCCAGGCGGCCACCGAACAGGACGTCCTTTTCACCGGCTGCGAGATCGCGATACTTGAGCAGCCGGTCGCGGTCCGCCGATGTGTTGATCGGGTAATAGGGCTCGTCGCCCTTCTCGGCAAAGCGCGAGAACTCGCGCATGATGACGGTCTTTTCCGTCTGGTACTCCCGCTCGGGGTGGAAGTGCCGGGGTTCGATAACGCGGGTGTAGGCAACGTCTTCGTCGTTGTAGTTGACCACGGACGTACCCTGGAAGTCCCCGACGTCGAGCACTTCCTCTTCGAAATCAATCGTGCGCCAGGACAGGTCACCTTCGGCGTAATCGAAGTAGCGGTCAACGGGGCCCGTGTACACGACCGGAATATTGCCGACGACCTTGTTCTTGCTGTACTCGTGCGACTCGTCGAAGAAGTCCGTGTTCAGGCGGACCTCGATGTTCGGGTGCTCCGCCATCTTTTCGATCCAGGCCGTGTAGCCGTTGGTGGGCAGGCCCTCGTACTTGTCGTTGAAGTACCGGTTGTCGTAGTTGTAGCGAACCGGGAGCCGCGAGATGATTCCGGCGGGAAGGTCCTTCGGGTCCGTCTGCCACTGCTTGCCGGTGTAGTGCTTGATGAAGGCCTCGTACAGGGGACGCCCGATCAGCTGGATTCCCTTGTCGTTGAGGTTCTGCGGGTCGGTGCCTGCAAGCTCTCCGGCCTGCTCCTGGATCAAGTCCTTGGCCTGGCCGGGTGTGAGGTTGGCCCGGAAGAACTGGTTGATGGTGGCGAGGTTGATGGGAAGGGAGTAGACCTCGCCCTTATGGACGCCATAGACCTTGTGCACGTAGTTGGTGAAGCTGGTGAACCGGTTGACGTACTCCCACACGCGTTCGTTTGAGGTGTGGAACAGGTGGGCACCGTAGCGGTGCACCTCGATGCCTGTCTGCTCTTCCTTTTCGCTGTAGGCGTTTCCGCCGATGTGGTGGCGACGGTCGAGGACAACGACCTTCAAGCCGAGCTCAGTGGCGGCCTGTTCTGCGATTGTCAGGCCAAAAAAGCCGGACCCTACGATGACGAGGTCAGCGGTCACAAAATCTCCTGGTTCGAATGCGGGCAGCGCAATGTTGAGCATTGTCTGCTGCTCTAGCCTACCCGAGTGACCGCGGCGCCAGTCGAATCGCCTCCCTTACCCGCCCTGCCAGGGATGCGGTCTAGGCCTCGTGGAGCTCCCCGTCCGTTTCCACATATTTGGCCCCGGTCTGCGGACAGACCCAAAGGGTCCCCTCCTGCTGCAACGGGTGTCCGGCCCGGCCGACCCATCCCACCCGGCGGGCAGGCACCCCGGCTACCAGGGCGAAGTCCGCCACATCCTTGGTGACGACCGCACCCGCAGCAATGGTGGCCCAAGCCCCGATCGTTACGGGCGCAATGCATACGGCCCGCGCTCCAATGGCGGCGCCTTCGCGGACAGTTACCCCAACTTTGTCCCAGTCCTCCTCCGTCTTGAGGCTGCCGTCGGGCGTGACCGCCCGGGGGAAGACATCATTGGTGAGTACAACCGCCGGTCCGATGAAGACGCCCGGGGCAAGGACGGCAGGCTCATAGACAAGGGCGTAGTTCTGCACTTTGCAGTTGTCCCCCAGAACCACTCCCGGACCGATATAGGCCCCGCGTCCAATCACACAGTTACTCCCCAGCCGCGCCGACTCCCGGACCTGGGCCAGGTGCCACACTTTGGAACCGGACCCGATGACGGAATCGGGGGAAACATCGGCACTGGCAGCAATGGTGTTCACAGGTCTCCTTCGTGGCCGCAGGACCGGCGGGGTCCGTGTGCAGCGATCCTAGCCCAGCGAAGGATCCGCATGGCAGTACCTCCGCAGAACAGATCGAAGTTTTCCACATAGCCCCGGTAAGGGCCTGCCCCTTCGGTGCCCAGCCCCTAGCTTGGAACCAATCGTTCAAAGGAATCCACCACATGACACTGCACTGCACGTTGGTACGGGCTGCCGGCCCTGGTTCCGGTGACCCGCCACTGGAGCTGACCATCGAAGCTCCAGCCGGGACCGCCGGGACGGAAATCCACCACCATCTGGCGCGCCAGTTCCACACAGGGGAGGTTACTGTCCATGGCATCCGACTGGACTCCCTCAGCGTTGGCACCGCTCCCCTTGTCGCGGGCGCCGTGCTCGTCGATGCCGGCGTTGCCAGGCCACCGCTCCGGAAGCGGCTGTCCCGGATTGCCGACGAGGCGGAGGCTGGGCTGGCACTGGCTGTCCACAGCGGCTCCGGGGCAGGCACCGTGGTTGCCCTTGCCCGCGGCACCTTCACGATTGGCAGGAGCGGCGCACGAATCTCCATTGACGACGCCGAAATGTCGCGCAAGCACGCGAAACTCACCGTCACGGACACAGGCATCTTCATCGAAGACCTGGACAGCTCCAACGGAACCTGGGTGGATGGCCGGAGAATCCGGAATGCGGCCGTGTCCACAGCATCCGACATCCGGTGCGGATCGTCGGTCATGTCCTTGGTCTTCACAGACTGCCCGCCAGGGTCACTGGCAGATGCCGGCGCTGGTGTTGCGGACCCCATAACCGTTACCGCCGGCACCGATCACGGAAACCGCGCTGTCCTCGTGCTGACCGCAACGCTCCCCCTGGCCATCGGGGTCGGCTTGGCCGTCTTCACGGGCATGTGGATGTTCCTGGCGTTTGCCGGCGCCTCAGCAGTCTCCGTGCTGATCCCCCTTTTTACCGGACGTAAGCAGCGGCGGGAAACCGCCGCAGCAGTCGCCGCGGCTGTCCGGGAGGACAAGGAACGACGACGGCGGGCCGGGCCGTCCCTGGCCACACTCGCCCTGAGTGCGCAGCGCCTTGAATCCCCCGGGAAGGGCGCCGGGGAAGGCAGGATCTGGCTTCGACTCGGACTGGGCATCCAGCCCGCGAATATCAGCGTCCAGCCCGCCGGCGCAGTCCGGGGCCAGCGCTCCGCAGGTGCGCTGCCGCTCCTCCTCACCCCGTCCCGGCCGGAGACGGTATTTCGCGGAGCACGCCCGGCGTTGGACGCCATGATCAGGGCGCTGGTCATGCAACTGGCCGGTTATCCCCGGGGCAATGGAACCAGAGTGATCATCCACGGCCGGCCCGAAGTCCTTCCACTCGTTGCTCGGTTCCTTCCCCGCGTCGTCCTGACGGCAACAGAAGAGACGTGCCGGCGTCATTTGTCGGAGAATCTTTCGGGGGACGGCCCGCACGGAGTCCTCATTCTGGCGGGCCCGTCCGGCTGCCGGGAAACGGACAACACCCTTGCCGCAACCGGAGTCCAGCTCGGATGGCAGGTCCTTAGATTCACCACCCCGGGAGAGCCAGCCAGTAACGCCGACGTGGAACTGTCCGAGCCGGAATCGTCCCTCGCCTGCCCGGAAGCCCACATGAAATTCGTGCCCGACCTGGCTCCCGCAAAGGTCTTTGACGCGTTCTGCCGGAAACTTGCAGCCGGAGGAGATAGCAGGGCGCGTGAAGACTGCGTCCCGGATACGTGCGCCCTGGAGGATGTCATGCCTCTAGCGGCGGCCGCAACAGCTGCGCGGTGGCTGACGGCAGATCAGGCTACGGGGCTGGCAGTTCCGTTGGGACTTAGCGCCGGAGGCGTCAGGTCCTGGGACCTTGACGGCGACGGGCCCCATCTCCTGGTGGCAGGGACCACCGGGTCGGGAAAGTCGGAGCTGCTGCGCACCCTCGTTGTTGCGCTGGCACTAAGCCACCCGCCAGAACTGGTGAACTTCCTTTTCGTTGACTTTAAGGGCGGCTCCGGGTTGGGGCCCTTAGCCGACCTCGTGCACTGTGTTGGGCTGCTGACGGACTTGTCCGCCAGCGAGCTGGACCGGACGCTTGCTTCACTGCGGGCCGAAATCCGGCTCCGCGAAGAGGCACTGGCCGAGGCCAACGTGCCGGATCTGGCGTCCTACCGGTCCACGCCGGATACGGCTGGACCCGTACTCCCCCATTTGGTCATCATCATCGATGAGTTCAGGATGCTCGTGGATGACGCCCCGGAGGTCCTGCGGGAGCTGATGCGCATCGCCGCCATCGGAAGGTCCCTCGGCATCCATCTGGTGATGGCCACGCAGCGGCCGCAGGGAGCATTGACAGCCGATATCAGGGCCAACGTGACCTCAAGCATTGCGCTGCGGGTGCAGTCCGACATGGAATCCCACGACATCATCGGCACCAAGGCTGCGGCAGCCATCGGAGTGGACCGCCCGGGGCGCGCGTTCCTTGCACGCGGAACTGAGCCTGCCCAGGAATTCCAGGCGGCGACACTGAACCTCTCCGGCAGGGAAACCCGGAACGGTGCACTTCATATTCAGCGCACCTTCGATTTCCTGGGGGCAGGCGAAGGGGCTGCACCGGTCCGACAAACGCAGACCCCGGCGCAGGCCGCACGCCCATATATTGAACTGGTCCGCACGCTTTGGGCAGCACGGGGCGGTTCCGTCCCCCGGCGCCCAGTAGCTCCTCCCCTTCCGCAAGACCTCCGCGAACCCGTGGCGGCACCGGCCCGGGAACGCACCCGGCCGGCAAGCGGATTGCAGCCGGATTGGTCCATTGAGCTGGGCGCCTTGGACCTGCCCCATGCCCAATGCGTCCTTCCCCTGATCTGGGAACCGGCCCGGCACGGGCATCTGGCACTCGTTGGCTCTTCCACCTCGGGCGCCGTTGAAGCTTTGGACCTGGCGATCCGTCGCCTGCTGGCACACCCGCGTGAGTCACACTGCTACTTCCTCGATGCCCCTGGCGGGCTGCAGCATGCCGCCCGCCATCAAAGGACGGGTGCCCATGCCGGAATTCACGATCTCCGCCGCGCGGTCCGGGTACTGGAGCGGCTGGCCGGCGAGCTTAGCCGCCGACTCAGCCGCCCTGATCAAGGGGCCACTCCCTTGGTGCTCGTCATCTCCGGGTGGGGATCCTGGGTGTCTGCGTTCAGATCCGGACCGCTTGCGTGGGCGGAGGACCTGGTACAGGATCTGGTCCGGGACGGTCAGCGCGCCGGGATAACTGTCGCCATATCCGGTGAACGGGAACTGGCCACCGCCCGGTTTGGCGGGTCGCTGCCCAACCGGCTGTTCTTTCCCGCAGCCTCGAACGAGGACAGCAGGCTCGCTTGGCCCCGGATGCCTTCCACCGCATCTGTGAAAGGGCGGGCCGTGGCCTTTGGACAAGTCGCCGGAAGCGAACCTGCGGTCTGCCAGATCTACGACCTCGCCACCGCGGACCAGTGGGAACGGAACACAGGCATGGAGCTAAGCGCCAAGCCGGGAACACTGCCCTTCCGGATTGAGTCGTTGCCTTCGCTCGTCTCAGTTACGGACGTCCAGGAGTCTGCGGGCAACCCGGCTTCAAACGTGGCCAGCACCGGTTCCGCCCCACCCGGTCTGTTGATTGGAGTGGGTGGGGATGAGCTCTCCCCGGTCCGCCTGCACGTACCCGCCGGCGGCGTTTTCACGATCCTGGGCCGCCCCGGCGGAGGTAAAACCAACAGCCTGCGGGCGCTGCGGATCCTGAACCCGCAAGCCCGCTGGGTACATCCGCCGGACACTGCGGAGCCGGACAGGTTTTGGACATCGCTGCTGCTGGACCCCGCGTCCCGGACCGCGGCGGGGCGCCGGCTCCTCATCGCCGACGATGCCGACCACCTGTCTGCTGACGCACTGACCGCCTTGGCGGAACTTCAGTCACGGGGCCACACAGTCCTGTTGACGGCAAACTACAATCCCCTGCTGCTGCAGCGTCTCCCCCTTGTCATGGCGTCCAGGGCTCACGGCGCCGGCATGCTGCTCGCGCCGCGCTCAATGGCGGACGGGGACCTCTTCGGCGTTCGCTTCGAAGCGGAGCCCGCTGCTCCGCCGGGCAGGGCAGTGCTGATTTCCGGAGGAGGGTCGTCCGCCCTCCAGGTTGCCTGGGCGCCGCCCGGGGCCGGGGCCGGCAGCAGCGGGGGCGGCAGTGCGGGCTATAAGGCCGGCGGCGCTCCACCGGTCCGGGAGGCGTAGGCGATCACGCTGCCATGGAAAAGGAGCACAAGGGCTGTAACCGCGGGGACAACCATTGCAAGTCCGGCAAGGACCAGTCCGCTGGTCAGGGTGGGGAAACCGATCGTCAGAACAAACAGTTGGGCAACCAGTGCGGCTGCGCGGGTCCACCGGAACCCTCGGTACAGGAAATGGCCGACCGCGTACAGCCACGCCGAAAAGGCGAGCAGAAGCCCGAGGGTAAACACAGCACCCCAGAACGACAGGACCGGACTCCCCGATACCAGCTCGAATGCGTACCATGCAGCTGCCGCCAGGAGTGCCGTCGCCTCGGCCGCAACCACCACGGCGATAAGGACAGCAGCGCGGGGCGGCCTTACCTTCCCCGATGCGGTGGCACCATCCTGGCCAGGGTGGTTTCCGCCGGGTGGAGGCGATGAATCTGCTGGGTTGGAAGGGGGTCTTGACACACTGGCACCCTACCCGACATAGTCGGAGACTGGTGAGGGCCAGCGCCAGCAGTGTGATGTATCGCTCAGCATTCCCGGGATATCAAGCGTTATTACCCCTTGTTTACACAGCGTTAACATGACAGGCTTGATGAAGATGACCAAGGGGGCCCTGCCGGGCCCTTTTCCTTTGTAGCTACTAGTGAATAATTTCACAAAGGGCGATTCCCAGAAATGGAGCAACTAATCAGCATGGATTGGCGTAACCGCGCAGCGTGCCTCGAGAAGGATCCGGAACTCTTCTTTCCTGTAGGGAACACCGGACCGGCCCTCCTGCAGATCGAGGAAGCCAAGAGTGTCTGCCGCCGGTGCCCGGTAGTCGACACCTGCCTCCAGTGGGCACTTGAATCCGGCCAGGACGCCGGCGTTTGGGGCGGCATGAGCGAAGATGAGCGCCGCGCCCTCAAGCGCCGGGCAGCCCGGGCACGCCGCGCTTCATAATCGGCAAACCTTCACGACGTACAGCGGAAAATTTCCGCCACGCAGAAAGAGCCCCGGCGGCGACCGATCAGGTTGCCGCCGGGGCTCTTTCCATTCAATGCCAGCGGCCTCCCGTTACCGGCCCACGAGGCTCAGGCGGATGCGGACCGCTGTGCCGCCGCCCTCGCGGGGCAGCCACTGGATGGTACCGCCAAGCTCGCTGGTTACCAGGGTCCGCACGATCTGGAGCCCAAGACCCTCGACGTGCGGAGTATCCGGTAGCCCCACGCCGTCGTCGGCGATGGTCACGGTGAGCTCTTCGCCGTCGCCGTCCTCGCCCTCCGCACGGTCGGCTATGAGCCACACCGTCCCGGCCCGCCCCTCAAGGCCATGTTCCACGGCATTGGTAACCAATTCGTTGATCACCAGCGCGAGGGGGGTGGCCAGGTCGCTGGGAAGCTCGCCGAAGGTGCCCGAACGTTCTGTCTTCACCTGCTGGGACGGCGAAGCGACCTCCGCGGACAGCCTGAACTGCCGTCCGATCAGCTCATCGAAATCCACGCTCTGGGTCAGGCCTTGGGACAGGGTCTCGTGCACCAGGGCGATCGTCGCAACCCGTCGCATTGCCTGTTCCAGTCCCTGTTTGGCTTCCTCGCTGACCATCCGGCGCGACTGCATCCGGAGCAGGGCAGCAACGGTTTGCAGGTTGTTTTTCACCCGGTGGTGGATCTCGCGGATGGTGGCGTCCTTGGTGACCAGTTCCATTTCCCGCCGCCTGAGCTCTGACACATCGCGGCACAGCACCAAAGCACCGAAACGTTGCTGTTCGTCGCGAAGGGGGATTGCCCGAAGGGAGAGGCTGACGCCGCGGGACTCGATTTCACTGCGCCACGGCATCCGGCCGGTGACCACCAGGGGCAACGTTTCATCGACCATCCGCCGGTCCTTAAGGAGGCTGGCAGTCACCTCGGCCAGGGAGCGACCCTCCAGCGATTCACCATCACCCAGCCGCCGGAAGGCTGAAACACCGTTGGGGCTGGCGTACTGAACCACACCGTCGGCATCAAGCCTTATCAACCCGTCCCCTACCCGCGGGGCGCCCCGGCGGGATCCAGTGGGTGAGGCGAAGTCGGGCCATAGCCCGAGCGTCCCCATCCTCAACAGGTCGTAGGCGCACTGACGGTACGTCAGCTCAAGGCGGGACGGCATCCGGGAGCTGGACAGGTCCATGTGCGTAGTGACAACGGCCAGGGTCCGACCGTTCCGCACCATGGGAACAGCCTCGACACGCAGGGCCATGTCGCTGCTCCAGTTGGTCTCGCTGGAGCGCTCGATGGCCCTGCTGTTCCAGGCCTTGTCCACCAAGGGGCGAAGGTCGGACCGGATGCCTTCGCCGACGAAGTCCCCATGGAACACGGTGTGCGTCGTGGACGGCCGCACGTGCGCCAGTGCCACGTACCCGTACTCGGGATGCGGGAACCACAGTGCGAGGTCGGCGAAGGCCAGGTCCGCAACCATCTGCCAGTCCCCCACCAGCAGGTGAAGCCATTCAGCATCACCCGGGCCGAAATCGGCGTGTTCCCTGATGGGGTCGGTAAAGATTGCCACTGCACCTCCAGTTGCGACGCCTGATTGATCAGCGCCGGACGATAGACCTCAAGAGCCTCAATGCTACCGACAGCGACGCCATATCGTCGGTTTCGAGTGCGTTGACCTCATCAAACATGCTCTTCGCACGGCCCAGCTGTTCGGCGTTCCGCGCCTCCCACTCTGTGAGCCGCGCCTCCGGCGAGTCGCCCGCGGCCGTGGCGTCCAGCACCGCCGTCGTGATGTCCGACACCGTGGAATACAGGTCATCGCGAAGTGCGGCCCTTGCCAGTGCCTGCCAGCGGTCCTGCCGGGGAAGGCTGCTGATCCGCTCAAGGAGGGAATCAGCGTGGAAACGGTTGAACACCGTGTAATACGCGGCGGCGATGTCCTCGACCGGTTCTTTCCGCAAGCGGGCGATCTTGGCGATGTCGAGCAGCACGAAGCTTTCAAACAATTCAGCCCAGCGCAGGGCAAGGCTATCCGGAAGTTCCCACTCCCTTGCGTTCTCGAGCCAGCTTCCCACCCGTTCCCGGTCATCGCCGCGCAGGTAGTCGAGCACGCGGGCACGCAGGGGATCCATGAGTGGCTTGAACTCAGCCACTACTTCATCGATGGGCTGGGAGACGGTTCCCTGCGTGAGGAGCCACCGCACCGCGCGGTCAAGCAACCTGCGGATGTCCAGGTGCACCGTGCTCCAGTGCTCCGTGGGGAACGACGCGGGCAGGCCGTTGAGCTCCCGGACCATCACGTCCAGCTCGTAGATCTCCCGCAGCGCGACGAAGGCCTTGGCGACGGCCACTTCGCTGGCAGACGTTTCTTCCATGACGCGGAAAGCAAAAGTGATGCCGCCCATGTTGATCATGTCGTTGGCCACCACCGTGGCGATGATTTCACGGCGCAGCGGATGGGAGTCGAGTTCAGCGTCGAAACGTTCACGCAACTGCGTCGGGAAGTAATCGCGGAGGGTTTGCCGGAACCACGGATCGTCCGCGAGGTCGCTTTCCCGCAGGGCCGTCGCCAGTTCGATCTTCGCGTAAGCGGCGAGGACGGAGAGCTCAGGCGACGTCAAGCCCTGGCCCTGCTGGAGCCGTTCGCGCAGGGTGTCCGTCGTGGGCAGGGCCTCGAGGTCGCGCTTCAGGTCCGCCGATATTTCCAGCCAGTCCATGAGGCGTTCGTAGCTGGGGCTCCACTCCGCAACCCGTGTGCGGTCGTTCAACAGCAGGATGTTCTGGTCAATGTTGTCTTCCAGGACGAGGCGTGCCACTTCGTCGGTCATCGAAGCAAGGAATTCGGCACGTTCGGACGCGTCCAGCTTTCCAGCAGCAACCATCCGGTCAACGAAGATCTTAATGTTGACTTCGTGGTCGGAGCAGTCCACGCCTGCGGAGTTGTCGATGGCATCGGTGTTCAGGATGACACCCTGAAGTGCGGCCTCGATTCGTCCGCGCTGTGTCATGCCCAGGTTGCCGCCTTCGCCGACCACCTTGACGCGGAGGTCCCTGCCATCAACCCTGATCGAGTCATTGGCCTTGTCCCCCACCGAAGCGTTGGACTCGCTGCTGGCCTTCACGTACGTGCCGATTCCGCCGTTGTAGAGAAGGTCTGCGGGCGCCAGCAGGATGGCCCTGAGGAGTTCGGGCGGGCTGAGCTCCGTCGTGTGGGCGGGCAGTCCAAGGGCGTCGCGAACCTGGGGCGACACCGGAATGGACTTGGCCTGACGGGCGAAGACACCGCCGCCTTCGCTGATGAGGGACTTGTCGTAGTCGTCCCATGACGACCGGGGCAGTTCGAACAGGCGCCGGCGTTCGGTGAACGACTGCTCCTCATCCGGCGTGGGATCCAGGAAGATATGCCGGTGATCGAAGGCAGCGAGCAGCCGGATGTGCCGGGACAGCAGCATGCCGTTGCCAAACACGTCGCCGGACATATCGCCCACGCCCACCACGGTGAACGGTTGGGTCTGGGTATCCAGGTCCAGCTCGCTGAAGTGCCTTTTCACGGATTCCCACGCACCGCGGGCGGTAATGCCCATCGCCTTGTGGTCGTAGCCGACGGAGCCGCCCGAAGCGAAAGCGTCTCCCAACCAGAATCCGTACTCAGCGGCCAGGCCGTTGGCAATGTCCGAGAACGTCGCGGTTCCCTTGTCCGCTGCGACCACCAGGTAGGAGTCGTCGTCGTCATGCCTGACAACGTCCGACGGCGGCACCAACTTTTCGTCCGCGCCTTCAGTAACGAGATTGTCAGTGAGGTCCAGCAGGCCCCGAATGAAGGTCTTGTAGCTTTCGACGCCTTCGGCCATCCATGCCGCCCTGTCGACGGACGGATCCGGCAACTGCTTTGCAAAGAAGCCGCCCTTGGCCCCGGTTGGAACGATGACGGCGTTCTTTACCGTCTGGGCCTTCACCAGGCCGAGCACCTCGGTGCGGAAGTCCTCCCGGCGGTCCGACCAGCGCAAGCCGCCGCGGGCAACCTTGCCGAATCGCAGGTGAACTCCCTCGACGCGCGGAGAGTAGACCCAGATCTCGAACATGGGACGCGGGAAGGGCAAGCCGTCGATCCGCGCCGGATCGAGCTTGAAGCTCAGGTGCCGCTTGTCCTGGTAAAAGTTCGTCCGAAGAGTGGCCTCGATGAGGTTCACGAACGTCCGCAGGACGCGGTCCGCGTCAAGCGTCGCAACTTTTTCGATGGACGCTGACAGCTCTTCGCGTACGGATTCCTGTGCTGCCTGGCGTGCCTCGTCGTCCAGGGACGGGTCGAACCGGGCAGCGAAAAGGGCACTGAGTCCCCTGGTCACATCGGGGTTGGCGAGGAGGGTATCTGCCATGAACCCGAACGAATTGGTGTTGCCCATCTGGCGCATGTAGCGGGCGTAGGCGCGCAGGACGGTGATCTGGCGCCAGTGCAGTCCCTCCCGAAGGACCAGCCGGTCGAAAGCGTCGGACTCTGCCGCACCTGTCACAGCGGCGCTGAAGGAGTCCGCCAGGAAACCTCCGGTTGCCACGGGGTCAACGCCGGCCGGGTACTTCAGCCCGAGGTCGTAGAGGAAGAAATCGCGGCGGTCCGCGGTTTCGATTTCGAAGGGCCGTTCATCAAGCACCTCGAGCCCCAGGTTGTGGAAGAAGGGAAGGATCTGGCTCAGGCTCTTGGGCTCGAGCATGTACAGCTTGACCCGCGCATCTTCCTCAAGCGTGGCGCCGGCCCCCTCGGGGAGGTAGACGTGGACGCCAGGGCGTTCCTGCCGTGCCCCTTCGGTACGCTCGGCCGCTGCTCCGTACTTCTCGAAGCGTGCGATGTCGTCAAGGGCATCTTCCACTTCGTAGTCCACCCGGTAACTCGCCGGGAACGCTTCAGCCCAGATTGCCGCGAGCTCCTTGGCCTCCGCCGCGTCCCCGCCGTCGCGAAGCACCTCGGCGATGCCCTCGCTCCAGGACCTCGCCGCCCGGACCAGCCGCTTTTCGAGCTCTCCGCTGTCTACATGACTGACGTCTGCATCCTTCGGCAGGCGGATCCTGAAGAAGAGCCGGGCCAAAGCCGATTCGGTCATTCTGGCTTCATAGTCGATGGAAACGGCTTGAAAGGTCTCGCGGAGTTCCTGCTCGATCCGAAGCCTGACATTAGTGGTGTAGCGGTCCCTGGGCAGGTAGACGACAGCCGACATGAAGCGGCCGTAGATGTCAGGCCGGAGGAAGAGCCGGGTCCGGCGGCGCTCCTGGAGTTTCTGGATTCCGACCGCCGTGGCGGCGAGGTCGGGGACTTCGATTTGGAACAGCTCGTCACGGGGGTAGGTCTCCAGGATGCCGAGCAGGTCCTTTCCGGAGTGCGAGTCCGGCGGGAAACCCGCATTGCGGAGGACGGCGTCGACCTTTTCGCGGACGATGGGGACGTCACGCACCGAGCCAGTATACGCGCTGGTGGCAAACAGCCCGATGAAGCGCCGTTCACCATTGACGTTGCCGGCGGCGTCGAAACTCTTGACGCCGATGTAGTCCAGGTAGGCGGACCGGTGGACGGTGGAACGGGAGTTGGCCTTCGTGATGACAAGGGCGCGCTTTTCCCGCGCCTTTTTGCGTCCAGTATCGGTCAGGTGCTGGATGTGGGGGGAATCTGCCGCGGCCCGGAGCAGGCCAAGGCCGCTGTCCTCCCGCAATTCCAGGACGTCCTCCCCGTCCACGTTAATCAGGACGTACTCCCGGTATCCAAGGAAGGTGAAGTTGCCGTCGTCGAGCCAGCGCAGGAGGTCCTGCGCCTGACGCAGTTCTGCAATCTGGGCAGGGTTGGCTACCTGGTCAAGGCTTTCTGCAATCTGAAGGGCCTTTTGGCGCATCTTCGGCCAGTCTTCGACGGCGGCACGCACGTCCTTAAGCACTCGCTGCAATCCTTCAAGCAGCGATGCTTTGGCTTCGTCGGAGATGCGGCTGATCTCGACGGCGATCCAGGATTCCATATGGGAGGCATTTTCGCCGGTGGCAATCAGGTGGGACAGGCTCGGCATTGCAGCAGTGTCACCGCTGGAAATCCCGATGTGCGACGGAACCCTGTTGACCTTGACCAGGTGCCCGGATTCCCTGTTGCGCATGGCGACGAACATGGGGTGGATGACGAGCTTGATGGCCGCATGCTGGCGGACCAGTTCAGCGTTGACTGAATCAACCAGGAAAGGCATGTCGTCCGTAACAACGAACACGACGCTGCTGTCTTCCTCATCGGCAATGGCCACCTTTGCCTGCCCCGGAAGCCGCTCCGAGGCAACCTCGCGGTGATGGTCCGCCCGCTGCGCCAACAGTTCCCGCGGATAGCTGCGCGCGTCCTCCTCGGCGAGATGCTGGTAGTAGTCACCCATGAAGCCTTCAAAGCCTTCAACGGAAAGGGCCTGATCCTCCACGCTGGATCCAGACGACATCAACAAACGCCTCCATCACACGATATGCGCTGCACCCTTGCAGCTCTTATGGCGAGCCTAGTCCTTTGCCCTGCGGCCTGCTGTGGAAGAAAATACAGAGGATTTTGACATTTGCTGGACGGGTGCACAAACGAGTTCCCGGATTGAGCGGCGAAGGGGTGAATCCGGCGACGATTCAAGCAGCAGCGATCCGGCGAGCAGGGCGGCATCCGCGGCAGCGATGTCGTACGGCAGGAACGCCTGCAGCTTGGATGCCGGACCGTAACGCTCCCAGGCATCCCGCAGTTGCCGTTCGGGGCCCCTGCCAACGGAGGATGACCGCACTTTGTTCATCACCACCGTGGGAACGGCTTGAGGGACAGCGTTCTCCAGTTCAACAAGACCCTTGACCAAGCGCGGCACGCCCACGGGATCAGCAGCCCCGACAGCGAAGACGGTATCGGCAAGCTCCAACGCACACAGCGTTGCGCCGTTTCGCCGTGGCGCCATGGTGTCAAAGCTCAATTCTTCATCCGCTTCAAGGCAGAAACCGGTGTCCACCACCACAACGTCGGCTATCTGCCGCGACCGTTCCAGGACGATCGCCAGGGCCGGCGCCCTGAGCTCCGTCCATCGATCTGCCCGCGTAATGCCGGTCAGTACCTTGAAGGTTCCAGCCGTGGTTGCAACGGGGGCGGCGAGCCTGCGGAGGGCGTCTGCATCCAGTGCGCCCTGGTCCGCAAGCCGGCAGGCCTGGGCCAATGCAGCCGATTCGTCGAGCAGGCCCAGTACAGCGGCGACGCTCGCCCCGTAGCTGTCAGCGTCGATGAGGAGGACCTGCTCGCCGTCGGCCGCCAGTTCAGCTGCCATGTTGGCGGCAAGGGTGGTCCGGCCGGGCGAGCCGGCTGGTCCCCATACTGCGATAACTCGCCCTTCCCCGGGGCGGCCTGCTTCGGGGTCAGGCTCCGCAGTCATGGGATGCAGGGCTGCCCCAGTGTCCGCAAGGGAGCTCGTAGCAACCGTACGGCCCGGCGCCCCTGTCAGCTGCTCCACGGCGTCGGCGATCCGGTCCGAAAGCTCCGCGGACTGCACGCCTTTCAGGGCGGACGCTACACCGATCTTGCGGAGCCGCACTGCTTCTTCGGCACTGTCGGTAAGGGCGATAATGGCCACGCCAACGGCCCCCAGCCGGTCTACCAGCGAAGCCGTGAGGCCTTCGGACCCGTCCGCCACGACGGCCGCCCTGGCCAGCCCGCTTTGGCACGCTGCCAGCAGTTCGGGCAGTTCGGCGCATCTCCTCACCACCGTGACAGGCCCGTGCAAGCGTTCGAGCCCGCCCACCAGGTCCTCCCGGCTTTGCCCTACAGTGACCACAGGTATGCTCATTTGGCGCCACCGGGGTTCCACACCACGGAGATCCGGGCGTCGTTGGCCTGGGCGCCAAGGATGGCCGGCATGCGGCTGTCCTCCACCAGCACCATCAGCACTGTGTTTTTGGCAGATCCGAGTGTTGTTGAACCTGCTGTTACCTCGGCAATTTCGGCACCCGGCAGCAGGAGCTTGGGTTCACTGAATCCGTTCTTGGCGTCCGGCTGGGCAACCCAGACATCCACGCGGGCACCCGCGATAACCTGCGCAGGCAGGGTTCCGTCCACCGTGATGGCCACTGGCTTGCGGTCGATGTCGTCCACTTCCCCGAGGCTGGCACGGGGGACCAGTTGGTCTTTTCCGATGCGTTGCACGGCAACCGTGCCCTGGGGTAACCCTGATTCGGCGGTGATGTAATGCTGCTCCGCATCGCCGAGCCGCACCTTGGCGCGGACCACGTTCTGCTCCGTCAGCGCTTCGCCCACCGCTATCCCGTCACGGGCCGCGTAAACCTCCGTGGTTTGGTCTGCACTTCCCACCAGGAATACAACTCCCGCCACTGATGCCAACACCAGGAGGATCCCCACCAGCAGGCGCGGATCTTTCCACGACGGGCGCTTCAGGCGTGCTGATGCGGCTGATGTTTCTGGAACCATGCCGTTTCTCCCCCTAGACATGCCGGCGGGCCGTTCCGTGGCCGGACACCTCATTGTTGCGGGACGGAGGCCGGAACAAAAGTCAAAGTCCCAAATATGGCGGAACTGTGGATAACGCAGGCGCGGGCCCCGTTCGGATGGCAAAATGGAGGCATGCCCAGGTTCCTCACGCTCGCGGATGTAGCCGAGCAGCTCCAGATCAACTCTCCAGCCGCGTATGCACTTGTACGGAGCGGAGAATTGAAGGCAATCCAGGTCGGTGGCCGCGGGCAATGGCGCGTGGAAGAAAAGATGCTCGAACAGTACATCGAGGAACGCTACGCAGAAGCGAGCCGGATGATTCAGGAGTCCAAGTCGAAGTCGGTCTGAGCGGGCACGCGGTTCGTCACCGGTGGCCGCGCCCGGTCCGGGTGCTGGCTACAACTCCCCCTGCTTCCTTGACCTGATGGCCGCAAGCGCGGCGAACGGCACGGTTGATACTTCTCCCACATGCCGGCTCCTCCGGGCTTCACCGGGAGTTATCATCGCTACGTCCACATAGTCCTTGCCCACGCGGTCGATCACGCCGTCCAGCCGTGTGACGCCCGTACTGCCACCGAGACTGATGGTGAGCTCAGCCCTGTCCCTGGCGAGGGCCCGGAGCGAATGCGCCAAGCCAAGGGCGCGCCGCACGGCTGACGGTTCGGTTCGGGCAAATCTTCCCGTGCCCACGTAGCGGGCAACCGCCCGGTAGGGAATGAGGACCTGGTACCGGTCATCGTCGATAACCAGCGCCTCGGCACCCGCATGGGCAAGGCGGCCATGGAACGATTCTCCGCCCAGGAGGTGGACCCCGAGGGTGCACCCCAGTGCTCCGCGAAGCCGGTCGGACAATTCGATAGCCGCCAGTTCAGCCCGGGTCCTCTCGCCAATCTCAGCTTCCATTGAAAGCCGGTCCGATTCCGCCAGTTGGCTTTCCAGGTCGTTGAACAGTGCATCCCAGCGCATTCGGCCACAGTAAGTCCGACCGGGCAGGCCGTCAATTCCTCCAACTTTCTCTCTCCACCGTATGGACATATAGCCGCCGTGGGGAGCAAACTGGTTCAACCGACATTAAAGTGCATCAAACTGCATCAAAAGGATGAATCAATGTTGAAGTGCGACTCCCACGGAATCAGGACCGACGCCCTCACGGCCATGGCTTTGTTGGTCCTGGGAGCTGTGCTCGTCTCCACTGGGTTTGGTCTTGTCCTGCAGTGGCAGGAGGCATCGGCCAGGCACCAAAGCACGTCCGCCGAGGACATTCTGGGAGCCGTAGCACTAATTTCGGGCTCGATACTGATTACCTGGTGGTTTCTGTCCCTCCTGGCCGCCGCAGTGGGCGTGCTCTTGGAGCGACGAGGCAACGACCGTGCAGCTTCGCTGACGCGCAGGCTTTCGCCCGCATTTATGAGGCGTTTGGTGGTCGCGGCGGTCTCACTGCAACTCGTGTCGGGTGCAGCGGCCAACGCCGAAACCCTCGATCCGGGTCCGCAGTGGGCGCCCACGCAGGAATACGCCTCAGCTCTGAAGGCAACACCTCAATCGCCGGCCGCTTCCACAGGCGGCGCCATGGGGGACCCCTCCACGCCGGCTACGGCCCCGGGTGCAGGCTATCCGGAACAGGCCCTGACGCCCGGCCTGATGCCGACATCGACGGCACCGGAAGAACTTACGCAAGCAACGCCCGAAACTGCCCCAACGACTGTGGACGCAAGCTCCGGCGCCGCGAGCTTCTCCCAGCTGCAGCCCCGATGGCAGCCCCGGACCACCCCGTTGGTGGACCCAGCGGTGCTGGCTCCGCCTGCCACGCGCCAAGAAGCCACAATGGGCGGGGATTCAGGTCATACAACAGGAACCGTGGCAGTTCTCGCCGGCGACACCCTGTGGGACATTGTGCGGAGCCAGTTGGGCAGCAACGCTTCCGATATTGACGTCGCCCAGGAGTGGCCGCGCTGGTACGAAGCCAACAAGGCTGTCATCGGCCAGAACCCGGATGTCCTGCTCCCGGGCCAAGTCCTGCAGCCACCCTCACCGTCCTAAGCATCCGCAACCATGCCGGTCGAGTGCCGGCGCCGCACGCACCAAAAGGGGAAAGCAATGCCAGCAGTAACGCCGATCCGCGTCCTCCGGCGAAGAACAGAAAGCAATGCTGAAAAAGGCTTCACCCCTGGCACAGCCAGCCAGGCGTCGCTGCGACAGGGACAGTTGCGGGCTCTGGAACAGGGCCGATCGACCCCGCGGCCCGGAGAGCCAGTACGTCTCCGGGCCGCGGATGAGGAAGCTGAAGTCCGGGCCCTCACGCGGGGAACAGTGCAGGCTGCCATGGAAGTGCTGGCCGGGATCCGGCCCGTCCACCAACTGGCACGCAGGCTTGACCCCCGATGCCTCGCTGCCCTCCAGCACCGCGCCGCACTGATTCGGCGGGAGATCACCAGGACCGGAAATCCTGCGCTGGGCCGCCTGCACCGGAATTCCGTTGTCCGGTCAGTAAGGATCTGCGAAGTGGCGGAAGGCACCTATGAAGCAAGTGCCGTGGTGGTCGATGACGTACGTGCACGGGCCGTGGCAATCCGCCTGGAGCGCAGCAAGCAGGTGTGGCGGGTCACTGAACTCGTTATCGGCTGACCACCCGGACCAAGAAAGGGCAGGGCCCGGGATGCTTTGTCCCGCTGGCCCTGCCCTTTGCCTTAGAAGCCGTCGTCCCTCGGATGCTGCCTTAGCGCCGCTTCTTTTTGGCAGGACGCTTGGCGGCTTCCCTTGCCGCATCCTGCTCCGCCGCCTTGGCGGGGTTGCCTGAGCGTCCCGTGGAGCGGGTTTCCACCCGGGTCTGGGTGCCACCGCCTTCGCTGGGTGCCGTGTACTGCAACTGAGCAGGCTTTTCGGGCGCTTCCAGACCGGCAGCCCGGACCTGCGGTTCAACGTGCTCGGTGTGTCCGCCGGAGGCGTCCTCCACCACCACGTCCTGGGCCGGAGTCACTTCGACTTCCAGGTTGAACAAGAACCCGACGCTTTCCTCCCGGATGGCTTCCATCATGCTTTGGAACAGTGTGAAACCCTCGCGCTGGTACTCTACCAGGGGATCGCGCTGGGCCATGGCACGCAGCCCGATGCCCTCCTTGAGGTAATCCATCTCGTAGAGGTGTTCCTGCCATTTGCGTCCGATGACTGACAGCACGACGCGGCGTTCCAGTTCGCGCATGCTCTCGGAGCCGATGCTTTCCTCCCGTGCCTGGTAGACAAGCCGGGCATCCGAAAGCAGCTCTTCCTTCAGGAACTCCACCGTCAGCCGGGACTTTCCACCGGCTTCTTCAATGATGTCGTCCGCGCTCACGCTCACCGGGTACAGCGTCTTGAGATTAGTCCACAGCTGGTGGAAGTCCCAGTCGTCGCCGTTGCCTTCGGCGGTGGCGTCGTCGATGAGGGCCATGATGGTGTCCTCGACAAAGAACTGCACCTTTTCATGCAGGTCATCCCCCTCGAGGATGCGGCGACGGTCGCTGTAGATCGCTTCACGCTGGCGGTTCAGGACGTCGTCATACTTCAGGACGTTCTTCCGCTGCTCAGCGTTGCGCCCCTCCACCTGGCCCTGGGCCGAGGCGATGGCGCGGGATACGAGTTTGGATTCCAGGGCCACGTCGTCGGGAACGGAGCTGTTCATAAGGCGTTCAGCGGCGCCGGAGTTGAACAGCCGCATGAGGTCGTCGGTCAGGGAAAGGTAGAACCGGGACTCGCCCGGGTCGCCCTGGCGTCCGGAACGGCCGCGGAGCTGGTTGTCGATACGCCGCGACTCGTGGCGTTCGGTGCCGAGGACATACAGTCCACCAAGGTTCAGGACCTCTTCATGCTCATCTTTGACGGCCTGCTTAGCCGCTTCAAGTGCAGCCGGCCACGCGGACTCGTACTCCTCGGAGTTTTCCTCCGGGTCGAGGCCGCGCTTGGCCAGTTCGGCGACCGCCGTAAATTCGGCATTGCCGCCCAGCATGATGTCGGTACCTCGGCCGGCCATGTTGGTGGCCACCGTGACGGCGGCTTTACGGCCGGCCTGGGCAACGATCGCGGCCTCCCGTGCATGGTTCTTGGCATTCAGGACTTCGTGGCGGATGCCGTCCTTGGCGAGCAGCCGGGAAAGATATTCGCTCTTCTCGACGCTGGTGGTACCCACCAGGACGGGCTGGCCCTTCTCATGGCGTTCGGCAATATCGCGGACGACGGCGTCGAACTTCACTGTCTCGTTCTTGAACACGAGGTCGGACTGATCGATGCGCTGCATGTCGCGGTTGGTGGGGATGGCCACGACGCCGAGCTTGTAGGTGCTCATGAACTCGGCGGCTTCGGTCTCAGCGGTGCCGGTCATGCCGGAGAGCTTGCCGTACATGCGGAAGTAGTTCTGCAGGGTGACGGTGGCCAGGGTCTGGTTCTCCGCCTTGATCTCGACACCCTCCTTGGCCTCGATCGCCTGGTGCATGCCTTCGTTGTACCGGCGGCCGGCAAGGATACGGCCGGTATGCTCATCAACGATGAGGACCTCGCCGTCCATGATGACGTAGTCTTTGTCCCGCTTGAACAGTTCCTTGGCCTTGATGGCATTGTTAAGGAAGCCGATCAGCGGCGTATTGGCGGACTCGTACAGGTTCGAGATGCCGAGGTAATCCTCGACCTTTTCGATGCCGCCCTCAAGGACACCGACGGTGCGCTTCTTCTCATCGACTTCGTAGTCCTTTTCGGGCTGCAGCCGCAGAACGACCTTGGCAAATTCGCTGTACCAGCGGTTCGTGTCGCCCTGGGCAGGCCCCGAGATGATGAGCGGGGTACGGGCTTCATCAATGAGGATGGAGTCAACTTCATCGACGATGGCGAAGTTGTGTCCACGCTGGACCAGTTCGTTCCGGTCCCAGGCCATGTTGTCGCGCAGGTAGTCGAAACCGAATTCGTTGTTGGTTCCGTAGGTGATATCCGCTGCGTACTGTTCGCGACGCACGGCAGGGTCCTGGTTCGCGAGGATGCATCCGCTGGTCAGCCCGAGGAAGCGGTAGACGCGGCCCATGAGGTCGGACTGGTATTCGGCGAGGTAGTCGTTCACGGTGACGACGTGGACACCCTTGCCGGTGAGGGCATTCAGGTAGGCAGGAGCGGTTGCTACCAGGGTCTTGCCTTCACCGGTTTTCATTTCAGCAATGTTGCCCAGGTGGAGGGCGGCGCCACCCATCAGCTGGACGTCGAAGTGCCGCATTCCCAAGGTGCGCGAGGACGCTTCACGAACAGCGGCGAAGGCTTCAGGGAGGAGGTTGTCGAGCTTTTCGCCGTCCCGGTGGCGTTCGCGGAGCCGGTCCGTTTCCTCACGGAGCTCGGCATCGGTAAAGGTCTTGAACGAGTCTTCGAGGGCATTGATGGAGTCGGCATAGTTCCGCAGTTGCCGAAGTGTTTTCTTGTCACCCGTGCGGAGAAGTTTTTCGATAAGTGATGCCACGTGAAGATGCTCCCAGTCTCATGCCGCCGAATTCTGGCGTTTTTAGTCTACGGGAGAGACAACCTGCCGGTGCCAGTTTCCCTCAGAGCGGATCGGAGTCGGCGGTGCCGTTGGCCCGCGCAAGGTCCGGCGCGAGGTCACCCGACGGCCAAACCTCCACGGAATGAAGCCCCAGCCATTCAGCCATAAGGCGCAGTTCCGCGGCAAGTTCGACGGCGGTGTCCGGCGGGGCGGCCGGCTCGGCGAAGGCGGCCCGGGCCAGCAGTTTTCCGCCCGCGCGGTCGGCCTTCAGATCCACTCGGGCTACGATGCCGTCCCGGAGGAGGAAGGGAAGGACATAATAGCCGTGCCGCCGCTTGTGTTCGGGAGTGTAAATCTCAATCCGGTAGTGGAAGCCGAAGAGTTCTTCAAGCCGGCGACGCTCGAACACCAGGGAATCAAAGGGGCTGAGCAGGGCACGGCCTGTGGCCCTCCGCGGCAGGACAGCATCTGCATGGCGGTAGAGATCGCGGTTCCATCCCGTGACTCTCACCGGTTCCAGGGCACCCTGGTCGACCAGGCGCTCCACAGACTGCGCAGTCGCCTTGACGGGTGTCCGGAAGTAATCGGCGAAACACCGGACAGTTCCGATGCCGTGAGCGCGGGCGGCAGCGTCCGTTAGCCGGTCCAGCGCCGCGGCCCGGTCTTTGGGCTCGGTGGAGTCCTCCCCCGGGCCCATTCCGGCTTGCGGGAGAATCCTCGCCGTGAGCGTGTATTTCCGCTCGAATTGCTCTGTCCGTGCAGCTGCGGAGACGAGCCCCGCTTCAAAAAGGTGTTCGAGGACCCTTTTGACGGCGTTCCAGTTCCAGCCCCAGTTGCCTGTTTGCCGTTCTTCCACGTGGCCAATCCGGGCGGTCAGTTCAGATGCAGTCAGCGGACGGCTTCCGGCAAGTGTTGCCAGGATCAGTTCCGATATCGCGGCCCGCTGGTCCGGGTCCATGCTCCCGGCACCAACCCACGCGCGCTTCTGCCAGAGCAGGAGGTCCGCATGGTGTTCCGGCCGGATGTAGCTGGCCTCGTGGGCCCAATATTCGACCATACGGCGCGGGTGGACCCCGGACATCCTGTGCAGAATGCTCCTGTCATAGTTCCCGAGGCGCGAATAGAAGGGAAGGAAATGGCTCCGCGCGAGGACATTCACGGAATCGATCTGGACCAGCTGCAAGCGGGCAAAGGTGCGGCCCACCGTCCGCAAAGTTACGGGTCCGGTGGGCCGTCCTTTGTCGAGCCCCTGTGCTGCCAGAGCGATCCGCCGGGCCTGGTTAAGGCTCAGCGAAGCCGGCACGCCAGTCCTTTCTGTTGATTGCTGCCGGCACCCTAAGCGGTTGCCGCAGCATCATCCGAGCGGTAGGCCAGAATCTTTTCTTCCACCACGGTGTCTCCGGGTTCGCACTCGTGGTCCAGCGTGATTACACCGTAGGTCCAGCCGCGCCGCCTGTACACGACGGACGGGGTATTGGTGGCTTTGTCGACGAACAGATAGAAGTCGTGCCCCACGAGTTCCATGTTGTCCACTGCGTCGTCGAGTGTCAGCGACGCTGCCGGGAAGACCTTCCGGCGGATCAGGACGGGGGAATCGCCCGCCGGAATATCATTGTCCACGTCGTAGGGAGACCTGTCGGCGGATGACGCGCTGGCCTCGCTCCGGTGGCTGGCCTCCATGTAAAGGGGCTCGTGCGCACTGGCCGGTTCGAGGGACGCGGTTGCTTCCCTCACAGCCTTGGGCGTGTGGCGTCCGTGATGGACCTTCTTCCGGTCCTTGGCCCGGCGCAGGCGTTCAAGCAGCTTGTTGTACGCAAGATCGAAGGCGGCGAACTTGTCTGCAGCGCTGGCTTCGGCGCGGATCACCGGTCCGCGGCCCAGGACTGTCACCTCAACGGTCAACTGGTCGCCTGTTTGCCGGGCATTGGTCTCTTTGGAAACCTTGGCATCGACCCGCTGGACTTTGTCCCCCAACGACTCGATCTTTGAGATCTTCTCCCCGGCATATTCGCGGAACCGGTCTGACACTGTCAGATTTCGTCCGCTGATCATAAACTCCATGGTGCCCTCCAAATGACTTCGGTGACACGACGGCGGCGCTTCCCTGGGCCGATCTGCCTGACAGTCGAGCCCCTCTCCGAGCCGCCATCGAAAGGTACATTCTGTCTTGGTACCCACCACCGACGTTAGTTCATCGTCATCCGTTATTCATCCTTTCCCGGTTTATTTTTTTCTAAGTCGCTGTAGTTTCGCTACTGGCTTAGGATGGGCCGTCCGGGCTTCCTGAGACTGGCGGACGCGTTGCGGCGAGGACCACCGCTCCTGCCACCCTGGCCCCGTCGCGGTGCAGTGCACGCGCGGCTTCGGACAGCGTGGAACCGGTGGTGAGGACGTCGTCGACGATGATGCAGCGGCTCCCGGCCACCGTGCCGCGGGCGCGCCGCCGCACCGTCATGGAGCCCCGGACGCGCCTTGCCCGGTCGCCCCTGCCGAGGCCTTTCTGGCCACCCGCAGGCAGGATACCTCCGGGGTTGGCCTTACCGAGGACGTCCCGCATGACAGCGCCGGGAAGCTGCCGGACTGCTTCGGCGAGGAGCAGGTGCACAGGGCTGAATCCCCTTGCCAGATAGGCGGCTGAGCTCGTGGGAACCGGAACCAGGACAAACGGCTGGCGGTCTCCCGTTGCCGTCCGCACCGCATCTGCGAGCGCCCTGCCCAGGCACTTCCGGAGCCGGTGCTGGCCGTGGCGCTTGAAGGACAGCAAAGCCTGCGCGAGTTCTTCCCTGTAAACGCCTGCCGCAACCACCGGCAGCAGGATCCTCCCGTCCACACCTGTCAGCGCGGGTGCGGCAGCTTCGGCACGGAAGGGTTGCGCGGTGAGCCGGCGCAGCTGCCGGGAGCAGTGCGGGCAGAGCTGGTGGTCCTCAGCGCCGCAGCCCACACAGTCAGCAGGGATGGCCAGGGCCAAAAGGTCGGCCGCGGCTCCGCCCACCTGGTCAGCAAACCGCAGTAGGGCGCTTTGATGTTCTGATCGGTGCCTGGCCGCAGGTTGGGACGGGAGGAGGTCAGGGTCCGCCCGGCCACTGCCGGGAGTTGATTCGATGCCCACGGCTCAACGATGACCCCGGCCGTCAGCAAAGGAAAGCAGTAACAGTGCCTATGTGGACCCAGCTCGCGCCGCGTCCTCATTGGACGGCTGTATGTGCGGCCCCTACCCCGGGTACGAAGGATCGATGGGGCCCTTGATCTGCGGCGACCAGCCGTTACCAAGCCGCTGGAAGATGCCTTCAGACGATTGCCCGTAGATCTCCTCCGGTCCGTTGCCTGCGCTCAGCGCCACCAGGCCCGGCCAGGGGGCGAGCTGCTGGGGCTGTCCCGAGGTGAGGGAGAGTAGTTCCGGGGTGACGTTGGCCGCCGCCGCGCCCTTCATGACCACAACCGTGGAGTCGTTGACCCAGGCGCCCTGGTCGGGGTTGCTGTCGGTCGCCAGGGTGGTTGGCTGGGTCAGTTCACGGGGTGTCCCGTCGCCGCCGCGGATGATCCCCGCGACCTGGACCCGGGTCTTGCCGTTCTGTTCGGAAATGACCAGCGCCCGGACGCCTTCCCGGGAAACCCGGAATTCCTTGACGGACCGTCCCGCCAGCCAGGCCGGCGCCAGTGTCACCGACGGAACCGATGCCCCTTCTGCAACTCCGGTGGGCCGGAAGGCCACCACTTCCGTGGCCCCATTTCCCCCGGGCCCGGCCGACCAGACCCAGTCGTTGAGGCTGAAGGAGGGCCGGCTCAGGGTGCTCCGCGTAGTCAGGGCACGGGCCGGCTGTCCCGGATTGATGCTGTACAGGGTTGTTCGGCTCTCGTTGAGGAACGCAGCGGTCTGGGACACCGGGGACTCTGCGGGGAACCGTGGGTCGAGGGCGGAGACGGGCTGCATGTCCGGAAGTGGCGAAATCCTGTTGTTTTCGTACCGCACCAGTTCATTGCCGCTGACGGCGATCTGGCGTGAGGGGGCGCTCTTGTCCTGCACCGGTGGGAGGACTGAGCCGTTGTCCTCCACCCTCACCAGGTCCTGGTTGGCCCGCAGCTCGACATTCACGACGTCGGGCTGGCTGCGGAACGTCAGCGTGAGCTGCATCTGCATCCGAAGACGGTCCTCGGGGGATGTCTCCGTGAGCTCCTTGGCCGTCAGGTCCACCTGCGCGGCTCCCGAAACAACGGGGACGGACTCGCGGGCGAGCTTGATTCCCGACGGGAAGGCACTGGCCACGGCGCCGCGAAGGTAGGGGGCCGGCCCCGCCAGCAGCGCGCTCGTCATGGCCTTGACCGTTTTATTCCTGATGAACCAGCGGACGTCGGGGACGGCATAAGTGAACGTGGGGTCGTAGAAGTAGATGGGATAGGCGCCGTAAATCACCTTGAAAGTTTCCTCGGCGATAGCGGTCCCGTCCGGTATTGCCGAGATGCGCCATTCCCCGTCTACCTGGGTAACCGTGACGGGAATCCGTTCCACGGTGCCTTCCGGGGACTGGGTGGTGATGCCGTCGGCGTCGACGGTGTAGGCAACGTCCAGTTCGTAGTTGTAGACGTTTTCCGTCCCGGTGGCCACCACCCGCGCATCCCGGTAGACCAACGCGCGCTGGTCCGGTTTCCATGACACGGACGAGGCCTGCGTGAGGTACTGGCGGGCCACGGCGTAGTCGTCCTCGTAGCCGCTGCCCGCGCGGTAGAAGTAGTCAATGATGGTTTCCGGTGATGCACCGGGCTGGGGTGCAGCCGGGAGGAAGACCGGCGCGTTCAGGTTGCCGGCGCTGCCTTCGCTGCTCTTGCCGACCGGCCCCGAGATGGGTATCCGGGCACAGCCTGCCAGCACCACAACCAGCAGCGCCAGCAGGAAAGCACCGAGCTGTGCCGGACGGCCGCGGCCGGTCATGGGTTCTCCTTCGTTGTCGGCAGCGGCGCCAACCGCGCCGCACCGGTTTCCAGGACCAGGATGTTCCTGGTGTCGGGTTCCCGGGGAACGCTGCCCGGTTCTCCCGTGGTGATGTTGTCTTCGGGTTCGAGCTGGACCGGCGAGTTGCCGATCTCTTCGCCCTGGCGCAGCGGCAGGGTAAGCCGGAAGTTTGCCCCGCTGCCTTTCCTCCCCCAGGCCTGCAGCCAGCCGTTGTGGAGCTTGGTGTCCTCCGCGGCAATGGATAGCCCCAGGCCGCTACCACCGGTGGTCCGGGCGCGGGCAGGGTCAGCCCGCCAGAACCGGTCGAAGACCCGGGCCGCCTCGGCCGGTTCCATGCCGATGCCGTGGTCACGGACAGCGATGCCGACGGCGGTTTCACCGGCTGCCACTGTGACGGTCACCGGCCGGCCCTCGCCGTGTTCGACGGCGTTCAGGATCAGGTTCCGCAGGATCCTGTCGATCCGGCGCGCGTCCATGTCCACAACGATGGCGCCGTCGGGGGCACTCAGGACGATCTCTGAGCCGTACTCCGCAGCTACGGGCGAGGCACCCTCGATGACGTGGGCGATGATCTGGAGGATGTCTTCCGGTTCGGCGTCCAGCACCGCCACACCGGCGTCGAAGCGGGAGATCTCCAGCAGGTCCGAGAGCAGCGACTGGAACCGCTCCACCTGGTTGTAGAGCAACTCGGCAGACCGTTTGTTGATGGGGTCGAAATCGTCACGGGCGTCGTACAGTACTTCGGCCGCCATCCTGACCGTTGTCAAGGGAGTGCGCAGTTCGTGGGAAACATCGGACACGAAGCGCTGCTGCATCTGCGAAAGGGTGGCCAGCTGGGTGATTTGCTCCTGCAGGCTGGCAGCCATGTGGTTGAACGAGGCGCCCAGCCTGGCCACCTCGTCCTCGCCGCGGACCACCATCCGCTCCTGGAGTTGCCCGGCGGCCAGTTTCTCCGACACCATGGCCGCGTGGCTGACCGGGCTCACGACGTTGCGTGTGACGTACCAGGCCACAGCACCAATCAGGAGCACCAGCACAGCGCCGCCGGCCCAGAGGACGCTTTGGATCTCGTCCAGCGTCTGCTGCGCCGTGTTGAGGTCGTAGATCAGGTACAACTCATAGACCGTGCCATTGAACGTGACCTTGTTACCGACGGCGATGCCTGGCCGGTCCTCGGTGCCCACGGGGATCACGGTGGACGCCCAATATTGGTCCTTGCCGGATTCCTGGACCGCCTTGCGGAGCTCAGGGGGAATAACACTGACTGTCAGCTGATCCGATGCCCGGGATTCCACCCAGCGGTTCCGTGGCTTGGTCTGCTCCGGCATGGCTTCGAAGACATACCGCCGCTGGATCACCGAGCCACGGCCCTCTACCGCGTTCAGGGTGTCGTAGACCAGGGTAATGACGCTTGACTGGTCGGTGACCTGGGCGCCGTCGAACGTCTCCTGGACCTGCTTGACGTTGTACCGGGTTTCCGATTCGGCCTGCGTGAGCCGTTCCTGGAAAAGGTTGTTGGCGATCTGGTTCGACAGGTAGGCGCCAACTACGGCGAACGACATGACGGCCAGAAGCAGGGTGGTGAGGACTGTCCTGAACTGCAGGGAACGGCGCCAACGCTTTTGCAGGGCGCGTCCGACGTAACGCAGGGCCGGCAGGAAGCGGAAGATACCGGTCTTTACGAGCCTGGCCACCCTGAGGCTGACGATGACGGCACGGCGCTGCCAGATCCGCACACGGAATGCGAACTGCCTGAATCCGGGGCTAATGGCGTCCGTGTGCTCCGGCGTCTGGTGGTGCTGCGCTGTTTGATGGCGCTGCGGCTCCTGGTGCGGCTGCGGTTCTTGCTGAGCCTGTTGTTGATGTGGCTGCGCCGCCGCACGCCGTTCCGAATCCGATGCTTCTCCGGGGGTCGCCTGGGCGGGGACGCCGGACCGGCGTTCCCCGTCGGAGGAAGCGGGGTCAGGCCCCTGCTTTGTAGCCGACACCACGTACCGTCAATACAACTTCCGGAGCTTCCGGGTCCTGCTCGATCTTGGACCGCAGGCGCTGGACATGGACGTTGACCAGGCGGGTGTCCGCCGCGTGGCGGTACCCCCACACCTGTTCAAGCAGCAGTTCACGGGTGAATACCTGCCACGGCTTGCGGGCAAGGGCCACCAGGAGGTCGAACTCCAGCGGCGTCAGGGAAATCCGTTCGCTCCCCCGGCTTACCGTGTGCCCGGCAACGTCAATGGTGATGTCCGCGATCCGCAGGGTTTCGGGTGCCTTCTGGTCTCCCGGGCGAAGCCTGGCCCGAACACGTGCTACCAGTTCGGCGGGCTTGAACGGTTTTGGCACGTAGTCATCGGCGCCGGATTCAAGGCCACGGACGACGTCGGAGGTGTCCGCCTTGGCCGTGAGCATGACAATGGGCACGTCCGACTCAGCGCGGACCTGCCGGCAGACCTCAATGCCATCCACTCCGGGAAGCATAAGGTCCAGCAGGACCAGGTCCGGCCGTGATGACCGGAAGATGTCAAGCGCCTGGGCGCCGTCCGCACAGAAGACGGGTTCAAAGCCGTCATTGCGAAGGACAATTCCAATCATTTCGGCCAGCGCTTCATCATCATCAACCACCAGAATGCGTGCCTTCATAGTTATATATTCCCTTATCAGGGGGGCTTTGTCCTGTTCAGCGGCTTCGGCATGGCGGAACGCTAGGACCTCCGACGCCGGAACTATAGGCTGGGACCGTGCCGGACCTTCCCGGCGGCCAACGGCTGTCGGGGCCCGGCCGCGGGACAAGAGTGCCGCCGGAATGGGGGAAGGAAGAGCGTGTCAGGACAGGAATCAGGCCGGGAGGAACCGGAGCAGCCCTCCGACAGTTCCCGGGGACCGCGGCCCGGCCAAAGCCAGGACGGCAGCGGCGGGTACCAGCGGGACCGGAGCGATGACGGGTGGATGGCTCCGAACCGGGGAGCCGCCGGCGGGACTTGGGGCGGCACTCCATCGTGGGGTCCCCCCGCGCCATGGTCCCAGCAGCCGGGCGGCAGCCCAGTCCAACCAGGCCAAGCCCAGCCGGGGCCGGGCCAGCCGCCTTATGGCCAGCAGGCACCGTGGAACGGTCCCCCGCCGGCTTACGCGGGCGCCGCCTATCCCCAACAGCCCTACGGAACGCCCTATGGACCGGCCTCCGGGAACCAATTTGGGAATATATACGGACAGCCGCGCTACGTTGCCCCGCCAAAGCCCGGCATCGTTCCTCTGCGGCCACTGATGTTCGGCGAGATCCTTGACGGCTCCTTCCAGGCCATCCGCCGGAACCCAAAGGCCATGCTGGGTGCCGCCCTGCTGGCGCAGTCGCTCTCGGCGATACTGGCCGCCGTCGTCACGGCCGTGTCCGCCACATCTGCCGGGTCCATAGAGGCCTGGGTGGAGGGCGCCAGCCCCGCGGATCTGGCCGGTATGGGATTCGGCTTCGCAGGCGCCATCCTGGTTGTCAGCATTTTGACGCTCGTCATCTCCGCCGTTCTGCAGGGGGCCATGGTGGTTCCTGTCGCCCGGTCGATCCTGAACAGGCCCACAGGGTTCCGCCAGATGTGGGCCCTGGCCAAGTCCAGGGCCGGCGCGCTGATTGGCCTCGCTGCGCTGCTGGTGGCTGCCGTGCTGTTTGCTTTCCTGGTCTTCGGTGGCGTGGCTGTGGCTCTCATCGCCGGAACCGACCGGGCGGCGGGCGCCCTGTTCCTGATTCCCCTTGTCCCTGCCTTCATCGCGGTGTTTGCCTGGATCGCCATCAAGGTCATGGTTGCCCCTGCCGCGGTGGTCATCGAGGAAGTCGGTCCGATCGCCGCCCTGCGCCGGTCCTGGCAGCTGACCCGGGGCAACTGGTGGCGAATTTTCGGAATGACCCTCGTGGTAAGTCTTCTGGTGGGCGTGATCAGCCAGGTAGTGATGATCCCGGTCAGCCTGCTGACCAGTTTCCTCGGCACCGTCGTCTCACCCCACGGCGGATCCGGTCAGGACGCGGGGATGGCGGTGGCCGTGGGGATTGCCACCGCTGTCCTAGGGGCACTGGTGGGCGCGTTGGGTTACGCGTTCCAGACGTCGGTGATGTCGTTGCTGTACATGGACCTCCGGATGAGGAAGGACGGCCTGGACCTTACGCTCCTCCGCCTGCTCGAGACGGGTGCTGACCCCGAGGGCGTCCCTGGCCGGGGTGCGGCGTTCACCGCACCGGGCAACGGCTCCCAAGGGCCGTCCGGAAGTGCATGGCCGGATGTCCGCTGAACCGCCGGTGCTTCCCGACGCCGAACAGGCACGCCGGTGGGCTGCGGAGGAGCTGGCGAAGCCTGAGTACCGTCAGGCAGAGCCGTCCTGGCTGGAAAGCGTGTGGCGCGGCTTCCTTGACTGGCTGGGTACCCTGGACGGGCCGTCGGGACCTGACGGGTCGGTTCCCACCCCGGTCATAGGCATCGTTATCGTCCTGGTCGTAGCCGTGGCCATCGTCCTGGCCCGCCCACGGCTCAACCCGGCCGCCCGGAAGCAGAAGGATGTCTTTGGTGCAGACAACACCCTCACCTCCACGGACTACCGCCAGCGCGCCGCTGAGGCCGCAGCTGCCGGAAAGTGGGGCGACGCCGTCGTAGACCGTTTCCGTGCCCTGGTGCGCTCGGCCGAGGACAGGGCCGTCATCGATCCGCAGCCGGGCCGGACCGCGGATGAGGCCGCACGCGAGCTCTCAGTGCCGTTCAGTGCTGAGGCGCAGCGGCTGGCCCGGGCAGCAGCTGCCTTCGACGCGGTCCGCTACGGCAACAGGCCTGCCGGCGGTGCGGAGTACCAGGACATGGTCCGGCTCGACGACGCCCTGGCGGCAGCCAAACCCGAACTTCCCCTGGACCGGCATCAGCCGGCGGTCCTGCCATGACCGGACCCACCACGGAGGCTGCCCGGGAAGCGGGCCCGGAGCGGACTGCCGTCCGCTCCTTCCGCGTCCGGCTGCGCCGCCACCGGGGACTGGCCGCGCTCGTCGTCCTGGTCGCCGTCGGGCTTGGCCTGGTGATTTGGGCCCAGCTGGCGCCCAAGGGAGACGTCGTCCCCCTGTCCGTGAGCAACGCAGGTCCCGGCGGTGCCCGCGCCATCGCCCAAATCCTTGGCGAGCACGGGGTGCAGGTCCACGACGCCCGCAACTACGACTCAGCCATGGCTGCCCTGGACAGCAGTTCATCCCCCACCCTCCTGCTGTACGACCGGAACGGAGCCTTGGACGCGCAGCGCCTCCGCGACCTCGCGGACTCAAGCGCCCGGGTGGTGGTGGTCTCGCCACGCCTTGAGACGCTCCGCGCCCTGGACGGTGGCATCCGGCAGGCAGGCGTAGTGCCGGACGGCACGCCCGCGCTGGCACCCGGTTGCTCCCTACCGGATGCACGGGCCGCAGGCCAGGTCAGTGGCGGGTCGGGATTCGTGTACGACGGCGGGACCACCTGTTTCCGGCCGTCCGGTTCGGCCGCCGGGGTACTTGCGGCCAGCACTGACGGCAGGCTGGTAGTCCTCGGCAGCACCGCAGTCCTGGGAAACGAACGGCTGGACGAGTTGGGAAATGCCGCCCTCGGGCTGCGGCTGCTGGGCAGTTCGCCTGACCTCGTGTGGTATCTGCCGTCACTTGAGGACATGGACCTCACCGGCTCGCCGCGGACCCTCGACGAATTGGCCCCGGACTGGGTGCGGTTCATAGGACCGTGGCTGGTGGTCGTTGCGCTCGCCGCCATCGCCTGGCGCGGCCGACGGCATGGACCGCTGGTCTTCGAGCCCCTTCCCGTGGTGGTCAAGGCAGTGGAGACTGCCGAGGGCCGGGCCCGGCTCTACCACGACTACCGGGCCATGGATCAGGCAAGGGACAACCTGCGTGCGGGCACGTTATCCCGGCTCGCGGCAACCCTCCGGCTCGGTCCCGGAACCACCGCGGAGGCCATCGTTGATGCCACAGCGAGGCAGTTGGGCAAGCCGGCGTCCACGGTCAGCGACCTTGTTAATGAACATCCCCGCAGCGAGGCCCGCCTGGTGGCCTGGGCCCGGGAACTGCACACCCTGGAGAAAGAGGTCAGAAGACGATGAGTGAACATGGCACCGGCCAGCAGGTCCTTGACCCGATGGAGCACGACTCCGCCCGGCAGGCGCTCCTGGATGTCCGGCATGAAGTGGCCAAAGCCGTCGTGGGGCAGGACGCTACCGTCACCGGCCTGCTGATCGCCCTGCTGTCACACGGCCATGTCCTCCTGGAGGGGGTGCCCGGCGTCGCCAAGACCCTGCTGGTGCGCGCGCTGTCCGCGGCACTGGACCTGGAGACCAAGAGGGTCCAGTTCACCCCCGACCTCATGCCCGGCGACGTGACCGGGTCGCTGGTCTACGATTCCCACACGTCCGAATTCACGTTCCGGGAGGGGCCGGTCTTCACCAACCTGCTGCTGGCCGACGAAATCAACAGGACCCCGCCCAAGACGCAGGCCTCGCTTCTCGAAGCCATGGAAGAACGCCAGGTCTCCGTGGACGGGGAGCCCCGCCAGTTGCCGTCGCCCTTCCTGGTCGCCGCGACGCAGAACCCGGTGGAGTACGAGGGAACCTATCCCCTGCCGGAAGCGCAATTGGACCGGTTCCTGCTCAAGCTCACCATGCCATTGCCGGAGCGCGCCGACGAGATGGAAGTCATCAGGCGCCACGCCGCGGGTTTCGACCCCCGGGACCTGGCAGCAGCGGGTGTGCGTGCCGTGGCCGACGCGCGGGACCTGGAGCGGGCCAGGCAGGCAGTGGCCAGCGTGGACGTGGCCCCCGAGATTATCGGATACATCGTTGACCTCGTGCGGGCTACCCGGACTGCCCCGTCCTTCCTGTTGGGCGTTTCGCCACGCGGGGCGACGGCACTGTTGAACACGTCCCGGGCCTGGGCATGGCTGTCCGGGAGGGCGTTTGTCACTCCTGACGACGTCAAAGCGCTCGCCCTCCCCTGCCTGCGGCACCGCGTCGCCCTGCAACCTGAAGCGCAGATGGACGGGGTGCAGGTGGATGACGTGCTGGGCAGCATCCTGTCGTCGGTCCCCGTCCCGCGCTGATGGCCATTTCCGGGCGCTTCGTCCTGCTGGTGCTGCTGGGACTCGTGCCGGTCCTGCTGCTGCCGGGGTGGAGCTCGTTCTTCGCCGTTGCTGCAGTGCTTGCAGCCGCTGCAGGCGCCGACCTTGCACTGGCCGGATCACCCCGCTTGCTGCAGGTGGTCCGCAGCGGGCCGGTCAATGTTGCCCTCAACGCGCGGGTGCCCGCCGAGCTCACCATCCATAACGGTGGACGGCGCCGCGTGCGCGGAAGCTTCCGTGACGCCTGGCAACCCTCGGCCGGGGCGGCCAACCCGGTCCAACCGGTGGATGTGCCTGCGGGCGAAAGCCGGCGTGCCGCCGTCGTACTCCGGCCCGTCCGGCGCGGGGACCTGAAATCCCCGCATGTCACCTTCCGGTCCTTCGGACCTATGAGGCTTGCCGCCCGGCAGCGGACCATAGCCTCTGCCGGATCGATCAGGGTGCTCCCCCCGTTCAATTCGCGGCGGCACCTGCCCTCGAAGCTGCAGAAGCTCCGCGAGCTCGACGGCAAGGCGGCGGTCCAGATCCGCGGTGCCGGCACCGAGTTTGACTCCCTGCGCGACTACGTCCGGGGCGACGACGTCCGGTCCATCGACTGGCGGGCAACTGCGCGGCGCTCTGCCGTGGTAGTGCGGACCTGGCGCCCCGAGCGGGACCGCCGGGTGGTGATGGTGCTGGACACCTCACGCACCGCGGCCGCAAGGATCGACGACGAGACCCGGTTGGACAGCGGCTTGGAAGCTGCCCTGCTGCTTGGCGTCCTCGCCGAGCGCGGCGGCGACCGGGTGGACTTCCTTGCTTTCGACCGCCGGGCACGGGCGCGGGCGGGCACTGCGGGCAAAGGCAACCTGCTGGGCCGGCTTGTCCAGGCCATGGCACCGCTGGAACCGGAGCTCATCGAGATGGACTGGGCGGCAGTTCCTGCCGAGGTACGGGCGGTAACTGCCCACCGCTCCCTGGTGGTGCTGCTGACCAGCCTCGACGGCGGAGCGCCGGAGGAGGGCCTCATTCCCGCGGCGGCGCAACTGGCCGCACAGCACGTCGTTGTGGTGGCCGCGGTGCGCGACCCCCAACTGGGCGCCATGCTGGCCGAACGCAGCGATGCTGCAGGAGTCTTCAGGGCGGCCGCCGCCGAACGTGCACTCCTCCAGCGTGCCGCCGTCAGCTCTGAACTCCGCCGTTTTGGCGTGGAGGTTGTGGATGCAGAACCGCACCAGCTGCCACCCGGGCTGGCCGACATGTACATCCGGCTCAAGGCTGCCGGTAGATTGTGAATCCAGCGCCACCATCCAGCAGGAGGTCACCATGAATGCACCGATCTATCAGCAGGCCCTGGGCGCGGACTTTGACCGGCTCCAGCCTGAACTCCAGGAGTACTTTTCGCTGGTGCCCGGCTCCGGACGGTACGGCGTGGGTGAGGGAACGTTCGACGTCGTGGGCTGCCGCCAGGCCTGGCTGCGCCCGCTCATGCGGCTTACCAGCAGCGAAGAAGCGTTCTTTCCGGAGTACGGCGAGGACGTTCCGTTCCGGATCGAGAACCACGCGCACCTTGATCCTTTCGGCCGTTCCAGCCTCACGGCACGGAGGGAGATCCGCTTTACCGGCCACACCCGGATGTTCCAGGACACCACCAGCATCAACCAGCGGAACGAAGGCAGGGACCCGCGCGGCAGAAGCCACCTGGTGGACTATGTGGGACGGTATCGGCGGATGGTCACCGACCTGAACCTCAGTGTCACCCCGGAGGGCAGGCTTCGCGGCGTTTCGGAGGCATCCCGTCTGTTCCTCGGTCCTCTGCGCATTCCCCTGCCATCCGCGCTGGACGCCAAGGCCTACGCCGAGCAATGGTGGGATCCAACCGAAGGCCCCGCCGGAAGGCACCGCATCCAAGTCAAGGTCATCCAGCCGCAGATCGGCCTGGTGCTGGTGTACGCCGGCAGCTTCGACTACCGGCTGCGGCCCTACACCGGCGGCAGCTCCGCCCAGAGTTTCCTGCCGCGGTACGCACAGCCGGACCGGTGGGAAAACCGAACCTGAGCGTCCCACCCGGACCTAGCCGAGCGCCTGCTGGTTCAGACCGTCGGCCACCTTGGTCAGCTGGCCCAGGAGTTCCTGTGCCCGCGACGGGGTGACGGCCTCGAAGCCCGATGAGGGAGTAATGCGGACGCTGCTGATGGCGGCGGGAGAAAGGCCGAGCTGGCGCCACGGGCGCCAGACGGCGTCAACGCAGTCAGCGGTCTTCGTCCGTGCAGCGCCGGCCACGTCCAGCGCACCGATCCAGAGCCGCTTTCCCGCTTCAGCGGCGCCCGCCAGCTGTTCCCACTGGCGGGTGGTCAGGGCCTTCAGCGGCACGGCGATACCGTCGGCCCCGGCCGCAAGGATCTGTTCGAAAGGCGCCTCCACCTCGGGTACCGCAATAACAGTTTCGGCAGCGCCGGCAGCGCGTAATGCATCAATGACGAGGCGCCACGACTCCCGGGCTTCGGAACCCGGCACCGCGCGGAGCGTACGGTAACCGCTGGCTGTGGGGATGGTGCCGGCCAGGACCGCAGCGATGTCCGGTTCGTCAAGCTGGACAACCAGCCGGGCTCCGGGCACGGCGGCCGCCACCCTGCCGAGGTAGGCTCCCACGCCTGCAGCCAGGGACGCCGCGAGGTCCCGCCGGGCACCGTAGTCGATCAGGGCGCGCTCACCGTTGTGCAGGTGCAGTCCCGCGGCCAGGCTTATCGGGCCAACCAGTTGGACCTTGATTTCCCGGGCAGGGCTGTCTTCTGCGCCTGCCACATCGGCCAGGATGTTGATATCAGTCGACAACGCCGAGGCTGCGCGGCGGTAATCCCTGCCCGGCCGGTCCACCAGGCGCCAGCCGAAGGGCTGCACATCGACGGCCAGCTCCTCGAGGAAGGACGCGGTCCGCCCCAGCGCGTCGGATCCTACGCCCCGGGCCGGGAGCTCCGGGAGGAACGGCAGGTGCGGGCTGCCGAGTTCGCCGCGGATGATCCGTGCTGCTTCATACGGGTCTTCGCCGGGCCACTGCCCGAGTGCCGTGGCGGTCACTTCCGTGGGCAAAAGCTGCTCCGGCGCCGCAGCGGAAGCGCCAGGGTGTTGGGCGGTCACGCGCGCGTCGGCGCCTGCGCCTGCCGGCCGGTCGCCGCCTGGTGGTCCTCTGCAATGGCTTCGTGGTGCCGGATCACTTCGCCAATGATGAAGTTGAGGAACTTCTCGGCGAACGCAGGATCCAGGTGCGCGTCCTCCGCGAGCCGCCGCAGCCTCGCGATCTGCGCCGCTTCCCTCCCGGGATCGCCCGCAGGCAGGCGGTGGTTGGCTTTGAGGAATCCGACTTTCTGCGTCGCCTTGAACCGCTCGGCCAGCAGGTACACCAGCGTCGCATCGATGTTGTCGATGCTGGAGCGGATTGACAGCAGTTCAGCCATCACCGACTGGTCGACCTGCCCGGCCAACGAACTTGCGGCGGGGTCGAAATCGTCGGAATCGGAAGAATGGAGGTTGTGCTGCGTCATGCATCCAGTCTATGGGCAGGCAGAGTATTGGAACGGCTGTGAAGCGCCGGTGCAGCGTTTGCCGCACCGGCGCTTGACACTGTGGCCGCCCCCTAAAGGCCCAGCAGTGCCCGGCTTTCCTCGCGCCGCCGGGCCTGCTCGTCGGGGTCGGGAACGGGAAGCGACGCGATGAGGCGGCGCGTGTAGTCGTGTTGCGGGCTTCCCATGACCTGGCTGCCGATTCCCTGTTCCACCAGCTTTCCCTTGTACAGCACGCCTACCCATGTGGAAAGGATGTCTACCACCGCGAGGTCGTGGCTGATGAACAGGCAGCCGAACCCGAACTCTTCCTGGATGTCCCGGAACAGCTCCAGGACCTTCGCCTGGACCGAGACGTCGAGGGCCGACGTCGGCTCGTCCGCAATCAGCAGCCGGGGGTTCAGGCTCAGCGCGCGCGCCAGGGACGCCCGCTGCCGCTGCCCGCCGGAGAGTTCATGCGGGTAGCGTCCCGCATACGACGCCGGGAGCTGGACTGATTCGAGCAGCTCGCCGACGCGTTTGCGCGCCTGCGCTTCGCTGGGCCGGGTGTGGATCACCATAGGCTCGGCGATGCATTCCCCGATGGTCAGTTGCGGGTTGAAGGAAGCGGCCGGGTCCTGGAAGACGAAGCCAATGTCCTTGCGGAGCGGCTTGAACGTCCGTTCCCGCAGGTCCAGCATTTCGTAGCCCAGCACTTTGAGGCTGCCGCCGGTGGTCCGGTTCAGCCCGGCGATGGCCCGCCCAATGGTGGTCTTGCCGGAACCGGACTCGCCCACCAGCCCGAACACCTCTCCCCTGGACAGGGTGAAGCTGACGCCGTCCACTGCCTTGAAGGCCGGCGTTCCCAGCCTTCCCGGGTATTCGATGGTGAGGTCCTTCGCCTCCACCAGCACCTCCCCGCCCTGGTGGCGCCGTTCAGTCAGCCCTTCCGAGGCAGAGTTCCGGCCCAGGTGCGGCACCGCGGCCAGGAGCTGGCGGGTGTACTCCTGCCGGGGTTCGGCGAACAGCTTCCGTGCCGGCGCCTCTTCCACAATGTCGCCCCGGTACATCACCACCACCCTGTCTGCCAGGTCTGCCACCACGCCCATGTTGTGGGTGATCAGGACGATGGAGGTGCCGTATTGGCCGCGCAGGTCGCGGAGCAGTTCCAGGATTTCCGCCTGGACGGTGACGTCGAGGGCGGTGGTGGGTTCATCGGCCACGATCAGTCCGGGGTTCAGTGCGAGGGCTGCTGCGATGACCACCCGCTGCTTCTGCCCGCCGGAGAACTGGTGCGGGTAGTAGTTCACCCGGTGTTCAGGATCCGGGATACCCACCTTGCGTAATGCATCGATGGCCCGTTCCTTGGCTTCCTTAGCTGAGACCCGCTTGCCGCCGCCCTGTCCGGAGTGGGCACGGATGCCCTCTGCAATCTGCCACCCGACGGTGAAGACAGGATTCAGCGCCGTGGACGGTTCCTGGAACACCATCGCCACGTCCCGCCCACGGATCTGGCGGAGGCGGGCCGGGCTGAGGCTGATGATGTTGGTGCCGTTGATAAGGACGGCGCCGGAACTGGTGGCCGTTTCCGGAAGCAGGCCGAGGATGGTTTTCGCCGTGACGGTCTTGCCCGAACCCGACTCCCCCACGATTGCCAGGACTTCCCCGGCCTTGAGCTCCAGGCTCACATCCTTGACGGCGTGCACATCGCCGGAGTCGGTGGCGAAGGTGACCTCCAAATGGTCGATGCCCAGGACGGTCTTCGTTCCCGGGGCTCCGTTGCCCGATGGCGTATCCAGGTTTTCGGTCACGGGTTGCTCGATTCTGTGTCAGGTCCCGGGGCCGCGTTGGCGGCGGGAGAAGCGGCCGGAGCCTTGCGGTTTGCCCGCTTACGGCCGCGCAGGCGGGGATCGTTGAGGTCGTTGATGCTTTCACCCACCAGCGTCAGGCCGAGGACCACCCACACAATGGCCAGGCCCGGGAAGACTCCCGTCCACCAGATACCGGAGGTGGTGTCGGCAAGGGCCTTGCTAAGGTCAAAGCCCCATTCGGAGGCCGAGCTGGGTTCGATGCCGAAGCCCAGGAAACCCAGTGCGGCGAGGGTGAGGATCGCCTCGGACGCATTGAGTGTGAAGATCAGTGGCAGTGTCCGCGTGGCGTTCCGGTAGATGTGGCGGGTGATGATGCGCAGGTTCGACGCACCCACCACCTTTGCGGACTCAACGAACGGTTCGGCTTTGAGCCTGATGGTTTCGGCCCTGATGACCCGGAAATACTGCGGGATGAACACCACGGTGATGGATATGGCCGCGGCCATGACGCCACCGAAGAGGCTGGACTGTCCCCCGCTGATCACGATGGCCATGACGATCGCCAGCAGCAGCGAAGGGAAGGCGTAGATGGCGTCCGCTACCACCACCAGGATCCGGTCAAGCCAGCCGCCGATGTAGCCGCTGACGAGGCCTAGGATGACGCCGGCGAAGATGGACAGCACGACGGCGATGATGATGACCAGCAGTGCCGTCTGGGTTCCCCACATCACGCGGGAAAGGACGTCGTAGCCGCCCACGGTGGTGCCCAGCGGATGCTTGCCGCCGGGCGGCTGCTGGGCGGGAAAGTTTCCGTCGCCGTCAGACAGCTGGGCGAACCCGAACGGAGCGATAAAGGGGGCCAGCAGTGCGGTCAGGAGAAACACTGCTGTCAGGACGAGGCCCATGATGAGCATCCCGCGCTGCAGTCCCACGCTTTGGCGCACATGTGACACCACCGGGAGCCGCAGGAAGAAAGAGGACCGCGGATTGGCCACGGGTACCGGAGCTTCAGTTGTGGACATGGTCAGTACCTCACCCGCGGGTCGATCAGCGCGGCGACAACGTCCACGATGAAGTTGGTGGTGGCGACGATGACTGCCAGGAGCACCACAATGCCCTGGACTGCAACGTAGTCACGGGCCGTGAGATACGTTGCCAGCTGGAATCCGAGCCCCTTCCATTCGAACGTCTTCTCAGTCAGGACTGCACCACCGAGCATCACGGCGATCTGCAATCCCATCACGGTAATGATCGGAATCAGTGCCGGCTTGTACGCGTGCTTGGTCACCAGCCTGAACTCGCTGACCCCGCGCGAACGGCCCGCTTCGACATAGTCCTTGCCGAGTGTGCCAATGACGTTGGTTCGCACGAGGCGGAGGAAAATTCCTGCCGTCAGCAGGCCCAGGGCGACGGCCGGAAGCACAGCGTGGGCCATGACGTCGCCCAGGGCTGCCATGTTTCCGCTGCGCAATGCGTCAAGCCAATAGATTCCCGTGGGAGCCTGGAGCGATGTCAGGGCCAGCTCGGTTGATGTCTTCGCCCGTCCAGCCACCGGCAACCAGCCCAGCCAGACGGAGAACGTCAGCTTCAGCAGCAGTCCGGCAAAGAATACGGGCGTGGCGTAGCAGAGAATTGCGAAAATGCGCAGGACGGCATCCGGAACGTGGTCCCTGCGGTGTGCCGCCAGCATGCCCAGTGGAATGCCGACGAGAAGTGCCACGATCAGCGCGTTGATGCTCAGTTCCAGGGTGGCGGACCCGTAGGTGCCGAGCATTTCGGTCACTTTCCGGTTATCGGACAGCGTGGTCCCGAAGTTGCCGGTCACCAGCTGGCCCAGGTATTCGAAGTACTGCACCAGGATCGGCCGGTCGTACCCGGCGGCGGTGATCCGCTGCTGCAGTTGGTCGGGCGGCAGCCTGCCGCCCATTGCGGCGGTGATGGGGTCTCCTGTGATCCGCATGAGGAAGAACACCATGGTGACCAGGATGAGGATAGTGGGGAAAATCAGGAGGAAACGGATCAGGATGTACTGGCCAAGTCCCCCGCCGGACGACTTCTTCTTGGCCGGCAACAGGCCGTCGGAATCTTCCGGCGGCGCTTCAATCAATGTGGTCATCGGATTACCTAAAAAGCTAAAGCCCGCGCCATTGCTCCCCCACAGGATTGGCTGGGGGCGGCCAACAGGGCGGGATGCTGGTGCACCCCGCCTCATTGCCCGCCGTGGGCAGAATTGGCCGGACTACTTGGAGATAACACCCAGGCGGGTCTTGAACGAAGCGTCCAGGGTGGTATCCACGCCCTTGACGTCGGCACCGGCCACCAGGACCTGGGCACCCTGGAGCAAGGGCAGGGTGGAAAGATCCTTGGCAACGGCGTCCTGGGTTTCGCCCAGGATCTTGACGCGCTCGTCCTTGTCCACCGTGGTCAGCTGCTTCTGGATCAGGGCGGCAACGTCTGCGTTGTCGTAGTGGTTCTTCAGGAAGTTCCCCGGAACGAAGAACGGGGTGAGGTAGTTATCGGGATCGGAGTAATCGGGGAACCAGCCCAGCTGGTACACCGGGTAGGCGTCGGCGGTCCGGTCCTTTGAGTAGGTGACCCATTCGGTGGACTGCAGGTTCACGGTGAACAGGCCGGACTTTTCCAGCTGTTCCTTGATCATGGCGTATTCGTCACCTGAGGAGCTGCCGTAGTGGTCCGGGTTGTACTGGAGCTTGATGGTGACCGGGCCGCTGATTCCGGCGTCGGCGAAGACCTTCTTGGCTTTGTCCAGGCTCGGCTTGCCGCCATCTCCGTAGAGGTCTTTCAGCGGCTGCTTTGCGCCGAGGAATCCTTCCGGGACCACGGAGTATGCAGGCAGGTACGTCCCCTTGTAGACCTGGTCGGCGATGGCGTCACGGTCCACGATGTTGGCCATGGCCTGGCGCACGGCCAGGGCCTTTGCGGGGTCCGCCTCGGGGGTCTTCGCACCGAACGGCATGGTGTCGAAGTTGAAGACGATGTACCGCAGCTCGCCGCCCGGACCCTTGTGGACCTTGACCTTGGAATCCTTCTCCAAGTCAGCCACGTCCGTGGCGGTCAGCGACCGGCCGGCGACATCGATGTTGCCCTGCTGGATATCCAGCTTGAGGTTGTTCGCATCGGCGTAGTACTTGATGTTGGCGCCGTCGTTGGCGGGCTTGCCGAGCAGTCCCTGGTAGTCAGGGTTGACGCTCAGGCTGATGAGCTCGTTCTTCTTGTAGCTGTCGATGCTGTAGGGGCCAGCGAAAGGCTTGGCCTTGACGATGTCGTCGTCACCCATGACCTTGTCCGCCGGGAAGACTTCCTCGTCGATGATGGGTCCCGAGTTTGAGGCCAGGACGCCCGGGAAGACCTGGTCGTTTGCGGCCTTGAGCTTGAACACGACGGTGGTGTCGTCGGTCGCCTCAACGGATTCCAGGTTGCTCAGCAGCGACGCCGGGCCGTTGGGGTCCGCGATCTTCACCACGCGGTCGATGGAGAACTTCACATCAGACGAAGTGAGCGCATGGCCGTTGGCGAACTTCAGGCCGGATTTCAGCTTGACCGTGTACTCGGTAGGGGCGGTGAAGGACGCTGATTCAGCGATGTCGGGCGAAGCGTCCGCACTTCCGGGCTTGGCGTTCAGCAGGAAGGGGTAGACCTGGTTCATCACCAGGAAGGAACCGGCGTCATAGGAACCTGCGGGGTCGAGCGTGACCACTTTGTCAGTCGTCCCGAGGGTAATCGTGCTGCCTCCGCTGCCGTTCGTGGAGGTTCCGCCTCCGCCCGACGGGCCCGTGCAGGCCGTCAGTGCGAGTGCGGAGATGCCTGCCAGCGCGATGGCGCTGTGCAGTGCTTTGTTGCTCTTGGTCATCTCTGAACTTTCTGTCCGATGAGTACCTGCGCGCCGGCCACGAAAAGGCGCATGAGCCCGGGCAGCGGCGCGCAGTGCTGATGGGTAGATTCAATCAGAGAGTCAGCACCCAGGAGCGCCAATCCTGTGAGTTGAGACACAAAATTTACCTAGGGCAACAGATGTTTTCTTCGCACTGCCGGTCAAGGGGAGGCACGGCAAAGACGCCACCCGGACTGCGCCGGGCGGCGTCGTGGGGGCGGGCAGCTGCCCGGCCTGGGGAAATGTCCTAGAGCGCTGCGCGCTGAAGCGAACGGGCGGCGTCGATGGTGGCCTGGCCAAGCACCCGGCTGCCCTGGTACAGGACAACCGTCTGTCCGGGAGCCACGCCACGCAGCGGGTCGGTCAGCGTGACCACAAGCCGGGCCGGGGCGTCCGCGGTGCCGGGATCAGCGTACATCCGGGCACGCGCCGGCACGGGGTCCCCATGGGCCCTGACCTGCGCATAGCAGTCGAATTCCGCGCCGGTTTCCACTTCCTCGATGGGCATTCCGGCCCAGGAGACTTTGATGCCCTGGATTTCGTCGATGGCCAGCAGCGCTTCAGGGCCGACGACCACTTTGTTTTCCTTGGGCCGGATCTCCAGCACGAAACGGGGCTTGCCGTCGGCGGCCGGTCGTCCAAGCTTCAAGCCGCGGCGCTGGCCCACCGTGAAGGCGTTGGCCCCGGGGTGCTCGCCAACCTTGGCACCGGTTTCGTCCACGATGTCCCCGGTGGACATGTCGATCTTTTCGGCAAGCCATCCGGCAGTGTCGCCGTCGGGGATGAAGCAGATGTCGTGGCTGTCGGGTTTGTTGGCCACCGACAAACCCCGGCGTTCAGCTTCCGCCCGGACCTCGGCCTTGGACGGCGTGTCTGCAAGGGGGAACATGGAGTGCTTGAGCTGCTCGTGGGTCAGGACGCCCAGCACATAGCTCTGGTCCTTGGCCCAGTCCGCGGCACGGTGGAGCTCGCGGTTCCCCTGGGAGTCTTCGATGACCTTGGCGTAGTGGCCGGTGCAGACCGCGTCGAAGCCCAGGGCGATGGCCTTTTCGAGAAGCGCCGCAAACTTGATCCGTTCGTTGCAGCGCATGCAGGGGTTGGGCGTTCGGCCCGCGGCGTATTCGTCGATGAAGTCCTGGACCACATCTTCCTTGAAGCGTTCCGAGAAATCCCACACGTAATAGGGAATGCCGAGTACGTCGCAAGCACGCCATGCGTCCCGCGAGTCTTCAATGGTGCAGCAGCCCCGGCTGCCGGTCCGGAGTGTGCCAGGCATCCGGGACAGCGCCAGGTGGACGCCGACGACGTCGTGGCCCGCCTCGACGGCGCGGGCGGCTGCAACGGCGGAATCAACGCCGCCGCTCATGGCTGCTAGAACTCGCATGCTGGCTTTCTGGTGGGAGGTATTCGGCTCTTGGCCCTGGACGGACCGCCGGCTCGTGCCGGAAAACGATCCTCGCCTATCTATTCTACGGCCGGCGGCAAATCGACTCCCGTGTCCGCACGCGGACGGTAAAGGCGGCAGGTCAGCGCATGCCTCGGCGGGCCACCGTTGCGGCCGTCTGGATGGAGGATTCATGCCCGGCCATCCCAGCCTGCCGCGCACGGGCACAGGCATCCGGGAGAGCTGCCAGCAGTGCCTCCACGTCCGCTTCCGTGGACGCGTGCCCAAGGGTAAAGCGCTGCGCACCACGCGCGGTTTCCTCATCAAGCCCCATGGCCAGGAGTACGTGGGAGGGGCGCGGCACCCCGGCGGTGCAAGCAGAGCCGGTTGAGGACTCCACCCCGGCCAGGTCCAGGAGGAACAACAGCGAATCGCCTTCACACCCGGGGAAGGTGAAGTGGGCATTGCCGGGCAGCCGGCCATCGCCGGGCGCACCGCGAAGGACCGCTTCGGGCACCCGTTCCCGGACGCCGTCGATCAATCGGTCCCGAAGGGCGGCGATCCTGCTGGATTCCGAGGCCAGTGCCGATGTGGCCCCCTGGGCAGCAGCGGCAAAAGCGGCGATGGACGCGGTATCCAGGGTTCCCGAGCGGACATCGCGCTCCTGGCCCCCTCCGTGCTGGACCGGGGTCAGCTTGACTGCCCGGCCCAAGAGCAGCGCACCCACGCCCACCGGCCCGCCGATCTTGTGGGCCGATACGGACATGGCGTCCAGTCCAGAGGCCTTGAAGTCCACCTCCAGCGAGCCAAAGGCCTGGACGGCATCCGAATGGACGGGAACGCCAGCCGCGTGGGCCATCTCGACAATCCGCGAAACGGGCTGGATGGTCCCCACCTCATTGTTGGCCCACATCACGGTGACCAGGGCAATGGATCCGGGGTCACGCGCAAGCTCTGCGCCAAGGACGTCCAAGTCCACGACGCCGTTGCTGTCTACCGGCAGCCACGTAACGTCGGCGTGTTCGTGCCGCTCCAGCCATTCCACGGTGTCCAGCACTGCGTGGTGTTCGACGGCGGAACAGAGGATTCTCCGCCGCGCGGAATCCTCTGCCCCCCGGGACCAGAACAGGCCTTTGACGGCGAGGTTGTCGGCCTCAGTGCCGCCGGAGGTGAAGATGACTTCGGAGGGGTGTGCGCCCGCTGCGGCGGCCACCATTTCCCGGGCATCCTCGACAGTGCGGCGCGCCCGCCGCCCTGAGCCGTGCAGCGACGACGGGTTTCCGGTACGGGCCAACTCGCGCGTTAGGGTGGCCAGCGCTTCGGCGGAAAGTGGGGTGGTGGCGGCGTGGTCGAGATAGGCGGACACGCTGCAAGTCTATCCCCCGGGGGAGTCGCCGCTCCCGGCTGTTGTGTACCCACAGGTGTATCCGCATTGATGCTGGAGCAACAGGGCACAGCAGAACTGAGCGTCCCGGCAGCAGGACGCAGCGCCACGAACCAGCTAGTTGGATGGCGGCAGGACCGGCAGGAACTTCGCGACGTCGCCACGTGCCGACCCCAAGGACGCGGCATCAGGGCAGGACACACTGACGTAGACCGAAGAACCTGCTGTAGCAAAGAGCCGGGCCAGGATTGCCGTGGCCCGGCCGCCTTGCGGAACGGCAGGCTCCAGCGCCAGCACCTCGACAGTACGGGCGGGCGCGTCAGGATCGCCGCCCCACCGCAACTTCTCCGTCTTCAGGTACTCCGGCAGGATGGTGGGATCCAGGTACTTGAAGAGTGCCACGGTGGATTCACGGTCGTCGCCCTTGGCCAACGCCGACTGGTTACCCCTGACTTTCGCCGCCACCAGGCAGCCGTCTGCCTTAAGGTATTGGCTTTCACCGGCGACGTTGTCCTTGACCTGCTTCCACCCCGGGGCTTCTTTCAGGCCGTCCGCCAGCCCTACCGGAACACCGCGCGCCAGGATGCCACCGGCGCTGAAGGGAAGGTCCTGCGCAGCCACGGCTGCAGCATCATGGCCAGGAGTGATGGTAGGAGTGGCAAGCGTCGACGGGCTCTGCACAGGTTCGGGAACGGAGGGATCGCGGACATCCACGCTGCACCCGACCAGCAAGGTGCCGACCACTGCGGCTCCGACGGCGAGCGCCTTCAACGTCACCCGCCGGTGCCCTACGCGCACAGCCTTGTCCGCCGTCGGCATCTCCATCTCCACCCCAGTCAGTTCCCGGACGGCCGCTTCGGCCGTGCCCCAACGAGTCTAAACTCCCGGCCGCCGGGAACCGGAGCCGCCCGGACAGACGTTGAGAGAACAGGGTCCGTGGCCGTCTCTTGGGGAAGGTCGCTGGCTAGACTGGGCAGGCCCGATTCCCCGGGCCGGCGCATGGAGAAAAGGATGAGTGTTTGACTGAGGGCAACAGTTCCCACTACCAGGTCCTCAAAGTGGCCGTCACCGCCACCGACAAGGAAATCAAGCTGGCCTACCGCCGCGCTGCCCGATCGGCCCATCCGGACCAGGGCGGCGATGCCGCAACCTTCCGGCAGGTGACGGCTGCTTACGAAACGCTTATCGATCCCCTGCGCCGCAAGGCGTACGACCGGTCCTACGCGGCAGGCTCCTTCCAGGACGGTTCAGCTGACAGTGGTCCGCACTTCGACGCTCCGCCTGCCGGCAGCCGGGCCTCCGCTACTGTCCACCGCCAGCCCGGGACGCGCAACACGGCCGGAGACCCGCCCGTTTATGTGCCGCCCTACGACGACGGCAGCATGGTTCCGCTGGTTCCACTCGCCCAAGCCAGCCAGCAGGTCCACGGCATGCCGCGCAAACGGGGCATCTTCGGCGCCGAGGCGAGGATCCAGCGCGAGATGCGAACGGTGCAGCTCCTCACCCGCCAGGTTCTACCGGCCATCCCGGCCGCCAGGCTCATCAACGGCCTCCTGTCCCCCGCGGACAACAGCCACATCGATCACGCGGTCCTCTCCGGCTACCGGCTTGCGCTGGTAGGGTCCATGCTGCTTCCCAAGGGCGCCTACGCGTGGGACGGCAGGACGCTGAACCACGGAGGGCGTGCCATCGCACCGCCACAACTTGGGCAGGTGGTGCGCGCCATGCAGGATATCTTCCCCGAACTGAATGTGACGGGATGGACCGTGGTGCACAGCCCTGGCGGAAATCTGCATGAACCGGTGATTGACCAGCACCGGCGTTCAGCGGGAGAGCTCGAACCTGTCAGGATCGTCAACGCCGCGGGGCTGACCCGCGGACTCAAGGAGTTCCTGTCCTCCGGCCCGGCCCCCAACACCGTGAATGTTCCAGTACTTGCCCGCCTCCTGCGCGGGATGCACTGACTGAGGTAGCTAGGATGGGGTGGTGTTCCGCATCCTCTTTCACGAACCCGAGATTCCCGGCAATACCGGCAACGCCATCCGGCTCGCAGCCATCACCGGTGCGGAACTGCACCTCGTGGAACCCCTGGGCTTCGACTTTTCCGACGCGAAGCTCCGGCGGGCGGGCCTGGATTACCATGACCTCGCCGTCGTCACCGTGCATCCCACCCTTGAGGACGCGTGGCGCCACCTGCAGCCGGAACGCGTCTACGCCTTCACTTCCGATGGCACCGCCAGCTACACGGACATCGCCTACCAACCCGGCGACGTGCTGATGTTTGGCCGCGAATCAGACGGCCTTCCCGCCGGAGTGAAGACGGACCCGCACGTCACGGCCACAGTCCGGCTACCCATGCTGCCCGCCCTGCGCTCCCTCAACCTGGCCAACGCTGCATCGATCGCTGTCTACGAGGCGTGGCGGCAGCACGGCTTTGCCGGCGCCAAAATCTAACCAGGCATCGCCCCCTCCGCGACGACCCGAAGCCGGGCGTCTGCAGGAAATCCGCCGGGCGGCCCATCCGCCGGCTCCGCAGCCCCGAATCACAGCTGGGAATAGTCGGCACGCGTGGTGGAGGAGGAGCAGGTGACACTTCTGGAGGCAGGGTCCAGACCCGCTCGGCATGCCACTGGCATTGCTAAAGATTCTCCGCCAGGAGACTTATGCTTAGAAGCAATGGAGACTCCCAAGGCGCCAAACACCGAGGCTGTGGCAGCAGTAACAGATCCCCCGGCTGACTCCAGCCATCAACTGGCAGTCCTGTTGGAGGGGATAGCGCGCGGCGACCAGGCAGCGTTCGCCGAGTTCTACCGGCTGACGTCACGCAGGGTGTTCGGAATGGCGCGCCGGGTGCTGATCGACCCCGAACTCAGCGAAGACACCACCCAGGAAGTCTTCCTGCAGGTGTGGCAGAACGCTGCAAAGTTCGACTCCTCGGCGGGAAGCCCGCTCTCCTGGCTGATGACGATTTCCCATCGGCGGGCCGTGGACCGGGTGAGATCGGCACAATCCTCCAGCGACCGCGAAGCGAAGTACGGAGCAAGCTCGCAGGAGATAGAGCATGACAGCGTTTCCGATGAGGTCAGCAGCAGGCTGGAAGCCGAAACTGTGGTGCGTTGCCTAGAGACACTGACCGAAACGCAGCAGGAGTCAGTGCGCCTGGCCTACTACGGCGGCCTTACCTACCGGGAAGTCGCTGAACGGCTGAACGCTGCAGTACCAACCATTAAATCCCGAATCCGCGACGGGCTGATCCGATTGAAGACCTGTTTGGGGGTGAGCTGAGATGACAGATATGAACCATGGACACTACGGCCGCCCGGGATCGTTCGGCGATACGGTCGCCGCGGATCTCGCATCGGGCAGGGCCGTCGATCTGGCCGAGCTTTATGCCCTGGACGCCGTGACGGACCAGGAGCGGCGCGCCATTGATGAGTACGTCTCCTCCGCACCGGAGCCCGAGCGGCAGGCCTTCCTCGACAGGGTCCGCCAGGCACGGGAAACGCTGGCTGCCACCTTCCGATTCGAGGAAGAGCCCCCGGCAGACCTCTTTGAACGGATCGTCGCCCAGCTTCCGGCGCACCCATTGGCCTCCGTAGCCGCACCGGCAGCAGTTTCCGTCGAGGCCGATGGCGACGAACTCGCCCAGGCGCGCCAGCGACGGGAAGAGCGTCGCCGGACTTCGGGAACGCGCCGATGGCTCGCTGGCGTCGCTGCCGCAGCGGCAATAGCCCTGGGCGGAGTTGGGTTGGGAGCCTACTTCGCGGACCAGAACGATCCCGTCAACCAGGTAGTCAGGGCCTCGGATCTTCGCGAGGCTTCTGTGGACGTTACCGGCGGCGGTACGGCGACACTGTTCATCTCGCCCTCGGAAAACGCCGCAGTGGTGAGGATGAACGGCGTTCCGGCGCCCCCGGCGGGCAAGGTCTACCAGATGTGGCTCATTCCCAAGGACGGATCGGCGCCCGTCTCCCAGGGCTTGATGGACAAGGAAGCACTCTCCAAGCCGGCTGTGGTTGAAGGCATCTCGTCAGCCTCAACCCTCGGAATCACCGTGGAGCCTGCAGGCGGTTCCCGTACCCCCACCCTGCCCACTGTCGCAGCCGCTCCGCTCGGAGCGTAGCCGGACCTGGAACGCACGAAACACCCCGTCTCCCGAAGGAGGCGGGGTGTTCTGCGTTGGCGGCTAGAAGCCGGCGATAGTCCCTGGGCCGTTCACGGCCACTACATGGAACGCCTCTGCACTCTTCCCGGCCGGCAGCCCGGCCCGCTGGGCGTTGACGCTCATGCCCTGCCGGACGGCTGCCTCCATGGCGGCCACATCGGGGTGCTGGCTCACGTGCACGTGAATGGCTCGAAGTTTCGCGTCCACATGGCCGGTCACGTCCACCACGTGGTTTTCGCGCTCTTCCGGGCCCGCGTAGAGCCACAGCCACGGCAGCTTATAGGCTTCGAGGCCCGCCTCACCCAGTTCCGGGTAAGCGAAGGGGTTCTCAACCGCCGGATAGACGGCGCGTGTCACAGCCTCGCCCACCGCCAAATGGTCGGGATGGCTTTTCTGGATGCGCCCCCAGTTACGCTCGGGATGCATGGAAAGCACGACGTCGGGACGGATTTCGCGGATAAGCCGCACCACTCCCCGCATCACCTCGTGCGTCGGTTCAAGGTAGCCGTCGCGCTGGTGGAGGTAATGGATGTCGGAGACGCCCACGAGTTCGGCGGCCCTTCGCTGCTCGGCGTCACGCATGGCGATGATGTCTGCCCGGTGTGCCGGGTCGAATCCCCCGGCGTCGCCGTCAGTCATGATGCAGTAGCTCACCTGCACCCCTGCCGCCGTCCAGGCAGCGATAGTCCCGGCAGCCCCGAAGTCGATGTCATCCGGATGGGCCGCAAAACAGAGCACCCGCTCCACCCGGTGGATTTCCGGGTTGAACGGGCTCTGGTCCTGCTGAATCAGTGCAGCCAAGGTTCAGCCTTTACGCTTCCTGATCTCCGCCGCTGCCTGGGGCAGCACCTCGAACACATCGCCGATGATTCCAAAGTCTGCGATTTCGAAGACCGGAGACTCGGCGTCCTTGTTGACTGCGACGATGACCTTGGAAGTCTGCATCCCGGCTTTCTGCTGGATGGCGCCCGAGATGCCCGCGGAGATGTAAAGCTGCGGCGACACGGTCTTGCCGGTCTGCCCCACCTGGGCGTCGTGGCTGATCCAGCCGGCGTCCGTAGCCGCACGCGATGCACCTACGGCAGCGCCCAGTGCGTCTGCCAATTCCTCGACGGGGCCGAAGTCACCGTCCATGCCGCGCCCGCCTGCCACCACCACGCGTGCGTCCGTCAGGTCGGGGCGCCCGCTCGCCGCTTTCTGCTCGCGGGCAGTGATGCGGGCAGCGGGAACGGTTCCGGCCGAAACCTCCACGGTCACGGTTTCCGGTGCCGAGGCCGCTGCCGCCGGCTCCGGTACCACGTTGTTGGCCTTGATGGTCAGGACAGATACTGGGGTCTTGGCTTTGCACGCGGTGGTGTAGGACCCCGCCAGGACTGACTTGTGGGCTGTTCCGTCGGCATCCACGGACACCACGTCGGTGATGACGCCGGCGTTGAGCCGGATGGCCAGCCGTGCGGCAATCTCTTTGCCTTCCGGCGAATTGTCCAGCAGGACGACGCCGGCTCCGGTGTTTTCGGCGGCGGCAGCCAAGAAAGCCGCCTTGGGGGCAACCAGGAAGTCGTTCAGGTCCTGGGCAGAGGGCCGCAGCACGGCTGCGGCGCCGTATTCGGCAAGGGACGCGGCAACGGCGTCGGTGAGCTCACCGTTGACGGCGACGGCGGGTTCCCCCAGCGAACGTGCCAGGGTCAGCAGCTCAAGGCTGCTCTTCTTCAGGGCTGCGCCCGGGTTGTCAATGAAAACGAGTACTTTTGCCATGTCTGTGATCCTCTTAGAGCAGCTTCTGGGCGGCCAGGAAGTCCACCAGCTTGATGCCGGCGTCGCCTTCGTCGGTGATGATGGTGCCGGCGGTGCGTGGCGGCCGTTCTTCGGCGCTGGTCACCGTGGTCCAGGATCCAGCGAAGCCAACCTGGTCGGGGGAAACTCCGATGTCCGCGAGGGACAGCGTGGCAATGCTCTTGCGCTTTGCAGCGATGATTCCCTTGAAGTTGGGGTACCTGGGCTCGTTGATCTGGTCCGTCACGGACACGACTGCGGGCAGCGGTGCTTCGACGGTTTCCGAGGAAGTATCCGCGTCGCGGCGGGCAGTCAGGCTGCCACCGGCGACCTCCAGCGAAGAAGCGAAGGTGACCTGCGGCAGGCCAAGCCGCTCGGCCAGCTGTGCCGGCACAAGGGACGTCTCTCCGTCAGTGGATGCCATGCCGGTGATGACCAGGTCCACCTGGCCGAGGTGCCGGATGGCTGCCGCGAGCGCGAGCGAGGTTGCCGCCGCATCAGAGCCCGCCAGGGCGTCGTCGGTGAGGTGGACGCCTTCAGTGGCACCCATCTGCAGTGATTTCTTGACGGCGTTGACTGCGCCGGAGGGTCCCATGCTCAAAGCGATGACCTGGTTGCCGGCCTTGCTGCCGCCCCGAGCCTCGGCGAGCTGCAGCGCAGCTTCGAGCGCGTACTCATCCAGCTCGGACAGGATGCTTTCATCGCGGTCCGTGGTGTTGCCCTCCCCGTTGAGGTGGCGGTCGAACTGGGCGTCCGGTACATGCTTGACCAGGACGACAATCTTCAAAGTATCTTCCACTGTAGTGACAGCAGCCTTCCATGCTTGTGGACAGCCAGCCGGGTGAGGTCATGGCCGCGGAATGCCCGGCATGCGGGTAGGTCTAGCTAACCATATTGCGACCGCCATGTGACGCCCGGTTAACCCCTGTGTCCGTGCGTTTCCCTGCGCGGGCGCCCGTATCCGGAAACCCGGCGGCCCGGCGACTCAGGAACGACGGCGGCGCCGCCCCCGAAGGTGCGGCGCCGCCGTCGTTATTGCCGGTTCACTGGCGTAGTGGCCCTAGCTGGCCGCGGTGCCCAGCTTGACGTCGAACGTCTGTTCCTTGCCGCTGCGCAGGACCGTGATCTTCACCGACGACCCTGCCGGCTGTTCGCGGACAGCTGCCGTCAGCTGGTTGGGCTCACCGATGGCGAGGTCGTTGAACTTGGTAATAACGTCACCCACCTTGATCCCCGCGTTGGCCGCGGGCGAATTGGCTTCTACGGTGGCAACGTCGGCGCCGACGGAGAACTCAGAGGATGCTCCGGAGGTCGTCTTTGCCTTGACACTGACCCCAAGCTGCCCGTGTGACGCCTTTCCGTTATCGATGATCTCCTGGGCCACGCGCTTGGCGTTGTTGATGGGGATGCTGAAGCCAACACCAATGTTGCCGCTGGAGGAGGATGAGGTGCCCGAGCCAGCGGAGGCGATGGCAACGTTCACGCCGATGATCTCGCCCTTGCTGTTGACCAATGCACCGCCGGAGTTGCCCGGGTTGATGGCCGCGTCAGTCTGGATCACGTTGATGGCGATGGATCCCTGGCTTGAATTCTGCTGGCTCTGGCCGCCGCCGGGAGGCGCGAACTGGAAGCCCTCGTCTCCGCCCTGGCTGTTGTCGCCGCCTTCAGGCGCCGCCGACGAAGCCACGCTGATGGTGCGGTTAAGGGTTGAGACGATGCCGTCCGTGACGGTGCCGGTGAGTCCCAGCGGGGAGCCGATGGCGATGGCGGTGTCGCCCACATTGAGCTTGGAGGAATCGCCAAGCGTGGCTGGCGTGAGGCCGGATGTGTCATCGACCTTGATCACTGCAAGGTCAGACAAAGGATCGGTGCCCACCAGCTTGGCGGGAACCACTTTGCCGCCGCTGGTGCGGATCTCCAGGCTCGCGTTGGCGGATTGGCCGTCCAGGGTCACCACGTGGGTGTTGGTGAGGATGTGCCCCTGGTCGTCAAGCACGATGCCTGAGCCGGTTCCGCCCGAGCTTCCGCTGGTGGCGCTGATGGTGACCACGCTCGGCGACGCCTTCACGGCTGCCGCGGTGATCTCATTGACGCTGTCCTGGTTGTTGACGATCACGGTGCCCGGCTGGCTGTTGCTGCTGGCGGTCGTGGAGGTTCCCGTGCTGCCGAACAGCTCGCCGGAGCCCACCGTGGCCACGCCCCCGCCGACGAGGCCGGCCGCGAGGATGCTGGCCACCAGCGTCCCGACGCCGAACGTCGCCTTCCGCCGTGGAGCATCCTTGGCGTTGGGGGCAAGTCCAACGCCGCCTCCGGGTGCCCCGTGGGCAGTTCCGGCAGCCGGTTGGCCGTAGTGGTGCGCGTTCCCGTTGTGCTGGTTGTGCTGGTGCTGCGGGTTCTGCCCGTAATACGCCGACTGGCCGTAAAAAGGCTGGCGCTGCGGGTACTCGGGCTGCTGGCCTCGCGGAATTTCCCGCGTGGGGTTGTCCGTGGGTTGGCGGTCAAACTGTTCCGTGGGGTACTGGCGCCCTCGGTCCGCTCCCCCGCTGTTCGCATGGGTAGGCGCATTGCCATCCGGGCCTTGGCTCCCCGCTGTCTCAGGGGGCGTAGCAGCACCGTCCGCATGCCGAGCGTCCGTGGGGCCGTCTCCGGGCATCGTGGGCTGCTGCCAGGGATTACGGCTGGTGGACCGGCCGTCCTCGGGGCCGTGTCCGGAACTTTGGTTCTCAGTCATGGGACTTCCTTTCATCCTCGTCTGCATTAACTATGTACCCCGTCGCTGGAACAAGTTCGGATGTTTGCTGGGAGCTTGCTGAACGCGGCTGGGCGCCTGGTCATTGGCCGTGGCTTCCCCTGTGAGCGGCCCCGCCCCCGACGTTTCGCTGGTGGCATATTCACCTCGATGGACGGCCTGTGGGGTGCACCATAGAATCAAGATGAAATGCCACAGCGACCTGCGGCTTCACACCAAGCGTGGGGGCGCTGCTGGATTTCGTGACGACTGATTCGTCCGGAATCGGTGTCAGGCGTGCTGAAGGGTTGCACATGCGGTCAAAGTTCAAACGTATTCTCGCCGTCGTTGGCCTTACCGGCCTGCTGGCGGTTCCCGCCGGCGCGGCTTGGGCCGAAGATCCGGTTTCCATCCCCTCGGGAAAGAACATCGTTGACAACGCGAAGGTTCTTGGCAGCCGCGAGGGCGAAGTCCAGAAGGCCATCCAGGACTTGCTTAAGGACCACAAATACAACCTCTACGTTGTCACGGTCGACACATTCACCAGCCCGACCGATCCCGTTCAGTGGACGCAAAAGGTGGCAGAGCTGAAAGGCATGGGCCGCGCCGACGCAGTTCTGGCGATGGCAGTGGATGACGGAAAGTTCAACTTCGTCACCAACTCTTCGAGTCCCATACGGTCTAAGCAAGCCAACATCAGCCAAAACGCGGTCACCGCGAACCTGGCCGGCGGTAAGAAGGACTACGCCCAGGCAGCCATCGACACGGCAGCGGCCATCGGAGATGCTGCCGGCGGAGGAAGCGGGAATGTGTCCTCCGGGAACGGCGCTGGTGCGGCCGTGCTGGTGGGAACCGGCGTGGTAGCCGCCGGAGGTGCCGGCGCCTACCTGTACTCCCGCAACCGGCGCAAGAAAGCCGCCGGCCAGGCCTCGAGCGCCAGCTACGGCCCCCAGGGTGGCCAGGTGGATCCGCTGGCTTCCCTCAGCGTCGAGGAACTGCGCCGCAAGAGCGGTTCGCTGCTGATCGAGGCAGACGACGCCATCAAGTCGAGCGAGCAGGAACTCATGTTCGCCCAAGCACAGTACGGCGACTCCGCCGTGGGCAACTTCACGAAGGCCCTTGAAGAGTCCAAGGCCCACATGACCGAATCCTTCAAGCTCCAGCAGCAGCTCGACGACCACATCCCGGACACCGAGGAGCAGCAGCGGACCTGGCTCGGAGAGATCATCCGGCGCTCGGAGGCCGCGCTGTCATCCCTGCAGGAGCAGAAAGCCGACTTCGATTCCCTGCGCGAACTCGAAAAGAATGCTCCCCAGGCCTTGGCAGCCGTGAACGCCGGAGCACGCGACGCCGACGCAAAAATTGCCAACGCCGAAGAATCGCTCACCACACTGCGTGCCAAGTACGCCGACAGTGCCCTGGCCCAGGTGTCCGACAACATTCTCCAGGCCAAGGAACGCCTCGCCTTCGTCAAGAACGCCAGCACCGCCGCGCAGCAGAAACTGGACGAAGGAGAAGCAAGCCTCGCCGCCGTGGCCGTGCGCGCGGCCGAGGAAAGCCTGCACCAGACGAACGTCCTGATGGATGCCATCTCCAAGCTGTCGTCCAGCCTGGACGAGGCCCGGAATGGACTTGAGGCCGCGGTGGTGGACACTTCCCAGGACCTGGCCCAGGCCAGGGCGATGATCCAGTCCGGTGCCCACCCCGAGCTTGCCGGCCCGGTAGCAGGCGTCGAGGCTGCACTGGCCCAGGTCAAAGCCGAAATCCAGGGCGGCAAGATCGACCCCATCGCCACGCTGCAGCGGGTTGAGACCGCCCATCAGACCCTTGACCAGTCGTTGACCGGAATCCGCGACCAGCAGGAACAGGCGCGCCGGGCGCAGGCCTCGCTGCAGCAGACGATCATGTCCGCCCAGGCGCAGATCAGTGCCACCTCGGACTACATCACGGCCCGCCGCGGCGGCGTCGGCACTGAGGCGCGCACCCGTTTGGCGGAATCCCAGCGGAACCTGGACTATGCGCTCTCCATTGCGCGGACCGATCCGGTGACGGCCCTCACTTACGCGCAGCAGGCACACGCCCTCGCGGCGCAGGCAGCCCAGCTGGCGCAGGCGGATGTGGACCACTTTGATGGCTACGCCAACCAGGGCTACGGCCGGGGCGGCATGTTCGGCGGCGGCGGAGGCGGCGGCCTGGGTGGCGCCATCCTGGGCGGCATCCTGATCAACTCCATCCTCAACGGCGGCGGCGGTGGCGGTTGGGGCGGCGGCCACGGCGACGGCGGTGGCGGTTTCGGCGGAGACTCCGGCGGATTCGGTGGCGGCGACTTTGGCGGAGGAGACTTCGGCGGCGGGGACTCGGGAAGCTTCTGATCCCACAAACTAGGCGCCCGCCGGAGTGCCGGCAGGCGGATAGGCGCAGTACACCACTGTTCACTGGCAGCAGTGGCCACAACAGAGCAGGACGAAAGGTAACACCATGGTTAAGCAGTCCATTTTCGGCCGCATCGCTCAGCTGGCGAAGGCAAACATCAACTCCTTGCTGGACAATGCTGAGGATCCGCAGAAGATGCTGGACCAGATGGTCCGGGACTACACCAACAACATCGCCGAGGCTGAGTCAGCCGTGGCACAGACCATCGGCAACCTCCGCATGCTCGAAGACGACTACAACGAGGATGTCCGCAATGCCCGCGACTGGGGCAACAAGGCCCTGGCTGCCTCCCGCAAGGCCGATGAGTTCCGTAGCAACGGCGATGTGACGGACGCCGAGAAGTTCGACAACCTGGCCAAAGTGGCACTGCAGCGCCAGATGGCCGCCGAGAGCGAGGCCAAGGGCGCTGAGCCCAGCATCGCCTCGCAGCGCGAAGTGGTGGACAAGCTCAAAAACGGCCTCGACCAGATGAAGGGCAAGCTCAACCAGCTCACCAGCAAGCGCAACGAACTGGTGGCACGGTCCAAGACCGCAGCCGCGCAGTCCCAGGTCCACGATGCCATCAAGAGCATCGACATCATGGATCCCACCAGCGAGGTGGGCCGCTTCGAAGAGAAGATCCGCCGCGAAGAGGCAAAGGTCCGTGGCCAGCAGGAACTCGCTGCCTCAAGCCTCGATGCACAGTTCAACCAGCTGGAAGACCTTGGTGAGCAGGTGGAGATCGAGGCCCGCCTGGCCGCCCTGAAATCCGGCGGCAACAGCACCCAGGCCATCGGCTCGGGCAATTCGGCCGCTTCCGCGTCCACCGTTGATGAGGCCGATTTCGACAAGCTCTGAGCCTGCGAAGGCAGGTAATCGACATCGCTGAGGGCCGGGACGGAAAGTCCCGGCCCTTTGCCGTTCCCCGGTGTGTAGCGTGGTGGCATGGCTTCCACAGATCTGACGTCACTTGTATGGCTGCGTGACGACCTTCGCCTTGACGATAACCCTGCGCTGTCCGAGGCTGCGCACCTCGGTGCACCGATGACCGTGGTCTATGTCCTGGACGAGGAGTCGCCCGGCGTGCGGGCGCTCGGAGGGGCCACCCGTTGGTGGCTCCACCACTCCCTGGCGGCCCTCGGCGCCGACCTGGAAGCCAAGGGTTCCCGGTTGGTCCTGCGCCGCGGCAAGGCCGCCGATGTCATCAGTTCATTGGCCAAGCAGACGCATGCGGGCCACCTCTTCTGGAACCGCCGCTATGGCGGGCCGGAACGCGACATCGACGCCGGCCTGAAGGAATGGGCCGCGGACAACGGCATCGAAGCCTCCAGTTTCCAGGCCAACCTGCTCTTCGAGCCCTGGACGATCAAAACCGGTGCCGGCGGCCCGTACAAGGTCTACTCACCATTCTGGCGCGCCTGCCTGGCAGCCGGCGACATCCGGGATCCTCTCGACGTTCCGAAAGACCTTCCCGAACCCGCTTCATCCGGCCGCGGCCTCCCGGCCAGCGACTCCCTGGGCAGTTGGAAGCTGCTGCCAACCTCACCCGACTGGAGCGGAGGGCTGGCGGATACATGGGTGCCCGGCGAGAAGGGCGCGTTGGATCGCCTCACGGACTTCCTGGACGGCCCCATTGAGGACTACGGGACCGGAAGGAACATCCCGGGCACCGAAGGGACAAGCCGGCTGTCTCCCTACCTCCGGTTCGGCGAAGTCAGTCCGTTCCGCGTGTGGCGGGAGATCCGCCGCCGCCATCCGCGGAAGGTTCCTGCCGACGTCGGCATCTTCCGCTCCGAACTCGGCTGGCGGGAGTTCAACTGGCACCTGCTTTACCACAATCCGGATCTGGCCACCCGCAGCTTCCGGCCGGACTTTGAGAAGTTCGAGTGGGAATCGCTGAGCCGGAAGGAACTGGCCGCGTGGCAGCAGGGCCGGACTGGCTACCCGCTGGTTGATGCCGGCATGCGCCAGCTCTGGCAGACCGGGTGGATGCACAACCGCGTCCGGATGGCAGCGGCATCCTTCCTGGTCAAGAATCTGCTGACCGACTGGAGGGTGGGCGAACAATGGTTCTGGGACACCCTGGTGGACGCCGACGCCGCGAACAATCCCGCCAACTGGCAATGGGTGGCCGGCTCCGGCGCGGACGCCTCCCCCTACTACCGCATCTTTAATCCGGTGACCCAAAGCAAGAAGTTCGACGCCGCCGGCGATTACCTGCGCCGGTTCATCCCGGAGATCGCCGGCCTTGAGGGCAAGGCGATCCACGAGCCCTGGACGGCGGAGTTGGACGGCTACCCTCAGCCCCTGGTGGAGCTCCCCGAGTCGCGGGAGCGGGCACTGGACGCCTACCAGAAGCTCAAGGACTCCTGACTACCCGTAGGGGCCGGCGGAGTCAGCAGGGTCAGCGGCTGACCTTGCCCATCAGTGACGCGATGGGGCGCAGGAAAAGCGGGCGGGCGAGGAACCAGGCGCCAACCATGACGGCAACGGAAGCGGCGAAGACCCAGAAACCGAACCAGCCGTCGTCGTCACGCACACCGTACATGTGGTTGAGGTTCCGGAGCGCCCCCGTGGCGAAGACCAGGAACACGTGCACCACCACGAAGGCCACGAAGTAGATCATTACCGGGAAGTGCACTGCACGGGCCCACTCGATGGGGTACGCCTTGTTCAGGCCGGCAGCCTTCTTGGGCCATGCACCGGACATGCGCAGCCCGGTGATGAAGGCCAGGGGTGCGGCAATGAACACGGTTATGAAGTACGTGAGCAGCTGGAGCGCGTTGTAGTTGACCCAGCCGTTCTCGGTGGGCCAGTTCAGCGAAGCGTACTGGAGGGCGGCCGAAAGGGCATTCGGGAAGACATCCCAGCTGGTGGGGACAATCCGCATCCACTGGCCCGTGGCAAACAGGAGGACAGCGAACACCAGGCCGTTGAGGATCCACAGGGCATCCAGGGTGAGGTGGAACCACAGCTCAAGGCTGATCTTCGTTGGCGCATTCCGGGTCCGGATCAGGCCCTTGTTGTTGCGGGTCCAGTGGGCGCTGGGACGGGTTGTGGTGCGCACCTGCCAGCCCGTACGGATAATCAGCAGCAGGAAGAAGGCATTGAGGAAGTGCTGCCACGCCAGCCACGCCGGGAAGCCCTCCGGTGCCGAGTCCGGCAGCTCCGAATGGCCCGGGTAGTCAGCCACGAAGGAAGCCACGGCGGGAAGGCCCACAAGCCATCGGGCGGCCAGGACCACCACAACCAGCGCCACGAGGACGGCCGGGACGCCCCAGTAGAGTCGGGACCGCTTACCCGTGGCGGTGCCGGGCTTCTTCGTGGGTGTGGACATCGAACTACATTCCTCTCGAGAATGACTGGCCAGGTGCTCGCGGCACGCAAGCCCTGCGAACGAGAATACTAGGAACTACCCTCATCCACGGAAAAAAGAAGACCCCGTCCGGCTGGTGTGCCGAACGGGGTCTTTCCATAGTTGCGGGGACAGGATTTGAACCTGTGACCTCTGGGTTATGAGCCCAGCGAGCTACCGAACTGCTCCACCCCGCGTCGCAAGAACTACTCTACCGGGAGGTGAACCCCAGGCCAAATCCAGAGAGCGTGACGTCCGTTACGCAAGCGGCACCCGCTTCCCGGAGGAAGCGGGTGCCGCGTTACGTCGTCGTACTTTCGTACAGGTCCCGTGCGCCCGGAGGTGCCGCAGGACGCCGCGCCTGTGCTTAGTTACTGGGCGACGGCGACGGCGTTGCCGTGGGTGACGGGCTGGCTTCCGGTGTGGTGCCGGGAATCTTGGCCTCGGCGTCCACGGCCTTCTTCAGCGCCGCGGTGATCCGCTTCTGCGCCTCACCATAAGCGGCGAAGTCACCGGTTGACAGAGCCGACTGGCCGGCCTGGATGGCAGCATTTGCTTCGTCCAGGGCCGCCTTCAGCTCGGCTTTGGCGTCCGCTCCCGGTTCCGACGGGTTAGCGGGCCCGGCGGGCGTCTGCCCGTTATTGTCCGAGTCGCCCGCTGCTGCGCCGGAATTACCACCGAAGAGCTGCTTGAGTGCTTCATCCAAGGTGGGGGCGAAGCCCACCTTGTCACCAAACGCCACCAGCACGCGCTGCAGGGTGGGGTAGGACGTCTCACCGGTCGACTTCAGGTAGACCGGCTGCACGTACAGGATGCCGCCGCCCACGGGCAGCGTCAGCAGGTTGCCGTTCAGCACGTCCGAGGCACCCTGGCGCAACAGGTTCAGCGCCTGGGACACCGTGGGATCGGAGTTGAACTTGTTCTGCGCCTGGCCCGGGCCGGGGACCTGGGTTTCCGGCGGGATATTGAGCAGGCGCAGCTTACCGTAGCCCTCACCCTTGACCCCCGCCTGGTTGCCGGCGTCGGAGTCCGCGGCCAGGAAGCCGTACAGGACGTTGCGGGCGTTGTTATTGACGATCTGCGGAATGAAGGATGACGTGAGCTGGAACGCCGGCTTGTCCTGGTCCGGCATCTGCAGTGACATGTAGAACGGCGGCTGCTTCACGTCAGTGTCCACGGTGGGATCGGCCGGGACGCTCCAGGCATCGTTGTTCTTGTAGAAGCTGCGCGGATCCGTCACGTGGTACTGGCCCAGCAGTTCACGTTGGACCTTGAACAGATCCTCGGGGTAGCGGACGTGGCTCATCACCGCTCCGGACATCTCCGAATACGGCTTCAGCGACGTTGGGAACACTTTGCTCCAGGCCTTCAGCACGGGATCCTGGTCATCCCAGGCATAGAGCGTGACGGAGCCGTCATAGGCGTCCACGGTTGCCTTAACGGAGTTCCGGATGTAGTTCACGGTACTGTTCGGCAGGGCCACAGCGCGGCCGGAGGTGGTCTGCGTGTCTGCAGTGGCCTCGGACAGTTGCTTCTGCTGCGAATAGGGGTAGTACTGGCTGGTGGTGTAACCGTCCACGATCCACTTCACGCGCCCATCAACCACCGCCGGGTAGGCATTGCCGTCCACGGTGAGGTAAGGCGCAACTTTCTGGATGCGTTCACGGGGGTTTCGGTCGTACAGGACCTGTGACTCGGAGTTCACGCCGTCCGAAAGCAGCAGGTCCGAGGACTGGAACTTGATGGCGTACAGGACCTTGTTGAAGAACGAGCCCACGTTCGGGCCGCCGTTGCCGGTGAACGTGTACTGGGTTTCGCCTTCCCCTTCACGGCCGGACGGACGGTCCTGCTCACGTGGCGCGGTGCCTTCCGGAGCACCGACGATCGAGTACTCGGGCGAGGATTCACCGAAGTAGATGCGTGGCTGGTAAGAGGTGTCGTTACCCAGGACGCCATTGGACGGGATGCCTGACTGCAGGAACTCCGGCTTGCCGTCAACGGTGAACTTGTTGCCCTTGGCTGCCACCACGCCGTAGCCGTGCGTGTACACCACGTGCTGGTTCAACCAGCCCTGCTGGTTGGCTGCCACGTTGGTGGGGTTCAGTTCCCGGACAGCGATCACGGTGTCCTGAATCTTGCCGTCCACCTCGTACCGGTCAACATTGAGGGCCTCGGGGAACTGGTAGTACGGACGGTACTGTTCCAGCTGCGCGAAGGCATCCGAGATCAGGTTGGGGTCCAGCAGGCGGATGTTTGCGGTGGTCTGCGCGTCCGGGGCCAGGGCACCTGAAGTCGCGGTGTTGGTGGCGTCGTAGCGGGTCTCCTGGATTCCATCGAGCCCGTAAGCGCTGCGGGTGTTGTCGATGTTCCGCTGGATGTAGTCCTTTTCCAGTGTTTCTTCCGAGGGACGGACCTGGAACTGCTGGATCACCCAGGGGTAAACTCCACCGGCCAGGATGGACGTGATGATCAGCATCGCCGTTCCAATGACTGGCAGGCGCCAGCGGCCAATGACGGCTGCCACGATGAACAGCGCAGCGACAAGCACGGCAGCGACGGCGAGGATGGCCTTCGTGGGGATGACGGCGTTGACGTCCGTGTAGAGGGCACCGGCCCAGCGGCCGCTGTTGCTCTGGACCGAGGAATAGCGGTCAAGCCAGAAGTTGACGCCCAGCAGGATCAGGAACGCGGCACCGGTGACGGCAATATGGATCTGGGCGGCACGGGCGGTGTAGACGCCGCGCTCCATAAGCCGGATGCTGCCGTAGAGGTAGTGGGTCAGGATGCCGGCGATACCGGCAATGACAACCACGCTGATCAGGAAGCCCGTGACGAATCCGAGGAAGGGCAGGACCATCACATAGAAGCTGATGTCCATGTTGAACTGGGGGTCCTGCTTGTTGAAGCCCACCTGGTTGAAGAAGAGCAATACCTTCTGCCACTGGCTCGCGGCTGCACTTCCGGCGAAAAGTCCGAACAGGATGGGCAGGCCAATCATGACCACCCGCCGTACCGGTTCCAGCTGAGCCTGGTAGCGGTTGAGGTTGTCCCGGATGTCGGAATCCGGGGCGTAGACCGGCCGGGAGCGGTAGGCAATGCGGATGGCGAAGAAAACGCCCGCAAACATCACGGCGAACCCGGCAGCGAAGATGGCGATCTTGGAAAGGTTCTCGGTGATGAAGACTTCGATGAACCCCAGCTGCCGGTACCAAAGGACATCGGTCCAGACGTTGGCGAAGAAGATGAAGCCCACCACGACGAGGGCAACAACGATCAGGGTGGGCGTCAGCGCGCCGCGTCGGGAAGGGGGTCTGCCGGTGGACATGGTGCTGGCGGGACGGGACAAACTGGGTACCTCATAGCTGGTCGTCAGATTTTTCGAAGCGTGCGTGCGAGTGACGTACTCCCCCGGCCTGCAGCTGGAATTGTCCGTCACCTTTTGCCACGAGTGGCGGTAAGGCTTAGTTCCTGTCGAGTCTAGATGCGCCCAGTCTAGTTGTTTCCGCAGGTGGGCAGGCCCGTTGTGTCCTGGCCGCTGCCTGCGCGTTCGACGGCGGACCTCGCCTCCGCGAGCTTGCCCACCTTGACCACCTGGAGCCCGTCCGGGATATGCCCCACCACTTCCCCGCAGTTGTCCGCGGGTGCCAGGAACAGGGTGGCTCCCCCGGCGCGGGCGCCCTGCATTTTCTGCACGATGCCGCCGATGGCCCCGACGGTGCCGTCCGGCGAAATGGTGCCCGTGCCGGCGATGTGCTTGCCGCCGGTCAAGTCACCGGGGGTGACAGTGTCGATGATGCCCAGGGAAAACATGAGCCCGGCCGACGGGCCGCCCACTTTGTCCAGCGAAATATGCACATCGAAGGGGAACGTAAACAGGTACTTGAGCATCACGCCGAGGATGAACCGGCCTTCCCCGTTGTCCTTGGGGGTAATGGTCTCAGTCACCGGCTGGCCGTCCCGTTCCAGCACCACTGCTGCGGGGGCGCCCTTGCCCGCCGCGAGCTCGTCCTGGATGACGCTTAACGACGTGATGGCCTTGCCGTTGATGGTTTTGAGGACGTCCCCGGCCCGGATCTTGCCTTCCGCCGCCGACCCGTCGGACAATCCAGCGGCCTGCAGCTGCTGGCCAAACGGTATCTTCAGTTCGTTCAGTGCCGAGGCGACGGCATTTTCCTGGGACGTGGTCATGGCGACGGCACTCTGCTCGGCCGCTTCTTCCTTCGTGGTCCCCGTGGGATAGATCAGCTCCACCGGGTAGACGGACTTGGACCGGTCGAGCCAGGCAGAGAAAGCGGTCAGGATGCTGACCGGGCTGTTAGGGCCGCCGTCGACATAGACGGTGGTGAGGTCCAGGTTGCCTGCCGCGGGGTAGGACTCGTGCCCGGTGACCTTGATGACGGGCGTTCCCTGGCCCTGGCCCAGGGTGTTGTACGTGGGTCCCGGGGACTCGATGACGTACGGCACCGGGAGGACCCCGACGGCGATGCCCAGGCCCAGTGCCGTCACGCCGGCCAGCATCATGGCCGAAACCCTGGGGCTTCGCCGGGGCGCAGGTCCTGTAGGCGCGCCGCCGTCCGCGTCATTGCCGCCGGCCGCTCCGCCGTCGTGATCCCCTTGCCGGGGCTGGGAAAGAAGCTCTGAAGCGTGGTCCTCGGAGGGGTACCCGCCACGGGTTGTAGTCACCCAACAACAGTACGCGGTGGCAGGACCCGGGTGCTCTTTGCCCACAGCGAACGTCAAGCCGGTGCGGCAGACAGCCGTGGATGGCCGGGGTACCGTGAAGGTTGAGCACCAGTCACACCGACGATCGGCGGGATCATGACCTCCAACCCACACAATTCTTCGAACGGCGACGATACCCCCAAGGACCCGTTGGCCGAGATGCTGCAGAACCTGATGGGCGGCAAGGGCATGGAAAACTTCGATCCGGCCGAGCTCGCCAAGGCCGCCGGCCTGCCGAACGACCCCAACCTGCTGGCCCAGATGTTCTCCCAGGTCCAGGCCATGATGAGTGCCCCGTCCGAAGGGCCCGTCAACTGGACGCTGGCGCACGACAATGCACGGCGCGTGGCCGCGAGCAGCTCCGATCCTTCGGTGACCTCCCAGCAGTCCCGGGACGTGGATGAGGCCCTCCGCCTGGCCGAGCTGTGGCTTGACCCGGTCACGGACCTGCCGTCCACCGGATTGATCGGGCGGGCCTGGTCCCGTGCGGAGTGGGTCGAGGCAACGCTGGGGACCTGGAAGCGGCTGACGGAGCCGGTGGCGAACAGTATCGCCAATGCCCTCTCCTCCGCCATGACGGAGCAGATGCCCGAGGAAATGAAGTCCATGATGGGCGGCGCCTCCTCGATGCTGCAGAACATGGGCGGCGCCATCTTCGGCATGCAGCTGGGCCAGGCCATCGGCGCACTCTCCGCTGACGTTGTCAGCTCCACGGATATCGGCGTGCCGCTTGCCGACCTGGAAATGGCCCTGTTGCCTGCCAATGTTGCCGCATTCGGCGAGGGCCTGTCCCTGCCGGAAAACGACATCCGGCTGTTCCTGGCAGTGCGTGAGGCCGCCCATGCCCGCCTGTTCGTGCAGGTCCCCTGGCTGCGTGGGCACCTCCTCGGAGCCATTGAGGCATATGCCCGCGGCATCCACATCGACACCTCGCGCATCGAAGAACTCGCCCGGGACCTGGATCCGAGCAACCCCGAGGGAATCCAGGAAGCCCTTTCCCAGGGTGTCTTCATGCCGAAGCGCACCCCCGCGCAGGAACAGGCACTGGAAAAGCTCGAAACCGCCTTGGCCCTCGTTGAGGGCTGGGTCGACGAGCTGACGGCCGCGGCCACCGAGAATGTGCTCCCGTCCGCAGCCGCCCTGCGTGAAACCGTCCGCCGGCGCCGCGCAACCGGCGGCCCGGCAGAGCACGCCTTCGCTTCCCTGGTGGGGCTGGAGCTGCGGCCGCGCCGCCTCAGGGATGCGGCCACGCTGTGGGCCGCCCTGAAGGAGGAGCGCGGTGTCGAAGGCCGGGACGCCATCTGGCACCATCCGGACCTCCTGCCCACCGCCGAGGACCTGGACGACCCCAAGGGCTTCAGCGCCCGCCGCAAGCTGGCCGAGGCCAGCGACAGCGAAGTGGACGATGCCCTGCAGAAGCTGCTCAGCGGTGGTTTTGATGCCCCCGGCACCGATGACGCCACCGAAGCACCAGCTGGCGCCGCGGAGAGCGGAGACGGCGGCGCAGGCTCCGGCTCGGACGACTCCGGTGGACCCGGTGGCGACAGCACCGGCGACGACAGCAACGGCGACGGCGGCGAAGGCACCCAGCCGAAGGCCTGACCTTCCTGCTGCCGTGGCAGCACACTCCCCCTAGTCGGCGTCCTCCGGCCAGCCTTCGGGCTCCGGCAGGGCGCCGGCTTTGTCGTTCCCGGCTCCGCGGCCGGTGGCGAGGCCGCGCGCCGAGGCAAAGGACACCCCTTCCAGGAAGGCTTTCGCGCGCTGCGTTTCCGGGTACGCCTCGAGCAGCTTCCAGAAGGCGGCGTTGTGTCCGGCCACGAGGAGGTGCGCAAGTTCGTGGAGCAGGACGTAGTCGATGACCCACTGGGGCATCGGCTTCAGCTTGTCTGAAAGCCGGATGGTGCCCTCCGCCGGCGTGGCCGAGCCCCAGCGTGAATTCTGGTTGCTGACCCACCGGACGGACGCCGGTGTTGCCCGTCCACCCAGGTATTGGGCAGAAAGGTGGGCGGCGTGGGCCGCAAGGGCGGCATCGGAGGCCGGCCGTTTCCTGCCCGCCGCGCTGCGCCGTTCCCCTTGCCGTTGCAGCTTTGCCAGCATGCGCCGGACCCACTCAATTTCCTGCGCCGGCGTAAAGCGCGCAGGAATGGCGACGACGGCAGTCCCGTCCTCCCAGAAGGCAGCCACCGTCCGGGTCCGGCGGGAAGACCGCCTGACCTCCACCGGTGCGCCGTCGGCTGTGGTCAGTGCGGCCGACCCGCCATACGTCACAGCTCAGCGCTCTCGGTCAGTACCCGCAGGACGTCTTCGCCATACTTCTCAAGCTTCGATGGGCCTACGCCCGCCAGGCCGGCGAGGTCCTCGATTGACGCCGGCCTCGCTTCGGCGATGGCGGTCAGGGTTGCATCGGTGAAGACCACAAAAGCGGGCACATCGGCAGAGAGTGCCACCTCACGGCGCCAGGTCCGCAGGGCTTCGAACGTCTGCTCCTCGTAGCTGGGCGGGCACGCATTGCACCGTCCCACCTTGCGCTCCGCACCAGAGGAGAGCATGCTGCCGCAGACCCTGCACACTGCCGGGGCGGCAGCCTTCCGCCGAGGAGCCGGGCCCTTCCCCCGGGTGTTGGACGTTGCCACGGAGTTGGGACGGAGTCCGTCAAGGAACCTGGACGGCTTCCGGTTGGCCCGCCCGCCCGGCGTACGCGCCGTGCTCCAGGACAGGGAAAGGTTCTCCCGTGCCCGGGTGATGCCGACGTACAGGAGTCGGCGCTCTTCATCCACCGATTCCGGGGAATCGGCGAAGGAAATGGGCATCAACCCTTCGCTGAGGCCCACCAGGAACACCGCGTCCCATTCCAGGCCTTTTGCGGCGTGCAGGGACGCCAGGGTGACGCCCTGCACCGTGGGGGCGTGCTGGGCGAGCGAACGTTCCTGGAGTTCGTTGACGAAGTCCGCCAGCCCGAACTCCGGGCCGCGGACCTGGACCAGCTCATCGGCGAGGGCCACCAGCGCCGCCAGGGACTCCCACCGTTCGCGCAGTGCACCTCCGCTGTGCGGGGCGGACTCCGTATACCCGAGGGAGGCGACAATGTCCCGCACCAACTGCCCGAGCGGTTCACTGGCCCCGTCTTCGCTCACCGCCCTGGTGGCGGCACGCAACTGGAGGATGGCGTCCCGGACTTCCTTACGGGCAAAGAACCTCTCGCCGCCGCGGAGCTGGTAGCCGATGCCGGCGGCGGCCAGAGCCTGTTCGTAGGCCTCGGACTGCCCGTTGGTACGGAACAGGATGGCAACTTCGCTGGCCGGGGTGCCGGCCTCGAGCAGCGCCTTGATCTTTTGCGCGACGGTGGCGGCTTCGGCTTCGTCGTCGGTGCACTCGGTGAACGTGGGTACCGGGCCGGCGGGCCGCTGCGCCACCAGCTGCAGGGGCGAGGCCCACGCGGCATCCGCTGCCGGACCACCGCTGCGGCGTCCGGCCAGCAGGTCGTTTGCCAGCTTTACCACCTGGGGTGTGGACCGATAATCGCGGATCAGCTTGACCACGTTGGCCTGCGGGTACCGGGCCTTGAAATCCAGGAGGTGCCGGGGCGAGGCACCGGTGAAGGAGTAGATGGTCTGGCTGGCGTCGCCCACGACGCAGAGTTCGTCCCGGCCACCGAGCCAGAGCTCCAGAAGCCTTTGCTGCAGGGGCGAAACGTCCTGGTACTCGTCCACCACGAAGTGCCGGTACTGCTCCCGGACGGTGGCTGCCACTTTCTCGTCCTCCTGCAGGATCCCCACGGTGATCAGGAGGACGTCCTCGAAGTCGATGACGTTGCGGTCTGTCTTCACGTCCTCGTAGGACTGGAAGACGCGGGCCACGGCGGTGAGGTCGAAGCCGCCCGGGGCGCCCCTGTCCTGCGCGTTTTCCAGGTAGTTGGCCGGGGTCAGCATGGAAACTTTCGCCCACTCAATTTCCGAGGCGAGGTCCCGGATGGAAGCCCTGTCCGTGCTGAGCCGCAGCCGGCGGGCCGCTTCCGCCAGGGTCTGCGCCTTGTGCTCCAGGAGGTTCGGCAGCGTACCGCCTACGGCCTGTGGCCAGAAGAACTGCAACTGGCGCAGCGCCGCAGCATGGAACGTCCGGGCCTGGACGTTGCCTGCTCCAAGGTCCCGGAGCCGGCTTCGCATCTCCGCCGCAGCCCGCGCCGTGAAGGTCACAGCCAGGAGCCGCTGCGGTGTGTAGACACCGGAGTGGACCCCGTAGGCGATGCGGTGGGTGATGGCCCGGGTTTTTCCGGTTCCGGCCCCTGCCAGGACGCAGAGGGGTCCGTTCAGGGTGCTGGCCACCTCGCGCTGTTCGGCGTCAAGCCCGCCCAGGATGCGGTCCTCCAATGAGGCAGTACCGTCCTGTGAATGTGCTCCGGTGAAATTGTCTGTAGTCACGTCTATTGCTCTGTGTCCCGTTGCTGCTTTGTACGACTGCCGCGCCCAGCCTTATGAATATTGATCTCAGGCGTCGGCGAGGTCCCGGATCCGGCCGCCGTACCAGTGTTCGATAAGTGCCCGGGCGATGGAAAGCCGGCTGGAAATAGTGATTTCACCGCTGAGGACGGCGTCTTGGAGTTCCTCGCGGCTGAACCAGCGCGCCCTGGTGACCTCCACGCCGTCGGGCGTTGCCACGGCGTCATCGGTGATGGCGGTAAATCCAAGCATAAGCGAGGCGGGGAAGGGCCACGACTGCGAGCCCAGGTACTGGCAGGCTTTCACGCGGACGCCAACCTCCTCGAACAACTCCCTGACCACGGCTTGTTCCAGGGACTCTCCCGGTTCCACGAAGCCGGCCAGGGTGGAGAAGTTCTTTGCGTCAGCCGGGCCCCCGCCGCCCAGGAGCAGGCGGCCGTCAGGGCCCACCACCGTCACGATGATGGCAGGGTCTGTCCGCGGATAGTGCTCCGAGGAATCCGCGGGGCAGCGCCGCACCCAGCCTCCGGCCTGCACTTCGGTGGGCGCGCCGCACCGCGGACAGTGTGTATGGCCGGCATGCCAGTTGGCAATGGCACTTGCCTCCACGAAGAGGGCTGTCGCCGTGGGACCCAGGCCAGCCGCCACGTCACGGAACCCGGCCCATGAAGCCTCTTGGGGAACGCCTGCCGTTCCCGTCTCGACAGGGGCGGGAAGCACGAACAGCAGCAGTTCCGTCCCGGTGGGAAGATCGGCCGCCGGCAGTGCGGATCCCAGGTAAACCATCAACTCCGGAACGGCACCCGCCGCGGCCAGCTCCGTGTGCAGTACACGGGCGTTGGCAAGGAAGAGGCTGCCCCCGCTCACCAGCCCTTGCCTGCCCGCCAAGACAACGGCCAAGGTGTCCGGAGCGGCCAGGAGCTCTTCCACCATGCCTTCCTTCATCCGCTCAGTAGAGCCCCTGTCCACCAGGGCCGGCCGGACCGGAAGCAGGGTGTCGCGAAGATGGTTGGCAGCAAGAAGTCCCGGCCCGTCCGGGGTATGCGCTGGTTGACCCTGGGCGGGCATTTCCTGGTGGACGGGCGTGGCAGACTCCGCGTGGCTCATGACTCCACCGTACTGACTGGGACTGACATTTGAACATTCTGGCCCCGTTGGGTATCCCCCTGTTTTGGACGTATCTGGAGACTCGCCGTTACCGGACCGGCGTCTTGGACGGCGGGCAATCTACCGTGGGACGGTGAGAAGAAAACCGATTGAACTGGCAGCCGTTGCAACAGCGGCAGTCCCCGGACTGACCCCCACGGCAGTTAGCTCCGCGCCGGATGATCCTGCGGACTTCGATTCGGCGCTGCTCCTTGACTCGGAAGGAAAACGCTGGCGCGTCAGGTCACCCCGCCATGCGGAAGCCAGTGCCCGGCTGGAAACGGAATTCCTGGTCCTTCGTGCCTTCGCTCCAGCCATCCGGGCTGAGCTGCCGTTCCTCATGCCCACAGTGGCCGGCAGTGTCCGGCTGGGGACCCTGAGCACCTTCGTCTACTCGCACCTGGCCGGCAGCACCCGCAGCGTTGAAGACCTCACCGCCGGCCCGGCTCCGCTGGCCCGGGAAATCGGCGTGGCCCTGGCAGCCATCCACGACCTTCCGCGGACGCTGGTCAGCAACGCCGACCTGCCCAGTTACACCCCCAATGAGTTCCGCCAGCGCCGGCTTAACGAGCTGGACCAGGCCGCCACCACCGGCAAGATTCCTTCGGCGCTTCTGCTGCGCTGGGAACACGCCATGGAAGACGTGTCGCTCTGGCGCTTCAACCCCTGCGTGGTCCACGGCGACCTGCACGAGGACAACCTGCTCGTGGAGGGCCAGCGTGTCACGGCAGTTACGGGATGGACCGATCTTCGGATCGGCGACCCCGCCGACGATTTTGCGTGGCTGGTGGCCTCCAACGAACAGGACTTCGTTGACGCCGTCCTGGCCGGCTACACCGCCAGCCGCCGCGACACCCCGGACGCGCACCTGCTGCGCCGGGCGGCCCTGTCTGCGGAGTTTGCCCTCGCCCAGTACCTGGTCAAGGGCATTGCTGCGGGCGATGCCGAAATGGTGGCCGAAGCAGAGGGCATGCTTGAGACGCTTGCCGCCGATATCGCAGAGCACGGCGGCCAACCCATCAGCGTCGAGCCCCAGCCGCCAACCCAGCCCGGGCACGCTGCCGGCACGGTGCCGGCAGGCTCGGGCGCCAGCACCCCGGCGGCCACACCGTCCCTGGAAGGTCAGTCCCGCACGGGTTCTTCCACGCAGAACTCGCTCGACGGCGGCCCGGCGGCGGGGATGCCCGCCGTGACAGTGGTGCCGGTGCCGGTCCAGCCCTCGGTATCCGCCGTTCCCTTGCCTGCGCAGGCAGCAGTGCACGTGACGAAGATCCCTGCAACGCCTGCCGCAGCGGCAACGGACCACGATGTTCCGGTCGCGGAGCAGGGCAGCGACACGTCAGCTACGGCCGGCACGGACCAGGCCGCCGGCAGGGCAGGAGACGACACCTCGACTGCGGCCCTCTCCGTCATCAAGGCCAACAACGGCCGTTAGCAGTTCGCTGCCGGGCGCGGCAGCGAACCGCTACTGGTTGGCAACAGCGCCGGCAACGATCGCTTCAAGTTCTGCTGCTGTCCCAAGATCGTGGGGCCGGACTACTTCGTTGTCTGCCACGTAGAAGAACGCTGCCCGGACAGATTCCAGCGGAACGTCCTTGAGCCGCGCCCAGGCGAGCCTGTAGACGGCGAGCTGTACCGCCCGCGTTTTAAGCCGCGCGCCGGACGGCCGCCGCCCGGTCTTCCAGTCCACCAGATCCCATCGCCCATCGGCGTCGCGGAATACGGCGTCGATCCGACCACGCACCACAACGTCACCCACCCGGGTTTCGACAGGCACTTCCACGTAAGCGGGCGCCCTGTCGGCCCACTCCGAAGCCCTGAAAGTCCCCACCATGGAGTCGAGGTCGTAGGCTGCATCGATGTGGTCATCAGACCCGGGAGCCTCGCCGAGGTCAAGCATTCCTGCGGAGCCGAAATACTCCTCCACCCATGCGTGGAAGGCGGTCCCCTTGCGGGCTGACATACCCGGTTCGCGGGGCACCGGCCGGCGAAGCCTGGCGAGCACGGCCGCCGGATCCTCTTCCAGATCGACCAGGGTGGAAGCGGAGATGTGGGTTGGCAGGTGGACGTCCTGTCCTTGGGACCGGCGTGAACGGCGTTGCAGCAGCAGCGCAGCTTCCTTGGCCCAGCCGGCTGCCGGGCCGGCCAGTCCGGGGTTAGTGGCTGGCTCCTGCTCAGGCCGGAGATTGGCGAGCCCCTTAGCCAGTTCGGCCAACACCCTCGCTGCTGCGGCTTCCATGGGTGCCCTGCGCCCGCCGAAGAGACGGAGCCGTTCTCCCGAACGGGGATCGATGGGTCCTTCCAAGGGGTCGTAGGGCCATCCCGCTACTTCCGTTTCCAGCGTCAGCGGGCTGTTTTCCGGTAAGGCTGCTTCATCGAGTGACAGGGGGTGCACGCCGGCACGGGCGGGTGCTCCGCCCGCCGGCACGGCCAGGGTTTCCAGCTCGGCAAGGAAAGGGGACATGGTGCTCCGCCCGGACCGCGATCCCACCCAGGCAGCGCTGGAGACCCAGAGAACATGTTTGGCCCGGGTATAGGCCACGTAGGCAAGCCGGCGTTCTTCGGAGTCACCGTGTACCTGCACGGCTGCCTTGAAATCCTTTTCGGCATCGATCCAGCCCTTCTGGTCAGGCTGGTCCAGGTCCCACTGCGGAAGGTCGGACCGGTCCCCGCGAAGGGGCCACGGAAGCGCAGCCGTCCCGCTGCTCCAGCGCGAATCCTTATCGGTGGGGAAAGCCCCGGCGTTCAGCCCCGGAACAAAGACCGCGTCCCATTCCAGGCCCTTGGAGGCGTGAACCGTCAGAAGCTGGACGGCTTCCCTGTTCACGTCCCCTGGCGGGGCTTCGAGGCCGTTCTCCTCAGCGGCCGCTGCCTCGAGCCACGAAAGGAAGGCGAGGATGTCCACCCTGTGGGAGGTGCGCAGGAACCCGGCAGCGGCATCCTGGAAGGCATCGAGGTTCCGGCGGGCCTGGTGGATGCTGACGCCGGGCAGGGCCGCAACCTCGATGTCGAGGAGCATGGCACGTTCAACTTCGCCCAGCAGGGTGGTGAGGTCATCGCCCAGGTAGCCACGAAGCTGGCGCAGCTCCACGGACAGGCGGTGGAGCCTCACACGGGCAACCTCCGTCAGGCACCGTCCGGCGGAGGAGGTCCAGCCCTCGCGGGGAAGCCAGTCAAGAGCTTCCACCAGGCTGGCGCCGTCGGTCAGGTCCGACTCCGGGACCGTGCCGTCGTCGTCCCCGGGTTCAGCAGCCTCCGGATTCGCGGAAAGCTGCACGCGCCGGCGGGCCAGGTGGCTGGACCAGTCACGCAGTGCCATCAGATCTGCCGGTCCAATCCGCCAGCGGGCACCAGCCAGCAGGCGCATCAAAGCATCGGATCTGCCGGGGTCGGCCAGGACCCTGAGGGTGGCCACCAGGTCCACCACTTCCGGGGTATCCAGGAGTCCGCCGAGTCCGACTATTTCGTAGGCGATGCCTCGTGCCTCAAACTGCCGGCGGATCGGTTCCATCTGGGCACGGCGCCGGCACAGGACGGCGAGCGCCGGGGCCACCGAAGATCCGTCCGGCTTGGTTTCAAAATCAGTGACCCGGTACTTCAGGACATCGTCCGCGAGCGCAGCGGCCTCTTCAGCGTCGCTGGCGAAGCGCCCCAAAACTACCCTGCCCTCCGCTGCAAACGGACTGGGCTGCAGCGGCGGCACGCTGGCGGCCGCTGTGGCTCCCCCGCCGGCCGGTCCGCGCTGCGCTTCGGCCTTCGCAAGGGATTCTGACATGACGTTGGCGGCGGCCAGGATGGACTTGCCGTTCCGCCAGGCTGTGGTCAGGTACGACGTGGGGGCCGGCTTCCACTGGGCAGGGCCTTCGGCCTGGCCGGTGCGGGCCGGGAACTCGCGGACGAAGTGGAACAGCTGCCCTGCCGAGGCACCGCGGAATCCGTAGATGGATTGGTTGGGATCCCCCACCGCTGTGACGGCGTGACCGCCGCCGAACAGGCGCGAGAACAGGACCAGCTGGGCATAGGAGGTGTCCTGGAACTCATCAAGCAGCACCACCTTGTACCGCTGCCGCTCCATGTGTGCCGCGAGTGGAACATCGCTGGCCACCCGGGCGGCCAGGGAAACCAGGTCCCCGAAGTCGAGCGCTCCCCTTGCCCGCTTGGCGTCCGTGTAGCGGCCCACCATGTCAGCCACGCTGGCCCGCGTCCTCAGCATCCGTGCGATGTCCGCGGCTGCCTGCGGCGGATTTTTCTGTTTCCCGGCCAGGTACGGCAGCGACTCATAACCGGCGAGCCGCGCCATCAGCCAGGATTCCACTTCCTCTGGCTCCTGCAGGTGTTCGGCACATTCGCCGGCCAGCTGGATGACGGCCTTCACGAGGGTGGACTTGGCCGCCCGGAAGTGGCCGTACTCGCCGTCGTACGCCTCGACGACCTCTGTGGCGAGCTGCCACGCCTGCGCCCCGCCCAGGAGCACCACGTCGCGCTCGACACCGAGCCGGAGCCCGTAGTCCGACACGATGCCGCTGGCGAAGGAGTGGTAGGTGGATACCTTGGGCTCAAGGGCGTCACTGCTGATCATGCCGGCCGGAAACAGTGGTGCGCTGGTGCCCCGGGAAGCCACCCGCTGCAAAGCCACAAGTTTGGCCCTGATCCTCGAAGCGAGTTCACCGGCGGCTTTCCGGGTAAACGTCACACCGAGGACTTCTTCGGGCCGGACCCAGCCGTTGGCCACGAGCCACACCACACGGTCCGCCATGGTAGCCGTTTTGCCCGAACCTGCCCCGGCAATAACGAGCCGCGGCGTCAATGGCGAGGAGATAATTGCTGACTGCTCCGCCGTGGGGACGTTCTTCTCACCCAGCAGGACTGAAAGTTCCTCGGGGCTGAACCGCACGGGCGGCGGGAATTCACCGTCGGCAGGCCCTATGGTTGGCTGGCTGTCGACGGGCACCTGTACATCCTGGCTCATTCGGTTACCTGCCGCCCGCGGGCACAGAGCGGGCAGACCTCGGGGAGCCTGCAGCCGTGCCCGCCGAAGCTTCCCTTGCCGGGGTCATGCCGGGCCTCGAACGTGTTGCCTCCCATGACGGCGGCGGCCTCCTTGACCATGTTGAGCGCCCAGTTGTCCTGCGGGTCCAGGGGCTCCTGTTCTTGGACAGCCGGCGACTTCGCCGTTGTCCCCAGCTGAGCAAGGACTGCCCCGCCGGGAAGCGCCTGTCCGGTGTCGCTGCCATCGCCGAAGCCGCCGGCGAGAACGGCGGCCTGGTAGGCGCCCAACTGCGGGTGGCTGGCCAGTTCAGTCTTACCTGGCTGCCGTTTTCCCGTTTTCAGATCCACAACAACCAATCTTCCCGCGCCGTCGATTTCCAGCCGGTCCACCTGGCCGCGAAGCACCGCTTCCCGCTGGGAAGCGTCATCGAGCAGCACTTCCCCAAGGGCCACGTCAAAGTCCTGTTCGACCCCAAGGAGGCTGCGGCCGCTGCCGCGCATCACCAGAACGTATTGGGCGAGCTTCCGCACCATGGCCTCTGCCCTCTGGTGGTCCAGCCTGCCTTCCCAGTTGTCTTTCATTCCCAGCTGCGGCCAGCGGCGGGCAAGCTCGGCAATGTATTCCTGGCCTGAAGCGTCAGGCATGTCCTGGGCGATGGCGTGGACAAGTGTGCCAAGGCTGCGGGCAAAGTCCGTCGCGGCTTCACCGCCGGCTGCCTGGACGAACCAGTCCAAAGGCGATTTCTGCACGGATTCGACCTTTGACGGGGAAACATACACTGTACCGCCCGGCGGCACCACGGCGTCGTTGGATGTGAGCGGCTGAATACCCCACCAGCTGTCCGGATGGGCGCCTGGAGCAGGAGGCTCGGCGGCTGCGAGGCCTGCCAGGACCCTCGCCGCCTCCTGCGCCTGGGCGCCGTCCAACTGTGCATGTTGGCGCAGCTCCGCGACGAGGGCACGCAGCGTCATGGGCCGTTCCACTGCCGTGAAGCCCCGTGCGTCCTCACCCGGGGCCAGCGGCGCGGCGTAGTCCAGGAACGACGACGGCTGGTCGTCTTCGGAGGCCACCGCAGTGCAGATGAGCAGTTCCTCCGCACGGGAGACGGCGGTGGAAAAGCTGCGGAGTTCGTCATACCTGATGTCGCGCAACCGGCTGAGCGGGTCACGCTGCAGGGCGTAGGACGTTCCGTGCTCAACGGCGTCCGCGTAAAGGGTGCTGCCCAGAAGCTCTCCCCGAAGCCTGGTGTTGGGCCATACCCCTTCCTGCAGGCCCGCGATGATCACAACGGGCCATTGCCGACCGGCAGCGCTGGCCGGGGTCATGATTTCAACGGCATCGTCAACCTGCGCACGGGCGGCGAGTGTGTCCATGGGCAGCTCCTGGTTCAGGAGGTATTCCAGGAACTGCTCGGGGCCGGCGCCCGGCATCTGGTCCACGTAGCGCTCTGCCGTGTGGAACAGGGCCATCATCGCGTCCAGGTCCCTGTCCGCCCGGGCGCCGTGCGGCCCGCCGGCCAGCGCGGTTTCCGTCCAGGCGGCGGAAAGTCCGGTGGCGCTCCACAGGGCCCACAGCACAGACTCGGCGTTGGCACCAGGTTGGTGCGCTGCTTCCTTGCCTGACTGGATCATCCGGGCAGTGCGGCGGGCGGCACGGCCTTCAATCCCCAGGCTCCCCAGCGCCCCTGGTTCCAGTAGCGCCTCAACCAAAAGGGAGTCGCTGCCACGCCCCCCGCCACCCGTCAGCTCCTCGCGGCGCAGCGATTGCCGAAGCCGCCGGAGTTCAAGCGGGGTGGCCCCACCGATCCTGGAGGTCAGGAGCGACACCGCTGCTTCGGGGGTCAGGAGCGAGGGGTCCAGTGCAATGGCATAGGCGTCAAGGAGGGGGCGGACGGCCACTTCATCGCGCACCGCCGACTCAGCTACCGGCACCCGCACGGGGATGCCCTGCCCGGACAGGTAACGCTGCAGTTCGCTGACCTGGCCGCCGTTGCGCACGATGACGGAAATGTCCGTCAGGGGGCGGCCTTGGCCGATGTGCTGGTCGAGGATCCGCTGGGCCACGTACCGCAGCTCGTGGACCGCCGAAGGCACCAGATGGGCTTCAACCCGGCCCGGACCGTTGCCGACCGAGGACAGCTCCAAGCGGCGCGACAGCTGGCCCCCGGCCCGCTGGGAGATGCGGCCGGCCACACCAAGCCACGCTTCCGCGATAGCAGGAGCCAGCCGGTGGGCGTGCCACAGCGGCCTCTCAAGCACCCGGGCGTCCGTCGACAGCAGCCGGGGCAACTCGGCCACAAGATCGGGCCGGGCGCCGCGGAATCCCTGGACCACGGTGTCCGGGGACGAGGTAATCAGGCAGTCCTTGCCGGCGGCAATGTCTGCCAACAGTTCGAAGACCGCAGGGTTGGCTTCCTGGATGTCATCCACCAGGATCAGCTGCAGCCGTTCCCGCTCCGCGGCGAGGAATTCCGGAGCGTCCTGGAAGATTTGCCGGGCTGCTGTGATGATGCCGGCCGGATCAAAAGCCTCCGGCATGCGCAGGTCAAGGATATCCCGGTATTCGCTGTAGAGCGCCGCCGCCGCGATCCAGTCCTGCCTGCCGCACGCCTTGCCCAGCTCCGCCAGGTCGGCGGGTGTCCGGCCGGACTCGATGATGCGGTCGAAAAGCTGGCGGACTTCCTGACGGAACCCGCGGGTCTCCAGGGCGCCTTCAAGGTCGGCAGGCCAGGGTAGTTCCAGCCCCGGTAGCCGGTGACCTTCCAGCAGCTCCTTGATAATCAGGTCCTGTTCCGGCCCGGACAGGAGCCGCGGCGGCCGGGCGAGGGGGATGATGCCCTCAGCCTTGGCCCTCCTGATGAGGTCGAATGCGTATGACGCCCAGGTCCGCGCGGGAGTGGTGCTGAGGCTTCTGTCCAGTCGCGCGGTGAAGCGGTCGCGAAGGAAGTCCGCGGCCAGCCGTGTTGGGCCGAGGATCAGGATTCCCGCGGGATCAAGGCCGTCCCGGTGGACCCGCTCCACAGCTGCCTCGACAAGGACTGTGGTCTTACCGGTTCCGGGGGCTCCCGGAACAAGCACCGGTCCGGAACCGGCAGCGACGTCGACGGCGGCTTGCTGGTCCGGCGTCAGTGCGGGCCGATCGGCATGGGACTGGCTCGGAGGAAGCAGCCTGAGGGGGCCGGAGCCGGAGGGCAGGCCCTGCCCGGCGCGGCTGCCGGGAGCTTCCCCGCCCGCAACCTCAGGGTCGCCAAAACCTGGGCCAGCCGGGTCCTGGTAGGCCTCGAAATCGTCGTCAAAGGGCCCTGCAAGTGGGAGTGTTACCGTCACACCGACATCCCATCATCAGCCTCTGACAATCGGTGGAGCTCGCGCTCCAGTTGCTCTGCCACCGCATCCATCCGGTCGAAATCCTCTCCATCGGGAGCCCAGCGCGCCGCCTGGAGGTCCACCCGCCACCGGCCTTCTCCGGTGCGCTGCCACTCCCGGTAGGCGCCGACCAACGGCGTCCCTTCATCAAGGTAGCGGCGCAGCGCGTCTGCCTCATGTCCTTCGGGGGCGTGTCCACTGGCTTTCAGGATCCGCCACCACGGGACGCCGCTGCCGTAGTGGCTCATGACCGAACCGACCTGGCGGGGTCCCCCGGAACCCAGCAGTTCTGCAACGTCGCCGTACGACACCGCGGATCCCGCCGGCACCATCCTCACGATGGCGAGGACCGCCTGCACATACTCAATCCGCATTGATCCAATGTAGCCGCAGTGGCGTTCCACGGAATTGTCCGGGGGTCCCTTTAGCGTGGAGGTATGAGCACCTGGAACACCCTCCCCCGCGCCGCGTTCGACCTTGAAACGACGGGCCGCAACTCGCGGGCCGCCCGGATAGTGACCGCCTCGGTCACAGTCGTGGACCACAGGGGCGACGTCATCCGGGAGCACGAGTGGCTGGCCGATCCCGGGGTTGAAATACCCACCGAAGCAAGCGATGTGCACGGCGTCACCACTGAGCAGGCACGGAAGGACGGCCGGCCCGCGCATGAGGTTACCAGGGAGCTTGCCGCAGTCCTGCAGGAGCTTTTCGATACTGGCGTCCCCGTTATCGCGTTCAACGCCAGCTACGACTTCACGGTCCTGGCAGCGGAGTCGGCCCGGTACGGGGTTCCCCAGCTCACCCGGTTCCCTGTGCTGGATCCCTACATCATGAACAAGCAGGTGGACCGCTACCGCAAAGGCAAACGCACTTTGACGGCCCTCTGCGAGGAGTACGGGGTGGTCCTCGACAACGCCCACACCTCCGCCGCCGACGCCCTGGCCACCTTGAAGGTCCTGGACGCCATGGCGGGTAAATTCCCTAAACTGATGATGCCCGCAAGCCAGCTCCATCAGCTTCAGGTGGACTGGGCGGTAACGCAGGCCGCGGATTTCCAGGGGTATCTCCGCAAGACCAAGCCCACTGCCGTCATCGAAGGTGATTGGCCCGTACTGCCTCCGCAGGACGCTACCGGCGGCGGCTTCTGAGCCCATATAACCCTGCTGCGAGGCACGTCACAGTAGTTCCGCGTAACATTCGGCGCCAGCCAGAGCGCCCGTCTGTTCGGCCGTATTGGATTTGACCGTCCGCACGGCGCTCCGCTTGCGTGAAATACCGAACTTCATACGGATCTGCCCCGCTTCGGCACCTCATTCTTCGCCCCACGGCAGTATTTGCCCAAGGTGAGAGAATTTAGTTTTGCGGTCACCCCTGCCCTGGCCATGCTGGACCAGCACCGGGCAGGTGCCAGGCGCCACCAGCGCAGCCTTGCGGCCCGGTTGACTTAAGACTCAATGAAAGTGACAACCTGATGAAAATCAAAGCGAAGAAGTGGCTGACTACCGCTCCCGTTGCCATTGCACTGGCGGTCTCCCTGGCCGCATGCGGCTCCGGTTCTTCCCAGCCGAGCGGAACGCCCACTGACGCCCTGCAGGGCAGCGACCAGCAGACGCTGGACAAGTACACCACCGCCGATGTCACCCCTGTCGACAAGATTGATAAGACCAAGCTTGGCCTGAACACCGAAGGCAAGCTTGAAGTCGGCACGCTCTCCGATGCCCCGCCGAACATCTTCATCGACCCGTCCGGCAAGTTCACCGGCTACGACAACGAGCTCCTGCGCGCCATCGCCGGCAAGCTGGGCCTCGAGGTCGAGTTCGTGGCTACGGACTTCTCCGCTCTGCTGTCCCAGGTCTCCACCAAGCAGTTCGACGTCGGATCCTCCTCGATTTCCACCACGGACGCCCGCCGCCAGAACGTTGGCTTCACCAACGGCTACGACTTCGGCTTCATGGCTGTTGTCGCCAAGAAGGACAGCGACGTTAAGGGCTTCGACGACCTCAAGGGTGATCTCCGCATCGGCGTGGTCCAGGGCACGGTCCAGGACGATTACGTCACCAACACGCTTAAGCTCGAGCCCATCCGTTTCCCCGACTACGCCACGGTCTACGCCAACGTGCGCAACGGCCAGGTCGACGCCTGGGTGGCGCCGTCGCAGCAGGCAACCGGACAGGTCAAGGAAGGTGACGGCACCGTCATCGCCGAGTCAGTGGTCAACACGCAGAACTTCACGGCCTACGCCGTCGCGAAGGACAACCAGCCCCTGATCGACGCGTTGAACTCCGGCCTGGACGCCGTGATTGCCGACGGTACCTGGTCCAAGCTCACCAAAGAGTGGTACCCGGACCGCGAAACGCCGACCGACTGGAAGCCGGGCAGCAAGGCCGCCACGGTTCCCCAGAACTGATTGAGCCGGGACGTTTATGGATCTCCTCGATCAACTGGCTGACACCTTCTTCAACTGGGAGGAAATGGCCAAGGTCATACCTTCCCTGCTGTCGGTGGGCCTGCCCAACACCCTGATCCTCGCCGTGGCCTCCGGCATCCTCGGTTCCCTCCTGGGATTGCTGCTGGCCATGATGGGAATCTCACGGAACGCCGGTGCGCGTTGGGTTGCCCGCATCTACACCGATATTTTCCGTGGCCTCCCGGCCATCCTCGTGATCCTGGTCATCGGCATCGGCCTGAGCCCGATTGCCCGGGAAATCACGGGCTCCCGGAACCCGTACCCGTTGGGCATCCTGGCCCTGACGCTGATCGCCGCCGCGTACATCGGCGAGATCTTCCGGTCAGGCATCCAGAGTGTTGAAAAGGGCCAGCTTGAGGCGTCGAGGGCACTCGGGTTCAGCTACGGCAGTTCCATGCGCCTGGTGGTGGTGCCGCAAGGTATCCGCCGCGTCCTGCCCGCCCTGGTGAACCAGTTCATCTCGCTGCTGAAGGACTCCTCGCTGGTGTTCATGCTGGGCCTGGCCGCCTCGGACCGGGAGATCTTCCGCATCGGTAACGATGCCATGGCCAACACGGGCAACCTTTCGCCACTGGTGGCTGCGGGTGTCCTGTACCTGATCCTGACCGTCCCGCTCACCCACTTCGTCAACTTCATCGATAACCGGCTCCGCACGGGCCGGCCGGAGAAGAAGGAACCTGACGACGCGGCAGCACCTATCGGCAAGGGGGCACAGGCATGACGGAATTCGCTTCCGGATCCCTGACCGGAAAGAACCTGCACCTTTCGTTCGGCCACAACCACGTCCTGCGCGGTATCGACCTGCACGTGGAGAAGGGCACCACCGCTTCGGTGATCGGTCCCTCTGGTTCGGGCAAGTCCACCCTGCTGCGGGTCATGAACCGGTTGATCGAGCCGGACCAGGGCGACATCCTGCTGGATGGCCGCTCGGTCCTGAAGGACAACCCGGACGAGCTTCGCCAGCGTATCGGCATGGTGTTCCAGCAGTTCAACCTCTTCCCGCACAAGACGGTGGCGGAGAACGTGACACTGGCCCTGCGCAAGCTGCGTAAGCTGCCCAAGGACCAGGCGCGTGCCGAGGCCCTGGAGCAGCTGGACCTGGTGGGCCTGAAGCACAAGGCGGATGTCCGCCCGGCCAACCTGTCCGGCGGGCAGCAGCAGCGCGTCGCGATCGCCCGTGCGCTGGCCATGAAGCCGGAGGTCATGTTCTTCGATGAGGCCACCTCGGCGCTGGACCCCGAGTTGGTCAAGGGTGTCCTGGCCCTGATGACGGACCTTGCCAAGGGCGGCATGACCATGGTGGTGGTGACACACGAGATGGGCTTTTCCCGGAACGTGTCGGACACCGTGACCTTCATGGACGCCGGCGTGGTGGTGGAGTCCGGCCCGCCGGAGCAGATCTTCACCGCTCCCGCCACGGACCGGCTGAAGGGTTTCCTCTCGGACGTCCTCTAGCCACAGGATCACAACGAAAATCCCCGGTTGCGCCGCAACCGGGGATTTTTCGTGTCCAGGGCCGCCCGTCCGAAGCTTGTCCGCAGGACCCCACCCTCAAGGGAGGGTCCTGCGAACAAACCCCAGAGAAGCGCCCGACGACGGCCCTCGCGACTGATGGGTACAGCGCCTCATGTGGGACACGCCTGCGCGGGACGGGCCCGGCCGGACTCTAGGCCTGGGCGGCAGCGGCAGCCCTGGCCGCGGCGGGCAGGGCGTCGAAGATCCGGTTCATGGCCGCGTCGTCGTGCGCTGCGGAAAGGAACCACGCCTCGAAGACCGACGGGGGCAGGTACACACCGGACTCCAGCATCGAGTGGAAGAACGGGGCGTAGCGGAAGGCCTCCTGGGCTTGTGCGTCCGCATAGTTGTGTACACCGTGGGCGGAGGTTCCGAACGCCACCGAGAAGAGGTTTCCGGCGAACTGGATGGAGTGGTCCACTCCGGCCGCGTCCAGCGCCGAGGACAGGGCGGACGACAACTCCAGTGACCGCACGTCGATGTAGGAATACACGTCACGGGTCGCGTGGGTCAGGGTAGCCACGCCGGCAGCCATCGCCACGGGGTTACCGGAGAGAGTGCCGGCCTGGTAGACCGGGCCGGTGGGCGCAAGGTAATCCATGACGTCGGCGCGTCCGCCCAGTGCCGCCGTCGGCATTCCGCCGCCGATGACCTTCCCGAACGTGAGCAGGTCCGGCGTCCACGGGTCTGTTGCGTCCGGAGCGCCGCCGGTGAGCCCCCAATAGCCGGAGTAGCCGGTGCGGAACCCGGTCAGGACTTCATCCACGATGAGCAGTGCGCCGTGCTCGCGGGTGATCTGGGAGAGGCCCAGGTTGAAGCCCTCGCCGGGTGTAACCACGCCCATGTTGGCGGGGGCTGCTTCGGTGATGACGGCTGCGATGTTGGGCCCGTGGGTGGCAAAAGCCTCCTTCACGGCGGCAAGGTCGTTGTAGGGCAGGACCAGGGTTTCGGCCGCGGTTGCTTCCGTAACCCCGGCCGAACCTGGCAGCGCAAGGGTTGCTACGCCGGATCCTGCGGCGGCCAGCAGCCCGTCCAGGTGCCCGTGGTAGCAGCCGGCAAACTTGATGATGAGGTTGCGGCCGGTAAACCCGCGGGCCAGGCGGACCGCGGTCATGGTGGCCTCGGTGCCGGTGGAAACCATGCGCAGCCGTTCGACGGCGGGGACGCGTTCCATAACGATCTCAGCCAGGTTGGCCTCGTCCGGGGTGGAGGCTCCGAACGACAGCCCGCGGTCCACCGCAGCGTGGACCGCGTCGAGCACAGCCGGATGGGCGTGGCCCAGCAGGGCTGGACCCCAGGAGCACACCAGGTCCACGTACTCGTTACCGTCGGCGTCCATCAGGTGCGGGCCCTTGGCCGAGACCATGAAGCGGGGCGTTCCGCCGACGGAGCCGAAGGCCCGGACCGGCGAGTTGACCCCGCCCGGCATCAGCATGCGGGCGCGGTCGAAAAGTTCCTCGTTGCGAGGGGTGCTGGAAGTCATGGTTCCTATTCTCTCAGTTTGCCGGTGCTGTCCGGTGCCGGTGCAGTCAGTTGCCGGAACGGCGGGTGCCGGAAGGTCAGCCGGCGAGGGCGTCTGCCACCCGGGGCGCCACCGCCGTGCCAAGCAGTTCGATGGAGCGCATCATCGCCGCATGCGGCAGCGGTCCGTTGCTGTACTTGAAGTCGAAGCGGTCAACGCCCAGGTTCCGTTTCAGCTGGACGATTTTCCGCGCCACGGTGTCCGGGGAACCGACGTACAGCGCGCCTTCCGGGGCGCAGAGGGCGTCAAACTCGCCGCGACCTGCCGGACCCCAGCCGCGTTCGGCACCTAGCCGGTTTCGAAGGGCCAGCCAATGCGGGAAGAACTCCTCCCGGGCCTGCTCGTCCGTGGCGGCGACGTGTCCCGGCGAGTGTGTGGCCATCTGCTGCATGGGATGCCCGTACTTGCCCATGGCTTCGCGGTAGAGGTCAGCCAGTGGGCCGAAGGCTCGCGGCTGGCCACCAATAATGGCGAAGATGATCGGGTACCCGTACTGGGCGCAACGCAGTACGGATTCGGGGGTTCCGCCTACGCCAATCCAGGTGGGCAGCAGGTGGTGTTCAAGCGGCGGGTAGACGCTCAATCCGTGCAGGGACGGACGGGTCCGCCCCTCCCAATGGACGGGCTTCTGCATCCGCACCTTGTCAAAGAGCTCCAGCTTTTCCTCGAAGAGGACCTCGTAGTCGGCCAGGTCAAGGCCGAACAGCGGAAACGATTCCACGAAGGATCCCCGCCCCAGCATGACTTCGGCGCGGCCGTTCGAGATGGCGTCCACCGTGGAGAAGCGCTGGAAGACCCGGATGGGATCGTCCGAGCTCAGCACGGTCACGGCGGAGCCGAGCCGGATCCGGGACGTGCGTGCCGCGGCTGCGGCAAGGAAAACCTCCGGCGCGGACACGGCGTAGTCCTTGCGGTGGTGCTCCCCCACACCAAAGGCGTGGAGTCCGACGGCGTCTGCCAGTTCCGCCTGTTCCAGCAGCTGGCGCAGGACTTCGGCGTGCGGCTGGAGGCTGCCGTCCGGATTCACGCCGACATCGCCGAACGTGTTCAGGCCCAGGAGGATGCGGTCCCCGCCAACCGGAGCCGTTGGGGATGCGGCAGGCGATTCCGGGGCGGGCCCCTCGCCGGTAATCCCGGTCACCGGCCTTCCTTCAGCCAGCCGGCGAGCTCGGCGGCCCAGTACGTCAGCACCATGTGGGCGCCCGCCCGGCGGATGCCAAGGACGGACTCGGCAATGGCTGCCTTGCGGTCGATCCAGCCGTTGGCGGCAGCGGCCTCGATCATCGCGTACTCGCCCGAGATCTGGTAGGCGGCCACCGGCACTGGGCTCATGGCGGCGACGTCCGCCACGATGTCCAGGTAGCTCATGGCCGGCTTGACCATGACGATGTCCGCACCCTCGGCCAGGTCAAGCTCCACTTCGCGGAGGGCCTCGGTGCGGTTGCCGGCGTCCATCTGGTAGGTTCGCCGGTCGCCCTTGAGCTGTGAATCCACCGCTTCCCGGAACGGGCCGTAGAACGCCGAAGCGTATTTCGCCGAGTAGGCGATCACGGAGGTGTTGGCGTGGCCGGCGTCGTCGAGGGCGGCCCGGATGACGGCGATCTGGCCGTCCATCATGCCCGACGGTCCCAGCATGTGGGCGCCGGCCTCGGCCTGGGCAACGGCCATCCTGGCGTAGATCTCTACGGTGCGGTCGTTGTCGACGTAACCCTCTGCGTCGAGTACTCCGCAGTGGCCGTGGTCGGTGAACTCATCCAGGCACACATCGCTCATGATGACCAGGTCGTCGCCCACTTCGGCACGGACGTCGCGGATGGCCTTGTTAAGGACACCTTCCGGGTCGAGGGAGGCCGTCCCTTCGGCGTCGCGGCTTTCCGGAATGCCGAAGAGCATGATGCCGCCCAGGCCAAGCTCTACCGCCTCGGCAGCAGCCCGCTTCAGGGAGTCGGTGGTGTGCTGCACCACGCCTGGCATGGACGTAATGGGGTTCGGCTCGTCAATCCCTTCGCGGATGAAGGCCGGAAGGATGAGTTCGGCCGGGGCCAGCCGGGTTTCGGCGGTGAGCCGGCGCATGGCGGGGGTGGTGCGCAGGCGGCGGGGGCGTTGGCTGGGGAAAGTCATGGATGCTGTCCTTCAGGTTGTTGCGTGGGTGCTGCTGCGGCCGGGGGTGTGCCCGGTCAGGGCGGGGTAAGGGCAATCACGACGGCGGCCACCAGCCCGTCGGGGGTGGGCTCCTCCGCTACCGCGGCTACAGGCAGGTCCAGCGCGGCTGCCTGTTCCGCCGTCGAACGTCCGATGGCAACCAGCCGGCAGCCGCCAAGCGGCGACAGGGCGGCAATGCGGCGCACTGCGCTTGGCGATGCGGCCACAACAGCGGAGATTTGCCCGGCGGTGATTTCGGCCGCTGCGGCTTCGGGCGTGAGCAGCGTGTACGACGCCGTCGCCTGGCCTGCGCCGCCGTCTTCAGGCTGCATGGCGAGCCTACGGTCCGCTGCCGCCGGGAAGTCGACCGTGCGGTAGGCCGTTACGGCGGTGACGTCGCTGCTTTTTCGAAGTCCGTCCGCCAGTGTGGCGGCGGCAATGTCGGCCTGGGGCAGCAGCACCCTGCCTCCCCCGGTCCAGGCGTCAAGGAAGCCGGCGGCCGACTGTTCCCCGGCGGGCGTCAGTTCCACCGCAAGTCCCTGTGATTCCAGGATTCTGCGGGTGGCTGGTCCGATCGCGCCGATCCTGGTGGCCGGTGGAACCAGGCGGGCCAGTTCCAGCCCGCGTTCCGCTGCCTTTTCCATCAGGACGTGGACAGTGGTGGCGCTGCTGACCACCAGCCAGTCGAAGGCACCCGCCGCCAGGGCGTCGCAGGCGACATCCAGGGCATGCTGGTCCGGTGCGCGTTCGAAGTCGATCAGCGGCAGCAGGACCGGCGTGGCTCCTGCCCCGGCCAGCGCCTGGACAAGCGCCGCGGACCGTTCCGGGCTGCGGGTCACCAGGACGCGGGTTCCGCTGAGCGGTCCGTCCTGGCCGGGTGCTCTGGAAGGCATCGTCATCGTCGGGTCAGGAGGCCTGGAGGTCGGCGATGTCGGCGGCGCCGCCGGCGAGGAGGACTTCGGCCAGTTCGATGCCCAGCAGCGTGGCGCCCACTTCGGTGAGCCCGTCCGTGGCGCGTTTGTCCCGGACGGACGCTGTCCCGTCCACGGCACACACCACGGCTTCAAGGTGGAGCATGCTGCCCTTGCGGTACGCGTAGGCCCCGACGGGGGCGGCGCAGCCGGCTTCAAGCCGGGCCAGCAGGGCGCGTTCCGCGGTGACGGCCAGCCGGGTGTCCGGGTCATCGAGGGCTGCCAGGGCCTGCGCCAGGACTCCCTGGGATCCCTCTGTTGATCCGGGTTTGCGCGGCGCGTCGGCGGTGCGGCACTCGATGGCGAGCGACCCCTGGCCGGCGGCCGGGAGCATCACGTCTGGTTCGAGGTATTCGCTGACGGTGTCCAGCCGGCCGATGCGCTCAAGGCCCGCTGCGGCCAGCACCACGGCATCGAGGTCGCAGGACTTCCCCGGAACAACGTCGGAGGTGGCGTTGCCGGGCAGGCCGGGTACGCGGCCCAGGCGGGTGTCCACATTGCCGCGGATATCCACGATCTCCAAGTCGGCGCGCGCGGCCCGCAACTGGGCTGCGCGTCGCGGCGAACCGGTCCCCACCTTGGCACCTGGGGGAAGGTCCGCGAGCTTGAGTCCGTCCCTGGCGCACAGCACGTCGCGGACGTCCACGCGTTTGGGAGTCGCCGCGAGGCTCAGGCCCACGGCTCCACCCGTGGGCAGGTCCTTCAGCGAGTGGACCGCCACGTCGCATTCGTCCCTCAGCAGCGCATCGCGCAGTGCGGCCACGAACACGCCCGTGCCGCCCATCTGCGAGAGCGGTCCGGTGAGGACATCGCCGTCGGTGCGGATGTGGACGAGCTCCACGGGAAAACCTCCGACGGCGGCGAGCTGGTCCGCGGTCTGCTGCGTCTGGGTCAGGGCAAGCTTGCTGGCCCGGGTACCGATGCGGACAGTCATTGCTGCGCTGCTTCCCCGGACTGGCCGGACGCGGTGCCTGCTTCGCCAGCCGGGTACGGGTCGTGGCCGGTGCCGACGGTGGTGTCTGTCCCTGCAATGGTGGGTTTCTCGCCGCGGAAGTTTGCGCAGCAGCCGGGCCGGCATACGTCGTACCAGGGCCCAAGGCCGGTCAGCGCCGGGCGGTCGCTGATGTTGTTGGCCAGCGTGCGTTCGGAGATCAGGTCCACCAGCCCGTTGACGAACTTGCGGTGCGTCCCCGGTGTGGGGACACGGGTAGCCGCCAGGCCCAGGTTGGCACAGGTTTCCAGGGCCTCGGTGTCCAGGTCCCAGACGACCTCCATGTGGTCGCTGACGAAGCCGAGCGGGACGATCACGATGCCCTTGGTGCCCTTGCCTGCGAGTTCCTCGATGGCGTCATTAATGTCCGGTTCAAGCCACGGCACGTGCGGGGCACCGGACCGCGACTGGTACACCAGGGACCAGTCCGCGGTGAGTCCGGATTCTTCCTTCACGCGTTCCATCACAGCAGCGGCCGTGGCAAGGTGCTGCGCCACGTAGGCGGAGCCGTCCTCGAATTCACGCGGTTCACCCTCGGACCGGCCGGCGGCCTCGGCGTCCCGGGTGGGGATGGAGTGCGTTGCAAACAGGATCTGGACCGGAGCGTCGGGGGTCCCGGCCTCGGCCAGCTTTGCGCGGACCTCGGCGAGGCCTGCAGCGGTGCCCTCAATGAACGGCTCCACGAAACCGGGGTGGTCGAAGTACTGGCGGACCTTGTCCACTTCGAGGCGGCCGTCCAGGCCCGTCTCGGTCAGTGCCATGCCGATGTCCTCGCGGTACTGGCGGCAGCTGGAGTAACAGGAGTAGGCACTGGTGGTGACCATCAGCAGGCGGCGGTGCCCGGCGTCGTACGCATCCTGCAGCGTCTCCGGGATGTACGGCGCCCAGTTGCGGTTGCCCCACAGTACGGGCAGTTCAATTCCGCGGGCAGCGAGCTCAGCCTCGAGCGCGGCCTTGAGCTCGCGGTTCTGCTGGTTGATCGGGCTGATGCCGCCGTTTGCGCGGTAGTGGTGCGAAACCTCCTCAAGCCGCTCGTCGGGGATGCCGCGGCCGCGGGTGACGTTCCGGAGGAACGGGATGACGTCGTCCTGGCCCTCGGGACCACCGAAGGAGGCAAGGAGGACGGCGTCGTAATTCTTGGGAGCCATGCGGCCGGCCTCGGTGACGGGGTTGGCGGCGGTGGTCTGGGGGTCGAGCGGGCTCATGCGAGTACCTCGGCTACTTCTTCGGCGGAGATCCGGCGTCCGGTGTAGAACGGGATCTCTTCACGGACATGGTTCCGCGCTTCGGTGGCGCGGAGGTGGCGCATGAGGTCGACGAGGTCAACCAGCTCGGGGGCCTCAAGGCCAAGGATCCATTCCCAGTCGCCCAGGGCGAAGGAGGAAACGGTGTTGGAGATGACCTGGGGGAAGTCCCGGCCCAGCAGTCCGTGGTCACGGAGCATCTTTCCACGCTCGGCGTCGGGCAGGATGTACCACTCGTAGGAGCGGACGAACGGGTAGACGCAGAGCCATTCGGCCGGGGCGACGCCGCGTGAGTACGCCGGGGTGTGGTTTTTGGCGAACTCTGCCTCGCGGTGGACGCCCATGGCGGACCAGACAATCTCCGTACCTGCGAACAGGTCGCTGCGGCGGATGTCGCGGATGGCCTGCTGCAGGGCCTCCGGCTTGGGGCCGTGGAGCCACACCATCACGTCGGCGTCGGCGCGCATGGCCGAGACGTCGTAGCTGCCGCGGTGCGTGACACCGGCGCCCGCGAGCCGTTCCAGCAGCGTTTCGAAGTCAGCTGCAGCGTCGGCGCTGCGGGCAACCTGCCCGGACCGCTTGAAGACCGTCCAGAGGGTGAAGAACTGCTCGGCTGATTCTTCGGTTTTAGTGACAGATTCGGCAGAAGTGTGGCTCATGGTTACAAGTTTGCCCCTTCGCTACCCCCAAGTCGAAACCGGAGACTTCTACAAAGCGTAGAAGTGCTTAATGTCACAGAAGCCACATCGTCCGGCGCTGGATGGCCGCCAGTCAGGGCCTGCGAAGACGCAGGTAAACGAGTCCTGCTGCACCGCCGACGGCTACCAGGCCGATGCCCAGCCAGACTACGGCGGTCTGCATTTCCGACTGCGCCGGCATCAGCGTCCCCGTGCTCCGCACGGTGCTGCTGGCAGCGGCGCTGCCCGGCAATGTCGCGGCCCGCGGCACGCGGGTATCCGCGACCCGTTCGGGCCCCTTGGCAGCAGACACCAGACGGTCCAGGCCCGCCGGTCCGGCAGTATCCGAAGCGCCACCGGCGGCAGCGTTGCTGCCCGGAACAGTTTCGGCTGACGGGGCGGCGCCTTCCGCGGCCGAGGGCGGGCCGGCAGCCGTGGCAGCCGCGGTTGCGGGGGCCTGCGGCGCCTCCACCCGGGGCAGATCCGGAATGGGAAGCGGCGGGAGCGTCACGGCCGGAGCTGTCAGCCGGGCAGTGGACGTGGGAGCAACTGTGGCCGTGGGTGCGACAGTGGACGTGGGAGCAACTGTGGCTGTGGGTGCGACAGTGGCTGTGGCCGAGGCCGTCAGGGATGCCTGCACCGCCGGGACCAGCGACGCCGGCACCGAAATCACGGCGGAGGTCGCCGTCCGCCGGTGGGAATTCCTGGCGGCTGCTGTTTGACCGGATTCGTCGGAGTCCTTGGCCGCACCGTAGCCGATTGTGAGGGACACATCCGCGGGCAACGAACCCGCATCCAACGTCACCGACGCCGTACTGTCGCCGGGGTCAGCCGTCCCCTGGTCTGCCTGGGACGCCTGCGCGCCTGTGGTGAGAACCAGTACCGCTCCGACTGCTGCTGCTGCTGCGCTGCGTCGGATTCCCCCATGGATACCGGTCCGGGACATTGAAAGCTCGGACCTGTGTTGAACCATGGTCATCGACCCTAACCAAAGCCGTAGGGGAAAGGAAAATTGCAACGGCCGCCGCTATCTGCGCGGCGGGGCCAAGTAGCTGCGGTGCTCCTCCTGACCAGCGGCGATGGTCAGGGCAGCAGGTTTTGCAGCTGCGTCCGGGTGTCGGACACCACGGCTGCCAGGCCGTTGCCGGCCACCCAGCCGCCCACGACGGCCAGGGCGCCGGTGGCGGAGCAGGCTTGACGGATGGAGGCCACCCGGGCCCGGTGCCCCACCGCCGCAAACGGCAGCGCGCCGCGCCAGCGGACCACGTCCCAGTCCACAACGTCGCTGCGCCGGATGGGAACTTCCAGCAGGGCCGAGGCATCGTGCAGGGCAGCTGCAAGCAGTTCCGCATCGGTCTCCGGACCGTTGTGCCGCTTCTCTGGCGCGCCATCACCGTCGGCCCGCCCGTAGGACAGCCGTACCACATGCCGGTCCCCGGCGGCTTCCCGCAGCCATTCCCATTTACCGGTGGCGTGTGTCAAGGCCTTCGCGCCGATGCCGGGCGTTTGCGGCGCCACCAGGACGCCGGTGCCGCGCGGGCGGCTGTCGAGCGCCGCATTGCTGATGACCAGGGTCACCAGCTTCACGTCTGGCCCCGTGCCGGGCTTCTTTCCGGCGATTCCCGGCACGGTCGGCGCCAGGAGGTCGACGGCGGCCGGCCCGTCGGTGGCCACCACCAGGACGGCTGCGCTGTAGGTTGTTTGCCCTGCGGTTACCCGCCATCCCCCGGAAGTGCGGTCAGCGGATTCAGCGCGCGTGCCCGTCAGGAGCTTCACTCCCCTCGCGGCAAGGTCTGCTACCAGTGCGTCGATCAGCGTGTGCATGCCGCCCTTGAGCCCGGCGACAGCGGAGCCGGCTTTTGCCGGAGCGCCGGCCTTGCCACGGCGCTGCGCCGAAACCGCGGCAGCGAGCGAACCCTCCCGGCGCATTCCGGCACGGAGACCGGGGGCCACCATGTCGACGTCGAGCATCCCCGGATCGGCCGAGTGGACGCCCCCCACCACCGGCGCCACCAGCCGCTCCAGGACACGCTTGCCCATCCGCGCGCGGACCAGCGCAGCCACACTCGTCACATCCGTGCCGGCCCCCACCGACGCCGGGAGGAAGCGGTCCGCTGAGGCCCGGAGGGCACCGAAGAGGCCGAGCGAACGCCTGACTTCCGGGTCCCACGGATTGGCCGGAATCCCCAGGACACCTGTCTTAGGCAGCTCGCGGGGGCCTTCGGGCAGCTGCACCCATGCGCCGCCCGGCCGGGGCGGCACGATGTTGGCATCGAGGCCGAGTTCAGCGGCGAGGGAGGCGACGGCGTCGGACCTGGTGGCGAACGATTCCGCACCGCTGTCCAGGTTGATCCCTGCCACGGTGTGGCTGCCCACGCAACCGCCCCAGGCGTCACTTTCCTCGAGCACCGTCACCCGGTAGCCGGCTGCGTCGAGTTCCCTGGCGGAAAGCAGGCCGGATATGCCGCCGCCCACCACCAGTGCGCTGCTGGCTTCTGCCGGCGAGCTGTCCATGCGGCTACTCCGGGGAGATGGAGTGAATGAGCTTGACCACGCGGGTCAGGACGTCCGGGTCGGTCTCCGGCGGGACGCCGTGGCCGAGGTTGAGGACGTGGCCGGGTGCACCGGATCCGGCGGCAATGACTTCGCGGACGTGCGCTTCGAGGACTTCCCACGGAGCGGACAGGAGGGCGGGGTCAATGTTGCCCTGCAGGGGCACGGAACCGCCCAGCCGGCGGTTGGCCTCGTCGAGCGGCAGGCGGTAGTCCACGCCTACCACGTCCACCCCGACATCGCGCATGGCCACGAGGAGTTCTGAGGTGCCGGTCCCGAAGTGGATCAGCGGCGCGCCAAGGTGGCGGACGTGGTCAAGGGCGCGGGAGGATGCCGCCGCCACGAACCGCTGATAGTCAGCAAGGCCCAGCGAGCCTGCCCACGAATCGAAGAGCTGGCCTGCGGATGCTCCCGCCTCGAGCTGGGCGCGCAGGAAGAGGCCGGAAGCGTCGGCAGCCCAGTTGGCCAGGGCGTTCCAGGTTTCCGGATCGGCGTGCATCATGGTGCGCGGGCCCAGGTGGTCGCGCGAGGGCTTGCCTTCCACCATGTACGCGGCGAGGGTAAACGGTGCGCCGGCAAAGCCGATCAGGGGCGTCTTGCCCAGTTCGGCAACGGTGAGGCGGACGGCCTCCCGGATAGGTTCGAGGGCTTCCCAGGTCAGCTTCGGGAGGGCGGCTACATCCGCTGCAGTCCGGACGGGCTTGTCCAGCACAGGGCCAACGCCGGGGACAATGTCGACGCCCACCCCGGCCAGCTTGAGTGGAATCACGATGTCCGAGAAGAAGATGCCCGCGTCCACGTCGTGCCGGCGGACCGGCTGGAGGGTGATCTCCGAGGCCAGTTCAGGCCGGAGGCAGGAGTCCAGCATGGCGATGCCTTCGCGGACCTTCAGGTACTCCGGCAGTGAACGCCCTGCTTGCCGCATGAACCAGACGGGGCGGCGGGACGGCTTGCCGCCCCGATAAGCCGTGATCAGCGGGGAGTCTGCGGTGCGGCCATCCATGAGCGGATGGTCTGCGGCGAGTGTGCCGGCAGCGGAGACGGCAGGGCTAGGAGTCATGCCTTCGATTGTGCCCAAAATCAGCCGCAAAAGATAACGACAGGCTGTCACGGGCGGCCCCTGGTGCCCGCCCGGTGGCAGGAATCACAGCCCGTCACAGGCCATCTTTGGGATACCTGTTGTTCTACGGAGCTGCGAAAAAGCTATGATGGGTCTGCTGTGGTTCTTTTTTCATTGGTGGCTACACACGCCGACATCGATCTTGAGACTGTTGCTCAGTTGAGCAACGGTTCCTCCGGGATTGCCGCTTCCGTGCTCACCGGCTCGCCGGCAGTGTCCGGCGCCGTGGTCCTGGCTACGTGCAACAGGTACGAAATCTACGGCGAGGCTCCGAATACGGACGACGTCGAGGCCGCCCGCGCTGCCTTGGTTGCCCAGATCAGTGCCAATAGCGGGCTCGCCGAACCGCTCGTGTCCCGCTCCTTCAGTACCCGGACCGGCCCCGAAGTGACCCGGCACCTCTTCGCCGTGAGCGCGGGACTCGATTCCGCCGTCGTGGGCGAACGCGAAATTGCCGGCCAGGTGCGGCGCGCCCTGATCACCGCCCAGCATGAGGGCACTGCCAGCTCCGGGCTGGTCCGGCTCTTCCAGGCCGCCTCCAAGACCGCCAAGGACGTCGGCGCCCAGACCGCGCTCGGCTCGCGGGGCCTGTCCATCGTGTCCGTAGCCTTGGACCTCGCAACAGACCTTTCCGAGAACCCTGACTGGTCGGCCAAGAAGGTTGTTGTTTTTGGGACCGGCGCGTACGCCGGTGCCACCATGGCGCTGCTGCGTGAGCGCGGCTGCACCGACGTGTCGGTCTTCTCCTCGTCCGGCCGCGCCGAAGGATTCGTCGCGACCCGCGGAGGCACCGCCCTGGACGCTGACTCGCTCCGCCCGGCAGTGGCCGCAGCGGACGTCATGATCGGCTGCAGCGGTTCGGATACCCGCGTGGAAGCCGACGAACTGGCGCAGGTCCGTGCCGGTTCCACCCAGCCGCTGATCGCCATTGACCTTGCCCTCACCCACGACTTCGATCCCGCCGTGGGCGAACTCGATGGCGTGGAACTGCTGACGCTCGAATCCGTGCGCCTCGCTGCGCCGCAGGAGCAGGCCGAATCGCTGGCGCAGGCCAGCGGCATTGTTAAGGGCGCCGCCAAGGCTTTCGAACAGGAACGCGAAGCCAGGTCAGTGGACTCTGCCATCGTTGCGCTCCGCCGGCACACCATGGACGTCCTGGACGCCGAAATGGAAAAGGTACGCGCCCGGCACGGCTGCACTGCAGCGGCTGAGGAAGTGGAGTTTGCCCTGCGCAGGATGGTCAAGCAGCTGCTGCACGTCCCCACGGTCCGCGCCCGCGAGCTCGCCGCGAACGGCCAGCAGGATGACTATGTGGCGGCCCTGGAAGCGCTCTACGGCATTACCGTGGAACAGCCCGGAACAGCGGCCCCCGCGGCCGGCCAGGCGGAATGCCCGGTGGACCACAAGGGCCTCGAGAGCGCCTGACCCCACCCACTTGCCCTATCAGATATGGCTCCTAAACCACTGGTTTAGGAGCCATATCTGATAGGGCATCGGGTCAGTAGACGGGCTTTTGCGGCTCCACCTCGCGCACCCAGGAAAGGATGCCGCCGTCGAGGTGGCTCACGCGCCGGTATCCGGCCTTCTGCGCAGCTGCCAGGACGTTCGCCGAGCGGGTGCCCGCCTTGCACAGGAACACAATGTCCCGGTCCTGGGGCATCTCCGCCCAGGCGTCCCCGGCCAGAATCCGGCCCTGCGGAATCAGGACGGCGCCGTCGATCCTGACGATCTCAAATTCACCCGGTTCCCGCACGTCCACCAGGTCGAAGTCCTTCAGCCCGGCCTTCCGCGAAGCGAGCATGGTGGCCAGCTGGGCGGCGGTGACGGTGTGTTCGGTGTCCGCGGGCGCCTGCGGCTCGATGCCGCAGAAGGCTTCGTAGTCAGTCAGTTCGGTGATAGGTGCGGCGGCCGGGTCCTTTGACACACGGATCTCACGCCAGCTTCCGCCCAGGGCGTCGAACAGCACCACCCGCCCCAGCAGGGAACGGCCGACGCCGGTAATGAGCTTCACTGCCTCGGTCACCATCAGTGATCCCACGGCAGCGCAGAGCATGCCGAAGACGCCGCCCTCGCCGCAGGAGGGAACAGAGCCGGCGGGGGGCGCTTCCGGGTAGAGGTCGCGGTAGGTGGGTCCGTGCTTTTCCCAGAAGACGCTGACCTGGCCGTCGAACCGGAAGATTGAACCCCAGACGTACGGCTTTCCCAGGATCGCGGCGGCATCATTGACCAGGTAGCGGGTGGCGAAATTGTCGGCGCCGTCAAGGATGAGATCGTAATCGGCAAACAGTTCCAGCGCATTGGAAGCGTCCAGCCTGACCTGGTGCAACCGGACGTCCACGAGTGGATTCAGGGCGGCGATTGCGTCGCGCGCCGATTCGATCTTCGGCCGTCCCACATCTGCCACACCGTGGATGACCTGGCGCTGAAGGTTGCTCAGGTCCACAGCGTCGTCGTCGATGATTCCCAGGGTTCCAACGCCCGCGGCGGCGAGGTACAGCAACGCGGGCGATCCCAGCCCGCCGGCGCCGATGACCAGTACTTTGGCGTTCTTGAGCCGCCGCTGCCCAGCCGAGCCTATCTCCGGAATAATGAGGTGCCGGGAATACCGTTCCACCTCTTCAGAGGTGAGTTCCGCGGCGGGTTCCACCAAAGGATCAAGGGAAACTGCCGAAACATTTGCAGTGAACGTCGAAGCCATACTTCAATGTATGCCCCGGGGTACCGCCGGGTCATATTACCCCGCAGTAAAGTAGGGGGTAACTGCAATGGAAAGAAGGACAACTGTGGTCCATGAAGCACGGGCTGACCGCCCGCCGGCAGCCGAACCGCAAAATTCCTCGCGACCGGCAGGACAACGGTCGGCCCGGTTGCCCCGCGACGAACGGCGGGCCCAGCTTCTTTCCGCAGCGCAGGAAGTCTTTGTGGCTAACGGATACCACGGGGCCGCCATGGATGAGATCGCCGAGACCGCCCATGTGAGCAAGCCGGTCCTGTACCAGCACTTCCCGTCCAAACGGGAGCTGTACCTGGCCCTCCTGGACAGCCACCTCGCGTCCCTGACAGACCTGATGCTGGGGGCGCTGAACTCCACCACGGACAACAAGGAACGCGTCCAGGCTGTCATGCGGGCCTACTTCCGGTTCATCGCCAGCGACGACCAGGCCCACCGCCTGGTCTTCGAGTCCGACCTCGTCAACGATCCCGATGTCAGTACGCGCCTGGAAACTTTCAACCGGACCTTTGCCGACGCCATTGCACGGGTGATTGCCGGGGACACCAAGCTGCCCCACCTCGAAGCGGAACTGCTGGGCCGCGGCCTTGCGGGGATGGCCCAGGTCAGTGCCCGGTACTGGCTGGAAACGGACGGCAACCTGGACCTCGATGTGGCCAGCGACCTGATCTACCGTTTAGCTTGGCGCGGAATCTCTCGCTTCCCCAAAGAGTCCTAGACTACAAATAGACCATCATCAAAGAACCTGACCGGCTGGGAGGCCCCTGTGGAAATTAAGATCGGCGTGCAGAACGTTGGCCGCGAGATCGTCTTGGAATCAAACCAGGATGCGGAGACCGTGGCCAAGGTTGTGGGAGAAGCCATCAAGGGCGGCAGCGAACTGCGCCTCACCGATGACAAGGGGCGCCTGATCATTGTTCCCGGCAACGCCCTGGGCTACGTGGAAATCGGCGCCGAAGAAGTCCGGCGCGTAGGTTTCGGCCAGTTCTAGCACCGGCCGGAACAGCCCTGCTTCCCGGAGGAGACCCATGCTTTCCCTGGTTATTGTTGTGCTGGCCACCGTCGCGGCCGGCTTCATTGTCTGGGCCAATGACAAACGTCATGCCAAGTACGGCGCAGGCCTTCCGGCCGGCGTAGCCGTCGGGGTGGCTGCACTGACGTGGATCATCCTGATGGCGGCCGGGTTCGGCTATCTTCCCGGACTGACGTGGATTCCCTGGGTGCTGCCCATAGTGTTGGGCGCGGCGGCCTCCGTCGGGGCGGTGCTTGTCCTGGGCCGCACCCGGGCGAGGAACGATACCCATCGGCTGACCGCCATCCTGAGGCGTTAGCCCCCGGAAACGGCTGTGGCCGCCACCTTCAACGGTGGCGGCCACAGCCGTTTAAGCGGCCAGTCCCCCAAGAGCCGCAGCCCTTGGAACATCACTGGCTAAAGGAACTCAGCCCGGCCCTCCATGGCGGACGATGCCAGGGCGTGCTCGCGGCGGGGAATCCGACCGGCTTCCTTTGCCAGCCGTCCGGCGATGACGGCGTGCTTAAACGCCTCACCCATCAGGGCAGGGTCCTGGGCACGGGTCACCGCCGTGGCCAGCAGGACTGCATCGCACCCAAGTTCCATGGCCAGCGCTGCGTCAGATGCTGTTCCGATCCCTGCGTCAAGGACCACTGGCACGTTGGCCCGGGAAACAATGAGTTCGATGTTGTGCGGGTTGAGAATCCCCAGCCCTGTACCGATTGGAGATCCCAGCGGCATCACCGCGGTGGCGCCCAGGTTTTCAAGCCGGAGGGCCAGGACGGGGTCGTCATTGGTGTAGGCAAAGACTTTGAAGCCGCGGTTGACCAGCTGTTCGGTGGCATCCACCAGCTCGACGGCGTCCGGCAGGAGCGTGTGCTCGTCTGCGATGACCTCAAGCTTCACCCAGTCGGTTTCCAGCGCTTCCCGGGCCAGTTCGGCGGTCAGGACGGCGTCCCGCGCAGTGAAACAGCCTGCCGTGTTGGGCAGGACCCTGATCCCGTGGTCCACCAGCAGTTGGAACAGGGAGCCCGATTCTGCAGGTGAGTAGCGCCGCATGGCCACCGTGGTGAGGGATGTTCCGGAGGCCACCAGGGCCGCGCCCAGGCCGTCCAGGCTGGGCGCGCCCCCCGTTCCCATGATGAGCCTCGACTCCAGGGCAATGCCGTCAATGACGAGGGAGTCATGCCTGCCGGGCGCCGCAGAGGTAGCAGTTGTCGATTCGGAAACGGTGTTCGCTTCGATCATGGTGTCAGCCTCCCTGTACTGCGGTGACGAGTTCGACGTCGTCTCCGTCCGCGAGCGCGGTTCCGTGCCACTTGCTGCGGGGCACCACTTCGGAATTATGCGCTACGGCCACGCCCAGCCTTTGTCCGTCGGTTGCCTGGCCGTCGGCCGAAAGCGCGCGTCCGGTCACTTCGCTGACCAATGCCGTGATGGACGCACCGTCCGCCACGGTGCGGGATGCCCCGTTCAGGGTGATGTTCATGCTGTCTCCTTGATGTTGAAGCTCGGGGCCGGGATCCGGCCGGAAAAGCGGTCCGGACGGAACGGCTGCCAGCGGCGGTCCGCTTTTCCGTCCATCAGGTCGCGGCAGATGGCGGCCGCGGCGGGGGTGAGGAGGACGCCGTGCCTGAAGAATCCTGTGGCCACGATGAGTCCGGGAACATGGGCTGCACTGCCCTCTCCCCCGTCCATGGGCACCCTGCCCAGCAGCGGGGCATTGTCCGGCGTGGCCGGGCGGGCCCGCGCGGTGCATTCGAGCAATTCCAGCTCTGCCACCGCAGGCACCAGAACCTGGGCGTCGCGAAGCAACTGGTACACGCCACCAGCGGACACTGCACTTGCCGGTGCCGCATTAGAGCCGGCATTCGCCGGCACAGCTCCGGATGCTGCGTTGGTTCCCCCGAGGGCATCCTCCCGCTGGGTGGCACCGATGACCACGGTTCCGTCCTCGCGTGGAACCAGGTAGACGGGCACACCGCGCACCAGACCGCGGACGGTGGACGTCAGCAAGGGCCGCAGGTGTGGGGGGACGGCCAGCCGCAGGATGTCGCCGTGCACGGGGCGCAAAGGTAACCGAAGTCCCGCCGGGAGGTTGTCGAGGGAGCTCGCCGCCATGCCGTTGGCCACCACCGTTTCTCCGGCGAGCACCACTCCGCCTCCCGCGAGCCGGACACCGGCCACGGCACCGTCCGTCCACTCCAGTCCCACTGCCCTGTCCTGCACGGCGAATCCGTCCAGCGCGCCGGCAACGGCAGTGCCCACACCACCGGCACCGCCTGCCGGCAGGTGGTTGGCCAGGGCTGCCCGGAAGCACTCCACGAGTCTTCGGGGATCCACCTGGTGGTCCGCCGGGGTATCCAGTGCGCAGGCAATGCCTGGGCTGAGCAGCGGTTCCCGGCGCCGGGCCTCGCGGACCGTCAGGGGTTCCACGGCGAGACCATTGGCCTGCTGCACGGTGCGCAGGTCCATCAGTGCCTGCCGGTCTGCAGCGTCGGCGCCAATGGTGAGGGTCGGCGTCGCCAGATACCCGCAACCGCGGCCTGAGACGCCGGTGAGGTCCGCCGCGAACTGCGGCCAGCGCTCCGATGCATCCAGCATGAGGCCCAGGAGCTCTTCCTCCTGGTAATGCAGCTCGCTGACGGGGGCCAGCATGCCTGCCGCCGCCCAGCTGGCGCCCGATCCCGGTGCATCGTCGATCAGCACCACGGACCGGCCTGAGCGCCTGGCTTCCCAGGCGATGCCGTGGCCAATGACGCCCCCGCCAATCACAGCTACGTCGGCGGATATTGCGTGGCCAACGCCGGGCCCTGCTGCGGTGTCCGGAGGGCTTTCGGGGATGCCCATGGTGTCTCCTTCCCTACGCCGGCATTACCCGGATCAGGTCAAGCGGTCGGCTCTGACGCCCTCTCAGCCCGGCGCTTTGTGACAGCTGCCGCGGGCTCCCGCAGTACGAGGCAAGTGTAGAGGAACTAGGCTTGCAGCCATGAATGTGTCCCACACACCTGCCCCCGCCGCAGCACCCGGCACCGATGCCTTCACCACCGCAGCGGGTAACGGCGCCCTGAAATCCGCACGCCTGTACCTCTGCACGGATGCGCGCCGCAGCCGGGGCGACTTCGCCGAATTCGTGGACGCGGCGTTCGAAGGCGGGGTGGACATCATCCAGCTTCGGGACAAGGCCATCGAGGCGGCCGAGGAACTGGATCTCCTGGCCGCCCTCAAGGAAGCAGCCCAGCGGCACGGGAGGCTCTGGGCCGTCAACGACCGGGCGGACACTGCGGTCCTTTCCGGTGCCCCGGTATTCCACGTGGGCCAGAAAGACCTGCCGGTGCCGGCCGCAAGGACACTGCTCAACGGCAACGCCGCCATCGGCCTGTCCAGCCACACGCCGGAACAGGTGGACGCCGCCCTGGCCGACGCCGCAGGACCTGCGGGCCTCGACTACTTCTGCGTGGGCCCGCTGTGGGCCACCCCCACCAAGCCCGGCCGGGCCGCCGTCGGCCTGGACCTGGTGAAGTATGCTGCCGCGAATGCGCCCAGTGATGTGCCGTGGTTCGCGATCGGCGGGATCGACCACTCCAACGTTGACCAGGTGGCGGCGGCCGGGGCGTCAAGGATCGTGGTGGTCCGCGCCATCACCGACGCCGCCGATCCCGCTGCCGCCGCTGCCTCGCTTCGTTCCGCCCTGGACGGCGCAGCTTCCTGAAGCTGCCGGCTTCCCGCAATCCGGGTTGCCGAAACGCACAGCACCCCCGGCAACACGTCAGGACCGCGCCCCGCACCGATTCCCTGCGTAATCGGATGACTTGGGGTTAGGCTGATTTTCGTGTCACATCATCGGCTGGCTCCCAACGTCCATGAGCGCACCAATGCCTTGGAAGAGGCCCTGGCGGCGCTGCGGACGGAGCTGGAACTTCCGGGCCCCTACCCCGGTGACGCGGTCGAGGACGCCGAGGCCGCGGTGGCTGCGCTGCGCCTGCCGGCCTACGACCTGACGGCCGTGGAGTTCGTCACCATCGATCCGGCGTCGTCCACGGACCTGGACCAGGCCCTCTTCATCGAAACGGACGACGACGGCGGGTACCACGTCCTGTACGCCATCGCCGATGTCCCGGCGTTCGTTGCGCCCGGCGGACCCCTGGATGCCGAAACCCGGCGCCGGGGCCAGACGTTCTACGCACCGGACGGGCGCATTCCGCTGCATCCGGAAGTCATCAGTGAAGGTGCCGGCAGTCTCCTGCCGGATCAGGACTGCTCGGCCTTCGTGTGGGATTTCCGGCTCGACGGCGACGCCGAGGTAACGTCAGTCAATGTTCGCCGGGCCCGCGTCCGAAGCCGTGCGAAGCTCAGCTACAAAGGTGCACAGGCTGATCTGGACGCCGGAACTGCCTCTCCCCTGCTGGGCCTGCTGAAGGAAGTGGGACTCAAGCGTGTCCGCCTGGAACGCGCCCGGAACGGTGCCAGCCTGAACATGCCGGACCAGGAAATCGTCCAGCTGCCCGATGGCGGCTTCCGCATAGCTGCTGCTCCCCAGTTGCCCGTCGAAGACTGGAACGCCCAGATTTCCCTGATGACGGGGATGGCTGCCGCCAGGATCATGCTCGACGCCAAGGTGGGGATCCTGCGCACCATGCCGCCACCGGACGAGCGTTCCCTGCACCATTTCCGGCTGCAGACGGAGGCGCTGGGCAAGCCATGGGACGGCGAGGTGGGCTACGGCGAATACCTGCGGACCCTTGACCCAACGGACCCAAGGCAGCTGGCCATCATGCATTCGGCCGGCATGCTCTTCCGCGGAGCCGGGTACACCGCCTTTGACGGCGATGTTCCGGAGGCGGCAATCCAGGCAGCAATCGGCGATGCCTACGCCCACACCACCGCGCCGCTGCGCCGCCTGGTGGACCGCTTTGTGCTGGTGACCTGCGAGGCGCTCAGCAACGGGGGTACCGTCCCCGGCTGGGTACGGGAGGCGCTTCCCACCCTCCCCGAGATCATGGCGGGCTCGGACCAGCTGGCGTCCCGGATGGAGCGCATGGCCCTGGATACGGTGGAGGCTGCGCTGCTGGTCAACCACATCGGCCAGGAGTTCGACGCGATTGTGATTTCGGGGTCGAAGCCGCAGAAAGAGAACGGCAACGGCAACGGAAAGAACGGCAACGGAAACGGGTCCTCCGGAATCATCCAGATCGCCGACCCTGCCGTGACGGCCCGCTGCGCCGGTGAGCTGGAGTCCGGCACCAAGGTCCGGGTCCGCCTGGTGTCGTCCGATATAGCTACCCGTGAAGTGCACTTCGAACTGGTCCAGTGAGCCCGGGCCGTCCGGTCCTGCCTTCCACACGGCGCGGAAACAGGGAATCCGGCCCGATGCGGCTAGACTGAAGGTGTAGAAATGGATGCCCGGTCGTTGATTTCCTTGAACTGAAACCAACAAGCCCGCCCCTACGCGATCTTGAGATTTGCCCGCTGGTCGCCAGTGCCAGCGTTAGATAGCCCGCGATCGGCTTCCACTGGAATTGCTTGCGCGCTTTGTTCGTGCTCCGGACCAGCCTCACCGGCCGGCCTGTTGAGCATGCTGCGCGATTGCCCAAATGAATAAGGAAACTCCCCGTGAGTGAATTGCATACCCACCAGCTGTTGACGGACACCACCGGCACCGAGACCATCGAGCCCGAAGAGACCATCATCTCCGATGAGAAACCGCACGAGATCGCGGAAAAGTCCTTCGCCGACTACAACGTCCGCCAGGACATCGTGGACTCCCTCGCCGACGCCGGCATCACCCACCCCTTCCCCATCCAGGCCATGACGCTGCCTGTCGCCCTGTCCGGCCACGACATCATTGGCCAGGCCAAGACCGGAACCGGCAAGACCCTCGGTTTCGGCATCCCCGCCCTGCAGCGGGTTGTCGGCCGGGATGACGCCGGCTACGACAAGCTGGCAGTCCCCGGCGCCCCGCAGGCACTGGTTATTGTTCCCACCCGTGAACTGGCCGTGCAGGTGGCCAGCGATCTCCAGACGGCCTCAACCAAGCGGAACGCCCGCATCGCCACCATCTACGGCGGCCGCGCCTACGAGCCCCAGGTGGAAGCGCTGAAGAACGGCGTCGAGGTTGTGGTGGGCACCCCCGGCCGCCTCATCGACCTGTACCGGCAGAAGCACCTGAGCCTGAAGAACGTCCGCATCGTGGTACTGGACGAGGCCGACGAGATGCTGGACCTTGGCTTCCTGCCGGATGTGGAAACCATCATCGCCGGCACCCCGGCCGTCCGCCAGACGCTCCTCTTCTCCGCCACCATGCCCGGCCCGGTCATCGCCATGGCACGCCGGTACATGACCCAGCCCACCCACATCCGCGCGGCGGACCCCGATGACGAGGGCCTGACCAAGCGGGACATCCGGCAGCTGATCTACCGTGCACACAGCATGGACAAGACCGAGGTGGTTGCCCGCATCCTGCAGGCCCGCGGCCGCGGCCGGACCATCATCTTCACCAAGACCAAGCGCACCGCAGCCAAGGTGGCCGAGGAACTGGTGGACCGTGGCTTTGCCGCCGCAGCAATCCACGGCGACCTGGGCCAGGGTGCCCGCGAGCAGGCCCTGCGCGCCTTCCGCAACAACAAGGTGGACGTCCTGGTGGCTACCGACGTTGCTGCCCGCGGTATCGACGTCGATGACGTCACGCACGTCATTAACTACCAGTGCGTCGAGGACGAGAAGATCTACCTGCACCGCGTGGGCCGCACCGGCCGTGCGGGCAACAAGGGCACGGCCGTCACGTTTGTTGACTGGGATGACGTTCCCCGCTGGGCCCTGATCAACAAGGCCCTTGGCCTGAACGTCCCGGAGCCGGTGGAGACGTATTCCTCTTCCCCGCACCTCTACGAAGAGCTGGACATCCCCGAGGGAACCAAGGGCCGCCTGCCCCGGAACAAGCGCACCCTCGCGGGCGTCGACGCCGAGGTCCTCGAGGACCTCGGCGAAACCGGCAAGAAGAACAGCCGGGAAAGCCGCGGAAACGACGGCCGGGACCGTGAAGGCCGCGGCCGGAGCCGTTCCGGCGGACGCGACGGACGCAGCTCCGAAGCGGGCCGCTCCGCTGAGCGCCGTCGTCGTACGTCCACTGATGCTGCCGAAGCCGCGTCAGCCCCGGCGGCCGGCCCGGAAGCAGCAACCGCGTCCGACGCCGAAAAGTCTTCGCGGACCCGCCGTCCCCGCACCCGCACCCGCCGCCGCAACGGTGAGGTAGTGGCTGGTGCAGACAAGGGCGCCCAGTCCGGCAGCACCGAGGGCTGACCTGACCGAATGACGAACACTGTTTGGGCGCCGGACGGCGGCAGCCTGGTGGTGCACGCGGACAACGCGCAGTACCTCCCCACGCTGCCGGACGGCGCCTTCACGCTGATCTACGTGGACCCGCCCTTCAACACCGGCCGGGCCCAGAGCCGGCAGGAGACCCGCATGGTTGCCAACGCCGGCGGCAGCGGTGACCGTGTGGGCTTCAAGGGCCGTTCTTATGACACGATCAAGGGCGCCCTGCACCGCTACGACGACGCCTTCAGCGATTACTGGTCCTTCCTGGAGCCGCGCCTGGTGGAAGCCTGGCGGCTGCTGGCCGACGACGGCACGCTCTACCTGCACCTGGATTACCGCGAGGTGCACTATGCAAAGGTGATGCTGGACGCCATCTTCGGCCGTGAATGCTTCCTGAATGAGATCATTTGGGCCTACGACTACGGTGCCCGCGCCAGGAACCGCTGGCCCACCAAGCACGACAACATCCTCGTGTACGTCAAGAACCCGTCCAAGTACCACTTCGACAACGCCGAAGTGGACAGGGAGCCGTACATGGCACCGGGCCTCGTCACTCCGGCCAAGCGCGAGCTGGGAAAACTGCCCACCGACGTCTGGTGGCACACCATTGTTTCCCCCACCGGCAAAGAAAAGACCGGGTACCCCACGCAAAAGCCTGAGGGTCTTGTCCGCCGTGTCGTCTCAGCGTCCAGCCGGCCCGGCGACTGGTGCCTGGACTTCTTCGCCGGCTCCGGAACCCTCGGTGCAGTGGCGGCCAAGCTGGGCCGCAAGTTCGTGTGCGTGGACCAGAACCAGCCGGCCGTGGACATCATGGCCAAACGGCTGGGTGCGCACGCAACACTCGTTGAACACCAGCCCAAGTAGGCCGCACCAGGGTTCAGCGGACGACGGCGGTCCCCGAACCCAGTTCCTCGATCCGCGCCAGCACCTGCGGTGCGGTCAGGTTTTCGCCCAGCAGGTTCGGCTTGCCGGTGCCGTGGTAGTCCGAGGACCCGGTGATCAGCAGGTTGTTCTCCGCGGCCAGGCGGCGCAGGAAGCCGCGTCCTTCCTCGGGGTTGTCGCGGTGATCGACCTCAAGCCCCGCCAACCCCGCATCGATCATTTCCCGGTAGACCCGCTCCCCCACGATCCTGCCGCGGGAGGACGCCACCGGATGGGCGAACACGGGAACACCGCCGGCAGCGCGGACCAGCTCGACGGCGACCGCCGGGTTGGGTGCGTAGTGCGGGATGAAGTAGCGGGAGCGGGAGGTCAGGATGGAGGCGAAGGCCTCCGAGCGGTCCTCCACGACGCCTGCCGCCACCAGGGCGTCGGCGATGTGCGGGCGGCCCAGCGTGGCCCCCGGCGCCACATGGTGGATGACGTCGTCCCACGTGAGGGGATAATCCTCGGCCAGGAGCGTGACCATCCGCTCCGCGCGGGTATGGCGGGCTTCCTTGGCCTTCGTGATTTCCTCGAGCAGCCCGGGATGCGAGGGGTCATGCAGGTAGCTGAGCAGGTGGACGCTGATGCCCTCCGCGGTCCGGCAGGACACCTCCATGCCGGGGACCAGTGCCACCCCCACCTCGATCGCGGCGGCAGATGCTTCCGCCCACCCGTCCGTGGAGTCATGGTCGGTCAGCGCCACCACGTCCAGGCCCGCGCGGGCGGCAGACGCCATGACGTCGGCGGGTTTCTCCGTGCCGTCGGAGACGTTGGAGTGGGCATGCAGGTCGATCCTCACCTGTACAGACTAGTTGACCCTGCGGCTCAGGCACCGGAGGCTGTTCGCGCAGGCGGGACGCTGGTGAGACGATGGTCCCGTGAACGATGCCGAAAACACCCCCACCTCTGCTAACCAGCCGCTGGAGGAGCGCGTCAACAACCGCTCGCAGCGGCCCAGTTCCGACGCCTTCAAGGCCTTCATGGCCAGTAACTGGGCGCCGTCCAGCCGCGAACTTCCCGGCCGGGACGATGTTGCAGGCCACGCCGCGACCCGGCGCAAGGCCATCTCCGCCCAGTTCAAAGGTGAACGCCTGGTCCTTCCGGCCGGTCCGCCCAAGGTCCGCTCCAACGACTGCGATTACCGGTTCCGGCCGCATTCCGGCTTTGCCCACCTGACCGGACTGGGCCTGGACCACGAGCCGGACGCCGTCCTGGTGCTTGAACCGGTTGATGAAGGAAAGGGCGACGACGGCGGCAACCACCGCGCCACGCTCTACTTCCGTCCGCTGGCGGGCAGGGATACGGAGCAGTTCTATGCCGACTCCCGCTCCGGCGAATTCTGGATTGGTGCCCGGCCCACCCTGGCCGAGTTCGAAGCGCGCCTTGGCCTGGCTACCGGGCACATCGACCAGCTGGAAACGGCCATCACCAAGAACGTGGGTGCGCCCGAGATCGGCGGCATCTCCATCCGCCTGGTCCGCAAGGTGGACGAAAACATCGATGCCCTGGTGGACACTGCCCGATACAACACCGCTAAGGATCCCGAGAACCTGGACATGGGCGTCCTTGACGCACTGGACGAGAAGCTCAGCGAAGCCCTCTCCGAGCTGCGCCTGATCAAGGACGAGTGGGAGATCGGGCAGATGGAGCTCGCCGTGGCCGCCACGGTGGAAGGCTTCGAAGAAGTGGTCAAGGTCCTGCCGCGTGCCCTGACCCATGCCCGCGGCGAGCGGGTAGTGGAAGGCGCCTTCTTCGCACGCGCCCGCGAGGTGGGCAACGAGCTGGGCTACGACACCATCGCCGCGTCCGGCAACAACGCCACAGTGCTGCACTGGACGCGCAATACCGGCAAGATCCACGCCGGTGAGCTCCTGCTCCTGGACGCCGGGGTCGAGGCCGACTCCCTGTACACCGCCGACATCACCCGCACCCTGCCTGCGAGTGGCACGTTCAGCGATGTGCAGCGCAAGGTGTACCAGGCGGTCCTTGACGCGGCCGACGCCGGGTTCGCGGCAGCGCAGCCGGGCACGAAGTTCCGCGACATCCACACCGCCGCCACCACCGTACTGGCAGAACGCCTCGCCGAATGGGGCCTCCTTCCCGTCAGCGTGGAAGAAGCCATCAGCCCCGAAGGCCAGCAGCACCGCCGGTGGATGCCGCACGGCACCAGCCACCACCTCGGCCTCGACGTCCACGACTGCGCCCAGGCCAAGCGGGAGCTGTACCTCGACGGCGTCCTGGCCGAAGGCATGGTCTTCACCATAGAACCGGGCCTGTACTTCAAGGACGAGGACCTGGCCATCCCCGAGGAATACCGAGGCATCGGTGTCCGCATCGAAGACGACATCCTCATGACCGCCGACGGGCCAGTCAACCTCAGCGCTGCGTTGCCCCGCACGCCGGAGGATGTGGAGACGTGGATGGCCGGCATTTACCGTGAGGCGGACGAGTCACGGCAGGCGCCCCAGGGCTAACGCCAGGCTGGCCACAGAACAGGCACACAAAGAAGCGGTGCCGCCGGATTCCTCCGGCGGCACCGCTTCTTGCTGCTGTCCCTAGTGCCGCGGGTCCGCGGGCCGCTCTGCATTGCCGGCGTCCTGGCCTTCGCCGGCAGGTGCCTCACCGGGGTGCTGCGGGCCGGCCTCCGGCTGCGCGGGTGCGGCAGGCTGCGGTGTTCCGCCGTCCTGGCCCTGCGGAAGCCTCACGCCGTACTGCGGCCGCCCGTCGGGGAGGTCGGGGTACCTGACCGCGCGGGACGGTGCGGCCACCGGCTGCTGGTGCTGGCCGCCGTCGTACTGCTGCCCCTGGTGCTGCTGCGCGTCCTGCTGCGGCGACTGGGGCTGGCCCTGCGCGGGGTAGCCGGAGTCCTGCGTATGTCCGTGCTGGCCGTAGGAATCGTTCCAGCCCGTGGGGCGTGCCGGACCCTGCTGGTTGTACGGCTGGTTCGGCTGGTTGTAAGGCTGGTTCGGCTGGTTGTACTGCTGGTTCTGCTGGTCATACGGCTGGTTCTGGTAGCCGTGCCGCGGCTGGTGGCCGTTGCCGCCGGCAGCGTCCGATCGGGTCATGGGAAGCTGCTGCAGCAGGCGGCGGGCCTCCTGCGCTGCCTCCTGCGCCACGATGACGTCATAGCTGGTGGCCACCACCTGGCTGGTGGACGTGAAGTCCCGCTTGCCGCGCTGCATCGCGTAGGTAACGATGCCGAACAGCATGAAGAACGCGGCACCCATCAACACTGAGGTGAGGATGGAGAAGTACCCGGGTGACGGCGCGAAGAAGGAGAGCATCACTCCCACGAACAGGCCAAACCACATACCGCTGAGGGCTCCGGAGAGGGCAACACGGGGGTAGCTGAGGCGTCCGGTGACCCGTTCCACCATCTTCAGTTCGTTGCCCACAATGGACACCATCTGTACCGGGAATTGCTGGTCGGCGAGGTAGTCCACCGCCTTCTGGGCATCCAGGTAGGAGGTGTAGGAACCCACGGTGTCGCCGGTGGGGACGGCCCTGGCTTGGTCAAGGCCGTTGGGGCCACCTGTCCGGGGAGCACCAAAAATGTTTGCCATACCCCCATTCTTGCCCATGAGGTTGTGTGCTGCCTGTAAATTCAGCTAAAAGTGAGCAGACTCGGTAGCCTGTACAAGTGAGCACAACACCTACCCGTGTCTTCGTGGCGCGCCTTCTGGGACTCGACGTCTTCGACCCCCTGGGTGACCGGCTGGGCCGGTTACGCGATGTTGTGGTGCTCTCCCGCGGTTCCCAGGGGACCCCACACGTGGTGGGTATCGTCGTCGAAGTGCCGGGGAAGAAACGCGTCTTCGTGCCGATGACGCGCATCACGTCCATCGACCAGACGCAGGTCATCTGCACGGGCCTGGTCAACCTGCGCAGGTTCGAACAGCGCGGCGCGGAAACGCTGGTGGTGGCCGAGATGTTCGACCGCCGTGTGACCCTGCGGGACGGCAGCGGCGACGCCACCATCGAGGACATCGCCATGGACCAGCACAGGTCCCGCGACTGGTTCGTCAGCAAGCTCTTCGTCCGGCGGGGGCATTCCCTGTCCCCGCTCAGCCGCCTGCGCCGCAACGAAACCCTCATCATCGACTGGGCCGACGCCCAGCAGGGCGCACGCACCGAGCCGCAGGCAGCAACCCAGTTCGTGGCCAACCACGAGGACCTCAAACCGGCAGACTTCGCCGAGGCGCTCCAGGAGATGAGCGACAAGCGGCGTTTCGAAGTGGCCGCCGAACTGCAGGATGAGCGCCTGGCAGACGTCCTCCAGGAACTGCCGGAGGACGACCAGGTGGAGATCCTTTCCGCCCTGGACATCCAGCGGGCCGCCGACGTGCTCGAGGAAATGGACCCGGATGACGCCGCCGACCTCCTTGGTGAGCTTCCGTCGGCGCAGGCGGAGGAACTCCTCCAGCTGATGGAGCCCGAGGGCGCCGAGGACGTTCGCCGGCTCCTGGAATACGACGAGGACACTGCGGGCGGCCTCATGACGCCGGTCCCGGTCATCCTGCCTCCCGAAGCCACCGTGGCTGAAGCGCTGGCACACGTCCGGCGCGAGGAACTCTCCCCCGCCCTGGCCTCGTCCATCTTCATTGCCAGGCCACCCATGGAGACTCCCACCGGCCGCTTCCTGGGTGTGGTGCACATTCAGCAGCTGCTCCGGTTCCCGCCATTCGAGCCGCTGGGCAACCTGGTGGACAAGAACCTTGAGCCGTTGTCCGACCAGGCCCACATCAGCGAAGTGGCGCGGACCCTGGCAACCTATAACCTGAACTCCCTTCCGGTGGTCAACGACGCCGGCCGGCTTGTGGGGGCGGTGACTGTTGATGACGTTTTGGATCATCTGTTGCCGGATGATTGGCGCGCCCATGATGGCGAGGCCCCGATAAGAAGGCTCGGTGGCCGTATTGGCTGACAACAGCGCTCCGAAAAACCCCAACCAGCGGAACGCCGGCACCGCCGCGTCCAAGAGCAACAAAGGCAGCCTGGACACACCGCTGAGCGGCCGGCAACGGATCCTGCCCAAGTTCTCCCCGGACCCCGACGCATTTGGCCATGCCACAGAGGGTTTCGCCCGCTTCATGGGTACTCCGCAGTTCCTGGTCTACATGACCATTTTCTGTATTTTCTGGCTGGGTTGGAACACCTGGGCCCCGGTTGACTGGCAGTTCGACTCCCGCGACCTCGGCTTCACGTTGCTGACGCTGATGCTGTCCCTCCAGGCTTCGTATGCGGCACCGCTGCTGCTGCTGGCCCAGAACCGGCAAGACGACCGCGACCGTGTGTCGCTGCAGCAGGACCGCCAGCGCGCCGAGCGGAACCTGTCCGACACCGAGTACCTCACACGGGAACTTGCCTCCCTGCGGATCGCCCTGCGCGAAGTAGCCACCCGGGACTACGTCCGCGCCGAACTGCGGTCCCTGCTGGAGGACATGCTGGAAGCCCAGGAAGAGCTGCGCACGCACGACGCCACCGGCCAGGGAAGCCACGAGTCGCCGAAGGACAAGGTCAAGGAAAAGCTCCGCGAACAACGCGAACGCCAGCGCAATCCCCGTACGCAGCAGATCCCCCGGGTTAAGCCCGGCCATTCCAGCCAGGACCGGTAAACACCCTTCATGGATACAGCAACACCCGGCAATTCCCCGCTCCTTCAGGACGTCAACGACGCCCTCGCCTCTGTCATTGATCCTGAGTTGCGGCGTCCCATCACCGAACTCGGCATGGTGGACAGTGTTCACGTGTCCGGAGACGGCAAGGTCAGCCTCACGGTCCTGCTCACCATCGCCGGCTGCCCGCTGAGGGACACCATCACGTCCGACACCGAGTCGGCACTGGCAGCAGTCCCGGGGGTGACCGGCGTCGACGTCGGGCTCAAGGTCATGGACCAGGCCCAGCGGGATGCCCTCAAGGAGAAGCTTCGCGGGCCCGGCGGGCAGCGCGGCATCCCCTTCAACCAGCCCGGTTCCCTGACGAAGGTCTATGCGGTGGCCAGCGGCAAGGGCGGGGTGGGCAAGTCTTCTGTCACCGTCAACCTCGCCACGGCGCTGGCAGCGCAGGGGCTGCGGGTGGGGATCGTAGACGCGGATGTCTACGGTTTCTCTGTTCCGGCGCTCATGGGCATCACCCAGGCCCCCACCCGCGTGGACGACATGATCCTCCCGCCTGTGGCCTACGGCGTGAAAGTCATTTCCATCGGCATGTTCGTTACCGGCAACCAGCCCGTGGCCTGGCGCGGGCCAATGCTGCACCGGGCACTGGAGCAGTTCCTCACGGACGTCTACTTCGGCGACCTGGACGCCCTCTTCCTCGACCTTCCGCCGGGTACCGGAGACATTGCCATTTCGGTGGCCCAGCTGCTGCCCAAGGCCGAGATCCTTGTGGTCACCACTCCGCAGGCCGCCGCGGCGGACGTCGCCGAGCGCGCCGGCGCCATCGCTACCCAGACGGGGCAGAAAGTTGCGGGCGTCATCGAGAACATGTCCTACCTTGAGATGCCCGACGGCGGCAGGATGGAACTGTTCGGAAGCGGCGGCGGGGCGGTGCTCACCGAGCGGCTGACAGCGGCCGTGGGCGCCGACGTTCCCTTGCTCGGCCAGATCCCGCTGGACATCAAACTGCGGGAGGGCGGCGACGCGGGGGCGCCGATCGTGATTGGCCAGCCGGACACGGCGGCGGCTGCTGCTTTGACGGGGATTGCCGCGGGGCTGGCTTCAAAGCCGCGCGGCCTGGCGGGAATGAAGCTGGGCCTGCAGCCCCGCTAGCGAGGCTTTTTCTGCGCCCGCTGGCGGATTGCCGGAACGGCTCAGGTGGCCTCGGTATCGAACGGTGCGGCCTCGCCGGGTGGCAGGCTCTGCACCACGCGTTCCGGCCGGGATGGAGCGGACTCATCTGCCGCCCCCACTGCGGCTGCGCCTGCAACGGCCGCCACTGCGGCCGGAGCGCCGGAGCTGACGGGCTTGGTGTCGTCATCCAGCAGCGCTTCCTTGATGATGCGCCGGGGATCGTACTGCCGGGGATCGTATTTCTTCCAGTCGACATCGTCGATGTCGATGCCCACTTCTTCCTTGATCTGCTCGCGGGCACCGGACGCCATGCGCCGGACTTCCTTCACCAGGTTGGCGAGCTTCTGGGTATATTCGGGCAACCTCTGGGGGCCGATCACCAGGACACCGATGATCAGCAGGAGGAAGAACTCCGGGCCGTTGATACCAAACACTTTAGGAAGATTACCCTCTCCGGGCTGCCAGTGACGATTCGCGCCCGGTGGGGGCGGAAACAGCCTGCATTACTGGGTAAAGACGGCCACGATCCTGTTGATTCCGCGCTGTAACCGGTTTCCCAAAGGCTCCCCGGCGGCGTCCCGGGTATTGCTGGATGCCCCCGCCGTGAGTCCTTCCGCGGCAACTCCGCCTACCTGCTCCAGGATGGGCCCTGCATCATCGGCCTGATCGGCGGGCAGGTTCGACTCAAAGGTGAACGTCCGCCCCCCGGACGTGTAGGTGGCCGACCACGGCGAGGTTCCCAGGACCTGGACGGGAGTCCCCTGAGGGCTCACCGCCGCCGCCATATTGCCTGCGTGCTGCTCCGTCACCGTGGCGTAGTGCGATCCGTCGCTAAGCCGCAGCTCCACAGCCGGCTGTCCGCCCCTGACCACGGCCTTGGCGGACTCCAGGCGGAACCCCATGGCCTCAAGCACAGGGCAGGCCCAGCCCTCCTGGCGCAGGCTGCTGAGCTGGTCCGCGGTGAGGGCCCTTCCGTCAGCGGGAGTATGCGACGAGACCTGGGCAAGTGTCGCCGTCCCAGCGCCATTTCCGGGGACAGGCTCACCTGCCGCAACGAGGGCACCGACGCCCAGGACACCGGCGGCGGCCACGGTACCACCCGCGGCCATGGCCAGGACCCGTGCTGCCGTGCGGGAGGCATTGACGGAAGGCGTGGCAGGAACCGGCTGGGCTGCCAGCAACGATGTCCGTTCCAGCAGCCGCGCGGTCAGGTCATTGCTTGCCGGCGGGATAGGAGCTTCACGGAGCCGCTCCAGATACTGGCGTTCCCGACGCATGGCAAGGGCGCATTCCGGGCAGGACGCCACGTGGCTGGAGGTTCGCGCGTGCCTGCCGCCGGAGTTGTAAAGGGGCCTCATGTGCCGATCAGAGGATGCCGGCGATGCGCGGCATGGACAGTTTGCGGCGGGCGTGCTGCGGACGCGGGTCCCGGTGCGCCAGCTTCTCCCGCAGCATGGTCCTGCCCCGGTGGATCCGGGACCGGACTGTCCCGAGCTTCACGCCCAGGGCCGCTGCCACCTCGTCATAGGACAGGCCTTCAAGGTCGCAGAGCACCACGGCGGCACGGAAGTCCGGCGGCAGTTCCTCCAGGGCGGCCTGGACGTCCAGGTCCAGGTTGTTCAGTTCGAAGCTTTGCTCAGGCCCAGGCTCGCGTCCGGGGAGGCGGGACTCGGCGTCCTCGGCCAGTGCGTCAAAACGGATGCGGGTCTTGCGGCGCGCCTGGTCCAGGAAGAGGTTTGTGGTAATGCGGTGCAGCCAGCCATCCAGCGTTCCGGGCTTGAAGTTTTCCAGCGAGCGGAAGACGCGGACAAACACCTCCTGGGTGAGGTCCTCGGCGTCGAACCTGTTGCCGGTCAGCCGGTAGGCCAGCCGGTAGACTTTGGCCGAGTGGTTGGTGACCACTTCTTCCCAAGTGGGACGGACCCAATCGGCTTCGGGATGTTGTACTGCAGGGACAGGTGCCACTACTGAAGATGACATCGTCCACTCCCCTCGTGGAATGCTAACGCCCGGATACTGTTGACATCTCTGATTCGGCGCCGGTCATCTTTTGGATGAGCGGATAATAATCATTTCAAACTTGGCTGGGAATTTCCTGACTGCGGGAAAGTTATGCCGTGGGCGCAACCGCCCGCCTGCCATACGGTTCCGTTCCGACCCATTAGGCTGTAGAAGACAACCCCCTCTACGCCCAGAAAGCGAACATTAATGAGTGCCGACAAGTCCATCAGCTGGTCCTTTGCAGAAGATCTGCCCGCTGAGGATGACGTCATGCTTCGGGCCCGGGAGCGTTCGTTTGAACTCGGCGTAACCCCCATCGGCCCGGGGGTAGGGGCAGTCCTTACTGTCCTGGCAGCGGCGTCCAAAGCCCAGACCGCCGTCGAAATTGGCACCGGTGCAGGCGTGTCCGGTGTGTGCCTGCTCCGCGGCCTCGGACCGCAAGCCGTCCTGACCACCATCGACGTGGATGTCGAGCACCTGAAAGCCGCCCGCGAGGCCTACGCCGAAGCCGGCAGCCCTGCCAACCGGACCCGCACCATCTCGGGCCGCGCAGGCGACGTCCTGCCCCGCCTCACGGACAACGCCTACGACATCGTGTTTATCGACGCCGACAAGCCCGGCCTGCCCGGCTACGTGGAACAGGCCGTCCGCCTCCTCAAGCGTTCCGGACTGCTGATCATCAACGACGCCCTGGACAAGGACAAGGTTGCCAATCCGGCGGGACGCGAACCCAACACGGTTATCCTGCGGCAGGTAGGCAAGGCCATCCGCGAGGACAAGAGGCTGGCCACCGCCATGCTCCCCACCGGGGACGGCTTGCTGGTGGCCGTCAAGAAGTAGCATTGCCTGGTTGCCACGCCGGCGCCCTGCCGGCGGCCAAGCGGCAGCAGAAAAAGCACCGGGAACGGAACAGGGCCCGCAGCCACAGGCCGCGGACCCTGTCCGGCACGATTATTCGGTAACGCCAACCAGGCATTCCTTGAGGTTTGCCGCCTCCGCGGCGTTCAGCTCAACCACAAGACGCCCGCCGCCTTCGAGCGGGACGCGCATGATCAGGCTGCGGCCCTCCTTGGTGACTTCCATTGGGCCGTCGCCGGTGCGTGGTTTCATAGCAGCCATGAGGAATTCCCCTCCATTTAGTCCCAGGACTGATCAGCCCGGTCGGGCTGTGTCCGCATGTCGATCAGGCCGCTGTGACGGAGGGGCTCTCCACCGCCAAGGCTGCACGTATTCTGAATGCTTTTTGTCCTTGCTTACTGACTATTATCCCGGAATTACCCGCACGTAGCTAATCGATGGACATTTTCGGCACGCCTTAATTCCGGCTTTGACCTGCACGGAAGCCCAATTAATCAGGGCGGGTAATCGCCGCCGCCGGGCAACTGCGCCCAGGCCCACAGCCATACGATCCAGACCATCTGAAGCAGCAGGTACATTGCCACCACCGTCCCCCGGTACGCCCTCGAGCGGGACAGCAGGACGGCGCCCAGTGCCAGCGGGAAAAGGGGCAACAGCATCCGGAAGGTGCTGGTCTGCGGGTGCAGGAAAACCACCAGGTAACCCATATAGCAGGCGCCCCACAGGCGCATTTCGACGCCGAGCCGCACCACCGGCGGAAGGAACAGCATGGTGGCGAACAGAGCCACGAAAACAAACGGGGCCAGCACGCCCAGCACCGGGCCGAAAAGGTCGACGCCGGTATCGAACCAGGGCCTGAACGGCACCAGATCGTGCCCGCGCCACACCGTCTCGGTCTTGGTATACGCCTCAATGTCACCCGTTGCAGCCCACGCTGCGGCCGGCCAGGCAAGGGCGGACAGGCCCGCGACGCCGGTCAGCGCCCCCAGCCGGACAAGTTCCACGGCCGAGTGCGTGGGGTTTGGCTGCCCCTGCCTCATCCGGGAAACCAGCCGGGCGACGAAGAGGATGCCCAGCATCGCTGCGAAGGGCACCCCCACGGGGCGGGACAGGCACATGAGCACCACCACGGGCATCGCCCAGAGGTACTGCCGGCGGATCACCAGCAACAGTGCCGCCGCCAACAGCAGGAGGGTGAGTGGCTCGGCATAGGGCACCTGCAGGACGGCCGACACGGGGAACGTGGCGAAGAACGCCACTCCCCACAATGCCGCTCCGTGGGCCGCTTTGTGCCGGAAGAGCACATACACCACCAGCGCGGCCGCCCAGCCGGACAGCATGGCGATGATGGTCAGCGAGGCTGCGGGGTTCATCCCGGTCAGGCCGCTGAGGCCGCGGGCCAGCGCCGGGAAGAGCGGATAGAACGCCCAGGCGTTTTCCTGCACGTTGCCCAGGGCATCAGTGGGCAGCTGCGTGGGATAGCCGTTGGCGATGACTTCGCCGTACCACCGGGCATCCCAGATGTTGATGAAATTCCAGTAGTCGGGTATGGCCGGAAACCATGGGTTGGTGCCCTGGTGAAGGGCTGCAGCCATAAAGATGCAGGCGCTGACCAGCCGGGCGGCCACGTAAATGGCGGACACCTGCGCCCACCACGGCCAGCGCCGGACCACGCCGCCCGCCCTGGCAACCGCAGCCTGCGCAGAACCAAGGGTCGAGCGGCGGCTGTCCACGGTGCTCACTGGACGTCCGCAGCGGACGGCGCCGTCCCGCCGTCGGACGTCTTTCCGTGCTCGACGCCGGACACCTCGCCTTGGCTGTCCCCGTGCCCAGCGCCGGCCTGCAAGGTTTGCAGCCGTGACCGCAGCTCGTCGGACTCCTGCCGGGCCGCCGCCAGCTGGTCCCGCAGTTCATCGAGGACCTGGTCCACCTGGTCCATGCGGTAGCCCCGAAGGCCGAGCGCAAACCGCACCCTGTCCACGTCACGGGGCGCGGCGTCAACCGGAAGCAGTACCGGCGGAAGGTTGGCCGGCGGCTGCTCAAAACCGCCGTCCAGCAGCGCAGGCAACGCCTGCCGGCCGGTCTTCCGCGAGCGCAGCCCGACGCCGGTCCACAGCACTGCCCCAGCCAGCACGATGGCAAGGAAAACGAGAAAGAAGCTCACCGTCCCATCGTGCCAGAACCGTGCCGGGCAGGAGGCGTGCTACTCCGGCCGCTGCTCGCCGTTCAGGGGCGGGATAGGGCCACCATGGAGCACGCGCTCAACAGCTTCGGCGGGGCTGTCCACTACCTGGATCAGGTCGAGGTCCTTCTCCGAGACCATGCCCTCGGCCACCAGGGTTCCCTTGATCCAGTCGATCATGGGGCCCCAGAAGTCGACGCCGAGCAGGACGATGGGGAATGACGTCACCTTCCGCGTCTGCACCAGCACCATGGCCTCGAAGAGTTCGTCGAGGGTACCCAGGCCGCCGGGGAGGACGATGAATCCCTGGGCGTATTTCACGAACATGGTCTTGCGGGCGAAGAAGTAGCGGAAATTGATGCCGAGGTCCACCCACTGGTTGAGGCCCTGTTCGAACGGCAGTTCAATACCGAGCCCAACGGAAACTCCGTTGCCTTCCACTGTGCCCCGGTTGGCCGCCTCCATGGAGCCGGGGCCGCCGCCGGTGATCACCGCAACGCCGGCCTCGGCCAGCTTGCGCCCCACCTCGACGCCCATCTCGTAGTAGACGCTGCCCGGCTTGGTACGTGCCGACCCGAAGACGCTGACCGCCTTGCCGATGTCTGCGAGGGCGCCAAAACCCTCAACGAATTCGCTCTGGATCCGCAGCACGCGCCACGGATCGGTATGGACAAACTGGCCGGGGCCCTTGGTATCAAGCAGGTGCTGGTCCGACATTTCCACCGCCGCCTGCTTTCGGCGGAGTTCAAGGGGGCCTTTGCGGCGCGGTTGGATGTTCTTGGCCGGATCTGCACTGATGCTCATTCCCCAAGGCTAACGCGACTCCCGGCGCAGCCACGGCAGGTATCTCTTGAATCACGATGTGCAGGAACATGCCGTGATTCGCGTCATAACCCGCTGTTCTTCGCTAGATTCTTCCTATGACTACTCATGTGCCCGGCGATGCCCTCGTCTCCCTGAACGCCGTAAATAAGCATTACGGCCAGCTGCACGTTTTGAAGGACATCAACCTGCAGGTCCGCAAGGGCGAGGTTGTCGTGGTCATCGGGCCGTCGGGCTCCGGTAAGTCCACCCTCTGCCGCGCCATCAACCGCCTTGAGACCATCGAGGACGGCACCATCAGCATTGACGGAAAGGTCCTTCCCGAAGAGGGCAAGGCGCTGGCCCAGCTGCGCGCCGACGTCGGCATGGTGTTCCAGTCCTTCAACCTCTTCGCGCACAAGACCATCCTCGAGAATGTGACGCTCGGACCCATCAAGGTCAAGGGTGTTTCGAAAGGCGAGGCTGACAAGGATGCCATGGCCCTGCTTGAGCGGGTGGGCGTCGGACACCAGGCTCCGAAGCTTCCCGCCCAGCTCTCCGGCGGCCAGCAGCAGCGCGTGGCCATCGCCCGTGCCCTCGCCATGAAGCCGAAGGTCATGCTCTTCGACGAGCCCACCTCCGCGCTTGACCCCGAAATGATCAACGAGGTCCTGGATGTCATGGTGCAGCTGGCCAAGGAAGGCATGACCATGATCGTGGTCACCCACGAGATGGGCTTCGCCCGCAAAGCCGCGGACCGGGTTGTCTTCATGGCCGATGGCCAGATCGTCGAGGACGCCACCCCCGAGGAGTTCTTCACGAACCCCAAGAGCGACCGCGCCAAGGACTTCCTCTCCAAGCTCCTTACCCACTGATTCCCCTTCGAACAAACACTCCAAGTTCGCACCCAGGCCGTGATCCGCGGCCATCAATGAAAGGAATGTCATGAAGGCATTTTTGACCCGGCGGAAATCATTTGTTGTGGCGGCCACCGCCGCACTTGCCCTGTCCCTGAGCGCCTGCGGCGGAGGCGACGCCGGCGGCGGAAGCAACCCTGCTCCCGTGGAAAAGCCGACGTTTGCTGCCGGCACCACCATGGAAAAGCTCTCCTCGGCCGGCACCATCAAGATCGGCACCAAGTTCGACCAGCCGCTCTTCGGCCAGGTGGGCCTGGACGGCAAGCCCGTCGGTTTCGACGTTGAAATCGGCAAGCTGATCGCCGCCAAGCTGGGCATCGCCGCGGACAAGATCGAATGGTCCGAGACCGTTTCCGCCAACCGCGAACCCTTTATCGAGCAGGGCAAGGTTGACCTGGTCATCGCCACCTACACCATCAACGACAAGCGCAAGCAGGTTGTCAGCTTCGCCGGACCGTACTACGAAGCCGGCCAGGCCCTGATGGTGAACAAGGACAACGATTCCATCAAGAAGCCCGAAGACGTCAAGGGCAAGAAGGTCTGCTCCGTGACCGGCTCCACCCCGGCCGCCACCATCGTGGACAAGTACGGCGCCGAGCTGGTCCCGGCCGCTACCTACTCCGCCTGCCTCGAGCCCCTGCGCAACAAGCAGGTTGAAGCAGTCACCACGGACAACGTGATCCTCGCAGGCTTCGTTGACAAGGAACCGGACGCCTTCAAGCTCGCCTCGGACGAAACCTTCACCAAGGAGCCCTACGGCATCGGCCTGAAGAAGGACGACACCGAGTTCCGCAACTGGATCAACGACCAGCTTGAGTCCTTCGAAAAGGACGGCGACTACAAGAAGGCCTGGGAGGCCACTGCCGGTTCAGTCATCAAGACTGCCCCGAGCCTGCCCACGATCAACCGCTACTAGGCTGTTCGCCTGCCGCCGGGACCGGTCCGTCCGGTCCCGGCGGCAGTCCGCCTTCCCTTCCGTCCACGCAAAGAGCCGAAGGATCCTATGGACGTCATTATTGAAAACCTCCCCTTGTATTGGGAAGGTTTTCTCCGCACCCTCTTCCTCTCCGCCGTTTCCGGGGTCATTGCACTGGTGCTCGGTACCCTGCTGGCCGCGGCCCGCGTTTCCCCGGTCGCAGCACTGCGGGGCTTCAGCACGGTCTACGTGGAAGTTCTCCGTAACACCCCGCTGACCATTGCGTTCTTCTTCGCTGCCATCGTGCTCCCCCGCCTTGGGGTCAAGTTCGAGCAGTTTGAGATTGCCGCGATCATCGCCCTTAGCACCTACACCGCAGCGTTCATCGCCGAAGCTGTCCGTTCCGGTGTCAACAGTGTTCCGGTGGGCCAGGCCGAGGCCGCCCGCAGCATCGGGATGGGGTTCGGCCAGGTGCTCTCCCTCATCATCCTGCCGCAGGCGCTGAGGACAGTGATCCCGCCGTTGATCAACATCCTGATTGCCCTGGTGAAGAACTCGTCCGTGGCCGGCGCGTTCTTCGTCCTTGAGCTCTTCGGTTACGGCCGGCAGCTGGCCAATGCCAACGGCGATGCCGTCATCACGGTCCTGCTCGGCACCGCATTCTTCTATCTGCTCCTCACCGTTCCGCTGGGCATCCTTGCCAGCACGGTGGAACGAAAGGTGGCGATTGCCCGATGAGCTCCGTTCTGTATGACGTTCCCGGCCCCAAGGCCCGGCGCATTTCCCTGATCGCTTCCATTGCGGGCGCTGTACTGATCCTGGGCCTGGTGGCCTGGATCGTCATGATTCTTGCCCAGCAGGGAATCTTTGAGGGCCGCCGCTGGCAGATCTTCACCCGCGCCGATGTGTGGCGGCTCCTGGGCAATGGCCTGGGCGCAACCCTCAGTGCGGCAGCCCTTGCCGCCGTCATCGCCTTCCCGCTGGGACTCGCGCTCTGCCTCTTCCGCATCGCGGACTCGCCCATCATCCGCATTCCGGTCCGGGTAGTCCTGGAGTTCCTGCGTGGCATGCCAGTGGTCCTGATGATGCTGTTTGTCCTCCTGGGCTTCGGCACCTCTCCGTTCATCGCCGTTGTCACAGGCCTGGTGCTCTACAACGCGGCCGTCTTCGCGGAGATCATCCGTGCCGGCATCTCATCCCTGCCCAAGGGCCAGCGGGAAGCCGGCCTGGCCATCGGCCTGACCAGCTACCGCTCACGCATGCTGATCGAATTGCCGCAGGCTATCCGCCGCATGATGCCTTCACTCGTGGCACAGATGGTGGTGCTCCTGAAGGACACCTCGCTGGGCTATATCGTGGCCTACGGTGAGCTGCTGCGCGCTGTGCAAGTGATGGCGGACTTCCTGGGCAACGCCTTCCTGTTCCCTGTGTTCTTCGTCGCCGCAGCGATTTACATCGCCATCAATATCCTCGTCTCACGGCTCGCTGTGTGGATCGAGCGGCGCGGTTCCAAGAAGGCAGCCGGCGGCACTGCTAAAGCTGAGCCGGCGGCGGTGGAAGCAGGGGCTCCCTAGCCCCGCGCGAGAACCATTCCAACACGTGTGGCCCGGATCTGATGATCCGGGCCACACGTGTTTATATCCGGCTCCGCCGGGGGAAGCAGTCCTTGGATCAGCCCTGAAGCCAGTCCCGCAGGGCCCGGAGGCACTCACGGATGGCTTCCGCATCCACGTGTTCGTTGTCCTTGTGGGCCAGCAGCGGATCACCAGGGCCGAAGTTCACTGCGGGGATCCCCAGTTCGCTGAACCGCGCGACGTCGGTCCAGCCATATTTGGGCTTGGGTTCGGCTCCCACGGCGGCCACGAAGGAGGCTGCAGCGGGGTGGTTCAGTCCCGGGCGGGCACCGGCAGCGGCATCGGTACGGACCACCTCGAAGCCCTCGAGAAGGTCCCGGACAACGGCCTCGGCCTCATCAGGCGACTTGTCCGGCGCAAAGCGGTAGTTAATCTCCACCACGCAACGGTCCGGAATGACGTTGCCGGCCGTTCCGCCGTTGATCTTCACCGCGTTCAGGCTCTCGCGGTAATCGAGTCCGTCAACGTTGACGGTCTGCGGTTCGTAGGCGGCCAGCCGGGCCAGGATCGGGGCCGCCGCGTGGATGGCATTGCTGCCCATCCACGCCCGCGCCGAATGGGCAGCCTCCCCGACAGTGGTGGCCTCGAAACGGCTGGTGCCGTTGCAGCCGCCTTCCACGGTGCCGTGGGTCGGTTCCAGCAGGATGGCGAAGTCGCCGTCCAGCAGGTGGCCATGGTTACGGACCAGGCGCCCCAGCCCGCTCTTGACGGCCTCGACTTCCTCGTGGTCGTAAAAGACGAAGGTGACATCGCGCTGGGGCTGGGCGCCGTCGTCGAACATGGTGGCAGCGAGGGCCAGCTGGACCGCGACCCCGCCCTTCATGTCCGTGGCACCGCGTCCGTACAGCACACCCTCCCCCGGCACACCGGATTCCCAGGTGGACGGCACGGTTCCCTTCGACCCCTCCGTCAGGGGCAACGGCACGGTATCGAGGTGCCCGGCGAGGATGACGCGTTCGGCTTTCCCAAGCTCGGTGCGGGCGATGATGGAATCCCCGTCCCGGACAATCGCCAGCTGGGGAATGTGCGCCAGGGCCGCTTCCACGGCGTCGGCGAGTTCCTTTTCGTTGCCCGACACGCTGTTAATGTCCATCACGGCTGCGGTCAGCAGCGCGACGTCCTGGCGGAGGTCCAGTGCGGGTGCGGATGTGTGGGGGGTGGGTTCTGCAGTCACGAAGCCAGTCTAGTTCGAACCCTGAGGCCACCCCTCGATAGACTGGACCACATGACTGAGACCGCTTCCTCCGCCGTGCCCGAAACCCTGAACGACACCACTGACAGCCGCTCCGCCCACGGCTTTGGCGTTGCCACCATCACTCGCTCCAGCAGCGATGGTTCAGCTGAAGCCACTGTCCTGGACGTTTGGTTCCCGGCACCGTCGCTGGGAGTTGCCGCTGATAACCTCCGCTCCGTGGAGCACGCCGATCCGGTGCTGACCCAGATCGCGGAAAACGGTGCCGACCAGGACCGCGGCACCGAGCAGAAGGTGGTCTTCGTCCAGATCAACCTCGACGAGGCGCCGGCGGACACCGCAGACGCCTACCTCCGCCTGCACCTGCTCTCCCACCGCCTGGTCCGCCCCAACTCCATCAACCTGGATGGAATCTTCGGCAAGCTCCCCAACGTGGTGTGGACCAACTTCGGTCCTGCCGCCGTCGAAGGCTTCGAACTCACCCGCGCCCGCCTCCGCCGCCGGGGCGCCGTCACCGTCTACGGCGTGGACAAGTTCCCGCGCATGGTGGACTACGTGGTGCCCGCCGGTGTCCGGATCGCCGACGCCGACCGCGTGCGCCTTGGTGCCCACCTGGCCGCCGGTACCACCGTCATGCACGAAGGCTTTGTGAACTTCAACGCCGGAACCCTGGGAACGTCCATGGTTGAGGGCCGCATCTCCGCGGGCGTGGTCACCGGAGACGGCAGCGACGTCGGCGGCGGTGCTTCGATCATGGGCACCCTCTCGGGCGGCGGCAAGGAAAAGATCACCATTGGAGAGCGCGTGCTGCTCGGAGCCAACTCCGGCGTCGGCATCAGCATTGGCGACGACTCCGTTGTTGAAGCCGGACTGTACGTAACGGCCGGTACCCGCGTTCGCATCCCCGGCCCCAAGGACGAGGTGGGCGAAGACACCACGAAGATCGTTAAGGCTGCCGAGCTTTCCGGTGTGCCCAACCTTCTCTTCCGCCGCAATTCCACTACCGGCGCCGTGGAGGTCCTCCCCCGCCAGGGCCAGACCGTGGAACTGAACGACGCGCTCCACGCCAACTGATTTTACGGTGGCACGCAGACGAGGCCTCCGCCGACTGGCTGTCCTGTTGCTGGTCCTGGTCCTGGTCTCCGGCGGCATCTACTCTGCAGTGTTTTTCGTGCAGCGCTCCGAAACCCTCGTTTCCGAGCGCTGCACGGCTGTGGTGGGCGACAGAAAGGCTGAACTCGCTCCGGACCAGGCCGTTTACGCATCCTTGATCACCGCTGTCGCGGTACAGCGCGGGCTGCCTCCCCGGGCCGCAAGCATCGCGTTGGCCACTGCCATGCAGGAATCGAAGCTGCGCAACATCGGCCACGGCGACCAGGCAGGACCCGACTCGCGCGGCCTGTTCCAGCAGAGGCCATCACAGGGGTGGGGAACCGAAGCCCAGGTCATGGACCCCTACTACGCCGTCAACGCGTTCTACGACGCCCTGGTGAAGGTGCCGGGCTACGAAACGCTCGAGATTACGGATGCGGCCCAGCGGGTGCAGCGCTCCGCTTTCCCCACCGCCTATGCCGAGCACGAGGATATGGGCCGTTCCTTTGCGTCCGGACTGTCCGGGCAGACTCCTGGGGCCGTGCAGTGCACACTCCGCTCTGCCGGCACTGAGGGTGATACAGGCGTGGTCCTGGCCGAACTCGGCCGCGCTTACGGAGCCCCGCCAGCCACGGACGAAGGGCAGGCCCTGGTGGTGGAAGCATCCGGCACCGCGGCGTGGTCGGTGGCCCAATGGGCCGTAGCCAACGCCAAGGAATTCGACGTTGTCCGGGTGGACGTCGCCGGCCAGAGCTGGGACCGCGACGACCGCTCCGGGTGGCAGGCGTCGGATGCAGCCGAAGGACAGGTGCGCATTACCGTATCCAAGGCCTCCTCCGGCGCCTGATCCCCGGCAGCTGATCAGACGAGGATTTCCACCACCGGCTGCACGTAACTGCGGAACAGCTCCGGCTCGCCCATCAGCTGCTGGCTCATGATGATCTTGTCCGGCTCCAGGTACCACGCGCGGTGTTCATTGAGCGGCAACTCGATAATGGACAGCTTGAAGTCACGCGAATCACGCCCCACCTCCATCAGCCGGTCATCCACCATGTCGGTGAGCAGGTGGTCAGCGCCGTTGGCCTCCCGTTCCGCTTCCAGCTCTGCATACTCGCTCCGCCGTTCCCTCGCCCAGGTCAGGGCGGAACCGAAGTGTGCCTGCAGGACGCGCTGGAGGGCCGGAGAGTTGCCGAACGCCTCGAAGTCCGGCGGCGAGAGTTCCGGAGAGGTATGCGGGTAGGCCTTGAGCAGTTGTTCCCACCAGGCTTCCCACTCCGTTTTCAGGGCACCCAGACCGCCAACATCAGCGGTGAGGTGGCTGTGGTCGGCAGGGCGGACCTTGGGCTTGGCGTGGGAGAGCGCAGGGTGTCCGGCTCCGTTCAGTCCTGCGGTATCGCGGAGATAGAGCGCAATCATCATGGGTCCCGAGGTGTCCGTGGTGATCTGCCACCTGGAACCGCTTGCCTGCTGCATCCGAAGTCCTTCCTGGAGTACTTCCCTGCCCGGGCCGCCTGCACCATCCGGCAGCCCCGGATCCCAGTCTATTCCCGGTTCCACCCCAGGTTAATGTCCGTCAGCGCCCTAGTCCGTCAAGATGGCGTTCCAGCACGCCCGTGCACATTTCCGCGGTCATCCATGCCGGCTGCAGCAACGCATGCATCCCCAGGCCATCAAGGGTCGCCAGCAGCCGCTCGGCCTCGATCACCAGATTCTCCTGTGGCTCGTCTGCGGGCATCATTCCAGCCACAACGCGCCCGGCGATGGCTGCGATCTGGCGGTGGCTGCGGTCCGCCTCAGGCGCCAGGAACGGCTTGATCCGGGCGGCACTCCTGAAAGCCGTCAAGGCACAGATCTCCACGGCCCGCTCCTCGTCGAGCGGCAGCATCCCGCCCAGCAGTGTTAATACGGCCTGGCGGTGGGCCGCGCTCCCGGGTAGTGCAGCATCCGTGGCGGGGAGCATGGACTGGAGCCGCCCCACCACCCGGTCCACAACGCTGGCAAAAGAGAAGGCGAGAAGCTCGTCGCTGCCTGCGAAGTAGTGGCGGACGGACCCGACGGCGAGCCCGGCCTCGTCTGCCACCTCCCGCAGTGACGCGCGCTCCAGGCCGTCCACGGCGATAATGCGCAGGACGGCGTCTACTACGTCCCGGCGGCGGGCGTCCGGGTCAACAATTTTGGGCACTCCTATTATTTAGCACACTTGTGCCCCAGGCATGACCGGCCATCCCTGCCCGGCATCCGGAACCTGGCGGCAGGCAAGGGCTGCGTTGGATAGTGTTGAGGCATGAAAATTCTGGTTACTGGGGGCACCGGCTACATCGGTTCCCACACTGTCCTTTCGCTGCAGGAAGCCGGCCACGACGTGGTCGTCATCGACAACCTGGTCAATTCCAGCGAAGAGTCCCTGCGGCGCGTTGCCGAGCTCAGTGGAAAGGAAGCGGACTTCCACAACGTGGACCTGGTGGATGAAGCCGCGGTGGAGCAGGTATTTGCCGGCGCGGGCATCGACGCCGTCATCCACTTTGCCGGCCTGAAGGCCGTGGGTGAGTCCGTCCGGGAACCGCTGAAGTACTACTACAACAACCTGGTGGGCACGCTGAACCTGATCCGCGTCATGGACCGCCATGACGTCCGGTCCTTCGTGTTCAGCTCGTCGGCCACCGTCTACGGCGAGCACAACCCCATCCCCTACGTGGAAAAGATGGAGATCGGCGCGAACAACCCCTACGGCCGCACCAAGGAACAGATCGAGGACATCCTCTCTGACCTGGGCGATGCCGATCCCCGCTGGCACATCGCACTGCTGCGCTACTTCAATCCGGTGGGCGCGCACCCGTCCGGCAGGATCGGCGAGGACCCGCAGGGCATCCCGAACAACCTCGTGCCGTTCATCGCCCAGGTGGCGGTAGGCCGCCGCGAGAAGCTGATGGTCTTCGGCGGCGACTACGACACCCCCGACGGCACATGCCTCCGCGACTACATCCACGTGGAAGACCTCGCCGAAGGGCACGTCGCGGCACTGAACTACGTGGCCGGGCGCGCGGGCGTGTTCCGCTGGAACCTCGGCTCCGGCAGGGGCTCCTCGGTACTTGAGGTCCTTCGCTCCTTCGAAAAGGCCGTGGGTGAGCCCATCCCCTACGAAATCACCGAGCGCCGCGCGGGAGACCTCCCGGCGTTCTGGGCTGACGCCGCCTCCGCACTGGCGGACCTGGGCTGGTCCACCACCAAGACAGTGGACCAGATGTGCGAGGACCACTGGCGCTGGCAGAAGAACAACCCGCAGGGCTACGCCTCCTGACGCCAGTCGGTGGTTGAGCTTGTCGAAACCCCGGGTTTCGACAAGCTCTGCCACCGGACCAAACACGAAACGGCCGCCCACCTATCGAAGGTGGGCGGCCGCCGTCGTAATTACTATGTGCGGGCGAAAAACTACCGGACCGGGTAGTCGCGCTCCGGCTCGCCGATGTACAGCTGGCGCGGGCGGCCGATCTTGGTGTTGGGATCGCTGATCATTTCACGCCACTGGGCGATCCAGCCGGGGAGCCGGCCGATGGCGAACAGCACCGTGAACATCTTTTCGGGGAAGCCCATGGCCTTGTAGATCAGGCCGGTGTAGAAGTCCACGTTCGGGTAGAGCTTGCGCTGGATGAAGTAGTCATCGCTGAGCGCCTTCTCTTCGAGGCGGAGGGCGATGTCCAGCAGTTCGTCGTTGCCGCCGAGCTTGGTGAGGATCTCGTGGGCCGTTGCCTTGACGATCTTGGCGCGCGGATCGTAGTTCTTGTAAACGCGGTGTCCGAAGCCCATGAGCCGGACGCCGTCTTCCTTGTTCTTGACCTTCTCCATGTAATCCTCGGGCTTGAGGCCCTCGGCCTGGATCTGGCGCAGCATCTTGAGCACAGCCTCGTTGGCGCCGCCGTGGGCGGGGCCGAACAGGGCGTTGATGCCGGCAGAGACGGAGGCGAACAGGTTGGCATTGGAGGAGCCCACCAGGCGCACCGTTGATGTGGAGCAGTTCTGCTCGTGGTCCGCGTGCAGGATGAGGAGCAGGTCCAGTGCCTTGGCGACTACGGGGTCAACCTCGTACTGCTCGGCCGGAAGCCCGAAGCTCAGGCGGAGGAAGTTCTCCACCAGGTTGTGGGAGTTGTCCGGGTACAGCATGGGCTGGCCGATGGACTTCTTGTGCGCGTAGGCAGCGATGACCGGCAGCTTGGCCATGAGGCGGATGGTGGAAACCTCCACCTGCTCGGCGTTGAACGGGTCCAGCGAGTCCTGGTAGAACGTGGACAGCGCGGACACTGCGGACGACAGCACCGGCATGGGGTGTGCGTCGCGGGGGAAGCCACCGAAGAAGCCCTTCAGCTCCTCGTGCAGCAGGGTGTGGCGCCGGATCTTCTGGTCGAATTCATCCAGTTCGGTGGGCGACGGCAGGTTGCCGTAGATCAGCAGGTAGGACACCTCGAGGAAGCTGGAGTGCTGGGCCAGCTGTTCGATGGGGTATCCGCGGTAGCGCAGGATCCCGGCATCGCCATCGATGTAGGTGATTGCGGACGTGGTTGCCGCGGTGTTCATGAAGCCGGGGTCAAAGGTGACTGCGCCCGTCTGCTTCAGCAGCTTGGAAACGTCGTAGCCTTCGTTTCCTTCTATAACCTGGATGCGCGGGAGCTTGAGCTCTCCACCTGCGTGCAGCAGGGTGGCCGCGTTGTTGGTCTCAGTCATGGAGTCCCCTTCATGAGGCTTCTCGGCCTCTGTCGAAAGCTTGATCCAACATCAGGTGAGCCGCGCACTTGGGCCCTGGGAAGACAGGTTCCAACACCCGGACTGCCTTCTTGTAGAAAGCCACCATTGATAGTCACTTAAAAACTACCGCCAGTTGGGCACGTGTCACTAATCCGGGTCGGCGCCAAAGCCCCTAAAATGCGGGCAGTGTGTTGCGAGTCACATGATTGTTACGGGTTCACGTACGTGATCAGGACAACCGCTCCACAGCCGCACCGATACGTTCATCGGAGCCCGTCAGTGCAACGCGGACGAACCCGTTGCCGGCTTCGCCGTAGAACACCCCTGGCCCCACCACGATGCCGCGATCGGCAAGGCGTGCAACGGTATCCCAGGTGTCCTCCCCTGCCGAGCTCCAGAGGTACAGCCCGGCGTCGGAATCCTTGATCTCCAGGCCGAACCCGCGCAGGGCGGGTACCAGCTGCTCCCGTCGCCCGCGGTAAAGGTCCTTCTGGGCCTCCACGTGGGCATCGTCACCGAGGGCCACCCGCATGGCCTCCTGGACAGGGAACGGAACAATCATTCCGGCGTGCTTGCGGCTGTTGACCAGGTTCGGCATCAGCGCCGGGTCACCGGCAACGAACGCCGCCCGGTAGCCGGCCACGTTCGACTGCTTGCTTAGCGAGTACACAGCCAGCAGGCCTTCATGGGACCCGCCGGCCACCCGCGGATCCAGGATGCTGGGGACCGGCTGTCCGCCGCGCTGGACATCCCAGTCCCCCCAGCCGAGTTCTGCGTAGCATTCGTCAGAGGCAACCACGGCGCCGAGCTCACGGGCCTGGACCACCAGTGCCCTCAGCGACTCAACGTCCCGCACGCTGCCGGTGGGATTGCCCGGGGAGTTGACCCAGATAAGGCGCACGCGCGAGCGGACGGCGTCGTCAAGCTCGTCCAGGTTGTCCGTGGCCACAGAGGTGACGCCGGCGAACGTGGCGCCGATATCGTACGTGGGGTATGCCACCTTGGGACGTACGACGACGTCTCCCGGCTTCAGGCCCAGCAGCAGCGGGAGCCACGCGACAAGTTCCTTCGAACCCACCGTGGGCATGATGTTGCGCGGGTCCAGGCCCGTAACCCCGCGGCGGCGCTCGAACCAGCCGGCGATGGCTTCGCGGAGCGCGGGTGTTCCGTGCACCGTGGGATAGCCCGGGGCATTGGCTGCAGCCTTCAGCGCGTCCTGGATGATGGCCGGGGTGGGGTCCACTGGCGTTCCGATGGACAGGTTGACTGCCCCGCCCGGGTGTTCAGAAGCCTTGGCCAGGTACGGCGCCATGGCCTCCCACGGGTAGTCGGGCAGGTCCAGGCCGAATGTGCGCACTGCAGCGGTCACCGTTACGTCCGTATCAGTGGTCTTGGTTCTGCGGGGGCAGCGCGGCAATCATCGGGTGGTCCTTGCCCGTGTTGCCGATCTTCGCCGCGCCGCCCGGCGAGCCGAGGTCATCGAAGAACTCGACGTTTGCCTTGTAGTAGTCAGCCCACTCATCCGGGGTGTCATCCTCGTAGTAAATGGCCTCCACGGGGCACACCGGTTCGCACGCGCCGCAGTCGACGCATTCGTCCGGATGGATGTACAGCGAACGCTCGCCCTCATAGATGCAGTCGACCGGGCATTCCTCGATGCATGCCTTGTCCTTGACATCTACACACGGCTGCGCGATTACGTACGTCACGTCCCTGGCCTCTCCACGTTGGTTCCGGCGTCCCGCCGGCTCTTTCGCCCGGCGCGGCCGGACTATTGACATCTGAGCCTATTATCTCCCACCCCGTTCCCGCGAACCTAGCCGGGCCTCCTAGTATGAAGTGGTGACGCTGCCCACCCCCGCTCCCGCCGGCTTCCTGTCCTCTGCCACCCCCGGAATCCGCCTCGTGGTGCGGTACCGGATCGAGGAAGGCCTTACTGACGCCCTGGGCCACCTGGTTTCGTGCGACGGCGGTTCGTGCACCGTCCGGACGCGGCAGGCCGACGTCGTAATCCCCCTGGCGGCTGTGGTGGCGGCCAAGGAAGTTCCGCCCGCCCCGGAGAAGCGCCGCCCGCGGGCCTGAACCGCAAACCTTTTAAACGCGGAATGCCGCCGGCATGGGAGCCGGCGGCATTCTGCGGTGTTGCGGTGTGTTACGACTTGGCGCGGGCGCGGGCGGCCTTGGCACGCTCGTTGGTGTCCAGGATGACCTTGCGGATGCGGATGGCTTCCGGTGTCACCTCAACGCATTCGTCCTCGCGGGCGAACTCGAGGGATTCCTCGAGGGTGAGCTCGCGCGGCGGCGTCAGGTTCTCGAACGAGTCCGAGGAAGCAGCACGCATGTTGGTGAGCTTCTTTTCCTTGGTGATATTGACGTCCATGTCGTCAGCGCGGGAGTTCTCGCCAACAATCATGCCCTCGTACACCTCGGAGGTGGGCTTGACGAAGAAGGAGCCGCGTTCCTGCAGGTTGATCATGGCGAACGGGGTGACCACACCGGCGCGGTCGGCAACCATGGAACCGTTGGTGCGGTACTCGATGGGGCCGGCCCACGGCTCGTAGCCTTCGGAGATGGAGGCCGCAATACCGGCGCCGCGGGTGTCGGTCAGGAACCGGGTGCGGAAGCCGATCAGGCCACGTGCCGGAACGATGAACTCCATCCGGCACCAGCCGGTGCCGTGGTTGGCCATGTTGGTCATGCGGCCCTTGCGGGCAGCCATCAGCTGCGTGACGGCGCCCAGGTACTCTTCCGGCACGTCGATGGTCATGTGTTCCATCGGCTCGTGGACCTTGCCATCAACCGTCTTGGTCACAACCTGCGGCTTGCCCACGGTCAGTTCGAAGCCTTCGCGGCGCATCTGCTCCACGAGGATGGCCAGGGCCAGTTCGCCACGGCCCTGGACTTCCCAGGCGTCGGGACGCTCGGTGGGAAGCACCTTGATGGAGACGTTACCGATCAGTTCCTTGTCCAGGCGGTCCTTCACCTGGCGCGCGGTGACCTTGGCGCCCTTGACCTTGCCGGCCAGCGGCGAGGTGTTGATACCGATGGTCATGGAGATCGCGGGGTCGTCCACGGTGATCAGCGGCAGCGGCTGCGGGTTCTCAGCGTCGGTCAGGGTCTCACCGATGGTGATTTCTTCGATACCGGCGACGGCGACGATCTCGCCGGGGCCAGCGGACTCGGCCGGAACGCGGTCCAGGGCCTTGGTGGCCAGCAGTTCGGTGATCTTGACGTTCTTGAGTTCACCGTTGGCGCGTGCCCAGGCAACGGTCTGGCCCTTGCGCAGGGTGCCGTTGTAGATGCGGAGCAGGGCGAGGCGGCCAAGGAACGGGGACGCGTCAAGGTTGGTGACGTGCGCCTGGAGGACGCCCTCGGGGTTGTACGTGGGAGCGGGAATGTGCTCGATGATGGTCTTGAACAGCGGCTCAAGGTCTTCGTTGTCCGGAGCCGATCCGTTGGCCGGCTGCTCGAGGGAGGCGCGGCCAACCTTGGCTGCAGCGTAAACGACGGGAACTTCCAGGACCTTGTCCAGGTCGAGGTCCGGAACCTCGTCCGCAAGGTCGGATGCGAGGCCCAGCAGCAGGTCCATGGACTCGTGCACAACCTCGTCGATGCGGGCGTCAGGGCGGTCAGTCTTGTTGACCAGCAGGATGACGGGAAGGTGTGCGGCCAGGGCCTTGCGGAGCACGAAGCGCGTCTGCGGCAGGGGACCTTCAGACGAGTCGACGAGCAGCACGACGCCGTCAACCATGGACAGGCCGCGCTCCACCTCGCCACCGAAGTCGGCGTGGCCGGGGGTGTCGATGACGTTGATGGTGATGGTTTCACCGTCGGAGGACGGTCCGTTGTAGGCCACAGTGGTGTTCTTGGCCAGGATGGTGATGCCCTTTTCGCGTTCCAGGTCACCGGAGTCCATCACGCGGTCTTCGAGGTGGTTGTGTTCGGCAAAGGAGTTGGTCTGCTTGAGCATGGCGTCAACCAGGGTGGTCTTGCCGTGGTCAACGTGGGCCACAATCGCGACGTTGCGGAGGTCACTGCGCGAGGCAGTGGCTACCGCGGTGTTGGTGGTGGTTTCAGACATGCGTAAAGACTCGATTCCGTGGGTCAGATGTAGTCATCGCGACATTTCCAACCGAAACGCACGACGGATCAGGCCCTTAACACAGGGCTCCTTCATTAAGCATAACGGCAGTGGCAAGTGATGGCCTAAAACTGCACGGCAACCCGCTGGAATCCGTCCCTCTGCCAGCCACCTGCGGGACGGAAATTGAGAGCTGTCACACTCACTGGATAAATACGGATTTATGCCCCATTATTGCTGTTGATGAGCAGCGAATCCCACGAGAAACCAGCATGCGTCCCGCATCCGCTTTAACGCGGATCGCGGTATTTGCTATCGCCGCCGGCATGGTCCTGGCGGCTCCGGGCCAACCGGCACAACTTCCGGAGTCGGACGCACCAGTGGCCTCGGCCAGCCCGGACCAGGTTCCGCCTTCATTGCTCAGGGCCGCTGCCACGGACCCGGCGGATGCACCCCGATACACACCGGGCGTAGACCTGTCCGAGGTTCTCTCCCGCCCCGCCATGCGCCCAGGGGAGGTCTATCGGAATCCGGTGTTCGGCCGGAACGAGGTGGTGGTGCCGAACGTTCGGAACACCGCTGTCCTCATCGGGGACTCCCAATCGGTTCCCGACGACAGCTGGCCACGCCGCGCCCTGGCATCCCTCGGCTACAACGTCCACTTCTGCGGTTACGGCGGTACGGGCTTCACGGCAGCCAACGGCAAGGTGGGAAACTACATTGACGCCCTGGAGCGGGGCGACTGGATGTTGCCCGTGGGAACACCCGGACTGGTGGTGGTTGAAGGCGGCGGCAACGATGCTGCCCGCGGCGCCTCGGATGCCCAGATCACCGCCAACGCCAACCGCCTTGTGCAGGCCATGAAGGCCCGCTACCCCACCACCAGGATGGTAATGGTGGGCACCCTGGCGAAGGGGCCCAACAACGGTGGCGGTCGCCGGAGCCAGGTGGACAACCTGCTCTCCACCATCGCGGCAAAGCAGGGCATCACCTTCGTCAGCGCAGGAGACTGGCTGACCAAGTACAACCTCACACAGCACCTGGCGGATCCCGTCCACATGGACAGCGAAGGCCGGAAGGCGCTTGGGACGGTGCTGGAGCGCCGCCTCCGGGAACTGGGAATTCCGGACATCACGGCCACTGCGGCGCCCACCGCGCAGGCCGGAGCAGGCAGCAAAAAGGGCTGAGGCCCCGCTCCCTCCGGAGCGGCGCCCCAGCCCTTCAGCTGTGCAGCGACGGGATCGCGGCTTTATGCCACTTCCGGCGGCAGCATCAGCTTCGCACCCGGGATGGCGTTCAAGAGTGCCCTGGTGTATTCCTGCTTCGGCGCCTCGAAGACCTCGTCGGTGGTTCCGGTTTCCACCAGGCGGCCCTTCTCCATGACGCAGACGTGGTCGGCAATCTGCCGGACAACTGCCAGGTCGTGGGTGATGAAGAGGTAGGTCAGGCCCAGGTTCGACTGCAGGTCAGCAAGCAGGTTCAGGACCTGCGCCTGGACCAGGACGTCCAGTGCGGACACCGCCTCGTCACAGATGATGACCTCGGGGTCCAGTGCGAGGGCACGGGCAATGGCGACGCGCTGGCGCTGGCCGCCGGAGAGTTCGTTCGGGTACCGCTGCATGGCGGACTGGGGCAGCGCCACCTGGTCCAGCAGTTCCCGTACCTTCTTCTCCCGGCTGGCCGCATCACCGATCTTGTGGACCCGCAACGGCTCCTCGATGGTGCGGTAGATGTTGTACATCGGGTCCAGGGATCCGTAGGGGTCCTGGAAGATCGGCTGCACCCTGCGCCGGAACTTGAACAGGTCCCCGGCTTTCAGCAGCGAGGTGTCCACGCCGTCGAAGAGGATCTTGCCGTCGGTGGGCTTCTCAAGCTGGAGCACCATCTTGGCCACCGTGGACTTGCCCGAACCGGACTCCCCCACGATCGCCGTCGTCGTGCCCCGTTTGACGTCGAAGCTCACGCCGTCCACTGCCGCGAAGTCCGTGGCCTTGCCCAGTCCCTGGCGGAGCTTGTACACCTTCCGCAGGTCCTGGATCTGCAGGACGTTGTCGGCGACTGCCGCTTCCGCTGCAGGAGCCAGCATGTCTGCCGTCTCCACACCCTGTTCCTTGGCTGCCTGGATCCGCCGGCTGGCAAGGGATGGCGCCGACTCAACCAGGCGCTTGGTGTAGGGGTGCTGCGGGTTGCGGAGCAGTTCCAGTGACGGTCCTGCCTCCACGACGCGCCCCTGGTACATCACCACCACTTTGTTGGCACGTTCTGCTGCCAGGCCCAGGTCGTGGGTGATCAGCAGAACCGAAGTGCCAAGTTCCGTGGTCATGGTGTCCAGGTGGTCCAGGATTTGCCGCTGGACTGTCACGTCCAGGGCGGACGTGGGCTCATCGGCGATCAGCAGGCGCGGCTGGCATGAAAGGCCAATGGCAATCAGTGCCCGCTGGCGCATACCGCCGGAGAACTCATGCGGATACTGGTTCGCGCGGCGTTTGGCATCGGGCAGGCCGGCTTCGGACAGCACCTTGGCGATGTCCTCGGGGCCGCTCGGGCGGCCATTGGCACGGAGGGTCTCCCGCACCTGGTAACCGATTTTCCATACCGGGTTGAGGTTGGACATCGGGTCCTGGGGAACCATGCCGATGGTGTTTCCGCGCAGCTCGATCATCCGCTGCTCGCTGGCGTGGGAAATGTCCTCGCCGTCAAGCAGGATCTGGCCGCCGGAGACGCTGCCGTTGTTCGGCAGGAGTCCGATGGCCGCCAGTGCCGTGGTGGATTTGCCCGAGCCGGACTCCCCCACAATGGCTACCGTCTCACCGGGCATGATGGTCAGGTGTGCGTTGCGCACGGCCTGGACTTCACCGCCGCCGGTCTTGAAGGTGATGGCAAGGTCACGGATTTCCAGGAGCGGCTTGCTGCCGTTGGCGCGGGCCTCGCCGATGCTGACGTCTGGAGTTGTCATCTCTTTATCTCTCATCGCTGGCGGCTCTTCGGGTCGAGGGCGTCACGGACGGCATCGCCCAGCATGATGAAGCTCAGCACGGTGATGGACAGGGCTGCAGCGGGGAACAGCAGGATTTCGGGCCGGGTCCGGATGGAGGCCTGGGCACCTGCAATGTCGTTGCCCCACGACATGATGCTCTGCGGCAACCCGATACCCAGGAAGGACAGGGTAGCTTCGGCCACGATGAACACGCCCAGTTCCAGCGTTGCCAGCACGATGATCGGTGCCAGGGCGTTAGGCAGGACGTGCCGGACCAGCGCCTTGAACTTTGACACGCCGAGTGCCTGCGCCGCGGTGACGAAGTCTGCGTTGCGTACTTCTATGACGGCGCCGCGGGTGATGCGGGCCATTTGCGGCCAGGCCAGGAGCGATATGACGAACACTACTGTCCACACGCTCTTGTTCTCACGGAACAGTGGCAACTGGGTGATGACCAGGGCGCCGAGGATCAGCGGCAGGGCGAAGAAGATGTCGCCGAGTCGGGCCAGGACGGCGTCGATCCAGCCGCCGTAGTAGCCAGCCAGTGCGCCGAGCGTTACACCGATCACCAGAACGCAGAGCACCGAAAGGATGCCAACGGACAGTGATGCCTGTGTGCCGTGGATGACGCGCGAGTAGATATCGCAACCCTGGAACGTGAACCCGAACGGGTGGCCGGCAGTGGGCCCGCCTTCCGAATTCCCGAGTTCGCAGCCGTCGTTCGGCGGGGTGGACGTGAAGAGGCCGGGGAACAGCGCAATCACGATCAGGGCGAGGATCAGCAGCGACGAGATGATAAACAGCGGACGACGGCGGAGCTTGCGCCACGCGTCTGCCCACAGGCTGAGCGGGGCTTGGTCGGTCTTGACCGCGTCCGTCGCCTGCAGCGGGGTTTCATCGATGGGCGCCACGAAGTGGCTGTTGTTACTGGTCATAGCGAATCCTCGGGTCAAGCCAGGCGTACAGGAGATCAACGAGCAGGTTGGACACCACGAACACCAGCACCAGCACGCTGACGATGGACACGATGGTGGGGCCCTCAGTGCGCAGGACTGCCTGGTACAGCTTGTTGCCGACGCCCGGGACGTTGAAGATGCCTTCGGTAACGATGGCGCCGCCCATTAGTCCGCCAAGGTTGGCGCCGAGGTAGGTCACCACGGGGATCAGCGAGTTGCGCAGGATGTGCGCCAGGACCACCCGGGGCCGGGAGAGGCCCTTGGCGGTGGCGGTCCGGACGTAGTCCGCGTTCATGTTCTCGCTGACCGATGCACGGGTCAGCCTGAGGACGTACGCGAAGGAGACAAGGCCCAGCACGACGGCGGGCAGCAGCAGGCTGCCCCAGTCGGCGTTGGCGCCCACGGTGGGTTTCGCCCAGCCGAGCTGAACGCCAAAGACCAGCTGGAACACGAAGCCCAGCACGAAAGTGGGAACTGCGATGACCACCAGGGAAGCGACCAGGACGGTGGAGTCAAACCAGCCGCCGCGGCGGAGGCCGGCGAAGACGCCAAAAGCCACGCCGAAGATGGCCTGGATGGCCAGTGCTTCGACGGCCAGCATCGCCGTTACCGGGAAGACGCGGGCGAGGCTTGCCGCGATGGGCTGGCCGGTGAAGTCGTTGCCGAGGTTGAACGTGAAGAGGTTCTTCAGGAACAGGCCGTACTGGACGAAGAAGGGTTCATCAAGGTGGTACTGGCTGCGAAGGGTATCGATGACTGCCTGGGGTGGCTGGCGGTCGCCGAACAGTGCCGCGATGGGATCGCCGGGAAGGGCGAACACCATGTAGTACACGAGGAGGGTGGTGCCGATGAAGACAGGGATCACCTGGAGGAGCCGGCGAAGGATAAAGCGGACCACGGTATCACCAGCCTTCCGGGGAGGAAGTGAACAGGTTCATGCATACCTTCCTGCCGTGCAAGCCAATGGGGGCCCGGCCGTAACCGGACCCCCATTAGCCTTGGCGGCAAGTTAGATCAAGGACTACTTAGCCGTGATGTTGTAGTAGAGGATGCTGCCGTTCCAGCCGGTCTCGGCCTTCACGACGTTGTTGCTCCACACGATCGGACGTGCCTGGTCCCACAGGGGCAGGCCGGGCAGATCCTCGAACAGCACTTCCTGTGCCTGGTTGAACTTGGCGTTTGCATCCTCGGTGGATGTGGCAGCCAGGCCCTCCTTGAGGAGCTTGTCGAACTCGGGGTTCGTGTACTTCTCGTAGTTGGAGGAAGCGTTGGTGCCCCAGACCGGGCCGAGGAAGTTGTACAGCGACGGGTAGTCACCCTGCCAGCCTGCACGGGTCAGGCCGGGGAGCTGCTGGGACTTGCGCAGGTTCAGGACTTCAGCGAACTTGGCGAAGGGCTGGATTTCAGCCTGGATGCCGAGGTTGTTCTTGAAGCCGTTGGCCACGGCGTCGATCCATTCCTTGTTGCCGCCATCGGTGTTGGAAGCAATCTGGAGCGGCTTGGAGTCGTCGTACGGCTGGATCTTGTTAGCCTGCTCCCAGAGGTCCTTGGCCTTGGCGGCGTCGAACTTCAGGATTTCGCTGCCCTTCAGGCCTTCCTTGAATCCGTCGATGACCGGCGGGACAAAAGCCTTGGCCGGGGTGCGGGTGCCGTTGAAGACAACCTTGGCGATTTCCTCGCGGTTGATGGCGTAGGAGAGGGCTTCACGGCGCAGCTTGCCGGCTTCACCCTGGAAGTTCGGGTTGTACGGCGGGATGTTCAGCGTGGAGTTGGTGGCAACTGCCTTGGTGGCGTTGCGGTCCTGGAAGTCCGTCTCATAGGTCTTCAGTGCGTTGGACGGCAGGACATCGGTGATGTCCAGGTTGTCCGACTGGAGGTCCGTGTATGCGGGGCCCGGATCGGTGTAGAACTTGAAGGTCACGCCGCCGTTCTTGGACTCGCGCGGGCCGCTGTAGTCGGCGTTCTTGACGAGGGAAATCGACTGGTCGTGTACCCAGGCGCCTTCCTTCTCGAACTTGTACGGGCCGTTACCCACCGGGTTCTCACCGAAGGTCTTCGGGTCTGCAAGGGCAGCGGAAGGAAGCGGGAAGAAGGCGGAGTAGCCCAGGCGCAGCGACCAGTCTGCCTCAGGCTGGTTGAGCTTCACGGTGATCGTGGAGTCATCGGTTGCCGTCAGGCCGGACATGGTCTCGGCCGTTGGGGCAGGCGTGGTGGTGGTCTTGCCGTCGGCCGTCTTCTCGCTGTTGACCGCCGATACTTCTTCGTAGCCGGCGATGGACTCAAAGAAGAAGCCGTTGTTCTGCAGGTTCTTCGAGTTGGCGGCGAAGTTCCAGGAGTCAACGAACGTCTTGGCCGTGATGGCCTCGCCGTTGGTGAACTTCTGGCCCTGCTTGACCTTGATGGTCCAGTTCTGGGCGTCGGAGGAATCAATGGATTCTGCCAACGCGTTGACCGGCTTGCCGTCGGCGTCGTAGGTCCGCAGGCCTTCGAAAAGGAGTTCGACGACGCGGCCGCCGTAGACCTCATTGGTGTTGGCCGGCAGCAGCGGGTTCTGTGGTTCGTTGCTGTAGGCCGTGATGACCTTGTTGGGATCGCCGGTGGCGTCGCCGGACCCCTCCGTGGTGCCGCCTCCAGCGCCGCACCCGGTCAGGGCAAGCGCAGCGATTGCCACGATGCCCAGTGCTTTGGAAGTGCGCGTGAAACGCATTCCGCCTCCTATGAGTTGTGGGAGATAACGAGGGGAAATCTGGTGTTTCCCCGCAGGCCGAGGCACAGCTGTGAACTGTGACGGGGCCTACATGTACGAGTAGCCTAACCGCACGAAGTCCAGATACTGGTACTCCGTTGCCAAACCGTGACCGGGGCGTTCGAGATGCGTTAACCGGTTAACGGAAGTTGTGCAAGTCACATGCTACTCGGCGGTAGCGCCACGGCGAAATCGAACCGTGGCCTGCATCACCCATCTGCCGGGTGGGAATCAGTTCGTGGTCCCCTGCTGGGCCAGGCGCCAGTCCGAGACGTTCCACCACACGCCGAGGGGTCCCGGGCTCGGTTTCACACCGGCCACCCGGCCGTTGAAGGCTATGGCCCCGACCGTCTGGTACAGCGGCAGTCCGTACGCCTTCTCCCAGACGCGCTTATCGATCCCCGCCAGCAGTTCGTCCTGTTTGCCGAGGTCAGTGGTGGTTGCCAGCTGCTCCATCGCCTTGTCCGCGTCGCCGTCGGAGAATCCGTTGAAGTTGCTGCCCGCGCCGGTGCGGAAGATCTGGGGGATGCGGCCCACTCCGGCGCCCGTTCCGATCCACCCCAGCAACGCGGCGTCGTACCCTGCGCCTCCCAGCGACTTTGCCCAGTCCGCGTTCCCCTGGCCGGCGTCGACCACCCGGAAACCGGCCTGCTGTGCCGAATCGCGGATCAGGGTGAACGCCTTGGCGCGGTTGGGGTTGTCCCGGTTGTACAGGATCCGGACGGTCGGCGTGGCGCCGTCGAGGAGTTTCTTGGCTGCGTCGATGTCTACCTTGGCGTAGTCGGCCGAGCCGTTGTTCTTCACGGTATCCGCATATTTGGGCTGCCCGGGAAGGAAGACCTGGGAGTCGAGCGGTTTGGCGTCCGCAATCAGGTCCCCCACCACCGCGTCCACGATGGCCTGCCGGGGCACTGCCTTCAGGAAGGCCTTCCGGACGTCTTCGTCAGCGAAGGGCCCGGAGAAGTTGAGGTCGAGGTGGTCGTACCCGGACTGGCTGTACTGCTCCACCGTGTTGCCCTGGTCCGCCAGCCCGGCGAAGAGTTTCGAGGTGTCGGCGGAAGGCTGCGGCGAGATGATGTCCGCCTGCCCGTTGCGGAGTGCGTCCACAGCAGTGGGCAAGGCACCGGTGAACCGGACGTTGATCTCGTCAAGCCACGGTTCGGTCCCCCACACGTAATCGCGGTTCCGCACGAGCTTCATGGATACTTCCGGAACGATGTCCCGCACGATGTAGGGTCCGCTGGAAAGATACAGCGCGGGGTCGTCGGGCAGGGATTTCGTATCGAATCCGTTGTTCCAGAAATCCCCCACCGTCTTCAACGCCGAATTTACCGCCGGTTTCCCGGGGTTTCCCTTGGGCGAGTCCTTAATCAGGTCAACGAGGTCCTCCTCGTCGCTCAGCCCTGCCTTGGCGGCCACCACGTGGGCCGGCAGGCCGACGTCGAACGCGGTCTGCCAGTCCGCATACGGCGCGGCGTACTGCAGCGTGATGGTCCGGCCGTCGTCTCCGAGTTCGGGGAACGCTGTGCCCGCTAGACCGCCTACGGCTGACGCGGCCGAAAAATACCTGGTGCCCGTCCCGGCCGCGGGATCCGCGTCGTCGAAGTAACCCGAGCCCGCGGCCCAGCTCAGGAGGAGGTCGCCGGCGTCGATCGGCGCGCCGTCGGACCATTTGACGCCCTCGTTGACTGTGTACCGCACCTTGAGCGGGTCATCGGAGACTTTTTCGTAGCGTCCGAACTTGTCGTTTCGGACCACCACGGATTTATCGTCCAGGGAGTAGAAGCCGGAGTGCGTGGCTGCGCCGATCTTGGAGTTGATGTCCGTGTTGCCGTCGGTACTGAACGGGTTGAAGGAGGAAAAAGCGTTGACCTCGGCCACGGTGGCGCTGCCTCCGCGCTTGGCCTCCCCCACTACTACCGGCGCGCTGCCGCCGCCTGAGCAGCCAGAAAGGGCCACTGCGACAACTGCCGCTGCGGTGATGTACTGCATCAGGCGCCTGACTGGCATGCCTCCGCCTCCTTATGTATTCCATCCCGGGGAAGGGGGCCTGGAGTCGCCAGGAACGCGCCCTACACAGTCAGGATACTTTGGTGTCGCCGGCTGGGCGGGGAGGAGGAACCCTACGCCCCGGCTTCGGTGGCGGGCCGCAGCAGGCGGGCGCCGCCGTCGTTCGGTTTAAGCAGCGCCTCCGCGCGGCGCCGGTGACCGTTCCGGGTGTCCGGATCCATCGAATCCAGCAGGGATACCACCATCCGGGACCGGGAGTTGCGCTCAATCACGGGACGGTGGTCCTCGATGAAGGTCCAGTACAGTGCATCCCAGTCGGGGACCCACTCCCCCGGCGGCAGATCGGACATTTTCCGCAGGTAGTTGCTGCCGGAGACGTATGGCTTGGTGGTGATTCCGGCGCCCGACGCGAACTGGCTCATCGCGTACACGTTGGGAACCATGACCCAGTCGTAGGCGTCCACGTACATGGCCATGAACCATTCGTAGACGTCGTGCGGGTGGATGCGCAGGAGGGACATGGCGTTCCCCAGGATCATCAGCCGTTCGATGTGGTGGCTGTATCCGGTGGCGAGCACGCGGGAGATCACCATATCCACGGGGGCCAGCCCGGTGGCGGCGTCCCACCACCCGGTGCCCAGCCGGTTCCCGTGGTTGAGCAGGTTCGAACTGCGCATCTGCCGGCCGCGGAGACGGTAGGTGGCGCGCATGTACTCCCGCCATCCGATCAGCTGCCGCACAAAACCCTCGAGCGAAGCCAACGGGGTCTCCTGGCCGTTGCCGTCCAAAATTGCTTCAAGGACCTCGCGGGGGTCCAACAGCCCGATGTTGAGTGCCGGCGTGAGCAGCCCGTGGTTGATGAATGGGTGCGTAGCGGAAATGGCGTCCTCGTAGGCACCAAACCCGGCAAGCCGGTCGCGGACAAACTCCTCCAGATGGCGGCGGGCCTCCGCAGCGTCGGTGGGCCAGGCAAAGGAAGCAGGGTCTCCAGGGGCGTCCGGAAAATCCGCGGCTACCCAGGCAATGGCCGCCTCGACGTCGCTGGACCCGTCGTCGGGGGTGGTCTCCGTCCCGCCGCCGTCTTCCATGAGTGCGTCAAGGTCGAACATCGTTTGCCCGGCGTCGTTTCCCCGGCTAAACCTGCTCACGGCGGCCGGAACGTACCCGCGCGGAAGCTTCTTCCTGTTCTCGGCGTCAAAGGACCACTTGCCGCCGACGGGGCCGCCGCCGTCCACCAGGACATCGAGCCGGCGTCGTTGCCACACGTAAAAGTCGTACATCCGGGCTGGGTTGTGGGCGAACCACTCGTCGATCCGACGGCGGTCCGTAAGGAAGTTGGGAGTCTCCAGGACGTCGCCGGCCGGCATCCGGTAGCCGCCGTCAGCGAGGCCGGCGATCAGGTCCTGCTCAAGCCAGTCATCCACGACGTCGAACCAGGTCACCTGCCGCGGGCGGCTCCTCCGAATGAGTTGCCCCAGCTGGCTGCGGGACGTGCGGTCAGGATCGCTGGCCAGGACTTCCACTTCATACCCGTGGTTGCGGAGCCGGCCGGCAAACCGAGCCATCGATGCCCGGTGGAGGACCAGCTTGTGGGAGTGGAAGGCGTACTGCCGGAACATGAGGTCGTGCTCGATCAGCACCAAGGCCGTGCCGTCAGCCGGCAGTTCAAAGTGCTGCCCGAAGAGCTGGTGCGGCAGGACGAGGCGCAGGTGCTGGCCGGCTTGCATGCCCCAACGATAGTTGGATTGTGCGCCGGGCGTTGCCGTGCGGACCCCGGCTCCGGTGTCGCAAAAGGTAACCTGCACCCGCGGTGGCCACGGGCGGTGGGCCGGGCAAGAATATTCTGGGGTGAAACGCCAGGCCCAAGCAAAGGAAGCATATGCCAGATCAGAACCGTCCCCTGCGAAAGCTTGCCTTCCTCACCATCGGACTTTTTGATCCGGTCAACCCGGCCGCGGGTCACGAATCCACGTTGCAGGTGATTGAACTGGGTGAGCGGCTGGGCTTCGACAGCGCGTGGCTGCGGCACCGCCACCTGCAGTTTGGCATTTCCTCGCCCGTGGCCGTTATGGCAGCGGCCAGCCAACGCACCTCCAGGATCGAACTTGGCACGGCCGTGACGCCGCTTGGCTGGGAGAATCCCCTTCGGCTGGCCGAGGACCTCGCCACCACGGACCTGCTGGCCGGCGGCCGGATCAATCCGGGCGTCAGCGTAGGCGAGCCGATGCAGTGGGACACGCTCAAGCATGAGCTTTACCCCGACTCGGCCGGGGTGGAGGATTTCAGCTACGCCCGCGTGGAGCGGTTCGCCCGGCTGGTCGCGGGCAGCGTTGTCCGCGATTTCTCCGGCAAGCAGGGCGTGGTGGAGGAGTTTTCCAACCGTGTGGAACCGCATTCGCCGGGCCTGCGCGACCGCCTCTGGTACGGCGCTGCCAGCCGGAAATCCGCAGTCTGGGCAGGCGAAAACGGCTTCAACCTGCTCTCCAGCAGCGTGATCTTTCCTGACGCCGGCGAGGAACCCGACTTCGCGCGGGTCCAGCAGTCCCAAATCCGCGCCTACCGCGCCGCAGCGGCAGCGTCAGGACAGCCGCAGGAGCGGACGCGGGTATCCCAGGGGCTGGTGGTCATTCCCACCGATTCGGCCTCTGCGGCGCAGAGGGAGAAGTACCAGCGGTACGTCGACGAACGCACGCCCCGCACGGCCGCCCCGCAGGGACCCAGGAAGATGATGTTCGCCAAGGACCTCATCGGCACCAGTGAGCAGATCGCGGAACAGTTGTACGCCCACGCGGGTTTCCAGGAGGTCGACGAAGTGGCCTTCGCCCTCCCCTTCAGCTTCGACCACGAAGACTACATCCAGATCCTCACCGACATCGCCACCCGGCTGGGCCCGGCCCTTGGCTGGGAACCGGCCGGAGCCGGACGGGCTTAGAAAGCGGTGCTGGGCAGGTCCTTCTCTCCATCGGCGATCGCGGTGATGATCCGCGCAGCAACCAGGTCGGGATCCAGTGCCGCGCCGAATCGCGGCGCTGACCCGGCGATCGGATGCTCAGACAGGGCGGTGCCGGTGTGGCCCGGGCGTGCGTCCAGGATTCTGATGCCCGCCCGGTGATACTCGCGGGCCGCTGCGACAACGAAGGCCGCGAGTCCAGCCTTCGACGCCGAGTAGGCAGCGAGGCCAGCGACGGGCGCCTCGGCTACAACGCCACTTAGTGTCACAACGAAGGGTTCCCGGCCCTCGCGTGCGGACGCCGCGAGGTAACGCTGGCTCTGGGTGATGAGGTGGATCGGGCCGGTGGTGTTCACAGCGAAAAGTTCGTCCACCGTGGCGGGTTCAAGGTCGGATGCGGCGCCGAAGGCAACGACCCCTGACGCGACCACTACCCCGTCGAGGCGCCCGTACTGCGCATTCGTGTCTTCCAGCACCGATTGGGTCACGGAAGGTATGCGCAGATCGTGCCCATCTGACTTTGATGACCTGGCGACGATGGCGCCGCTGCTCTCCAGCTGGGCAGCGATGCGCGAACCGAGTCCGCCGCTGGCGCCGACTACCAGAACCACCGCTCCCCGAAGTGTCGTCATGGGTAGATCCTAGGCCACGGGCTGCAGGTAGCAGTGCGCGCGTCGGTCCCTGGGGCTGGACAACTGCGGTAGCCCGCAGGCAAAGAAGCAGGCCTCACCCGCGCATCCGGGATGAAGCGCACAACCAGGAAAGGGCCCATCTGCGGAAGCAGGTGGGCCCGTCCCGAAATCGTCTGGCCTAGACGTTGAAGCGGAACTCCACCACGTCGCCGTCGGCCATGACGTATTCCTTGCCTTCGATGCGGACCTTGCCGCGGGCCTTCGCCTCTGCCATGGAACCCGCCTCAATGAGGTCGTCGAAGGAGACCACCTCAGCCTTGATGAAGCCGCGCTGGAAGTCCGAGTGGATGACGCCGGCGGCCTGGGGTGCTGTGTCGCCCTGATGGATGGTCCAGGCGCGGGTCTCTTTGGGGCCGGCGGTCAGGTAGGTCTGCAGCCCCAGCGTGTGGAACCCGACGCGGGCCAGCTGGTCGAGTCCGGATTCCTCCTGGCCGTTCATCTCCAGCATTTCGCGGGCCTCCTCCTCGTCAAGTTCAACGAGGTCGGCTTCGAGCTTGGCATCGAGGAAGACGGCGTCCGCCGGGGCAACCATGGCGCGCAGTTCGTCCTGCTTCTCCGGGCTGCCCAGGATTCCCTCATCCGCGTTGAAGACGTAGATCACCGGTTTGGCGGTCAGGAGGCCGAGCTCCTTGAGGTGCTCCATCTCAAGCTTGTCGCTCTTGATCGAGGAAGTAATGGTGTCGCCGCGCTCCAGCACCGCCTGCGCCGCCTTGATGGCAGCGAGCTCAGCGGCTTCGCGCTTCTTGATCTTGACTTCTTTTTCAATTCGGGGAATGGCGTTCTCAATGGTCTGGAGGTCCGCCAGGATCAGCTCGGTGTTGATGATCTCCATGTCCGAGCGGGGGTCGACCTTGCCGTCGACGTGGATGACATCGGGATCATCGAACACGCGGATAACCTGCGCGATGGCCTGGGCCTCGCGGATGTTGGCAAGGAACTTGTTGCCGAGGCCTTCGCCCTCCGATGCGCCCTTCACAATCCCGGCGATGTCCACGAAGGACACCGGAGCGGGCAGCAGTCGCTGGGAACCGAAGATCTCGGCCAGCTTCGCGAGCCGCGGGTCCGGCAGGTTCACGACGCCGACGTTCGGTTCAATGGTGGCGAACGGGTAGTTCGCCGCCAGGACCTGGTTGCGGGTCAGCGCGTTGAAGAGGGTTGATTTGCCGACGTTGGGCAGTCCGACGATGCCAATAGTAAGAGCCACGAGCACTGATTCTACCCGCAGCGGCCCGTGCGCCCGTACCGGCGGATGTCACTCGCGTGGATTGTCAGTGCCCCGTGCGACAGTGAAGTCATGGATGGATTTGCCTTGATTCTTGCCCTTTTGATGCTGCTGGTAGGCGCCCTGGCCGGTGCGGCCGCCACCTACTTTGTGCTGCGGAAGAACACCCACGGCGTTGAGGCTGACTTCGACGCCGTGTCCGCCCGGCTGTCGGAGGTCAGTGCGCAGTTTGCCGCGGCCGACGCCGAACGCCGGCTTTTGGCGGCACAAAACCGGGAGCTGGGTGAGGCCAGGTCGCAGGACGGCAGCGTACTGCGCGCCCTTGCCCCAGTGGCGGAGAAGCTCACGGCAGTCCAGCAGCAGGTGGCGCTGCTGGAACGCGACCGTGTGGAACAGTACGGCCAGCTCGCCCAGCAGCTCCAGGAGGCACGCCTCTCCGATGAGCAGCTGATGAGGTCTACGCACGCCCTTGAATCAGCCCTGCGGTCCAACAGCGCCAGGGGCCAGTGGGGTGAAGTCCAGCTGCGGCGGGTGGTCGAGGCTGCCGGCATGCTGCGCCATGTTGATTTCGTGGAGCAGGTCCACAGCGCAGGCAGCGACACCACAGTCCGTCCCGACCTCGTGGTTCAACTCCCGGGCGAGAAGATCCTGGTGGTGGACGCCAAGGTGCCGCTGTCCGCCTACCTTGAGGCGCAAGCAATGGGATCGTCCGCGGTTCACTCCGCGCAGCACTCCGACGCCCGGCCGGCGGCCTTGTCCGGCTCCGAACGCCGTTCGCAGCAGGCGCTCCTGGCTGCCCACGCAAAAGCCTTGCGGGCCCACGTGGATGCGCTGGGCAACAAGAGGTACTGGGACATTCCGGGGAACTCCCCCGAGCTGGTGGTCTGTTTCATCCCTGCAGAATCGATCCTTGCGGCTGCCCTGGAAGCCGACGAGGGGCTTCTGGACCACGCACTGTCCAAGAACGTTGTCCTGGCGTCGCCGGGGACCCTGCTGGCCGTGCTGAAGTCGGTAGCGTTCACGTGGCGGCAGGACGTGCTGACGGACAATGCCCGGGAGCTGTTTGATCTCGCCCGGCAGCTCTATGACCGGATGGGAACCCTGGGAGAAAACGTCACCAAGCTGGGGTCATCGCTGAAGACGTCCGTGGACCGCTACAACTCCCTGGTGGGGACGCTGGAGGCCCGCGTGCTTCCTACGGCCCGCAAGCTGAACACCCTGGACGAAGCGGGCCTGGCCTCGCCGGCGCCCGTCGAGGTCACTCCCCGCGCCCTTGCAGCCCCCGAACTTCAGCAGGACGGGGCCGCCGCGTAGGGCGCGGACGTCAGTCGCGCGGCCGGCGTCCGCCGAGGGCGCGGCTGACGTCGCCGGCCTGCTTCAGGGTGGCACGGAGTTCCTTGGGCAGCGAAAAGAGGAGGTCTTCCTCTGCGGTGACCACTTCTTCCACGCTTCCGTAGCCGTACTCAGCGAGCAGCCGGAGAACGTCCTGGACCAGCACCTCGGGAACAGAGGCGCCCGAGGTCACGCCGACGGTTGCCACGCCTTCAAACCACGCTTCGTCCACCTGGTTGGCGAAGTCCACGCGGTAGGACGCCTTGGCGCCGTATTCCAGGGCCACTTCCACCAGCCGGACGGAGTTTGAAGAGTTTGCGGATCCCACCACGATCACCAGGTCTGCCTGGGGCGAGATCTTCTTGATGGCCACCTGCCGGTTGGTGGTGGCGTAGCAGATGTCGTCGCTGGGCGGGTCCTGGAGTGTAGGGAACCGCGCCTTCAGCAGGCGGACCGTTTCCATGGTCTCGTCAACGCTGAGGGTGGTCTGTGAGAGCCAGATGACCTTTTCAGGGTCACGCACGGTGACCTTGTCCACCTCGTGGGGGCCGTTGATGATCTGGATGTGCTCGGGAGCTTCGCCCGCGGTCCCTTCCACTTCCTCGTGGCCGTCGTGGCCGATCAGGAGGATGTCGAAATCGTCCTTCGCGAACCGTACGGCTTCCTTGTGCACCTTCGTCACCAGGGGGCAGGTGGCGTCGATGGTGCGCAGTCCGCGCTGGCCCGCAGACTCGACGACGGCGGGTGAAACTCCGTGAGCGGAGAAGATGACCAGCGCGCCTTCGGGAACCTCGTCAGTCTCGTCAACGAAGACAGCACCCTTTTCTTCGAGGGAGCTGACCACATGGACGTTGTGCACGATCTGCTTGCGGACATAGACCGGAGGACCGTAGTGTTCCAGTGCCTTTTCGACGGCAATCACGGCACGGTCAACTCCCGCACAGTAGCCGCGCGGGGCGGCGAGCAGTACCTTCTTAGCCCCGGTGACCGGCGCTGCAGCTGCTACTTCCTCGGGCGAGCGGCGCCTACGCGGGACGGTTGGCATCGAGAGGGAAACAGCTGTGGAGGTCATCCCTCCATGCTACCGGGTTGCCCGGGGCCGCCTCCGCGACGCGGCTCCGCCAACGAGGGCCAGCACCAGCAGCACCCCACCGGCCGCGGCGGTGCCCAGGGTCCAGGCTCCGAAGTTGGCTGCGGCAGCGGGAACGAACCCGTCGCGGAAAAGATTTGCCACGTCGTTGCCCGTGTCTGTTGCGAGGGCTCCGGCCGTTCCGGCGTCCGTGGCCAGCTTCCAGGCACCGGCCATCAGGAGGGCGCCGATGCCGGCGGCAGCCACCACTGTCCAGCGGCGGCGGGCCGCCACCAGGGCGAGGAGGAACGCGACACCTGATCCGATGGCCAGCAGGTACCCCATGGGCGCATAGGTGGCGAGGCGTTCCACCCACTCCCGGTGTTCCGGCTGGCCGACGTTGATCAGCGTCTCCTGCGGCGCATCGAGGGGAACCCCGCTGGTCCTGGAAATCTCCTCCACGCCAAGGGCCACCAGCGGCGCGACGTCAAGCGTCAGGGATGAAGCCTGCCCAGCGGCGCCGGCATCACCGGCCGCGGCGTCGAAGCTCAGGCGGTGGCTCTTGCGCAGCGTCTCGTCCCACGCCGCGGGATAACCGGGAAGCCCTGTCAGGGTTGTTGCTGCGTTCTCCAGGACCGGCTGCACGAGGCCCTCCAGGAACCCGGGAACGGCGCTGGTGTCAATGGTCCCGACGGCGGCCGTCGCCAGCTGCTGCCGGAATTCGGAGTCCTGCCCCATGGGCGCCGCGAGGCTCACGAAACCGTCTTCGCCGACGATGTTGCGGTCCAGCCAAATGGCAGGAACCGCCACAGCGGCCAGCAGGACGCCCAGCACGGCAGCCAGGGCGGAAACAAAAGTGCGCACAGCAGGTCCTTCAGGTTGATGGCGGTACCCCCATCCTAGGCAAGTAACCTGACCGGGCTCTGTCAGCCCCGCGTGCTATTGCTTATGGATAAGGTTGAAGGACCGGTACCACAGCTTTATCAGATACAGCTTTTTCAGATACAGCTTTTCCAGACGCAGCATTTTTTCTGACACAGCATTTTCTGACAGCCAGATTGTCGCAGCCACCAAAGGACCCCATGCCCGCAGTTCCAGTCCCGCAGGGGCACCCGCATGTCTGAGCAGTCACCCCTGCCGGACACCGGACCCACCACCCTGCCGGCCACGGCCGCTGAAACCACGCCGGACAACCCGTGGCCCCTGCAGTTGCTTTCGCAGAAGCTGAAAGTCCACATCGACCGCACTCCGTCTGCCTGGGTGGAGGGCCAGGTTATCGAGATGAACCGCCGGGGCGGCAACGCCTACCTGACCCTGCGGGACGTCGATGCTGAGGTGTCGCTGCCTGCGTCTGTGTGGACCAAGGTCCTGGAACGCAAGAATCTTCCACTTGAGCGCGGATCACGGGTTGTTGCCCTGCTCAAACCCGAATTTTGGTTGAAGACCGGCCGGCTCAACATGCAGGTCCGGGATATCCGTCCTGTCGGCCTGGGGGACCTCCTCGCCCGCATTGAACGGCTCCGGCAGGCCCTCGCAGCGGAGGGCCTGTTCGCTGATTCGAGGAAGAAGCCCCTCCCTCTGCTGCCGCACCGCATCGGCCTCATTACCGGCCGGGACTCGGACGCCAAGAAGGACGTCGTGCGCAACGCCGCACTGCGCTGGCCCGCTGTCGAGTTCGAGATCCGCGAAGTTGCGGTCCAGGGCAACAGCGCCGTGTCGCAGGTGGTGCGGGCCCTCCGGGAGCTGGATGGCCTCCCCGAAGTCGACGTGATCGTCATCGCCCGGGGCGGCGGGGCGCTGGAGGATCTGCTGCCGTTCAACAGCGAAGAGCTGGTCCGGGCGGTGGCGGCGGCAACCACGCCGGTCGTCAGCGCCATCGGGCATGAAGCCGACCGGCCGCTGCTGGACGACGTCGCCGACCTTCGCGCGTCCACTCCCACGGACGCCGCGAAGCGGATCGTTCCGGAGGTCTCCGAAGAGCTGGCCGGTGTCCGGCAGGCCCGGGAACAGTTGCGCCGCTGCATCGAACGGCTGGTGGACCGGGAATCCGACAGGCTGGCCGCCCTCCATTCCCGCCCTGTCCTTGCGTCGCCGGAAGGACTGGTCACTGTCCGCGGCGAGGAGATCGAACGGCTGCTCCGGCGGTCATCAACGGCCGTGAACTCCACGGTGGTCCGTGCCGGTGACCGGCTGGAGCACCTCAGGACCCAAGTTCGCGCCCTGTCTCCGCAGAAGACGCTGGACCGCGGTTACGCGGTGGTCGAGCTCGCAGGGCCGCACGCAGCGTCATCAGGCTCCGGCCACGCTGTGGTGCGGCACCCGGCCGACGCCCCCGCGGGGCAGCCCCTGGCCATCCGCGTCGCCGAAGGCCGTTTTGGCGCCACGTCCACGGGGACCGGCAGCCCTGGCGAAAATCCAGAAACACCTGAAAAGCACTATCCGGAAACGGGAGAAACAGCATGACCGAGCAGACGCCGGACAACGGCACCGCCGCACTGAGCTACGAGGAAGCCCGCGAACAGCTCATCGCCGTCGTAGGCCGCCTTGAGGCAGGCGGCGCCAGCCTCGAGGAATCCCTGGCCCTCTGGGAACGCGGCGAGGCCCTGGCGGCGCGCTGCGAGGAATGGCTGGAAGGCGCCCGCAAACGGCTGGCCGCAGCTCGGGACCAGCCGCTCTAGGCTCCCAAGGTTCCCGGAAACAGGAGCCTTAGGAACGGACCACCAGCTCGCGTTCCATAGCGACGTCGAACTCGGCCTTCGGCCAGTCCAGGTTCAGTCCGGCCATCGCTCCCAGCAACAGCTGCTGGACAGCTATCCGGGCGTACCACTTCTTGTTCGCCGGCACCACATGCCAAGGCGCATCCGGTGTGCTCGTCGCGTCGATGGCAGCCTGGTATGCCGCCATGTAGTCATCCCAGAAGGCGCGTTCGGCGAGGTCTCCCCTGCTGTACTTCCAGTGCTTTGAGGGGTCGTCCAGCCTGGCCAGCAGCCGGGATTTCTGCTCTTCCGCGCTGATGTGGAGCATCACTTTCACTACGGTGGTTCCCGAGTCCGCCAGCCGTGCCTCAAATTCATTGATGGCAACGTAGCGGCGTTTGATTTCATCCGGACTGGCCCAGCGGTGAACCCGGTGGATCAGCACGTCTTCGTAGTGCGAACGGTCAAAAACCCCCACCATGCCCACTGCCGGCACTTCCTTCTCGATGCGCCAGAGGAAATCGTAGGACTTCTCCTCATCAGTAGGTGCCTTGAACGCCTTGAACTGGACACCCTGCGGGTCCATGGCCGCCATCACGTGGTTGACGATCCCGCCCTTGCCTGCAGTATCCATGGCCTGGAGGATCAGCAGGACCCGTTTCCGGCTCCCGAAACGGGAGGCGGCGAACAGCTTTTCCTGGAGTTCCGTGAGCGTGCTGTCCATCCCGGCCAGCAGCGCCCTGCCGTCTTCCTTGGATCCGGCGTAGCCGGGGGTGGAATCGGGGTCGATGTCTGCAAGGACGAAGCCCTTCCCCGCACGAAGCGTCTCGGACGGATGCTCATCGAATGTCTCGGGGCCGGCCATGGGTTTCCTTTCGGGCTGTGCTCGCGGGCGCTGAGCCCGTGAGCACAGGCTAGTTCCCCTGGTACCTGCTGAGGAAGTCCCCCATCCGGCCCACAGCTTCTTCGATGTCCTTGACGTTGGGCAGGGTGACCATCCGGAAGTGGTCCGGGCGCACCCAGTTAAAGGCCCGGCCATGGGATACCAGGATCTTCTGCTCACGCAGGAGGTCCAGGACAAACTTCTCGTCGTCGCGGATGTGATAGACCTCGGGGTCAAGCCGCGGGAAAAGGTACAGGGCTCCCTTGGCCTGCTGGGTGCTGACACCCGGAATGGCGTTGAGCATCTCGTAGGCCTTGTTGCGCTGTTCGAGCAGCCGGCCGCCGGGCAGGATGAGGTCGTTGATGCTCTGGTACCCGCCAAGGGCGGTCTGGATGGCGTGCTGGGCGGGAACATTGGCGCACAGGCGCATGTTGGCCAGGAGGCTGATGCCCTCAAGGTAGTCCGCAGCGTCTTTCTTGGGGCCGGAGATTGCCATCCACCCGGCCCGGTACCCGCACACCCGGTAGGCCTTGGACAGTCCGCTGAAGGTCAGGCAGAGGACGTCGTCGCCGGTCAGCCCGGCCATGTTCACGTGGACGGCGTCCTCGTAGAGGATCTTTTCGTAGATCTCATCGGCGAAGAGCACCAGGCCATGTTTTTCGGCCAGGGCAACGATCTTCTTTAGCGTCTTTTCCGGGTAGACGGCACCGGTGGGGTTGTTGGGGTTGATCACCACGATGCCCTTGGTGCGGGGCGTGATCTTCGCTTCCATGTCCTCAAGGTCGGGCTGCCAGCCGGATTCCTCGTCGCACAGGTAGTGCACTGGCTTGCCGCCGGCGAGGGCCACGGATGCTGTCCAGAGCGGGTAGTCCGGTGTAGGGATGAGGACTTCGTCGCCCGAGTCCAGGAGGGCCATCAATGACATGGTGATCAGTTCGCTGACGCCGTTTCCCAGATAGATATCGTCCACGTGGATGTTCTGGATTCCGCGGGTCTGGTAGTACTGCGAGACGGCGGTGCGTGCTGAGAAGATGCCGCGGGAATCGCTGTAGCCCTGGGCATGCGGCAGGTGGCGGATCATGTCCACCAGGATGGCGTCGGGGGCTTCGAAACCGAACGGTGCGGGATTGCCGATGTTCAGTTTCAGGATGCGGTGGCCCTCCGCCTCCATTTGCTGGGCGGCCTGCAGGATGGGTCCACGGATGTCGTAAAGGACGTTGTTGAGCTTCGTGGACTGCCTGAATTCTGCCATTCCTCAAATATGCCACAGGAAGGATGAACAGCCGCTGAGACCTCGCCCACATACGGACGACGGCGGCTGCCGGACGTGTGGAAGTCCGGCAGCCGCCGTCGTCATTGCGAAGCGCGCCCCGTGGGGCGGGGAATTACTTGACGATGCCCTTGTCCTTCAGCCAGGCGGCCGCAGCGTCCTTGGCGTTCTGCTTCTGGCTGCCGCTGACTGCGCGGTTGAGGTTGATGAGGTCATCGGTGGTCAGGATGCGGGAAACCGAGTTCAACGCTTCCTTGGCCTTGTCCGTCATGTTCTTTTCGTTGTACAGCGGCACCACCTGCTGGGCGATGAAGTTGTTCTTCGGGTCCTCCAGCACCACCAGGTCGTTGTCCGCGATGGACGGCGTGGTGGTGTAGATGTCCGCCACCTGGACCTGGTCCTCGAGGAGGGCCTTGAGGGTCACGGGGCCACCGCCGTCGCTAAAGGGTTCCAGCTTCTTGGGCTCGCAGTTGTAATTCTTCTTAAGCCCGGGCAGTCCGTAGGCGCGTTCCGCGAACGTTGCCGGCGCACCGACCACAATCTCACTGCAGACCTTGGCGAGGTCCTCGATGGATTTGAGCTGGTACTTCTCGGCCGTGGCCTTGGTGACCACCATGGCGTCCTTGTCCTCAGCTTTGGAGGCCTCGGCTACGGCGAGGCCGTCGGCCAGCTTGTCCGGTAGGGCCTTGTAGATGTCGTCGGCGGAGACCTGCGTGGCTGCCTTGTCCACATACAGCAGCAGGTTGCCGGTGTAGTCCGGAACCACGTCAACAGAACCGTCCTGGACGGCCTTGAAGTAGACCTCGCGCGATCCAATGTTGGGCCTGGTGGTGGCGGTGACGCCGGCCGCGTTCAGCGCCCCGGCGTACAGTTCCGCGATGATCTGGCTCTCGGGGAAGTCTGCCGAGCCCACTGTCAGGGACGTGGCACCGCCGGAGGATCCGGCGTTGCTGGACGGGGCGTTGCTCAGCGGGTCGGATGAGCCGCCGCAGGCAGACAGCGCAACGGCAAGGCCAAGCCCTGCCGCGAGGCCGCCGAAGCTCCTCCGGCCCAGGTTGAGTGGACGGTTTTCTTTCATGACTTACCTCCTTGTAGGACAGTCTCCGCAGGGACGGGGTCTGTACGATCTGCCGCGGCCTGCTGGCTGCGGCGTGGCTTGTGCGAGGCTCCTGTTGTGAGGAAGAGCCTCTGGAACAGGGCGAGGACGAGGTCGACGGCGATGGCGAGCGCAGCGATGAGCAACGAGCCTCCCAGCATCTGGGGAAAGTCGCTGAGGACCAGTCCGTCGAAGAGGTACCGTCCCAGGCCGCCCAGGTTGATGTAGGCCACCACGGAGACGGTGGCCACCACCTGCAGCACGCCCGTGCGGAACCCTCCGAACATGACGGTCAGGGCGTTGGGCAGCTCGGCCCGGAACAGGACCTGCAGTTCCGTCATGCCCATGGCGCGGGCGGCATCCACGACGTTCCGGTCCACGCTGGAGATTCCGGCATAGGTTCCCGCCAGGAGTGGCGGAACGGTGAGGATCACAAGCGCCCACACCGGCGGCATGAGGCCGATGCCGGCGAGCAGCACGAAGAGCGTCAGCAGGCCCAGGGTGGGAAGGGCACGCAGCGCACCCGCCAGGGCCACCACCGCCACCCGCCCTTTTCCGGTGTGGCCCACGAACAGGCCGATGGGGACAGCAATCGCGGTCGCGATCAGCATCACCAGCCCCGTGTACTGCAAGTGCTCGACCAGCCGGACCGGGATCCCCATGCTTCCGGACCAGTGCAGGGGGTCGGCGAGCCAGGCGAAGGTATCGGTGAAGACGTTGCTCATGCGTTGCCCCCTCCGGCCTGCGGCTGCGACAGCCGCCGCGCGGCATCTGCCGGTTCATCGGCAGCATCCGCATCCAGGCTCCGCCGGGAGTGCTTTCCGGCCCGTTCCCAGGGCGTGAGGATTCTTTCAAGCAGTACCAGGACGGCGTCCATCAGCAGCGCCAGTACCAGGATGGCAATGATGCCCACCACAATCTCGGTGACGAAGTCCCTTTGCAGGCCGGAAGTGAAAAGCATGCCGAGGTTGCCGATACCCAGGAGCGCCGCAACGCTGACCAGGGAGATGTTGCTGACGGACACCACCCGCAGGCCGGCAAACATGACGGGCAGGGACAGCGGCAGGTCCACCTGCAGGAACCGCGCAAGCGGCCGGTATCCCATGGCGACGGCGGCCTGGCTCACTTCCTGGTCCACGGAGTCGAAGGCGTCCAGCGCAGCCCGCACGAGCAGTGCCACCGCATAGATGGTCAGGGCCACCACCACGTTCAGGGGGTCCAGGACCCGGGTGCCCAGGATGGTGGGCAGGATGATGAACAGTGCCAGCGACGGAATGGTGTACAGCAGGGAGCTCGAGGTCAGCACCACGGACCGCAGTGCGCCGTTCCTGCGCGCGAGCTGCGCCAGCGGGATGGACAGCACCAGCCCCAGCACCATGGGGACAAGGGCGAGGACCAGGTGTTGCCCGGCCCTTTCGAAGACCATGCCGCTGTTGGACAGGAACCATTCCATCAGAGCGCTGCCTGCCTGACCTGGCGGGCCTCTTCGATCAGGGCCAGGACTTCACCGCCCCGGACGGCACCGAGTACCTTGCCGGCGGCGTCCACGGCCACGCCCAGGCCCGACGGCGAGGACAGTGCCGAATCCAGGGCACGGCGCAGGCTTTCTCCCGGACGGAACAGCGAACCGCCGGGAATCAGGCCGGTATCGTTGCCGGGCACCGCCCAACCGAGGGGGTGCATATCGGCATCCACCACCAGCTGCCAGCCGCCGGCGGCCCCGGGATCGGACTCGTTGCCGGCCGCCCCCCGGATGATCGTGGGCACCGGATGGATGGTGACGCCGTCGGACGGGGTGAACCCGAGGTGGCGGAAGCCGCGGTCCCTTCCCACGAAGGAGGCAACGAAGTCGTTGGCCGGTGCCCGCAGGATCTCCTCCGGTGTGGCGTATTGCGCCAGTTTCCCGCCGACAGCGAAGACGGCGACCATGTCGCCCAGCACTGTGGCCTCATCGATGTCGTGGGTAACGAAGACGATGGTCTTGGCCAGGTCCTTCTGGAGACGGAGGAGTTCCTGCTGCAGTTCTTCCCGGACCACGGGGTCCACGGCGCTGAACGGCTCGTCCATGAGCAGGACCGGCGGGTCGGCCGCCAGGGCGCGCGCCACACCGACACGCTGCTGCTGGCCGCCGGACAGCTGGGCGGGATATCTCTTCCCAAGGGACCGGGCAAGGCCCACGACGTCGAGAAGTTCTTCAGCGCGCTTGCGGGCGTTGGCTTTCGGGACGCCGTTCAGCCTCGGAACGGTGGCAATGTTGTCCAGCACCGAGCGGTGCGGCAACAACCCCGCGGACTGCATGACGTAGCCCATGGAACGCCGCAGTTCGGCGGCAGGCGCTGACGTGACGTCCTTTCCGTCCACGGTGATCACTCCGGAGGTGGGCTCCACCATCCGGTTGATCATGCGCAGCGACGTGGTCTTGCCGCAGCCGGAGGGCCCCACGAAGACCGTGATGGAGCCTTTGCGGATGGACATGGTCAAGCCGTCCACTGCAGGCTGCCCGCCCTGGTACTCCTTGGTCACGTTCTGGAATTCGATCATCGATGTGTCCATGGTGCGGACTTACCTGTTCTGCTCGGATGCCACTGAAAGCGACGTGACATGGTCATCAGCACGCTGATAGTTACGGTAGCCCAAGCCGGCCCGGCGCACAGCAGTTTGCGGCACGGATCCGGACAATGGAATCCCTACTGTGACCATTCGCAGCCGCTTGCGGTCCGGATGGGCCCATTCCGCCGCACGGCAACACGCCACGGCCCTAAAGTGGGAGGGTGACCAACTTGGAAGTATCGCCGCAGCAGGAAGTCTGTCCCCCGGCCGCCGCAGAGGGTCCCTCCGGCCCGTGCCTGCAGCTATGGCCTGAGCGGGAAGTCCCGCTCGGCGGGGTGCGTGCCATGAACGTCCGGCGGACCCTCCCCCAACGCGGCCTGCCGACGATTGGCGCCTGGTGCTTCCTGGACAGTTTCGGCCCGGACCGGACGGCGATGTCCGTCCTGCCGCACCCGCACATCGGGCTGCAGACGGTGACCTGGCCGCTCGCCGGAAACATCCGGCACCGCGACAGCGTGGGCAGCGACGTGGTGGTCCGGCCCGGTGAACTGAACATCATGACGGCGGGCCACGGCGTGGCCCACTCGGAATTCGCGGTCCTGCCGCAGGACGGCGTCCTGCCGGTACAGCGCGGCCTCCAGTTGTGGGTGGCGCTTCCCGACGCCGACCGGCACTGCGCGCCGGCCTTCGAACAGCACCGGGAGTTGCCGCTGGCCACCGGCGCCGGTTTCACCGCCACCGTCATGGTGGGGACGTTCGACGGCGTGGCGTCGCCTGCCACGATGTTCTCACCCATTGTTGGGGCGGACGTCCGGTGCGACGGCGATGCCGTGCTGCCGCTGGATCCCGGGTTCGAACACGGCATCCTGGTGCTCGACGGCGGGCTGCGCCTGGACGGGCAGGAGCTTCCGCCTGGGCCGCTGGGCTACCTGGGGACAGGCCGGGAGGAGCTTCGGCTGCAGGCAGACCCGGGCACCCGGTTCCTGCTGGTCGGCGGGGAGCCATTCCGGGAGGAACTGCTGATGTGGTGGAACTTTGTGGGCCGCACCCATGACGAGGTGGAACAGGCCCGCGGGGACTGGGAAGCGCAGGCAGGCCTGGCCGGTGCCCACGCGGCGGCCGCACGCTACGGGCTGGTTCCGGGCCACGGTCCGGACGCCGGCGCCGAAGCCGGCCGGATACCGGCGCCGCCGCTTCCCGGCGTCCGGCTCACGCCCCGCAAGCGGACCGTCCGGGACTGACGACGCCGGGCCCGTCTCGCGGTCCGGTCCGTCAGGAGGGCTCGGCCACCAGCTGGAGTACCCCGAAAACAGGTTCCTGGTCCAGCACCCTGACGTCAGCCGCGCCGCCATCAGCGAGGTGGCGCCGGAAGGCCTCCTGCAGGGGAACCACGTTCATGCCCAGGCCGCTGCCGAGGATGACCGGACCGTTGATTCCGAGCTGGCGGAGGACCTGGAGGGCCATGCCCGCAAGGTCCTTGCCGGCCTGGTCGATCATGTCCCGGCTTTCCTGGTGCCCCCGGGCTGCAGCCTCCACCACATGCCTGGCCTGCTGGGCCCAGAACCTGCGGCCGGTGTCCGGTGAGTGGAACAAGGCAATGAGCCGGTTGGGGTGGTCCACTCCGCAGGACTCCAGCAGGGCTGCGGTGAGCGGATCCACAGCCAGCCCCTGGTCCATCCGGCGGAGGCTGTGGCGGACCGCTTCGCGGCCCAGCCAGTATCCGCTGCCTTCGTCACCGAGCAGGTAACCCCACCCTCCGGCACGGGCCTCGCCTCCATCGGCGTTCTTACCCCACGCTGCCGAGCCTGTTCCCGCGATGACGGCCACGCCGGTGCGGGCGCGTCCGGCTGCCAGCAGCAGGCGGGAATCGTGCACCACCGTGACCACGGCGCCGGGAACGTGTGGCCGGATCAGGGCGGCCAGGGCTTCGGCATCCTGATCCGTATCGATGCCGCCGGAGCCGGCGTAGACGCGGGACACCGGGCCCTCACCGATCCGGGCGAAAAGCTCGGCAATGTTGCGTGCAGCCTCGTCGCGGCTGACGTTCTGGACGTTGGAGCTTCCCACGGACTCGTCTGCAGCCGGAATCCCGTCTTCGAACCGGATTCCGCGCGTCTTGGTGCCGCCGATATCGAGGCCGATGATGATGCCTGCCAGCGGGCCAGCTCCGGGTGCACCGGAGTCCTGGACGGGAGCGGGTGGGGGTTGTTCACTGTTTTGCACGTCACAAGACTACTGTCCGGAGTGGATGGCGAGGCTGCTGCGGCATGCCTGAATGTCAGTGCCGCTGCTGTCAGTGCTCCGTGCGGTGCCTGACCAGGCCGGCCAGCAGCCGGGGGCCTTCGGTCACCACCATCTCCCGGAACAGGCGCACGGACGCAGGTTCGGCGTCGGCCTTCGCCCTGCGCCAGGACAGGCCCACTTCGCGGACGGCGAGCGCCGAGCCCAGCGGTACCTCCACCCAGCCGAGGTTGCCGGTCTCGGGACTGACGGTACGGCCGGGGGCGTCACCGCCCGGCGGCAGGATGCTGACGCCGAGCCCGGCCGAGACGAGGCCACGGACCGTGTGGGAGTCCTGGCTTTCGAAGGCTATCCGGGGCCGGTAGCCCGCTTCTTTGAACAGCGCGTCAGTCAGGGACCGCAACCCGTATCCGGAGCCGAGGGCCACGAATGGTTCCGTCCTGATGTCAGCAAGGTCCGCCGTCGGCCTGCCGGCGAGGCGGTGGGTATGGTGCACCACGAGGCGCAGCGGCTCCCGGTAGAGCGGCGCCGATTCCAGGTGGCGGCCGGCAGATGCTGCCGGGGCGGTGAGGGCGAGGTCGGACTCGCCGGACGCCAGCTCGTCGAGGCAGGCGTTCCGGGCGCCCTGGCTCAGCGTAAAGGCTGCTCCCGGGTGCCTGCTGCGGAAGGCGCTGATGAGCAGGGGCAGTGTCCCCTCGCCGAAGGTGTGCTGGAACGACACCGCGATCCTGCCCCGGGCCACATCCGACTCATTGCGCACCACGTCCAAACCCGTCCGGAACTCCTCCAGGGCGGTCTCGATGTAGGGCAGGAGCGTCCGCGCGGCCGGGGTAAGGCGGACTCCCCGTCCGTCGCGGACCAGGAGTTCGGTTCCGACGACGGCGCTGGCCCGGGCGATGGCCCGGCTTACCGTGGACTGGGGTACTCCCAGGACTTCCGCTGTCCCGGTGATGTGCTCCGTGCGGCCCAGTTCGGCCAGCACGGGGAGGAGCGGAAGCAGCTGCACGAGTTGTTTTCGGTCCGGTTCCATCAGCCCCGCCCTCCAAAATCATCTGATAATGCTATGAGTCTGGCATGAATAATGCATTGGAAGCATCTATTGGCCCGGGGCTACGCTTACCCCATGCCACCAAATACCAGCCTTGCGGGCACGCACGCCTCGCCGCCGCGCTGGACCGGGCATGCGAAGGGGTCCGCCGCTTACGCGAGGATCCTCGCCGGCCTGTCCTTCGCCGGTGTTGCCACGTTCGCCCAGCTTTACTCCACGCAGGCAGTGCTGCCCCTGATTGCCTCCGATCTGCAGATCAGCGCAGCCGAGGCCGCGCTGACCATCTCGCTGGCCACCGTGGGACTTGCCGTCACGGTCATCCCCTGGTCTTTCCTCGCCGACAGGATCGGCAGGGTCCGTGCCATGACGTGGGGAATCTGCGTGGCCACCCTCCTGGGCCTTCTGGTCCCCCTGGCGGGCAGTTTCCAGCTCCTGCTGGTACTGCGCCTGCTCGAAGGAATGGCGCTGGGCGGAATCCCGGCCATTGCCATCGCGTACCTGAACGAGGAAGTGACCAAGGCGCACGCCGCCGTTGCTGCCGGAAGCTACGTGGCAGGCACCACCCTTGGCGGCCTGGCCGGGAGGCTGGTGGCAGGACCGGCCGGGGAATTGTGGGGCTGGCGCGCCGCCGCCCTGGCGGTGTCGGTCCTGGCCACGCTGGCAGCTGTCGCCTTCCTGCTGCTGGTGCCTAAAGCGCGGGGCTTCGTGGCATCCGGGGGCACCGGCCTGCGCGGGGCCTTCAGGATGCTTGCCGGGCATGTGCGCCACGGCCGCCTGTTGGCCCTCTACCTCCAGGCGTTCCTCATGATGGGCGGCTTCGTGGCTGTCTACAACTACCTGGGGTTCCGGCTGTCCGGCGAGCCGTTCACCCTGCCGGCGACCCTGATCAGCCTGATTTTCCTTGCCTACCTGTCCGGAACCGTCACTTCCCGCTGGGCAGCCGGGTTGACCATGCGCTTCGGCCGCCGGTCCGTCCTCTTAGCGGGCCTGGCGCTGGCTGTGGGCGGGCTTGCCCTGACACTGACGCAGTCCCTGGCCCTGATCCTGGCCGGCCTGGTGGTCTTCACCGGCGGCTTCTTCGCGGCCCACAGCATCGGCGCCGGGTGGACGGGGGCCATTGCCATATCGGGCCGGGCCCAGGCGGCATCGTTGTACAACCTGGCCTACTACCTGGGCTCCAGCGTGCTCGGCTGGGCCGGCGGCCTGCTGTTCCAGTCCCTGGGCTGGAACGCCCTGGCAGCGGCCGTCATGCTGCTGGCCTGCTTCACGGCGGCGATTGTCGCCGTCGTCCATCCCCGGCGCGAGCCCGGGACGTCCTGAGCGCACTCCGGGCGCCTGACTGGGCAACGAATTAAGTCATCTGCATGAACTGATGGGAGTGCACAAATTCGGCCTGACGGGCCCTGTACGGCCCGGGAGGGCGGTTCCGGCGGTCTAGGATGAATGCAGGACCGTTGGAAGGAACCCGTAGTGAGCATGAATCCCCGGCAGCCCAGGCCCGGAGCACACCTGGAACCGCTGGATGCCATCGACGAGCGCCTCCTTGCAGCGCTGGTGGCTGACGCGCGGATCTCGAACAAGCAGCTCGCCGAAATGGTGGGCATCGCACCGTCCACTGCCCTGATGCGCACCCGGGCGCTTTCCGAACGCGGTATCGTCCAGGGCTATGAAGCCAAGCTGAGCCTTTCGGCCATCGGCAGGTCCGTGCAGGCACTGGTGGCTGTCCGGTTACGCGCCCACGACCGGGACCAGATCGACCGTTTTACCGCACGCGTCCCGCACCTGCCGGCCGTACTGTCCACCTTCCACACCTCAGGTTCGGTGGATTACCTGCTGCATATCGCCGTCGGCAGCACCGAGGACCTCCGTGACTGGGTCCTCGACAACCTGGCCACCGACCCCGTGGTGGGCCACACCGAAACCACCCTGGTTTTTGAACACATTCAGGGCAACCACGGGCCGCTGCCCGCCTGACGGGTCACAGCCGTCAGGCGTGCCGGCCGCGCAACGCCCGCTCCAGCGTAAGGCCGGCCAGCGCCAGCGCCGCTGCGCCGCACACCACAACGAAGCCGAGCACCGCCGCGGGCTGTCCCACCACTCCCGACGCCCATCCCAGGCCCAGGACCGGGACAGCGCTGCCCAGATACGTGATGACGTAAACCGTGCTGATCACCTGGGCATGGCGGGCGGGCTCTACCTTGCCCGCAACGTCATTGAAGACCATGCGGAAAGCCAGCCCCTGCCCCATCCCTGCGGCCACGCAGGCGGCCACCAGCAGCAGCGGGCTGTGCATGGCCCCGGCCGTCCCCAGCAGGACAACGGAGGCGCCCAGGACGGCCAGGCCCGCCGGAACAACAAACCGGCCACGCACCGTGAGCAACTGGCTGAAGGCCGAGGCCGCCAGCGGCAACCCGGCGAGGACACCGATCAGGGGCCGGGAGTCAGTCCCCAGGACCCCAGCGAAGTACCCCGGCGCCAGGGATAGGGAAAACCCAAACACGGCGAAACTCAGGAACCCCACGCCGGAGGCCAGCCAGAAAGCTCCCCGCGCATTCCGGGACACCGCCGGACGGCGGGGGGCAAGAACCTGGAGCGGACGGGACACGGCCGGAATAGCAATTGCCGGGCGTGCGCGGATGAGGAAGAGCGGTACCAGCAAGCCGGCGAGGACCACAGAATGCACGCCGTAGGGTGCCGTGGTGGCACCCGGCAGCAGGGACAGCAAGCCGCCGATGGCCGGCCCCGCAGCGACTCCCCCGGAGGAAGCCAGCAGCGTGAAGCGCGACGCCCACTCCGGGCGGGAGGGCAGCAGTTCGCGCAGGGCGGCGGCGCTGGCGCCCGTTGCCAGCGCGACGGCGATCCCCTGCAGGGCACGGCCCGCGCACAGCCCTGCCAGGGTGTGGGCCTCGGCAAAGACAAGGTTGCCGGCGAGGCCGCCCAGCACAGCCAGGAGCAGCGCGGCCCTGCGGCCGATGTGGTCCGACCAGTGCCCGGCCAGCATCAGGGTGGCCACGAGTGCCAGGACGTAGCTGGCGAACGCTGCCGTGACGTCCAGCGCCGAAAGTCCCAGCGATGCCTGCAGCAGCGGGTACAGCGGCGTGGCGAGGTTGGCCCCCACCAGCAGAGCGAAGATCACGGCGCCGGAGATCACCAGCCGGGCAGTGGTTGAGGCGTTCCAGCCGGACGCCGTGGCGGGGCGCATCCGCAGTTCGCTGAAGACCGTCATGGTGCCGCCTCCGGGTTGGCCGCACGGGTGGCCCTTGTGGGGTGCCGTGCGGGGAAATACAGGTGTGGCTCCAGAGTGCGGCACTGCTGGCCCCTTGATCCGAAACAAGTGCAAGAATTGAGCACAATCATCAAAGATGCCGCGAGCGAATGACGGAGAATGAGCATTTGAACAATCTGGATGCCACCGACCTGAGGATCCTGCTGGCCCTCATCCGGGACCCCCGGATCCAGGTGGGGGAACTCAGCGACGCAGTGGGGGTTGCCCGGAACACGGCACAGACGCGGGTGCGGCGCCTCATCAGGACTGGCGTCCTCCGGCCCGGCGGGCGGGAAGTGGACCTGGAGGCCGTGGGCTACGACGTTGTGGCCTTCGTGACCATCGAAGTGTCACACCGGGAACTGGACGGCGTTGTGGGAGCCCTCAGGCTGATTCCGCAGGTGCTTGAAGTCCACGAAATTTCCGGACGCGGCGACGTCTGGTGCCGGGTGGTGGCCACGGATACCCACAACCTCCAGTCTTCGCTGCGCCAGGTACTGAGGATCAAAGGCGTCATCCGTACCGAAACGGTGTTGGCCCTGCACACGCACATCCCCTACCGCACCGAACCCCTCATCAGCGGACTGAGCAATTCGGCATCCGCCGGACGCTAGGCTTTCCTGAATGACCATCATCGATAACGCCGTGTACGTGGACGGCGCCCGCCATGCGGAGCCGGAAAGCCTTGAGCAGACGTTCGAAACCCTGGCCCGGCATGGCGGCATGGCGTGGATCGGCCTGTACAGGCCCACCGCAGAGGAGATGGCTGCCGTAGCTGCCGAGTTCGGCCTCCATGAACTGGCTGTCGAGGACGCCATCTCGGCACACCAGCGCCCCAAGATGGAACGCTACGACGACAACCTCTTCACCGTCCTGCGGCCCGCGCGCTACCTCGATGCGAGCGAGACGGTGGAGTTCGGCGAACTCCACATCTTCACCGGAAAGAATTTCGTGGTGACGGTCCGGCACGCTGAGATGGCCGGCGTGGCCCGTGTCCGGCAGCGGCTTGAGGCCCGTCCCGAACTCCTGCGGCATGGGCCCGAAGCGGTGCTTTATGCCTTGCTGGACAGGGTGGTGGACGACTATGCCCCGGTGGTGGCCGGCCTGGAAAACGACATCGACGAGATCGAGGACCAGCTCTTCAGCGGCGATAGCAGCGTTTCGCGCCGGATCTACGAACTGGCCCGTGAGGTTATCCAGTTCCAGCGCGCCATCCACCCGCTGCCGGACATGATGCACCAGCTCAAGCGGGGATTTGCGAAGTACGGAGTGGAAACCGAACTCCAACACAGCTTGCGGGACGTGGAGGACCACGCCGAGCGGGTCATTTCCCGGGCCGATTCGTTCCGGGACCTGCTGCAGAACGCCCTGACCCTGGACGGGACCCTCACCGCCAACCGGCAGAACGAAGCAAGCGCCGAACAGAACGAACAGGTGAAGAAGATTTCCTCCTGGGCCGCGATCCTGTTCGCCCCGTCCTTCGTGGCAGGGGTCTACGGCATGAACTTTGACCATATGCCCGAACTCCATTGGGGTTTCGGCTACCCCATGGCGCTTGTCCTGATGGTGGCCGCCGCAGGACTCATGTACGGAATCTTCAAACGCAAGGGCTGGCTGTAGCAGGGCGGTACCTCAACAGCCTCGGGCGGTACGTGGGCGTCACTCCTGCCCGGGCCGGGACAGCGGCGGGTGGATGTACCGGTCGCTTGCCGTAAACATCGCAGCGGGCGCTCCCCCGGTTGCAGCACGGACCTTCCTTCCGGTGTCTTCCAGCTGGGGTGTCATTTTGCGGGTGAAGTTTCCTGCCGCCAGCGGAGCATTCCACACTGCCTCGTAAACGGTGCGCAGCTGGGTGAGCGTGAACTCTCCGGGGAGGAGCCGGGCTGCGACTGTGGTGTATTCCATCTTGCCGGCCAGCCGCTGCAAGCCCTCCGCTAGGATCTGCGAATGGTCGAAAGCCAGGGATTCCCCGGTGCTGCCGGCGAGCATTTCGTGGACCGGGTACCAATCGGCGCCGGCGGCGTCGGTCCCGGCCGAGACGGCGGGAAGGCTTGTGCCGTCCGTTGCCAGCAGGACCAGGTGGGCAACGGAAACAACCCGCATCCGGGGGTCGCGGCCAGGGGCGCTGTATGTCGCCAGCTGTTCGAGGTGGACCGGCAGCGTACCCAGGTCCAGCCCGGTTTCCTCGGAAAGCTCGCGGCCGGCGGCTGTCTCCGCTGATTCCCGGGGCCCGACGAATCCCCCCGGCAGGGCCAGCCTGCCCTTGAAGGGGTGGGCGCCGCGGCGGACCAGGGCTGTGTGGAGGACCCCGCCGGTGACGGCGAAAACCACAAGGTCTGCAGTCAGGGCGAAGGACGGGTAGTCACCGGGCCGGTAGGACTCAAGATAGTCCCGCTCGGCGTTGGAGTCGTTCATGCCGGCGCGCCTTCCAGGACGGTCCGGGTGGCCCAGGGCGGGGAGGCGAAGCCGTTCCGCTGGGCCAGGATCAGGTCAATGACGTCAGTTGCGGTTTTCATGCGCCGTTCGTGGCTGCCGGTGACCAGGATCCAGGAGTGTCCCTCCGCGGTCAGGGTCTCCTTGAACCACTCGGTCATCTCGGCACGGCTGTGCTCGCCCTCCCGCCAGCCGTCGTCCTCGAACGGCACACCTTCATCGTCGGTGACCAGGTAGAGATCCCGGCGCGGCAGTGTATCCATTGCGTGATAGGAGCCGTAGCTGCGCTCCCCCAGGTAATACCGTTCCCACAAGGTGGTGGCCAAGGCGTCGGTGTCGGCGATGACCAGCGGGCAGGTATCGGCCGCCGCGTTTTCCAGCTGGTTTTGCCGGGCACCGATGACGCTGAAGTCCCGCGCGGTCCACACCATGTCGGCCAGTTCGGCATCCGGCTTCACGGCCCGCAGGGCGTCGAACTTCCCATAGGTGTAGTCGCGGCCGTATTCGGGCACGTCGGCGATCAGCGGGAACCGTGCCCGGTAGTGGTCCATCAGGGCCCGGGCGAGCGTGGTGGTGCCAGTGGACTCCGCGCCCACAACGATGATCCTGGTGGCCAAGTCCTGCCGTGCCGGGGCCAGTACATAAGGCCACGCCGCTGCGGGATCGTCACGGCAGATAGTGCCGCTGATCGGATATGTGGTCCGGGACTGGTCGACGAGAACGTGTTCGGCGCCGAAATAGCCCGCAAGCCGGGCGCCGTAGGCCTCGGAGCTAAAGACGGCGTCGACGGCGGTGATTCCGTGGGACTTCAGAGCCAGGCGCATGAGCTCGTTCTGGGCTTTCCAGATGGCGTCGGCGTGGTAGTCCTCCGGGCAGTCGTTCGGCATCGCGATGACCTGGACGTTGGTGTCTTCAAATTCGGCGGCCAGCCAACTGGCACGATCGGCGACGGTGATGGACTCAAAGCGGGTGCCCAGCACCAGGACCGCCACCTTTTCGGACTGCGAGGCGGCTGTGGCAATGAGGTGGGCGTGACCGGCGTGGGGAGGGTAGAACTTGCCGATGACCATGGACTGGGTGAACATTGTCAGGCTCCTGCCGGGACGGTGATCACGGGGGCCTTCCCGGCGGCCCGGGTACGCTTCCAGCCGCTGAGCCCGTAAATGCAGAGGGCAAGGAATCCGATGTAAAGGATCGCTGTCAGGGCCAGCCCCCGGGTGAAGTACAGCGGAATGGAGACCACATCGATGAGGATCCAGACGTACCAGTGCTGGAAGATCTTTCTCGCCTGCCAGTAGGTGGCAACCAGGGAGGCAGTCAGGACAAAGGCATCCGGCCATGGCACCTGGGAGTCTGTGCCGTGCGTCAGGATCATGGCCACGGCGGCAGTACCGGCCAGGGTGGCACCGGCGCCGAGCAGGGTTTCCTTGCCCGTGGCGTCCCGGATGGGCAGATCATTGCTGGCCTCGGTGGCAGAGCTTCCGCGGACCCAGTTGAACCAGCCGTAGACGGCCACGGCAGCGAAGATGACCTGAAGGACCGTTTCCCCATAGAGGCCGGCACCCAGGAACAGGATGATGAACGCAACGTTATTCACGATTCCCACCGGCCAGTTCCAGAGCTTTTGCTTCGCGACGCCATAGACGCATGCCGCACCTGTGACGAATCCGATGACCTCGATCCAGCTGACGGGAGAACCGAGGAGATTTGGCACTGCTGCGGAGTTCATCCAGTCGAGTATGACCGTCATCGCCGCTTCCTTCCGTAATTATCAAGTAGATAATTACAACCTAGCCGTTAATTATCAAACTGACAACTAAGGGGGTCGAAGATCTGTGCGTCCGTTCACGCTGGGATGATGTTCCCGCAAAACAACGAAGGCCATCCCGGCAGGATGGCCTTTGTGAAACGAAAACTGTGGAGCTAAGGAGATTCGAACTCCTGACCTCTTCGATGCGAACGAAGCGCTCTACCAACTGAGCTATAGCCCCGGAACGGTGCGACCTTTTGGCACGGTCTGTACCGGTGCCCCTAGGCTACACATTTTTCCTGCCCCAATGCCAACCGACATTCCCGGCATCGCTCATGCCTGCCCGGCGGCCGGTATCGGGCCCCGCGGCCGGAGGCTAGGCCCTGCGGCGCTGCAGGACGTCGTCGAGGTTGCTGAGGGCGCTCTGCGCCTTGGTGAGCTGCTGGGCGTCAACAGGTGCCGCGCCGGTAGCGCCCTGCTTCAGGGACGGCTTGCCGACGGCCTTCGGTGCCTCGGGAAGCTCAAGCGGCTTGGGCTCCGGCCGCTCGGCCTTGGCAGCCTCCACGTACACAGGTTTGGGGACTTCGACAGGCTGCCAGGGCGTATTGGACGGAACGTCCGACGCCGGTGCTGCCGCGCTGGTATCGCCCGCGGCCACGGCTACGGCAATGGCTGCTTCACGCAGTTCCACGGCGGTCAGTGGCTTGGCCTGGGGCTTGTGGGCCTCAGCGTCGAAGAGCGGGCTTTCCGGGCGGGCAGGCAGCGGTGCCGTTTCCGGCTTGGGCGGAATCCGGTCGAGCGGTGTGGCCGTCCGGGACGGCGCGCTCATGGCCGAGCGGAACGCTGCGTTGACCTTCGCCTTGCGGCTCCGGACGGCGAGGGTGCGCAGAAGGATGACGCACGCCGCAGTGAGCGCCAGGCAGGACAGCGGCAGGATGGCGGAACCAAGGCCGAAGGGCAGCAGGACGCCGGAGACGAATGCAGTGATGAGCGAGAGGAATCCAACGAGTGCGATGGATGTGCGCCCGTAGTGGATGCGCAGCCGACCGTTGGCTGCAGCGGTGGGCCCGGCAGCGGGTGCGCCGCTCTTCCTCGTATGCATCGTTTTCTCCTGCTTGGCGGCGACGTTCAGGACCATGCCTTGCGGCCGCTCCGGTTTCTCCTCCGCGGGTGCGGCCGCCATGGCATCGCCGGCGGGCTGGAGCTGGTGCCTGCGGTTCCGGAGGACGTAGGGGGCAACCCACACAATCCAGAGCACGACAGCAACCACAAGGATCACAGAGCTGCTAAGGGGGAAGTCCACACTCAAAACCGTATGAGCATCACCACTGCCACAGTGGCATTGGTTGCGGTGTGTCGCCGGGCGGTTGCCAAATGAGTGGAATTAAGACGTCCGGGACGCCAGCCAACGCGGCAACAGGCCGTCCGGGACTTCTTCGGAGGTCAATGCAAACGACCGGTGGTCCGCCCATTCACCATTGATGTGCAGGTACCGGGGCCGGTACCCTTCGTCGCGGAATCCCAGCTTTTCCACGACCCGCAGGCTGGGCCGGTTTTCGGGCCGGATGTTGATTTCCATCCGGTGCAGCCCCAGGGTCTGGAAGCAGTGGTCGGTCACCAGGGCAACCGCCGTCGGAGCGATCCCGTGGCCCGCCCGTGCCTGGTCCACCCAGTAACCCAGCGTGGCCATCATTGCCGAGCCCCAGAGAATGGATGACACCGTCAATTGGCCCACGATGTGCGGGCTCCGGCTGCCGGCCACGCGCTCCGTAATGAGGAACGGCAACGCCGTGGACTGGGCCGCCTGGGAGTTCAGCGAACGTACCATCTGCCGGTAGTCCGGCAACCCTCCGCGCGGATCGGGGTTGGACGCCTCCCACGGCGCAAGCCACTGGCTGTTCCGTGACCGCACGTCGGTCCATTCTTTCCGGTCGCGGTAGCGGATGGGCCGCAGGACCAGGTCACCGCATTCCAGCGTGACCGGCCAGATGGGACCGTAGCGCACGGTGTTACTTGGAAAGTTGGGCGGCGAAGCCCGGCAACCACTCCCGCAGGCCCGGGCCCAGGTCATCACTGTCGACGGCCAGCTGCACGCAGGCCTTCAGGTAGCTCAGTTTGTCACCGGTGTCGTAGCGGCGTCCGCGGAACACCACACCATAAACGCCATAGCCTTCACCCTCGCCGGTGGCAAGCTCCTGCAGGGCGTCGGTCAGCTGGATCTCGCCACCACGGCCGGGGCCGGTTTCCTCCAGCACGTCGAAGACAGCGGGGTGCAGCACATAGCGGCCGATGACTGCCAGGTTGGACGGTGCCTCGTCCGCTGCAGGCTTCTCAACGAGCCTGTTGATCCGGACGTAGCCTTCGCCGTCGATCTCTTCGATGTCCGCGCAGCCGTAGGCGCTGATCTGGGACGGATCCACTTCGATAAGGGCAACCACCGAACCGCCGGTCTTGGCCTGCACGTCGATCATGGTTCCCAGGAGCTCGTCCCTGGCATCAATCAGGTCATCACCCAGGAGCACCGCAAAGGGCTCGTTGCCCACGTGCTGGCGGGCACGCAGCACGGCGTGGCCGAGGCCGTTGGGGTCGCCCTGGCGGACGTAGTGGATGTCGCCAAGGTTGCTGGCGGCCTGGATGGACTCCAGCTTCTTGGTGTCACCCTTGTCCGAGAGGGTGGACTCGAGCGATGGGACACGGTCAAAGTGGTCCTCGAGTGCCCGCTTGTTGCGTCCCGTAATCATCAGGACATCGTTCAGTCCGACTCCAACGGCTTCCTCCACGACGTACTGGATGGCAGGCTTGTCCACCACAGGAAGCATCTCTTTGGGCATAGCCTTGGTGGCGGGAAGGAATCGGGTGCCCAGCCCCGCAGCGGGGATGACGGCTTTGCGAACTCTCGGGTTACTGGTAGTCACCGGACTAATCTAGCGTCAGCGGCAAGCATTAAGTAATCAGCCGTCCGGTCCCGGCGCGGACCTGCACATGAACCCGCCGCCCGCGGCAATGGAGGGAAAACCCATGACCGAACATCAGAACGGCGCCAAGGACGGCATCCGGACCGCCCACCGCGCCCGCCGCGCCGGACTCCCGCCGTCGGCCTTGGAGGAGGCCGGCCTCGCCCTCGCCGAACATGGCACAGCCTGGGCCGGCTCCCTTGCGGACGGCAGGACCGCAACCTTCTGCGTCTACCTGGGCGTCGGCGTCGAACCCCCCACCCTGCCGCTGATCCAGGCCCTCCACGCCCGCGGACACCGGGTGCTGCTGCCGGTGTGCGAACCCGCGCGGGAACTGAGCTGGGTATTTTGGTCTCCCGGCATGCCATTTGCCCGCAGCCGCTACGCGCCCGTCATGGAACCTGACGGGCCGCGTCACGGGCCGGATGTGGCCGGCGGGGCGTCCGGGCTGTTCATTCCGGCCACTGCTGTTGATCTTTCCGGAAACCGGATCGGCCAGGGCGGCGGCTACTACGACAAGTTCCTGGGCCATCTGGACACTGCCGGGAAGCATATTCCGCTCGCCGCTGTTATCTACGACGAAGAACTCCTGCCTGCCGGGCGGATCCCCGCCGAGGAGTTCGACCGCCCCGTTCCGGCCGTCCTGACTCCGGGCGGACTGCGGGTCCTGGCAGGCGCTCCCTGAACCCGGACGGCCGGTGGACGGGGATGATAGAATTAGCACTCAGGCCCTGCGACTGCTAACGGACCACCAGTGGAACGGGTGGCAGCACGGGACCTCTCGTTTGCCCCAGAGGAGGAGCACCAGTGCCAACATATGCTTACGCCTGCAAGGATTGCGGCCATGCTTTTGACATCGTCCAGTCATTCTCGGACAGTTCACTGACGTCCTGCCCGGAATGCGAAGGGACGCTGCGCAAGAAGTTCAACAGCGTGGGCGTCGTGTTCAAGGGATCGGGCTTCTACCGCACTGACTCCCGCGACTCCAAGGGCAGCACCGTCTCCGCAGCACCTGCTGCCCCGGCAGCCCCTGCTCCGGCGCCCGCCCCGGCGGCTGCCGCGAGCTGACACCGGTCCGCACCGGTCACCCACGCACTTTGGACTGCCAGCGGCCCCGGACCTGAGGACAGCACCACGTTGTCCACATAGGACCGGGGCCGCTGTCGTCTGCCATGCCTGCCCACCTAGCGTGAAGGCATGCCTGCACATCCCCTTCGTGCCCACCGCAGACCGTCAGTCCTCCAAGCCCAAAAGGGCGCTGCCGCGTCACGGCGCGGCAGCCCGCTGACCCGCGTGGCCGGATGGCTCAACCGCAACCGGCGCCTCGCGGTGGCCCTGCTTCTCTGCGCAGCGGCGTCCATGACGGTCCACCAGCTCACCCCCGCGCCGGCGAGCACTGTCACAGCCCTGTCCGCGGCGAGGGACCTGCCCGCCGGAACAGCTGTCACGGCCACGGACCTTGTTCCGGTGCGGGTACCGCCCGGGCTGCTGTCCGAGGGCATGCTGGCTGAGCAGGCTCAGGCGGCAGGCAAGCAGTTGGCAGCGCCGCTGCGGAAAGGGCAGCTGGTCACTGACGTCCAGCTCCTGGGCCCGGGGCTGCTTACCGGCACTCCCCCGGGGTCGGCCGCCGTTCCCTTGCGGATGGCCGATGCCTCATCCGTTCAACTGGTTTCGCCCGGGCAACTGGTGAACGTCGTCCTGACATCCGGAAACGGGTTCGACCAGCAGGGACCCTCGGAAGTCCTCGCCTCGGGGGTCCCCGTCCTCTGGACCGCGGCCAAAGGTGGCCATGGCGGACAATGGCTGGGCACCGCAGAAACCGACGGCCTGATCGTGGTGGCGGCCACCGCTGAGCAGTCAGCGCGGCTGGCGGGGGCGTCCACGCAGGGCAAACTGTTTTTCGTCCTGGTAGGACCGCCGTCGTGACCGGCCCTGCCGTGTCCGGCAGGGCATGACAATCACGCCCATGGGCCTACGTGCCGTCAGCCCCAGTGCGGGGGCTTCTGCTCCTTCAACCATGCATCATGGTCGTCGTCGCGATCGCCCCATGCCCGCGGGTCATCTTCCGCGGCGGTCTTGGGCAGTACGCCCTCCACCCGGCCGTGCGCTGCCGGCGGGCCGGCCTCTTCCGCAGGCGCGGCATCGCCGGAACTTGTGGCGCGTTCGGTGTCGGCCGCGTCCGCTGTGCTCTCCGCGTCCTCCGGATTTACTGCGTCCTGCGGCGTCACGGCATCTTTCGGGGTCACGGTGTCAGCCTTCTCATTCTCTGGTGCTGCAGCGGCGTCGTCGGCGCCGGTTGATGCTGGATCGTCCTGGGCTTCATGACGTTCTTCACCCCGCGCGGCGCCACGCCTGAACCCCGGCCCGATAGTGTCCGGATGCGGAAGCGACGCAGGCTGCGCGGCGTCGATTCCATTCAGCGCCTGGTGGACGTCATCGTCAAGGAAACCGGCGGACTCGGCCGTGCGGCCTGGAAAGACCACCCGTTCCAGCCCCAGGTACCCTGCAATGCGGTCTGCGCAGGCCGAAGGATCGGTGAACACTTCAATGGTCCACAGCGGCATGTACCGCCAGCCCAGCCGCTCCAGCATCTGCGGGCGCAGCCGGCTGCGCTCACGCACGCTCATGGTGCGGTACTGCTCGGTACCGTCGGATTCGATGGCCACCGGCCAGGGAAGGTCGGCCTCATCCTGGCCCATGGTGCCCAGTGGGTCCGCTGCCGCCACCACGTCGATGACGCCGTCGTACTGGTGCCACACCCGGGCGCCCCGTGCACGAAGCCTGTCGCCGAGGTCGGCAACGAGCGGGTCGGCGCCGAGCGCCTGCTCGCTGGCAGCCGCCCGGGACGCCGGAGTGCCGAGGTCCGTGTTGCCCGAAATTTCGCGGTCAAGGAGCGCGTACAGGTCCTGGGCACCGTGGGACAGCCTGGTGTGGTCCAGGTCCTCCGGGCGGAAGCACGTCAGAACGTGGATGGAACGGCGGGCACGTGTCATGGCCAGCGCAAACTTCTCCCGGCCGCCCTCGGCGGAGAGCGGGCCGAAGTTGTGAAGGGCACGCCCGTGGGGCGTGCGCCCGTAGCCGGGCGAGAAAATGACATGGTCCCGCACCAGCCCCTGCGCCCGTTCGAGGTCGACAACCCGGAAGGACTCCGGACCCGCGCCGAAGAAGCTGGCCAGCCCGGGGTAGTTGGGCAACTGGAGCCGGATGGACTCGCCGATCCTCGCGGCATGCCGCAGGCTTGCTGTGACAACCGCCAGGGACGTCCTGGGCCGCAGCCGAGCGTGCTCGAACACCAGCTCCACCACGCGGTTGACCTCGGCTACCACGGACTCCACGCCCTCGTGGTCGGCGCTGGGCAGGCCGGTGCCGTCCGGCAAGTACTCCACGAGCAAGGACCGGTCCAGCCCAGTGGCCGACTGTCCCTCGGGAAGGCGGCGGAGTCCGCCGTCGTAGAAGTTCCTGCTCAGCTGCAGCACCAGGTCCTCGTCCACGCCGCGGTAGACGTTGGTGAGCTGCCACACCGGCAGCACGGCGGAGAGGGCTTTGAAGGCGCTCTCGACCCGCTGGTGCGCGGACTCGCCGGGCGCGAGCCGCTCCACTCCCACCGTGAAGCTGCGGGGACTGGCGATGCGGGCGTCGCCGAAGGCAATGACTTGCCGGGCGCGGGCGATGGAAGGCAGGACCGCCTGCAGGCTTGTGGCTTCGGCGTCGAGGATCACTACGGCGTCGAAGTGCTGTTCCGCAGGAAGGAGTCCGCTCATGAGGTAGGGGCTCACCGACCAGACCGGAACCAGCGTGCCGATCAGGTCCGGCGCCTGGGCGGTCAGCGCGGGCAGTGAAACCCGGCCGTCCTTGAGCAGGCTGCGCAGGAGGCCGGCCTGCCGGGGCTGGTCCCCGATGGCTGCCCGCCAACGCTCCGCCAGGTCCCAGCGCAGGCGTGCTGCACCGCTGGCGATGTGGGCGTTGTCCGCGAGCCGGTACTCGGCTTCCAGCTGGCGCAGGGCATCGCCGTCGGACATGGCGAGGTAGTCGTCTCCGCTGATCATGGCCTCAAGGGCTGACTGCCACCAGGCCAGTTCAAGTTCGGCAGCCACCGATCCGGCAGGAACTTCACGTTCGGCGAGGTCGGCCAGGAGCTCGCCCAGGCCGTGCTCCCGCATGTTCTCGATGAGGAGCGTCCGCTCGGGGAGCGTCTTGAGCGTGTCTGTGTCCGCAACCAGCCGCTCCAGCCGCTCCAGGAGCTCTTCGTAGCGGACAGTGGACAGCGCCCCGCCCCCTGCCGTGTGCTTCAGGCACTCACCAAGGCTGGCCAGCTCCTGGTCAAGTTCGCGGTACAGGGCGTTCATCTCCGCCAGCCCGGAGGGGACGGCAGGGTGCCGTTGGGTGGTGGCGTAGCCTGCCCAGCGGGCACGCTGTTCCTGGACCAGGACCAGGGACGTGTGCAGGTCTGCGATGTGGACGCCCGGCCGGACGTACTCCTTGGCCACGCGGCGGAGCCGCGACCGCTGCATGGAGGTCATTTCGATCCCGCGTTCCCGCCGCCAGGCCGAGGGTGCGGTGGCGGAAATGAGGTCGGTGACCGGCCGGTCGAAGATATCCGGTGTGAACTTGTCCAGGCTTTCGCGCACGGCGACCAGCAGCTCCAGCTGCTCGCCCCATTCGGCGAAGGATTTGCCAAGCCGGATTTCCGCGTGCTCGGCCACGGCATTCATCCGCTCCCGGAGCACGGGAAGGCTCTTTGCAATGGCCCGGACCAGGTCCTGGGCTTCTTCCGTTTCCTTGCGTGTCAGGAGCCGGGCGCCATGCCACGGGCTGGTGGTGGAGGCCTTGCTGAAGCTGCCCAGCTCCGCTGCCCGCTGGAGCCGGCCCGCGAGTTCCTCCCGGTCTCGGATGCTGTCAAGGACGCTTCGCTTCAGCCGCACGGTGGTGGCGGGTGCGGGATAAATGGAGGTCAGCTCGGCCAGCGACTGCATGGCCTGGTAGGGCGAGCAACCCCACCGGTCGCGGACATTGTGCAGGGACGCCACGTGGTCCATCAGCGCGTGGCGGTGCTCGGTCAACGTGCTGTGCAGGTTCCCCAGCTGTGGCTTGAGGGACTTCTCGTTCCGGACAATGGCGCGGACCAGCTGTGACTTCAGCTGCTGCGCGGTGACATTCCCGGACAACTGGAACAGGATCGATTCGAGGCCCAGGGCTTCGAGCTGGCCGGAAACCTCGTTCAGGCTGGCGCGCCGGTCCCCTACCACCAGGACGGTCCGGCCCGCGTCCACCAGGGCGCCGATGGTGTTGATGGCCGTCTGCGTCTGCCCGGTTCCGGGCGGGCTGCTGACCACCAGCGAGTCGCCGGCACGGGCGGCGTCCACCACATACTGCTGGTCCGTGTCAGCGTCCAAAAGGAGCAGTTCGTCCTGGGGATGCCGGCTGTCCAGCGGGGGGAAGCGGGAGGGATCCGGGGCTTCGACATCCACCACTTCGCCGCCGCCGGCCGTGGCCAGGGCGGAGACGATCGGGTTGGAGTCGTTGATCCATGGGTCGTCAAGGTTCCCGGAAAGGTCCGCAAACGTTGACACCAGCAGGTTGTGCTGCGCTTCGGCGCCGTGGATGGGGCGGATGAGCGTACCCAGCCGGTCCAGGACGGGCTGGGGATCGAAACGCGCTGTGCTGTACGCGAGCCGGGTGACGGCGTTGACGTCGAAGACAATGCCGTGGACGGACTTCAGGTGGCGGACCAACGCGGGGTTGATGTGTGCCTGCTCTGTCAGCTGGAGCTCGTAGTCGTCTTCCCCGGGCCGGACGGTGAGGGAGATCGCCGTGAGCATGACGGGCGCGGACACCCGTTGCGGTTTGCCTCCGACGGCGGATGTCCACACCACGGTGCCCGCGGAGAGGTACCCTGCGTCGATGCCGCGGTCGTTGGACAGTTCGAAGATCTTGGACCGGATGTTGCGGGATGCCCTGGCAGCCACCACGTACTGCTGCTGATCGCGGATCAGCGTGGACAGGCGGGTGCGGCGCCCGGCCATGAGCTGGGCCAGGCCAGAGGGGTGGGCAGAGGTGAGGTCTATGGAACCTTCGGGCGTCTTGGTGAAGCGCAGCATTGTGTCTGCCCCGGTGACGGGTTTGAGCCCGGACAGCCATTTACGAAGCTCTTCCGAGCCTTCCGGGTGGCCTTGACCTACTGACACTTCTGCCTTCTTTTCTGCGTTTGCACGTGACGCCCTGGACCATACCGGCATAGGTTCGAGAGTAGCCGCTTCCGCGCCCGGACTGAGAGACCGCAACACTGGAGCAGCGAAATTAGGGGTTTTTCACAGCAAGACAGAAATGGCCGGCCTCCGTCAACGGAGGCCGGCCACTTCAGGATGCTATTCCCACTCGATGGTTCCCGGCGGCTTGCTGGTGACATCGAGCACGACGCGGTTAACGCCGTCCACCTCGTTGGTGATCCGGTTGGAGATCCGGGCCAGGAGGTCATAGGGCAGGCGTGACCAGTCAGCCGTCATGGCGTCCTCCGAAGAGACCGGGCGCAGGACGATGGGGTGGCCGTAGGTGCGGCCATCGCCCATGACGCCGACGCTGCGGACGTCCGCCAGCAGCACGACGGGCATCTGCCACACTTCGTTGTCCAGGCCTGCGGCGGTGAGCTCGGCGCGGGCGATGGCGTCGGCCTTGCGCAGCAGGTCCAGGCGCTCCTTGGTGACGTCGCCGACGATCCGGATTCCAAGGCCGGGGCCGGGGAACGGCTGGCGTCCCACGATCTCCTGGGGCAGTCCCAGCTGGGCGCCCACGGCACGGACCTCGTCCTTAAACAGGGCCCGCAACGGCTCAACGAGCTCAAACTGCAGGTCCTCGGGGAGGCCGCCCACGTTGTGGTGGCTCTTGATGTTTGCTGCACCTTCGCCGCCGCCGGATTCGACGACGTCCGGGTACAGGGTGCCCTGGACCAGGAACTTGATCTTCTCGCCGTGCGCGGCGGCCTCGGCGATGATGGCCAGTTCGGCTTCTTCGAAGGCGCGGATGAATTCGCGGCCGATGATCTTGCGCTTGGTTTCGGGATCGCTCACTCCGGCCAGGGCCGAGAGGAAGCGCTCCTGCTCGTTCGCGATGTAGAGCTTGACGCCGGTGGCGGCGACGAAGTCGCGCTCCACCTGTTCCGCTTCGCCTTCGCGGAGCAGGCCGTGGTCAACGAACACACAGGTGAGCTGGTCGCCCACGGCGCGCTGGACCAGGGCCGCTGCGACGGCGGAATCGACGCCGCCGGAGAGGCCGCAGATGACCCTGGCGTCGCCGATCTGGTTGCGGATGCGCTCAACCTGCTCTTCGAGGATGTTCCCCGTGGTCCAGTTGGGCTCGATCTTGGCGCCCTTGAAGAGGAAGTTTTCCAGCACCTGCTGGCCGTAGGCCGAGTGCTTGACCTCGGGGTGCCACTGCACGCCGTAGAGGCACTTTTCTTCGTTGGCGAAGGCTGCAACCTCGGCGCCGGCAGTCGTGGCCAGGACCTCAAAGCCCTCCGGAGCCGCGTGCACGGAGTCGCCGTGGCTCATCCAGGTGTTCTGGTGCTGGGGCATGCCCTCGAGCACGGAGCGCCCCTCGCCCAGGATGGTGGTCTGGGTGGAGCCGTACTCCCGGAGGCCGGTCTTGTCCACCTTGCCGCCCAGTGCGTTGGCCATGGCCTGGAAGCCGTAGCAGATGCCGAAGACGGGTACGCCTGCTTCGAAGAGATCGGCACCCACGCTGGGGGCGCCGTCGGCATAAACGCTGGAAGGTCCGCCGGAAAGGATGATCGCGGCGGGGTTCTTGGCGAGGAGCTGTTCGGTGGTGTAGGTATGCGGAACCACTTCCGAATACACATTCGCTTCCCGGACGCGGCGGGCAATCAGCTGCGCGTACTGGGCTCCATAGTCAACAACCAGCACCGGCTTCTGGGAAGTCTGGGATGCAGTGGGAGTAGTCACCGTACTAGCCTACGTTGCGGCGTTGCACCGGCGCACCTTGAGACGCCGCGCTGTGACGGAGCAAACGTCCGACGGCGGGTGGACGGCACGGCTGCGAACGCAGCCAGCGCCGGGGTTCGGTACCGCCGGGGTTCAGTACCGCTGCGGCGCCTGCGGGTTCGCGGCGAGCTCGGCTTCCACATCGGCATGGAACTTCTTCTCGACGATGAAGGAGAGGAAAGGGACCACGCCGCCCAGGGCCAGCAGGATCAGCTTGAGGAACGGCCAGCGCATGAGCGACCAGAGCCGGAAGTTCGAAATCAGGTACACCACGTACATCCAGCCGTGGACGATCAGCACCGTGATGGACAGGTTGACGCCGTTAAGGACCCCCGGCGGCTCGGCGTCGGCAAAACCGAAACCGAAGGGCTGCCCGGTGGTGGCGTTGGTGCCGCCGGCAAAGAGGTACTGCCCGAAGCCGTACCGCGCTACCAGCTCGGCGCACAGGAGCAGCAGCATGGCGCCGGTCAGGTAGGCCAGCACCTTGTAGAACTTCAGGGCCGACCGGATCTGTGCCTCGGTGCCGCCGAACCGGCGCTTCCTGGGGGCGGCTTTCCCGGCCGTGTCGTTTCCGGTGGCCGGCTTCGGATCAATCATGGCTGTACCTTTTGCTCGGTGTGTTCAGGCTGCCGGGTGGTCCCTGGCTGCTGTTCTGGTTCATGCGGTTCGGCGTGGCCGTCGAGGGCATCTTCGAGGTCCCGGTGGTAGTCGTCCTTAACCAGGCGCCACCAGATGAAGAAGGCGAACCCGGCGAAGACCACCCACTCAAGGGAGTAGAAGAGGTTGAGCCAGTTAATCTGCTGTGCGGGCGGCTGCGGGCCGATCTCCAGCGGGAGGAGGTCCCCCGGGACGGCGGCGGCGCTCACGTCCGTCCCCCCGACAACCTCGGCGGTGGCAGCCACGAAGCCCGGGTAGCTGCTGATTTCCCAGTCGTTGATGAGTTCGGCCACGGAAACCGCTGTGGCTTCGCCGGGGTTGGCGGCTTTACCGGCCAGGGGCGCTTCGGAGGGCAGGAGCCGTCCGGTTACCTGCACGGAGCCCGACGGCGGCGCGGTCGCCTCAGCGGAGTCGGCCACCCAGCCGCGGGCCACCGGGATCCACGTCCGGGGCGACGCAGCGGAACCGGTCAGGGCGGGCGCGCCGTCCACGGCGAAAGCGGAAACAACCCAGTAGCCGGTCTTCCCGTCGTGCAGGCGGCCCGGGACCAGGACCTGCTTGGCGGGATCATAGGTTCCTGTGGCACTGACCATCTGGTCGGCGTCGGACCCGTGGAAGAACTCGCCCGGCTGGAGGGTGTCCGTCAGCGGCTGGACCTTCTCGGTGTCCGGGTTCACGGGCATTTCCGGGCTGGTGGATCGGCCGAACTGCCACTGGCTCAGCAGCACGAAGACCCCGGACACGGCGATCGCAAAGATGAATCCCGCAATCCATCGGGGCTTAAGGGCTGTTTTCCACACGTCTTAACCGTACTTCGTAGTTCTGTAGAACAACTAAACGCCTGAGCTGCGGGCACGCCCGCCAGCTCCGTCAGTGGTCGAAGAACACCAGGCTGGAGTTGATGAGTTCGGCGATCACTTCGGCGTCGTAGGCGCGGCGCAGCGATTCGCGGAACGATTCCTTGGACAGCGACCGCGCCAGCGTGGCCAGGACCTCGAGGTGGTCTGAAAAGGAACTGGCGGGGGTGGCGATGAGCAGGATCACGGTGGCTGGGCCGTCGGCAGCGCCGAAGTCCAGGGCATGGCCATACTTGGTGATGCCCACGGCGATGGAGGTGCGGGCGACGAACTCGCTGCGGGCGTGCGGCAGGCCGATGCCGCCGGGGAGTCCGGTGGCGAGTTGGTGTTCCCGGGCATTGACGTGCCGGAGGAACCCGTCGAGGTCGGACACCCGGCCGGCTGCGAACAGCCGCTCGGACAGCTGGGCGGCGGCGTCGTCCTTGTCCGTGGCCTCCAACTCCAGGATGACCATGTCCGGGGTGGTAAGTTCGGCGTCGTACGGGTCAAGCGGTTCCGCCAAGGCGTGTCCCTTCAGTCAGCAGCGCCGGCCATCCTCCCCTCAGCGCAAGGGCACGATGTCTTCCACGCCCAGGCGGGCGGCGTCTGCGGATTCGTCATCCGGCTGTTCCTGGCTGAGCCGTTCCGCCTCAACCCTGGCAATGTAGTGCCGGACTTCATTTTCGCGCTGAGCGTCGCTCCAGCCGAGGACGTCACCCATCAGTTTAGCGACAACCGGAACAGCGGACACTCCGCGGTCCCAGGCCTCGATGGAAATGCGCGTCCGCCGGGTCAGGACATCGTGGACGTGCCGTGCGCCTTCGTGTGTGGCTGCGTAGACCGCTTCGGCCTGCAGGTAGTCGTCCGCTCCCGGCAGGGGCTCGGCCAGTTCAGGATTTTCAGCGATGAGGGCAAGCACTTCCGGGGTCATGGAGCCGTAGCGGTTCAGCAGGTGCTCGATGCGGGCAACGTGCACGCCTGTTTCCTCGGCCGTCCGGTTGCGGCGGTTCCAGGCTGCCCGGAAACCGCTGGCGCCCAGCAGCGGGATGGTCTCGGTGCAGCTCGGCGGCACCCGTTCGTCCATGGTGCGGGTGGCCTCGTCCACCGCGTCCTTGGCCATCACGCGGTAGGTGGTCCATTTGCCGCCGGCCACCACCACCAGCCCCGGCACGGGGTGCGCCACGACGTGCTCGCGGGAGAGCTTCGCGGTGGAGTCATTCTCGCCGGCCAGGAGGGGCCGGAGCCCGGCGTACACGCCTTCAACGTCTTCCCGGGTCAGCGGCCGCTTCAAGACCTTATTGACGTGCTCAAGGATGTAATCGATGTCCTTGCTGGTTGCGGCGGGGTGGGCCTTGTCCAGGTGCCAGTCCGTGTCAGTGGTGCCGATGATCCAGTGCCTGCCCCAGGGGATGACGAACAGCACGGATTTTTCGGTGCGCAGGATCAGTCCGACGGTCGACTGGAAGCGGTCCCTCGGCACCACCAGGTGGATGCCCTTGGACGCGCGGACCTTCAGCTGTCCGCGGTCCGTGACCATGGCCTGGGTTTCGTCGGTCCAGACGCCCGTGGCGTTGATGACCTGCTTGGCACGGATGTTGAACCGGGAGCCGTCCTCGCGGTTTTCCACCTTGGCGCCTACCACCCGCTCGCCTTCGCGGAGGAAGTCCACCACCGCCATCTGGTTGACGGCATGGGCTCCGTAGTGCGCAGCAGTTCGGACCAGGTTGGCGACGTACTTGGCGTCATCCACCTGCCCGTCGTAGTAGCGGATGGAACCCACGAACGCGTCATCCTTCAGGCTCGGCGCAGCCCGCAGGGTGCCGCGCCTGGACAGGTGCTTGTGGAAGGGCACGCCGCGGCTGTGGCCGCTGGAGACGGACATGGCGTCGTACAGGGCGATGCCCGCCCCCACGTAGGGCCGTTCCAGGAAGGGCTTGGTCAGCGGGTAGAGGAAGGGAACGGGCCGGGCCAGGTGGGGCGCCAGTTCGGAGAGCAGCAGACCGCGTTCCTGCAGCGCCTCCTTGACCAGGGCGAAGTCCAGCATTTCAAGGTAGCGGAGGCCGCCGTGGATGAGCTTGGATGAGCGGGAGGACGTTCCGGCCGCCCAGTCGCTGGCCTCGACGATGCCCACGCTCAGGCCGCGGGTGACGGCGTCCAGCGCCGCTCCGGTTCCCACGATCCCGCCGCCAACAATCAGGATGTCCAGCTCCTGGCCGGGTTCCGTCGTGGCGCGCAGCCGCTGGATGGATGCTTCCCTGGCTTCCGGGCCCAGGGCCCCGCCGCCTGCAGGATCAGTCTTCATTGAACGCCTCCAGTGCCTCAAGTGCCGGTAGTAGAACTACCCTACTTGTTTGGGGCACGCTTGGGCAGGGCGCCGTTCGGGCACCCTGCCGGAGTGCGTGGGGGTCAGTTTCCTTCGTAAGGCGAAACCACGACGTCGACCCGCTGGAATTCCTTCAGGTCCGAGTAGCCGGTGGTCGCCATGGAGCGGCGCAGCGCACCGATCAGGTTGGACGTTCCGTTGGTGTGGTGGCCCGGTCCGAAGAGGACTTCCTCCATGGGTCCGACGGTTCCCACGTTCGCCCGGTCCCCGCGCGGGAGTTCCAGGTGGTGCGCTTCCTGGCCCCAGTGCCAGCCCTTGCCGGGCGCTTCTTCGGCGCGGGCCAGCGCACTGCCCAGCATGACGGCGTCCGCACCCATGGCGATGGCCTTGACGATGTCGCCGGAGGTGCCCATGCCGCCGTCGGCAATGACGTGGACGTACCGGCCGCCGGATTCGTCCATGTAGTCCCGGCGGGCTGCGGCGACGTCGGAAATCGCCGATGCCATCGGCGCGTGGATGCCCAGGGCGCGGCGCGTGGTGGTGGTTGCCCCGCCGCCGAAGCCGACCAGGACACCTGCGGCGCCCGTGCGCATGAGGTGCAGGGCGGGCGTGTAGCCGGCGGCCCCGCCGACGATCACGGGGACGTCGAGCTCGTAGATAAACTGCTTGAGGTTCAGCGGTTCGTGGTCCTTGGAGACATGCTCGGCGGACACGGTGGTGCCGCGGATCACGAAGATATCGACGCCGGCAGCCAGGACGGTCTTGTAGTGCTCCTGGGTGCGCTGCGGGGTGAGGGCGCCGGCAACGGTGACGCCTGCTTCACGGATTTCGGCCAGTCGGGACGTGATGAGTTCAGGCTGGATGGGGGCCTGGTAGAGCTCCTGCATCCGGCCGGTGACGGCGGGGCTGTTGGTCTCGTCCTCCAGGGCACTGATTTCATCCAGGACCGCCTGTGGGTCCTCGTACCGGGTCCAGAGCCCTTCAAGGTCCAGCACGCCCAGACCGCCCAGCTTGCCGAGTGCAATGGCGGTCTGCGGGGACATGGCTGAATCCATGGGGGCGGCGATGACCGGCATGTTGAACTGGTAAGCGTCAATCTGCCACGAGACGGAGACATCCTTGGGATCGCGGGTGCGACGGTTGGGGACAACAGCTATGTCATCCAGGGAGTAGGCACGACGCCCACGCTTGCCACGGCCAATCTCGATCTCGTAAGTCACTGCTCTAGGTTATCCCAGCCTCTCCGCTCCCAACTGCCGCGCCAGCCTCTGTCACCTAGGCTGGGAGTGGAATTCCGGCATTGCTGACCCGAAAGGCCGTTGATGACTTCTGCGTTGCCCGGACCACACAGCCGTGGACGGTCTCGCCGGTGAGAGGTCCGGAACCCTCCCGGGCGGGCCTGCCCGACCATCCCCTCGACTACTGGCTGTCCCGGGAACTTGCGGCGGTGGCCCCGCCAGAGGCGCCGACACGGCTGCGGCAACTGGCCGATGACCAGGCGGCCCGCGCGGCCGCCTGGAGCGGCGCCATAGCCGGCGGCCCGGTCCTGGCGCTGAGCGGCGTGCTGTTTTCCGTCGTGGCCCGGAACAGTGTCCCAGTACTGGTGCTGGGCGCACTGGGGGCGGCGCTCGTGGTCCTCGGGGTGGCGCGCTGGAAGCGGGTCCGCAGCACCCTGCCGGATACGGACAAGCAGCTGATCGTCCGGGGACCCGGAAGTGCCCGCGGCGGGGCGATGACGGTCGTGGTGCTGGCCGCGGTGCCGGGCGCGGCCTTCGTTCCCGCGATGCTGTCGTCCGCCGCCCGGGAGGCGGGAACGGCCGGAGTCCTCCTCGGAGCCTACCTGCTGTTCCTGGCCCTTCTGGTGGCGTGCATTGCTGTGCCGGCGGCAGTGCTGGGCCGCGGCCGGCGCTCCTTCCGGCGTCGTGTCCTGGCTGATCCGGCACTGCGGCAGGCGGTGGAACAGGACCTGGCTTCCTGGCGTGACCCGTTCGGCAACGCAGCCTACGGCCCGCTGTGAGGCCCACCGTGGATACAGTGATCCGGTGAACGGGCACTGGGTTTTCGACGGACACATAGCCGGCGTGGGCACCATATCAGGCCTGCGCGCCGTCATCGGCCTGTGGCGGCAGTCCCCCTTTGGCGCCTTTGCCGACGTGATGGTGCAGGAAGCTTCAGGCCACCGGCTCCTGCTGGCGCCCACACCCCTCACCGCAGAGTTCATCTCCTCCACATACAGCTTCGATGAGGCAAAGGTGGTGGACGTCCGGGCGCACCTTGGTCAGGAGTCCTTGACGGTGCGCGCGGGCCCGCTCGGCATCGACGCAGCAACCGGCCGGCGGGCCTTGCTCGGGACGGCGTTGAAGGCCTTGCCCCGCAGCCTCGCCGTGAGCACCCGATGGCTCCGGGCCATCAGCCCTCTGGCCGCGCTGGCGGTTCCGGGCGCCCGGACCTTTGGCTCAGCCGGCAGCGGCCGGACCGAGTTTTACGGCGTCAGCGACCTGCACCACATTGAGTCTGCCTCCGTAAGTTGGCACGGGCAGGACGCTGGAGCGATGGCACCGATCCGCCCGCCGGTGACGTTCGGCTTCAGCAGTGTTCCGCCCCGCCCCGGCATCGCCCGCGTGCGCACCACCATCGTGGGCAGTACTGACGGCCGGTAGAACTCCCCATCGCGGCGTCAGCGGCCGGTGCGTAAGCTGTGGGACTGGAGCACACCAAGTGTCAGGAAAATCGGGGGAACATCGTGGCGCCAGGAATTTATGGAGCAGACATTGCCGAACTGCGGACATTGTCAAAGTCGCTGGCCTCATCGGGCACCAGCCTGAAACGCGTTGGAGCCTCGGTCACGTCCCTGGTCCAGTCAGCTGCGTGGAAAGGCAGGGACGGTGAGGCCTTCCGCGGTGAATGGTCCTCCACCCTCCTTCCGCTGCTCCACAGGACGTCCGCCTCCTTGCAGGACCAGTCTGCAGCGTTGTTGAAGCACGCCGACGAGCAGGAACAGGCCAGCTCGTCCGGCAGCACGTCCACAGGTCCGTCAGCACCGGCCCCGCCCGCGGGCAGTACCGGCGGCGGCCAGGGTCCGGGCGAACCGGGCTGGGGAGATGCTTTCACCGACCCGAATTACACCCATGCCCCTTCCGGAGTGGAATGGCTGCTGGAGACCCTTGGCGTGGACGATGGCAGCGGGGCCTCGGGAATCGCCAATGCCCTGAAGTTCGTTGCGGACAAGTTCAGCTGGAACCTTGACCTCGCCGATGTCCAGGCCGGGGTCAGCAAATTCTTTGACGGCATGAAGATCGCCGGCAAGGGCCTCGCCGTGCTGGGCGGCCTGCTGGGCGTCCTCGACATAGCCTCAGGCGTTGAAAACCGGGATCCGTTCCGGGTGGCTGACGGCGTGGTGGGCGGCGGCCTGGCTGTTGCCGCGGGCGTTGCAGCCGCCACCGGAGTAGGGCTTCCCGTTGCTGCCGCCATCGGCGGGGCCGGACTGCTGTGGGGTCTCGCGTCCATGGTGTCCGGGGATGTCCCCGTGACCAAACGGATCTGGGATTTCGGTGCCGGCGTGGTGGGCGGTGTCCGGGACTTGGCCGGCGGCGCCGCTGACGCCATCGGTTGGGTGGGCGGTAAGCTCGGATTCGGCTAAAGCACAGTCTGCCCCCGTCCCGCCCTGCACAACCAAGAGACCGAAAGCACATGACTGAACACTCCCTGCCTGATTCCGCATACCGGATCACCAGCCACGAAATCCTCGCACTTCTCTCCTTCACGCCGGGGCAGGGATCAGACCTTGCCCGGCGGGTCCTTGGCCTGGAGCAGCTCCCTGATGACCACGATCTTGTCCGGGCAGGCGTGGGCACGCTCAGGGTAAGGGACACGGCCGCCGTCGACGGCGAGCAAGTGAGCCTGCGGGGACCCGCGCAGTTCCTGGCTGGCGTCTTCAGCACCGCCACGGCGTGGTTCGACGTCACCCGTATCGGGCCTGATGCCGTGGCTCCGTCCTATATCGCTGACTCGCCCGCCGGCCGGGTGGCCCTGTTCCTTCAGCCGCTGAGCGAGTACGTCTGCCTGCCGATGAACCGCGAGGCCTCCGTCCTGGACGTGGTGGAGGCGACGGTGGACGACGCGGTGCAGGGCGCCAGGCACCCCGACGGCGGCATGGTCAGCGCACGCCGCTACTCCCCCGGGCAGCCCCCCAAGGTCGCCAACGTCAGGATCGCAGCTGACGGGGCCTTTCACCTTGCTTCGGAACCGCTGGACGCCGACGGCCAACTGACCGTCCGCGCCCTGGACACCGGTGAACAGCCGGGTCCGGTGGTCCGGGCCCTGCTGGCGGAAGCACAGTGATCGGCTCGGCACCACCACTGGAACCCCGCGCGGAGGCACTGGGGTTTGCCCAGCGCCGCAGCTGGGTGTTTTACGCCTGGTGGTACCCGGCCGTCCTGGGCCTCGCCGGCGTCGTGCATGTGTTCCTTGCGCTGCTGGTGGGAGCGGACCCGGAGCTGGGGACAGTGTTCCTCATTATCGGTGCTGTACTTTCCGCCCTTGGGTGGGCCGTGACGGCCGCACCGCGGTTCACGCGCAAGGACCCCAAGCCTGCGTCCGACATCCCACGAATCGACCAGGGCGTCCGCATTACCCCCGGGATTATCTGGACCATCCTTTGCGGGACGGCCGTGATTGTCCTGGCCCTCGTGCTGTTCACCCCCAAGGGAGCAACGGCCGAAGCCGCCCCGCTGCTGTCCCTGCCGGTCAGTTTCGCGTGTGGCGTTGCCGGCGGCCTGGCCTACACCCGGACGCTGATGGTCAACAGCGGCAGCATGTACTCACGCTGGCTGCATCGCCGGCAGCCGCCGCAGGGCAGCTGAGGTCAGCCGGATCCGGTTCCCTTGGCCTTGCCGGACTGGACCTGCGGCGTCTGGGATTCGTCTGGGACGGTGAGCTGGGATTCGAACATCCGGAAGTAGCGGCCACGGAGGGCCACCAGCTCCTTGTGCGTTCCCTGCTCCACGACCTGTCCGTCCTCCAGCATGTAGACCACGTCCGCCTTCTCGATGGTGGCGAGCCTGTGGCTGATGGCGATGATGGTGCTGCTGCGGTCCGCGAAAAGCCTGGTGAAGATCCGATGCTCGGCAAGGGCATCGATAGCGGAGGTGGGTTCGTCCATCACCATGAAGGTTGCGTCCCGGTAGAAGTTGCGGGCCATGGCCAGCCGCTGCCACTGGCCTCCGGACAGGCCGCTCCCCTTGCGGCCGCGCGGGTCCTCCATCCAGTTGCTGACGTGGTTCTCCAGGCCGTTGGGAAGCTTGTTGATGAAGTCCAGTGCCTCCGCGTCTGCTGCCGAGCGGCGGATCCTGGCGTCGTCCCGGGGACTCTGCACATCCCCGAAGTAGATGTTCTCCGCGGCGGTGGCGAACTCGTACTTGAGGAACTCCTGGCTGAGCACTGCCAGGTGCCGGTGCCATGAGGTGACGTCCACCGCGGCGAGGTCGACGCCGTCGAGCATCACCTGCCCGGAGTCCGGGCGGTAGAGGCCTGCGAGGATGCGGATCAGAGTCGACTTGCCGGCGCCGTTCTCCCCTACGATGGCGATGTGCTGGCCCTCCCGGATGGTCATGCTGATGCCGCGGATTACCTCCGCATCGCTGCCCGTGTAGGTGAAGCGGATGTCCCGGAGCTCCACCTCGCGGGGAGCGGCCGGCAGCGGCGGGGCGTGCCCGGCGTGGACGGGCAGGTCCATGAAGAGCTCGTAATCCTTGAGGTTGGCGAGGTCCTCGTCGATGGAGCTGAGCGAGGAGACGAGGTTGTTCGCCGTGGACAGCGCCCGGCTGACGATCTGCTGGACGTAGAGGAACTGGCCTACAGGCTGGGCATGCGCAATGATCTGGCCTACCACCCAGATCAGCGAAACCACCTCCGCACCGTACTGGAGGGCGTCGGCGGCCAGTTGGCGGGGAATGTAGCGCCGCTGGTAGTCCAGCCGGCGCCGTTCGTCCGCGTCGCGCAGGCGGGACCGCAGGCCCATCAGGAAGCCGACGACGCCGTAGAGCCGCATTTCGGCGATGTGCTGGGGGCGGAGCAGGTTGGTCTCGATCATCCGCCGCTGCCGCCGGGAATCCACCTGGGTGTTCCAGTGCGCTATTTGTTCGCGGGACAGCTTGAACTGCAGGTAGACGCTGGGGATGATCGCCACCAGGACGATCACCGCTATCCACCAGCTGACCAGCAGCAGGGCCCCCACCGCAAGGATGACGGAGACCAGCTGGGTGAAGATCGCTGCGATGCGGTCCAGGACCCGGGCGTAGGAATCCGAGAAGCGCTTGGCCCGGTCGTACAGATCGACCGTTTCCTTGTCGTCGTAGCGCCAGAAATCCAGCGCCAGGAACCGCTCATACATCTGGTCGCCGACGATGGCGCCCACTTTGAAGCTCATGAGCTGCTGGATGTAGCGGTCCACGCTGGTGAAGGCTCCCCAGAAAAGGCCGAGCAATGCGGTGATGACGACGTAGACGATGGCCCGTTGCCCCGCCCCGGCGTCGCCTGCGTACGCGGCCGCCAGGGCTGTGGTGGTGAGGGCCGCGAAATAGGTGGTAACGAGCGGAAGGACGGCGGAGATGAGTGAGCCGAGCACCTTCATGACCACGGCCCCCGGGGACGCCCGGAAGCTTACCCTCAGGACCTGGGCCACCGCGCGGGCATAAGGCCGCAGGGCAAGCCTGCGTGCGGGCTCGCGTTTAGGGCTTAGTTCGGGCGGATGGCTCGGCTGGGACATGCCATCAGCCTATTACCGCATGCAGCACGGATCTTCGCAGCAAAAAAGATGGGATGGGCAGGCTGCCCATCCCATCTTCAACGCCAGCGTTAGCGTGAACCGTAGTTCGGCGCCTCGACCGTCATCTGGATGTCGTGCGGGTGCGATTCCTTAAGCCCTGCCGGGGTGATCCGGACAAACTTGCCGCGGGCCTTGAGCTCGGGAATGGTGGGCGCACCGGTGTAGAACATGGTCTGGCGCAGGCCGCCGACCAGCTGGTACGCCACGGAGGACAGCGGGCCGCGGTAGGCTACCCGGCCTTCGATGCCTTCCGGGATCAGTTTGTCGTCGCCGGAGACATCGGCCTGGAAGTAGCGGTCCTTGGAGTATGACGTGTTCTTGCCACGGGACTGCATGGCACCGAGGGAGCCCATGCCGCGGTAGGACTTGTACTGCTTGCCGTTGACGAAGATCAGGTCGCCCGGCGATTCGTCGCAGCCGGCCAAGAGCGATCCGAGCATCACCGTGTCAGCACCGGCAACGAGGGCCTTTCCGATGTCGCCCGAGTACTGCAGGCCGCCGTCGGCAATCAGCGGAACGCCGGCAGGGATGGCGGCTTTGGCGGATTCGTAAATGGCGGTGATCTGCGGAACGCCGACGCCAGCCACCACGCGGGTGGTGCAGATGGAGCCGGGACCCACGCCAACCTTGATGCCGTCGGCGCCTGCGTCGATCAGCGCCTGCGCGCCTTCGCGGGTGGCTGCCTGGCCGCCGATAACGTCCACGTGGGCGGCTACGGGGTCCGACTTGAGCCGGCGGATCATGTCCAGGACACCCTGCGAGTGGCCGTTGGCGGTGTCCACGAACAGGGCGTCAACGCCGGCATCGATCAGCGTCATGGCCCGCTCCCAGCCGTCCCCGAAGAAACCGATGGCTGCGCCGACGCGGAGGCGGCCTTCATCATCCTTCGTGGCCAGGGGGTACTGCTCGGCCTTGGTGAAGTCCTTGGTGGTGATCAGGCCCTTCAGCCGTCCCTGCTCGTCAACAAGGGGGAGCTTCTCGATCTTGTTGGTGGCCAGCTTGTGCGACGCTTCGTCGCGGCTGATCCCCACGTGCCCGGTGACCAGGGGCATCTTGGTCATGACGTCGCTGACCAGCCGCAGCGGGAAGTCGGACTCCGGCACGAAACGGGTATCGCGGTTGGTGACGATGCCCAGCAGGCGGTTCGCCTCATCCACAACCGGCAGGCCCGATACGCGGTACTGGGCGCACAGGTCATCCAGCTCGCGGAGGGTGGCCTCGGGGCGGATGGTCAGCGGGTTGGTGATCATGCCCGATTCGCTGCGCTTGACGCGGTCAACCTGATCAGCCTGGTCGGCGATGGACAGGTTGCGGTGCACCACGCCCAGGCCGCCCTGGCGGGCCATGGCGATGGCCATGCGGGACTCCGTCACGGTGTCCATTGCGGCGGACAGCAGCGGAGTCTGCACGGTGATCCGCTTGGAGATCCGGGAGGAAGTGTCGGCGTCCGACGGGATAACGTCCGTGTGCCCGGGCAGGAGCAGGACGTCGTCGTAGGTCAGGCCGATGAGGCCAAAGGGGTTGTGTTCGGGCTCGGTCATGAGTGCGCCTCTTACCTTGGTTGCTGGGGCGGGCAGGGGTTGCAGCCGATGACCAGCCCGTCATTACGGAACTGGCCTGTGCAGGACATACTCCGGAAACGCCGCTTGCAGGAGGCGGCCATCCGGAGCAGGAAGTGTTGAGTAAATATTAGAACCTTCGCGCCAATCCCCCTATTCCAGCCGGACGATGTGAGCAACCGCACTCATCCAGTCCGGCACCTGGGCGTTCGACCCGCAGGGCCCGGCTCAGGTCCAGCCGGTGGCGGCCAGCAGCCGTTGCTCGAACATGGGAATCATGGACTCGGCGTAAGTCCTGCTCAGGTGGTTGTCGTCCTTGTACACGTAGACATTTCCCACCACCGCGGGACAGACCCCCCGTGCGCAGATGAAGTCGCTCATGTCCATCAGGTGCAGGCCGTCCACCTTGCCGCGGTAGTTTTCCAACGGCGAAGGCTCCACGAGTGACTCGGCAACGGGCGGATTGCATTCCGGAGCGTCGGCACCGTTGCGCTGGACGCACTCCGGCATGTTGAACGTGAACCGGGGGTTATCGCGGATGCCCAGGATTTCGATCCCCGCGTCAGCGAACGGGCGGATGCCGTCCAGGTAGCCGGGGACCTCCGTTTCGAACGGCGCTTCCTCGTGCGTCAGCGATGCCACGGTGAAGACGGCATCAGGCCGGTGTTCCAGCACGTAGGCCGAGCTGGCTTTGTTGTAGGCGTTGCATTCAGCGGTCCTGGTGTCCGACTCGGCACCGAACCTGCAGGCAGGCATCAGCAGAGTGACCAGTTCCCAGCCTCTGGCCGCCGCAATGGGGGCCAGCGCCCCGAGGTACTGCTGTGAGTGGGAGTCGCCCAGGACCACGATGCGCTTGGTGCCGCCGCCTTCGGGGATCTCCTGGCGGCATCCTTCAAGGATGGGATCGTCCGTGGCGTTGGCGCCGGCGCAGGGGGTCTGGATGCCGGCCCAGTCGTTGTCCAGGGCTGAGGGCCCCGGGATGATCCTCGCGGCGGGCGCGGGGTCCGCTTCGATCCCCGGGGTGAGCGCTGCGGCGCCGGGCGTCAGTTCCCTCGGCTGCGCCGCCGTCGCGGCTTCCTCGGCGGTGAGGAAGGTCTGCCAGACGGAAACGGGCCCTGCGAGGATGGCACCGCATGCGGCAATGACGACGGCGGTGCGCCAGGCGCGCCGTTTGGGCCAGTGCCAGTCCCGCAGCGGTTTCTCCACGAACCGGGTGGTGAGGACGGCCAGCAGGACTGACGCACCGACGATGCCGAGCCCTTGGATGAGGTTCGGGGCTTCGACGCCGGTGGCTGCGAGCGCGAGGACCAGCACCGGCCAGTGCCACAGGTACAGGGCGTAGGAGTTGTCGCCCAGCGCCACGGCCGGCTTGCTGCTGAGCAGCCGGTCCACGCCGTACCGGCTTCCGGTCTGCCCTGCCACGATGATCGCGGCGGCAGACAGTGTGGGCCACAGGGCCACGAAACCGGGGAAGGACCTGTCCACCGTCAGGAGGAGGCCGCAGGACACCATTCCCACCAGGCCGGCCCAGCCCAGGACGACGCGCAGCGCCCTGCCGGGTTTGAGGTATGGCAGGGCGAGCGCCAGGAGGGAGCCCAGCGCGAACTCCCAAAGCCTGGCCCTGGTATCGAAGTAGGCGTAGGCCTGGTTGCTGGCGGTTTGCTCAATGGAGTAGGCCAGGGACACGGCAAAGATGGCGCCAAAGCCGACACCCAGGAGGCCACGGTAGGTCAATCCTGCGCAGGCCGGGAGGCGGCGCAGCGCAGCGAGGATGCCGGCGGCGGCCGCGAAGATGAGCGGCCAGAGGATGAAGACCTGGCCCTGGATGGACAGCGACCAGAAGTGTTGCAGCGGGCTGGCGCCGGCGTGGTCCTGGGCGTAGTAGTCCACGGCGGTGTCGGCGAGCAGCCAGTTCTGCCGGTACAGCAGGGAAGCCCAGGCCTGGTCCAGGATTTGCGGCCAGCGGCCCTGCGGCAGGATCAGCCAGGTGCCGGCCAGGACACCGAGGATTACCACGACGGCGGCGGGCAGCAGGCGCTTGAAGAGGTGGAGCCAGTGCCCCAGCAAACCGAAGGGGCGGCCCGTTTCGGCTTTCCGGACGAAGGACAGGGTGAGGAGGAAGGCGGAGATCAGCAGGAAGATGTCCACGCCGCCGGAGACCCTGCCCAGCCAGACGTGGTAGGCCACCACCATGAGGACCGCGAGGGCCCGCAGTCCCTGGACCTCTGGCCTGAAAGAGGCCGTCCGGGTCTTGGCGCCGGACGGCAGTTCCTTTTTACTTTCTGTCATTTCCACCCCGTTGCTTCGAAGAAGCGCCTGCCAAACTCGTCAGCCATGCTTTCCGTGTATTCGGCGGTGAGGTGGTTGTCATCCAGGTACACGAAGATGTTTCCCACCACTCCCGGACAGTCCGTTGCGGTGCAGATACGGTCTGTCAGGTCCAGGATGGCCAGGTCCGGCAGGCTGTCCTTGAGGGCGAGCAGGGGGTTCTCCGGCGCCAGGGAGTCACGGACCGCCGGGCGGCAGGTCTCGGCTTCCGGGCCGTCCGTCACGACACATTCGGCCATGTTGAACGTAAACCGGGGATTGTCCCGGAGTGCCACCACGTCGATGCCCTTGTCCATCCACGGCCGCACCAGGTCCGCGAAGCCCGGCGTCAGTTCCTCTGCCGGACTGGAAGGCGCCGCAGCGGTGCCCAGCAGGATGATGGCGTCCGGCTGCTGCCGCTCGATCTCCTTTTGGACGGAAGCGTTGTAGGTCTCGCAATCGTCGCTGGCCGCCTTACCGGCCGGCGCAACTTTGCAGGCGCCCTTCAGCATGGAGTACAGAAGCCAGTTGTTCTGTGCAGCGATGGGCTTGACGGCCCCGGACCACTGCTGCGCATGGCTGTCCCCCAGCACCAGGACGCGCCGCGATGGATTACCGGATGGCTTCTGTTCAAAGCAGGTGTCCTTCGCTGCCTGGTCCTGCGGAGTGATATCGCCCGTGCAGGGCCCGTCAAGCGAAACCCAGTTCTGGGGAAGGTCGGTGGCAGTCGGCAGCAGGGTGACGTCCCCGGCCGGCACGGTGCCGGTGAACGCAGGATCCAGCACCCGTGAGCCCGGATTGTTCGCCACTTTCTGTTCCTGGGCCACCCGGCGCTCTGTGTCCAGCTGGTTGCGCCACAGCGCCAGGGGCGCCGCTGCCACGGAGACTGCCAGTGCGATGGCCAGCACGGCACGGCGTTTCCTGGCCTCAGGCCACTTCCATTCCCGCCAGGGCTTTTCGATGAAACGGGTGGTCAGGTATGCGAGCGCGAGCGCCGAGAGGATGATGACGGTGCCGGACAACCAGCCGGCATGTTCCTTGCCGGTCCATGCCAGGGCAAGCACCAGCACCGGCCAGTGCCAGAGGTACAGCCCGTAGGAGATGTCTCCCAGTTTGACCAGGGGCTTGGAGCTGAGGATCCGGTCCACACCGGCCGCGCTTTGCGTCTGGCCGGCCACAATGACGAATGCGGCAGCGACGGTTGGCCACAGTGCTGCCACGCCAGGGAAAGCTGCCTGGACGTTGAGGAGGATGCCGCAGGCGAGCATGGCAATAACACCCACCCAGCCCATGGCGATGCGCACCGCCCGGGATAGCCGAAGCCCGGGTAGGACGAGGGCCACCAGCGTGCCCAGGGCAAATTCCCAGAGCCGGGCGCCTGTGTCGAAGTACGCCTGGACCTGGTTGGTGGCCGTGAAATAGATCGAATACGCCAGCGAGACGAGGAACACGAGGAAGAAGACGTAAGCCAGCAGCGGCCGGTAGGAGAGCCGGAACCGGCGGGCTGCCCAGGCGGCTGCGAGGAAGATCAGCGGCCACAGGATGAATACCTGGCCCTGGATGGACAGCGACCAGAAGTGCTGCAGGGGGCTGGCAAGGCTGTGGTCGTTGGCGTAGTAGTCCACGGCCTGGGCCTGCAGAAGCCGGTTTTCCGAGTAGAACAGTGATGCCCAGCCCTGGTCGATGAGGTCCAGCCACCGGGTCCGCGGCAGGACCAGGTAGGAGACGGCCAGAGTGGCGACGATGACGGTGACGGCGGCGGGAAGAAGCCTCCGGAACAGGTGGAGCCAGTGCTTGAGCAGGGCGAAGGGCTCCCTGCGCTCGTGGCGCCCCACGAACTGGAAGGTCATCAGGAACGCAGAGATCAGGAGGAAGACATCCACGCCCCCCGACACTCTTCCGAACCACACGTGGTAGGTCACCACCATGAGGACAGCAAGGGATCGAAGGCCCTGGATTTCGGGGCGATATGACGACTTTCGGGACGCCCGCCGGCGGTCAGCGGCAGGCGCCGTCGCTCCCTTGGTCCACAGTGTTGGCACAATCAAACCCTTCGGAGCGCGTAATCAACCGTCGAGTTTAGCGGACGGCGGTACTCCTTCCCGAATCTACCGCGTGTCGTTCCGGCAGCCTGCCGGCGAGATACCGGGCATCGCGGACGCTTCCGGTCACCGTGGCGGACGCCGCCGAATACTGGAAATTCCGGCCCAGGAAGTAGAGGCCGGGAGTGTCCAGTGCTTCCCCGCGGTACTGCCGCGGCCCTGCCCCGGCGCCCGCCAGGGCCGGATCAATCCAGTCCAGGTCCTCCGTGTATCCCGTGCACCAGATGACGTTCGCGACGTCGGCGCGCACCCCGTCTGCAAGGACAGGCAGGCCGTCCTCCACGCCGCTGACCCTGGGAACGAACTGGACACCCGCGGCAGCGAGGTCGCGGCGCTTGGTCCTGATCAGCGGTGCCCCGTGGGCTGTGAACTCCGGCGCAACCTTCCGTCCCACGGGAGTGCCCAGGCTCAGGACGTGCAGGCCGGCGAACCGGACCAGGGGCAGGACGAAGCGCGCTGCTGTCCGGCCGTGCTTGAACGGCATCTCTTGGGGCGCGTTCGCGGCAACAAGAGTTGCGTGGGTGCGGGCAACCTCCTTGGCGATTTCGGCGCCGGAGTTACCCAGTCCCACCACCAGGACGGGGCCGTCCTGGAGCTGTGCGGGGTTCTTGTAGGCGCTGGAGTGGAACTGCACGATTGAGGCCTTCACTTCCGCGGCATACGGCGGAACCTTGGGATGCCGTTCCGCCCCCGTGGCCAGGACCACGTTCCGGGCCTCCCAACGTTGCCCCTTCGCGGCGGCAACGTATCGCTCGCCTTCATGCCAGAGACGCTCCACCCTGACTCCCGTCAGCACCGGAAGATCCAGGCCGGCCGCGTAGCGTTCCAGGTAGTCGGCCATGGCGTCCTTGCCGGGAAAGGACAGTGGATCCGCCGGGAAGGGAACTCCGGGAAGCCCGTTGTATTTTGCAGGGGTGAAGAGGCGCAGGGAATCCCAGCGCAACCTCCAGCTGTCACCGATTCTTGGGTTGGCATCAAGAATCAGGAATTGCCGGCCCTGGCGGGACAGATGGTGGCCGATTGCCAGCCCTGCCTGCCCGCCGCCGATCACCAGGGTGTCCAGCACTTCCGGAGCGCTGTTGGTACCTGCAGTACCGGTGGTGTTCTCGTTCATGCCCTGAGGCTATGCCCGGGGGCACCCGGCGTGCGTCGGCAAAAGTGTGCAAATCCGGGGGGCACTTCACTGGGTATTTCTACCCAGCAGCCATCAGCCGGTGAGCCCGTGTTCGAAGGCATAACGCGTGGCGGCTGCCCGTGACGTGAGGCCCAGCTTGAGGAAGATGTTGCTGACGTGGCGTGCCACCGTCTTTTCACTGAGGAAGAGCCCGACGGCGATGGCACGGTTTCCCTGTCCGGACGCCACCAGCCGCAGGACCTGTTCCTCGCGTGGAGTGAGCGGACCGGTATCCTTGCCACGGCCACGCGGCATCAGTGAGGCCGCCCATGCGGCGGCAGGCGCTGCGCCGAGCCCGGTCAGCGCCTCGTGGGCTGCAGTGAGCTCCATGTCGGCCGAAGTTTCGTCGCCAAGCCCAAGGCAGGCCTGCCCGATCAGCACCCTGCACCGGGCGGCCTCGTAGGGCACGCCGAGGTCGAACCAGAGGCGCCATGCCCGCCGCAGCGCTGTGCAGGCCCCCAGGGCGTCTGCCTCCGCCAGCCTGACTGCACCGTCGGCCTGGGCCGCGACGGCCTGCACCATGGGCGTGGCGGAGCCTGCGGCGAAGCGGCCCAGTTCATCGGCTCCCTGCCGTGCAGCCGCCACATCCGGAACTGCCAGTTCAATCTCCACCAGTGCGGGCAACAGGTGCCGGCGGATGACGGCGTCCGCGCTTCCGGCTGCCCTGCGGATCATTGCCTGCGCCTGCTGGATGTCTCCGCGCTGGAGCAGCAGGAGGGCCAGGCCAGGTTGCGGCTCGTATCCGCTGTTGGCAGCGGCACTGAAGGAGTGGACGGCGGCGTCCAGCTGGCCGCGAAGCCGCTGCACCTCGCCCCGCTGGTAGTGGGCTCCGAACAGCACCTCGGGGTCGTTATCCGCAGCGCGTGCATCCGCCGTGGTGGCTGCCGCCAGCGCCTCTTCCCAGGCTCCGTGCCAGCGGAAGAGCTCTGCCCGGTGGGACTGGCACTGGCCGCTGAATGCCGCCATGTCCGGCTGGTCGGCGCACCAGCGGTCGAGGGCAGCCGTCCATTCCAGCGCCCGCCCGAGGTCGAAGGCCAGCTGGCAGGACGCAATGACGGCGCAGTAGGCAATCCCCGATGGTATGGCCGAAACTTCGCCGGCGGTCACGGCCACCATGACCTCGTCGAAGATCTGCAGGCCCTCTTCGACCCGGCCCTGCCCCACAGCCGCCTGGCCCGTACCGAGCAGTGCGAGCGCCATGAGGTCCCGGTCCTGGAAGGCCTGGCCGATGGCGGCGGCCCGGGCGAGGGGCTCAAGCGCTCCCCCGGGATCACCCTGGTGCAGGCGTGCCAGGGACAGCGGGATCAGCAGGAACCCCTCGACGGCGTCGGGCCGCGGGATCTCTGCTGCCAGCCGCTGCCCCCGGGCAAGCCAGCCGCCGGCGCGTTCTCCGTCGCCAAAGTGCATGAGGTGGATTGCCATCCAGCCCGCACAGCGGGCAGCCCCGGCAAGGTCGCCAACCACCAGGTATTCCTCGTGGGCCCGGGTCAGCGACGCAAACCCCGCAGCGGCACTGCCGGTCAGGATTTCGGCGGTGGCAAGGCGTTCCAGGTCGGCAGCAGGAAGTCCGCCCGATTGATCTGCTTCCCGCAAAGTTTGGAAGGCATCTGTCCAGCGCCGCTCGCGGAAGGCCGCACGGCCGCGGTCCAGGCCGTCATCCAGTCCTGTATCAGCCGACACCTGGCCTCCTTCCGGATACCCGCCGAGCCGGCCCGCCGCCGTCGTGCGCTAACTGCTGCTGCACCGGGCGCGGCGGTGCCTAAGCGTCACCGTACGCCGGGCACCGGCGCCAGACAAGCAATAAGCCCGCAACCGGGTCAGGAGCGCAACAGCCCTCGAAGGGTCTGGATGGTGTCGGCCTCAGCGGCGGCCTTGTCCTCGCGGTAGCCCTTGACCCGTGCGAAGCGGAGGGCGATGTGGCCCGGGTACCGCGGGGACTGCTGCACGCCGTCGATGGCAATTTCGACGACGGTGACCGGCTCCACCCAGACGGTGCCGGCGGTGCGGCGCACCTCGATCTCCTGGAACCGTTCGGTCTGCCATTGCAGCAGGGCGTCGGTGAGGCCTTTGAAGGTCTTGCCCACCATCACGTACCCGCCGGGTTCGCCGAACTCGCCGTCCGGGTCGAGGGCACCAAGGTGCAGGTTGGACAGCATCCCGGTGCGCCGCCCCGAGCCCCACTCGCAGGCGAGCACCACGAGGTCGTAGGTGAGCACGGGCTTGACCTTGATCCAGTTGGATCCGCGGCGCCCGGCGGCGTACAGGGACCCCACCGATTTCAGCATGACGCCCTCATGGCCTGCCGCGAGCGCGTCCCGCGAGATCCGCCCGGCAACCTCCGGATCCGCCGTGATCTCCCCCGGAATCCGGTGGGCGGGGGCAATGGCTTCGAGCACCTTGATCCGCTCGGACAAGGGCTCATCGAGCAGGTCCCGGCCATCAATGTGCAGCACGTCAAAGAACCAGGGATGCAGCACGGTGGTGCGTGCAGCATCCGCGCCGAACCGTGACATGGTCTCCTGGAACGGCCGCGGGGCGCCGTCCTCGCCCAGGGCGAGGGTCTCGCCGTCGAGGATCACATCGCGCACGGGAAACCCGCGCACCACCTCCACCACTTCGGGGAGCCTGTGGGTCACCTCGGCCAGGGTGCGGGTAAAGATGCGTACCTCATCGCCGGACCGGTGCACCTGGATGCGGGCGCCGTCGAGCTTGTATTCCACGGACGCTTCACCCGTGGCCTCCAGCGCAGCCCTGACGCTTGCGCCGGTCCCGGCGAGCATGGGCTGCACGGGCCGGCCCACTTCCAGGCCCACCGCGTCCAGCTCCGCCGCCGTTCCGGTCAGCGCCAGCCGGGCCGTCGAGCCGAGGTCACCGGACAGCATTGCCGCCCTGCGGACGGACTCGACCGGGCGCTCCGCCGCACGGGCCACGGCATCAGTCAGGACACCTTCCAGCGCTCCCGTCCGCAGTTCGCCCAGGAGCACGCCGCCGATGAAGGCCTGCTCCCGTTCGGTGGCCGCTGCTGTGAGCTCGCGGAGCGCGGCCGCGCGTTCGGCTGCCGAACCTGCCCCGGCGAGGGCCTGGAGCCGGTCCAGCGCGGCATCGAGGTCGGCGAGGGTGAGACCGGGCTCCGCGGCGGGCTCTCCGATGGCCGCTGACATGCCGCGCCACCCGACGCCCACCCGCCCTTGGCGGGGTTTGGCGGTGAGGAGGCCGACGGCGGCAGGAATGTCCGCGTGGTCGAGGCGTTTCAGCAACTGGGCCAGGGCGTCCACCTTCGCCAGCCGGGAGCGGGTGGACGCGACGGTGTCAGTGGTCCTCACAAGCTCGTCCAGCAGCATGGCAACAGTCTGCCACGCCACCGGACCCTCGACACGTACGGCGGCCGGTTCCAGAATGGACGGATGGGCATCATCGTTGCGAACCTGTTCATCACCCTTGACGGCGTGTACCAGGCGCCCGGTGGCCGGGAGGAGGACCCCGCGGACGGTTTCGCGTTCGGCGGCTGGCAGGCGCCGGTCTCCGATGATGAGGTCGGGGCGGACATCGCTGCGGCTATCGACCGCATGGATGCCCTGCTCCTGGGCCGGAAAACCTACGACATCTTTGCCTCATATTGGCCGCACCAGTCAGATGAAATCGCCGGCGTGCTCAACCGCGTCCCGAAGTTCGTGGTGTCCGGGTCACTCACCGATCCCGGCTGGGCGGGCACCACTGTGCTCCCGGACGCTGCGGCGGCGGGACGGCTCCGCGGGCAGTACGACGAAGTACAGATGTTCGGCAGCGGGGACCTCATCCGGTCACTGATGGCCGCCGACGTGCTGGACCGCCTCCACCTCTGGCTCTACCCGGTGGCGCTTGGGCAGGGAAAGCGGTTGTTCGACGCCGGGACCGCCCCTTCCACGTTCCGCCTCGCCGAGCCGGTCCGTTCCTTCCCCAAGGGGGCGGTGTCGCTGGTCTATGAGCGTGCCGGCGAGGTTGAAACCCGGGAGATGTCTCCCTGACGGCACGCAAAAACCGGCCCGGCAGATGCCGGACCGGTTCTCTGTTTGCGGCGTTACCCGCGGGACAACAGCCCTAGTGGCTGTGGCCTGCGTGCTCGTCCTCGTCAGCGGGCTTCTCCGCCACCAGGGTCTCGGTGGTGAGAACCAGGGCAGCGATGGAGGCAGCGTTGCGGAGGGCAGCGCGGGTGACCTTGACGGGGTCGATGACACCGGCAGCGATCAGGTCCTCGTACTCGCCGGACTTGGCGTTGAAGCCGTGGTTGGCTTCGAGCTCGCCCACCTTGGCGACGATGACGTAGCCATCGAAGCCGGCGTTCTGGGCGATCCAGCGCAGCGGCTGGGTCAGGGCGCGGCGCACGATGCCGACTGCCGCGGCAGCGTCACCTTCGAGTGCCTTGACTGCAGGGTCCTCGTCCAGTGCCTTGAGGGCGTGGATGAGTGCGGAACCGCCGCCTGAGACGATGCCTTCCTCGAGCGCTGCACGGGTGGAGGAAACGGCGTCCTCGATGCGGTGCTTCTTTTCCTTCAGCTCAACTTCGGTGGCTGCGCCAACCTTGATGACGCCGATGCCGCCGGCCAGCTTGGCCAGGCGTTCCTGGAGCTTTTCCTTGTCCCAGTCGGAATCGGTGCGGGTCAGTTCAGCACGGAGCTGGGCAACGCGGGCGGAGACATCCTCTGCCGTGCCGGCGCCGTCCACGATGGTGGTGTTGTCCTTGGTGACGGTGATGCGGCGGGCAGTACCGAGCACCTCGAGGCCAACCGTGTCCAGGCTCAGGCCCAGCTCGGGGGAAACAACCTGCGCACCGGTGAGGGTGGCGATGTCCTGCAGCATGGCCTTGCGGCGGTCGCCAAAGCCGGGAGCCTTGACGGCCACGACGTTGAGGGTGCCGCGGATGCGGTTGACGATCAGCGTGGACAGGGCTTCGCCGTCGATGTCCTCGGCGATGATGAACAGGGGCTTGGAGCTCTGCAGCGCCTTCTCCAGCAGCGGCAGGAATTCCTGCACGGAGGAGATCTTGCCCTGGTTGATCAGGATGAGGGCGTCCTCGAGGACTGCTTCCTGGCGCTCTGCGTCGGTGACGAAGTACGGGGACAGGTAGCCCTTGTCGAACTGCATGCCTTCGGTCAGGACCAGCTCGGTCTGCGTGGTGGAGGATTCCTCGATGGTGATCACACCATCCTTGCCCACCTTGCCGAACGCCTCGGCGAGCAGTTCGCCCACCTCGTCGCTCTGGGCGGAGATGGATGCCACGTTGGCAACCTGGGTGCCTTCGACCGGACGGGCGTTCTCGAGCAGGCGGGCGGCCACGGCCTCAACCGAAACCTCGATGCCGCGCTTGATCTGTCCGGGAGCAGCGCCGGCGGCCACGTTGCGGAGGCCTTCCTTGACCAGTGCCTGGGCCAGGACCGTTGCGGTGGTGGTGCCGTCACCGGCAACATCGTTGGTCTTGGTGGCAACTTCCTTCGCGAGCTGTGCGCCAAGGTTTTCGTAGGGGTCGTCCAGCTCGACTTCGCGGGCGATGGTGACGCCGTCGTTCGTGATGGTGGGCGCGCCCCACTTCTTGTCCAGGACGACGTTGCGGCCGCGGGGGCCGAGCGTCACCTTGACAGTGTTGGCGAGCTTGTCGATGCCGGCTTCGAGGGACCGGCGGGCAGCGTCGTTAAACGCAAGCTGCTTTGCCATGGTTGTGTCCTTTCAAGACAGAAACCCCGCGCAGCCGGCCAGCATCAAGGCATGACCAGCGGCGCGGGGATCCGGAGGATTACTTTACGACGATCGCCAGGACGTCGCGGGCGGACAGCACGAGGTACTCGGTGCCACCGGTCTTGACTTCGGTTCCGCCGTACTTGGAGTAGATGACTACGTCGCCAACAGCTACGTCGACAGGGACGCGGTTGCCGTCTTCGAAGCGGCCGGGGCCAACTGCGACAACTTCGCCTTCCTGCGGCTTCTCCTGCGCGGAGTCCGGGATTACCAGGCCGGAAGCCGTGGTCTGCTCGGCTTCGAGCGGGCGGACAACAATACGATCCTCAAGAGGCTTAATAGAGACCGACACTCGGACCTCTCCTTTTCGTCAGCAAATTCGTGGACTTGAAAGCCGTTTTGCCGTGGCTGGCAACCGTCGTCGCGGTGCCGGCAGCAGCCAGGCTGGCAGCTCTTCATGTATTAGCACCCTCCTAGGGAGAGTGCTAATGGAAACTCTAGGCGGGGGTTAGCACTCGGTCAAGGCGAGTGCCAGCCATTTCGTCATCGGAGAACACTTCGCCTGTAGATTGAACCGGTGCGTGCCGCTTTCCTGCTGATCCTTGCCACCCTGTTCTGGGCCGGCAACTTCGTGGTGGGCCAGGCCGCCGTCCAGTCCATGGCCCCGCTGCAGCTGACGTTCTGGCGCTGGACCTTGGCCGCCCTGCCGCTGTTGTTCCTCGCGCACTTGGTGGACCGCCCCGACTGGCGGGCAGTGCTCCGCCGCTGGCCCGCGCTCCTGTTGCTCAGCACACTGGGCATGACCGCCTACACCCTGCTGCTCTACAGCGCCCTCCAGCACACGTCAGCCCTGAATGCTTCCCTGGTGACTTCCGCAAACCCTGTCCTGATCCTGGTGCTTGCCGCGGTGCTACTGAAGGACAAACCGCGGCCCTTGGGCTGGATCGGCCTGGCCCTTGGTTTAGCGGGCGTCCTGCTGGTCCTCACCGGCGGGCAGTTGCAGCGGCTCCTGACCTTTTCGCTCGGCGCCGGCGAACTGCTGATCCTGGCGGCCATCACCGTCTGGGCGCTCTATACGGTCCTGGCCCGGCGCGTGGCGGTCCCCGCCGTCACCTCCACGGCCCTGCAGGCGGCCATGGCGGCCGTTGCCCTCGCTCCGGTGGCCGCCGTAACGGGGGCAGGCTTCCCGTCCACCCAGTCCGGGGCCTGGCCCCTGGCATTCATCGCCGTCTTCCCCTCGCTGGGCTCCTACCTGCTGTGGAACCTGGCGCTGAAGCGCACCAGTGCGGCCAATGCCGGCAACTACCTCAACCTCATCGCGGTCTTCACTGCGATCACCACCGTAGTTCTCGGCCAGCCCATCACAGCGGCCCAGGTTGCAGGCGGCGTCCTGGTGATTTCGGGGGTCCTGCTGACGGGCGCGGGCCAGCGGCCTCAGCGGCCCAAATCGTCGAAGTCCACGTCCTCGCCGCCGTCGGAGGCGTTGCCCCCGTTACGGGCCCGGTAGAGGACCACGGAGGACGCGAGCACCACCAGCAGCGATGCCACCAACAGGGCGATCCCTCCCGCCCGCGCACCGGAATACAGGCCGCGGATATCCTGTGCTTCCTGCGTGTTGTCCTGGACGTTGTTGCCGCCCACCGAATACACGGTGGCGTTGAACGTATCCAGGAAGAAAATGATGACCAGCAGCGCCAGGCACACCACAGCCAGTACCGCAGCGACGATCAACGCGGGCCGCGCGTACCTGGCCAGGCCCTGCACCGGGGGCTGCCGTTCTCCGGACTGTTCGGGACCTGCGCTGTCAACCATGGGTTCAACACTATCGGCATCCCGCAGCAGCCCGTGGCACTAGGCTGGAACGCATGGCTCACGCTCCCCAGGACCAGATTGCACCTCTGCTGACCCCCGAAGGATGGGATTTGCTGGCGTCGCTGGGCGCCTACACCGAGGACGGGTCCTTTGCCCTGAACGGTGAACTGCGGAAGGCCGGCCACAGCCCCGAACTGGTGTCCGCCGTGCTTACCCAGTCCAGGCTCCGCACGAAGGCCGAGGCGAAATTCGGCGAGTTCGCCCGCCAGATGCTTTTCACCCAGGCGGGGCTCGAACAGGCCACCCGGCTGAATGTTGCCGCCCGGCACGCCCAGCGGTTCGCAGCAGCCGGTGTCAGCCACGTGGCGGACCTGGGCTGCGGGCTCGGCGCCGATTCCCTGGCCCTCGCCTCCCTGGACATCGCCGTAACGGCAGTGGAACTCGACGAAACCACGGCCGCGTGCGCCACAGTGAACCTCATTCCCTTCCCCCACGCTGCGGTTGTCCACGCCGATGCCACCTCGGTCCCCCTGGACGGGGTGGACGGCGTCTGGCTGGACCCGGCGCGCAGGGTCACCTCCACCTCGGGCACCAGGCGCATCTGGGACCCTGAGGCGTTCTCTCCCCCGTTGTCCTTCGTGGAGTCCCTTGCCGCGTCCGGGAAGGCCGTGGGCGTCAAAATGGGACCGGGCATGCCCCACGACTCGGTGCCGCAGGGCTGCGAGGCGCAGTGGGTGTCCGTGGGCGGGGATGTCACCGAAGTGGGCCTGTGGTTCAACAGCGTCAGCCGCCCGGGGATCCGCCGCGCAGCCCTGCTCCTGGGGCCGCAGGGAGCCGCCGAACTGACCAGCGGGAAGGATTTCGGGCAAAGCCCCGAGGCTCCGGTTGGCCCGGCTGAAGGTTACTTGTATGAGCCGGACGGGGCGGTCATCCGGGCCGGCCTGGTGGCCGACCTCGCCCTCGAACTGCGCGGGCACCTGCTGGACGAGCACATCGCCTACATCTGCGCGCCCGCCCTCGCCGACACCCCCTTCGCCCGCGCCTACAAGGTCCTGCGGGTGATGCCCTACAACGTCAAGGCGCTGAAGTCCTGGGTGAAGCAGGAAAACATCACTGTCCTGGACATCAAGAAACGCGGCACCGCCGTAACGCCCGAGGAACTCCGCAAGCAGTTGCTGGGCGGGAAGGGCGCAGGCAGCAGGAAGGGCGGCAGGACCGCCACCCTGGTCCTCACGCGCATCGGCGAGGACCGGGTGGCCATCGAGGTGGAACCGGTCAAGTCCGCGTAGGCATTACTGCGCGCGCGTGAATTCCTCGGCGGCCTGCACCTGCTCGGCCGTCGGCCGCACCCCGGTGTAGAGGACGAATTGTTCCAGGGCCTGGATGGTCGCCACTTCCGCCCCCGTGATCACCGGCTTGCCGGCGGCGCGCGCCGCCCGGACCAGCGGGGTCTCGGCAGGCAGTGCCACGACGTCGAAAACCATCCTGGCGGCGTCGATCGCCTCCGCCGGGAAGGACAGCGAATCCGCTTCCGGCCCGCCGGCCATACCAACCGGGGTGACGTTGACAATCAAATCCGCCGTGCCGCCGTCGAGCGCTGCCCGCCAGCTAAAGCCATACTGTTCGGCGAGCGCCCGCCCCGTGGTCTCATTCCGCGCGATCACGGTGACGTCCCTGAAGCCGGCATCCCGGAGCGCCGCCACGGTTGCTTTAGCCATGCCGCCGGCGCCCTGGACCAGGACAGAGTAGTCCGTGGGCACCGCGTTGGTGGCCAGCAACTGCTCGATGGCCGTGTAGTCGGTGTTGTAGGCCTTGAGGTGCCCGTCCGTGTTCACGATGGTGTTGACCGAATCGATGGCCTTGGCTGAGGGGTCCATCTCGTCCACCAGCGCGATCACGTCCTCCTTATAGGGCATGGAAACGGCGCAGCCGCGGATACCGAGGCCCCGGACACCGGCGATGGCCTGTTCCAGATTGGTGGGCGCGAAGGCCTTGTAAATCCAGTTCAGGTCCAGCTGCCCGTACAGGTGGTTGTGGAAGCGCGTCCCGTTGTTGCTGGGCCGGGCCGAGAGGGAGATGCAGAGGGTCATGTCTTTATTGAGGATAGGCACCTGTCCATTAAACGCGGCCCGGCGAGGTTAGGGGCAGCCGCTGCCGGCAGGATAGGGCCCGACGGCGGCCGGCAGCTTTCCGGGGGCCGCCGCCTTTCCGGCCAGCACGGCGGCCAGGGCATCGAAAGCGGCGTCGGTCCGGCCGTAGAGCGCGATCTTGACCGGCGCCGGGGAACCCTGCAGCGGCCAGGGGGCATCCAGGGTGACGGCGATGTCGCCGCCGGCGGGGGCTCCGCCGTATCCGATGAGGCTGACCAGGGGTCCGGAGCCCACGGCAATGCCTGCCCGGGCGGCCGCCCCTTCGAACCGTTCCTTGTCCCCAGGTCCCCCGCCGGCTACCCGGACAGCTCCGGGGACCAGCGGTCCGCTGCAGCTGCCGGCCAGGATAGTGACGGCGGAGCCGGAGACCTTGGCGGACAGTGCCGCGCCACTCCCTGCGGGAGCAGGGGCGGAACCCCTTCGCCCTTGCCAGATCATCATGGTGGCTACCCGTGTGGCGGCCTCATCCAGCCGTTCCTTCGGCAGGGCCCCGGAGGCCACAGCCTGGACTATTGCGGCGTGCGCCTGCGCGGCGTCGGCCGGCATGAGCAGCAGGTCGGCACCGGCGGCAAGGGCAGAAACGGCGGCGGAACCGGCCGGGTACTGCTTGGTGACGGCCCCCATATTCAGGGCATCGGTTACCGCTACACCCTTGAAGCCGAGGCCACGCAGCGCGGCGTAAGTCTTGGATGAGAGCGACGCCGGCACGCCGGGTTCCAGCGCAGGCACGGCGATGTGCCCGGTCATCACCATCGGCAAGCCGGAATCGACGGCAGCCTGGAAGGGCTTCCAGTCCCGGCCGCGCAACTCCTCCACGCCGGCGTTCTGGAGCGGGAGGCTCAGGTGCGAATCGGCGGTGACCGAACCGTGGCCGGGAAAGTGCTTGACGGTGGGGAGCACCCCGGCGGCAAGCATGCCCTGGGCGAATGACACGCTCTGCGTCGCCGCAGCTGACGGGTCACCGGACATGGACCGGGCGCCGATGGTGGGGTCTTTAGGGCCGATGGTGACATCCGCGTCCGGGGCGAAGTCCAGGTTGAAGCCCAACGGGGCCAGCTCCCCCGCGACGCCATGCCCGGCGTCCCGCGTGAGGGCCGCGTTCCCCGCGGCACCGTAGCTCATCGGCGTAGGCCATTCGGTCAGCGGCGTTCCCAGCCTGGCTACGATCCCACCTTCCTGGTCCACGCCGACGATGCCCGGCCATTGGTCACCATCGGCGGTGGTTGCCCGGGAGAGCCGCTGGTTGGCTGCCGTCATGGCGGCAACGTCCACTTTCCCCTGCGGGTCGCGGGGAACGTTGTCGCCCATGATGATGCTGCCGGCCAGGTGCAGCCGTTCGATGGCGGCTGCCTGCGCTTCCACCTGCTGCCCGCCGTAGGACGGGAGCAGGACCTGGCCGGCCTTTTGCTCGGGTGCCATGGCTGCCACCGCGGCCGCCGCCGCGTCCTGGTCGCGCTGCTGGGGGCCCCAGCCCAAGGGCCGGGAACCCGGATCAGGTGACGGAGACGCCGTGGTTGGTGCCGGCGTCGTACGCGGTACTGACGGGGACGCGCCGGCCGGCGCCGACGCGGAAGCCGACGGCGATGATGCCGGCGTTGAGGGCGCAGGAGCGGACGGCCCAGCCGTGCACGAGGCCAGGGCAACGACGGACAGGGCCGCGATCAGGGGGAGGGTTTTGTGGGTACTGTCACGCAGGCGTTGGAACGGGGACATCATTATGATGCTACCCCTGCGCTATAGACTTGAAACACCCGTTCGTTTGCCGGCACGTCCCGGAAGCGGCACCAGCCAGCGGCATCCCGGACAGTGAGGAAATGCGTGAAGATCGACTTCGCACCATCGAGGCAATCAACCCTTGGTGTTGAGTGGGAACTGGCGCTGGTGGACGGCCGCACCGGCGAACTCGCGTCCGTCGCCAATGAGGTGCTCCGCGGTGTTGCCTCCCGCCATCCCGAGCTGAACGAGGATGACGAACACCCCCACATCAAGCAGGAACTGCTGCTGAACACGGTGGAACTGGTCACGGGGATCTGCGAGACCGCAGCCGAAGCGAAGGAAGACCTCGGCCGTTCCGTCGCCGCCGTCCGGGAGATCACCGATCCCATGGGCGTGGAGCTCTTCTGCGCCGGAAGCCACCCGTTCAGTCCGCCGCAGCTGCAGCCCGTGACGGACAAGGCCCGCTACGCCAAGCTCATTGACCGGACGCAGTGGTGGGGCCGCCAGATGGTCATCTATGGCGTGCACGTCCACGTGGGCCTTGACCGCCGGGAGAAGGCCCTCCCGGTGCTCGACGGGCTGGTCAACTACTTCCCGCACTTCCAGGCGCTGTCCGCGTCCAGCCCGTTCTGGGGCGGCGAGGACACCGGCTACGCCTCGCACCGTGCCTTGATGTTCCAGCAGCTGCCCACCGCGGGGCTGCCGTTCCAGTTCCCCTCCTGGTCCGAATACGAGTCCTATGTCCAGGACATGTTCACCACGGGGGTGATCGACACCATCTCAGAGATCCGCTGGGACATCCGGCCGGTGCCGGCCCTGGGAACCATCGAAATGCGCATCTGCGACGGCCTGGCCACCCTGGAGGAAGTAGGGGCCATCGCGGCCCTTACCCAGTGCCTGGTGGACGAGTTCTCCACCACCCTGGACAACGGCGGCACTATCCCCACCATGCCGCCGTGGCACGTCCAGGAAAACAAGTGGCGCGCCGCACGCTACGGCATGGACGCCATCATCATCCTGGACGCCGCGGGCAAGGAGCAGCTGGTCACGGACCACCTGCTGGAAACGCTGAACCGGCTGGAGCCCGTGGCGGCGAAGCTGGGCTGCCAGGATGAGCTGGCCGACGTCGAGAAGATTATCCGCCGCGGCGCCGGGTACCAGAGGCAGCGGCGCGTAGCGGAGGACAACGGCGGCAACCTGCAGGCCGTGGTCCTGGACCTGGTCAAGCAGATGCGCAGCGGCCCCACCGCCTGACTGACAGCTTCACCCAAAAACACAGTTGCCCTATCAGATAAGGCTCCTAAACCAGTGGTTTAGGAGCCTTATCTGATAGAGCATCAATGGGTTTGCCGGGTGGTCAGGCCGGGAGGGAGACCGAGGTAACGGGCATCGAGGAGTCCGGTGCGAAGCCGATCCCACTGGGTTCGGCACCTGCCATGACCAGCTGTGCCCCCAGCGCGGCCACCATGGCACCGTTGTCCGTGCACAGGTCCAGCGGCGGGACGTGCAGCCGGATCCCGGCGGACGCGCAGCGCTGCCCGGTCAGTTCCCGCAGCCTTGAGTTGGCGGCTACGCCGCCGCCCAGCAGCACATCCTTGATGCCGTACTCCCGGCAGGCCAGCACGGCCTTTGACGAAATCACGTCCACCACAGCTTCCTGGAAGGCCGCGGCGATGTCAGCCACCGGGATTTCTTCCCCTCGTGCTTCAAACTGTTCCACGCACCGGGCCACGGCGGTCTTCAGCCCGCTGAAGGACCAGTCGTAGCGGTGTTTACCCGGTTCTTCGGCCGTTCCCATGTACTTGGGCTGGCTGAGGCCGCGCGGAAAGCGGATTGCCTTCGGGTTGCCGGTACGGGCCACTTTGTCGATGGCGGGGCCGCCCGGGTAGCCGAGGCCCAGGATGCGGGCCACCTTGTCGTAGGCCTCACCGGCGGCGTCATCGATGGTGGAGCCCAGCAGTTCCACGTCGCTGGTGATGCTGTTGATCCGGAGGATTTCGGTGTGGCCGCCGGAGACCAAGAGGGCGCCGAGATTCTCGGGCAGAGCCTGTTGTTTCCCGGTTGCCCGGTCGTCCAGGAGCCCCACGCCCACGTGGGCCACCAGGTGATTGATGGCGTACAGCGGTTTGCCGGTGGCCACGGCCAGGGCCTTCGCGGCGCAGACCCCCACCATCAGCGCTCCCGCCAGGCCCGGGCCTGAAGTCACGGCGATGGCATCGATGTCATCCAGGGTTGTGCCGGCCTCAGCGAGGGCCTGTTCCAGGGTGGGGACGAAGGCATCAAGGTGCGCGCGGGAGGCGATTTCGGGGATGACGCCGCCGAACCGGACATGCTCGTCCATTGATGAGGACACCGTGTTGGCCAGGAGCGTGGTTCCCCGGACAACGCCGACGCCGGTTTCGTCGCAGGAGGATTCGATGCCCAGCACCAGTGGCTGCGTGCGGTTCATGGCCGGATTCCTTTGCTTGGGGATTCTGTTTCTGCCTCCGGCACCAGCGCCAGCCGCATGATCAGGGCGTCCACGCCGTCGCGGTAGTACCGGGGGCGGACATGGATTTGTTGGAAACCAAAGCGGAGGTACAGCCGCTGGGCCCGCGGGTTGTCGGCGCGCACTTCCAGCAGGACGTCCGCGGCACGCCGCCTGCGGGCCTCCTCGATCAGTTCGGTGAGGAGGGTGCTGCCGATGCCACGCCCCTCGCGGTGCGGCACGACGGCTATCGTCTGGACGTCCGCGATGGGTTCAATGCACATGAGCCCGGCATAACCGACGATGCCGTCCGGCCCCTCGGCCACCAGGTAGCGGCGGGTTTCCGGCTGGGCCAGTTCGTCGAAGAACATCTGCACCGGCCAGGCGTCCACCGGAAACAACTCCTGCTCGAGGGCGCTGACGGCGGGGATGTCGGCCTCCGTCATCTCCCGGATGGCGATACCTTCCCGGGAGCCGGGCCGGGTCTCCGGAATCCCATCCGGCCCGGCGGCGCTCACAGTGCCCTCTTCCGCGGCCCCGGAACCTGGGCGTCGGATTCCCGAAGGTACAGGGGCGTGGAGTCCAGGAGCCCCGCGCCGGAAGCCAGCCTGGCCAGGGCAAACTGCCCCAGGTACAGGGCGTCCGGCTGCTCACCGGCGAACTCGGGGTCCGCCCGGAGGGCGTCCGCGTACAGTCCGGCGCCTGCACCGTAGGACGGCAGGTCCGGCAGGTCCGCGGCGAAACCGACATGCGGCCCGTCTTCGAGCACCGGCAACTGACCTTCCGCCAGGCTGTAGCGGGCCCAGTACACCTCCTTGCGGCGCGCGTCGGTAACCACCAGGAACTCGGGGGAAGCCGCCGTCGATTCGGCGACCTCCAGGGCTACCGCATCGAGGCTCATCAGGCCGTGCAGGGGCTTGCCCCAGACGAAGGCCAGGGTGCGTGCGGTGGCGATGCCGGACCGCAGGCCGGTGAACGGGCCCGGTCCCACGCCCACCACCAGGGCGTCGATGTCTTCGCCCGCGACGCCGGCGTCGGCCAGCATTCCGGCGATGCCCGGGGCCAGCACCTCGGCGTGGCTGCGGGTGTCTTCGGTGGAGAAGTTGGCAACGACGCCTTCCGGGGCATCATCGGAGACCAGGGCTGCGCTGGCCACGGCCGAGGTGTCGATGGCGAGGATCAGCATTGGTTGATCCCCCCTGCCGCGTCCAGTTCCGGGGCGTCCGCCCACCGTGGGCCGTATCCGCGCATCACGATGGTGCGTGGCTCGTCGGTGTCGTCCGTATCGAAATCAAGGCTTTCGGGTGCGCCGTCCGGTCCGGCGTTCGAAGCATCACCTGTCCCGGTGGCAACGGACCCACGGCCGAACCCGCCGCCAAGGCCAATGGCACGGTGCAGGTCGATCTCCAGCCGGTTCTCGCTCAGGTGTTCCACCCGGTCGTGGCCCCACTCCACCACTGTCACGGAAGTGTCCATGGTGTTCTCAAGGTCGATGTCGTCCACTTCAGCCGCGGATCCGAGGCGGTAGGCGTCCACGTGGACGAGGTCCGGTCCGCCGGGGCGGGGACCGTCAGGGAGGTTGGGGTGGATGCGGACCAGCACGAAGGTGGGGGAAATGATGCCGGAGCGCACTCCCAGTCCCTCCCCAAGCCCCTGAGTCAGCGTGGTCTTCCCCGCACCCAGCTCACCGGAGAGCACCACCAGGTCCCCGGCGTCCAGGATCTGCGCCAGCCCAGTGCCAAGCGCATGGGTCTGGTCCGCCGTCGTGGCCGTATAAATCTTTTCCCAGTTGGCCTCCGCCGGCTGGCCGGGCGTGTGGTTCGCGGCGCTCACAGGGCCCCCTCCTTGCCGGCGGCAGACGCATTTCCGCCGCCGGATGTGTCCTGTTCGTTGATGAAGCGGCGCGGCACGCGCGGACTGATCCGGGTGACGATCTCATAGTTGATGGTCCCGGCGGCGCGCGCCCAGTCATCAGCCGTGGGACCGCCGTCGGCACCGCTGCCGAAAAGCTCAGCCTCGGCACCCAGCAAAACAGCCGCCTGGACGCCCGGGCCGAGATCGATGACCATCTGGTCCATGGCGATGCGGCCCACCACCGGGTAGGTGGTTCCGGCCACCCGGACCGGGCCGCCCGTGGCAACCCGGGGGATGCCGTCGGCGTAGCCCAGCGGGATCAGGCCCAGGGTGCTGGCACCGGCAGTCCGGTAATGGAGCCCGTACGAAACTCCCTGCCCGGCGGGGACGGCTTTGCACTGGGAAACTTTGGTCCGCAGCGCCATCGCCGGCCGCAGGCCGAGTTCCGCGGAGGTCTGCCCGTCGAAGGGCGAAAGCCCGTAGACGCCCAGGCCCACGCGCACAAGGTCGAAGTGGGTGTCCGGCCGGGACAGGGTGGCGGGGGTGTTGGCCAGGTGCCGGACTTCGGCATCCACCCCGGCGTCCTCGGCCACCGCAATCGCGTCGCGGAAGGCTGCCAGCTGGTGGTCGGTTTCGGGGCGTTCGGGTTCGTCGGCGACAGCGAGGTGGGAGAAGATGCCCACTACCCGGAGCAGGCCCTGGTCCTGGTATTCCATCGCTTCGCCCACCAGGGTGTCCCAATACTCAAGCGTGGCACCGTTGCGGCCCAGCCCGGTATCCACCTTGAGGTGGATCCTCGCCGGGCGTTCCTGTTCGCGGGCTGCGGCAACAATCCGTTCGAGTTCCCACCCTGAGCAGCCAATGTCGACGCCGGCCGCCACTGCCGCGCCGAAGTTGCTGTCCGTGGTGTGCAGCCATGCCAGCAGCGGCGCGTCGATCCCGGCAGCCCGCAGGGCGAGCGCCTCGGAGATGTGCGCCACTCCCAACCAGGCGGCGCCGGCCTCCAGCGCGGCCCGGGCAACCGGGACGGCACCGTGACCGTAGGCGTCGGCCTTGACCACGGCCATGACCTTGGCCGGTGAGGCAGCGGCCGCGAGCCGGCGGACATTGTGCCGAATGGCGTCCAGGTCGATCACGGCAGATCGCTCGTAGTGGGGATCGTTCACTGAGGCAGCGCTGATTTCACCGGTTGGGGCGGGGTAAGTCACGGTAGTGATTCTAGTAGGGGTGCCTGCGGCCGAATAATCGGACGCCCGGCGCCGCGGAATGCCGGACGGCACTGTTGAAGCGCCAGGGACTGTTCGTAGCAGCTGCTCAGGCGTCCGAGAGGTGGGCGATGGTGGCTGAGGCCCTGCGCTGGGCAGCCTGCGGGACGTCCTGGATGATCTCTTCCAGGAACCCGAAGCGGCGCAGCCACTGGCTCATTTGGCGCTCCGGCCGGGCGTTGGCGCGCTTCCACCAGTCGGCAATGTCCCCCCAACCGGGGGCAGCCAGCGAGCCGCCCACTTCCTGCACCGCCAAGGAGGCGCACAGGTTGGCGAACCTCAGCCGGTTGCCCAGCGGCCAGCCGGCCAGCGTGCCCACAATAAACGCGGCGTCAAAGCAGTCGCCTGCTCCGGTGGGGTCGAGCGCCTTGACGGGCAGGGACGGTACCCACTCCTCCTCCCCCGTTTCCGAATCGACAGCGAGCGCCCCCTGGGGCCCCAGGGTCACCACGGCCACGGGGACCCGGTCCGCGAGCGCGTACAGGGCAGACCAGGCGTTGTCCTTCCCGGTCAACGCCATGGCCTCACGCTGGTTGGGCAGGAACGCGTGGAAGTACTGCAGGTTTTCCAGCCGGACCGGCGCCCATTCGCCGGTGGGGTCCCAGCCCACGTCACCGAAGAGCTTGACGCCGGCACCGTGGGCGGCGCGTGCCCAGGGTTCCACTTCCAGGCCCACCTCCGCGATGCCGGCAAGGGTGGGCGGCGGCTCGCCGATGAGCTCAGAGGATGTGACCGGGGCGGCATGCCCGTGGGTGATCATGGACCGGTCCTTCTCTACGCACAGCGACACCGTCACCGGCGAGTGCCACCCCTCCACCCGGCGGGACAGGCTCAGGTCCACGCGTTCTTGGCCGGCGAGGATCTTCCAGTTGAAGTCCCCGTAGCCGTCGTCGCCGAAGACCGCGGCCAGGCCGGTCCGCAGCCCCAGCCGGGCGGCGGCGATGGCCTGGTTCGCCACCCCGCCCGGGCAGCTGCCCATGCCGTCGCTCCAGATTTCCGTACCCGGTTCAGGGCCGTGCGGCAGCCCGGTGAAAATGATGTCCTGGAAGACGGTTCCGGCCAGGAGGAGATCGAACCCGGGCCCGGAGTGTTTCCGGACCGAGGCCAGCGGATCAAAAGGGCGTGCCGGCATCGCGTCCATGTCCGGCACACTACGCCCTGCCACGGACATCCGGTAGAGCAGCGCCCGGGCCCACCCTAGACTGCTGGGTATGCGGCTTCTGATTGCCGGCGGCGGGGGTTTCCGGGTGCCGCTCATCTACCGGGCGCTGGTTTCGGGCCGCTTTGCCGGGCTGGTCACCGAACTGGTGCTGTACGACGTCGATCCCGCCCGCCTGGCGGCCGTCACCACCGTGCTGCACAGCATGCCGGCCGGCCCCGGCCCCCGGCTTACGGTCCGGGCCACCACCGATCTGGCCCACGCCCTTCCCGGAACGGACATGGTGTTTGCTGCCATCCGTCCGGGCGGAACAGCCGGGCGGATCGCGGACGAGAAGGTGGCCCAGGATTTGGGGCTGCTGGGGCAGGAAACCACGGGCGCGGGCGGTATCTCCTATGCGCTGCGGACCATTCCGCACATGGTGCACCTGGCCGGCCTGATGGCCAGGCACTGCCCCGGAGCCCGCCTGATCAACTTCACCAACCCGGCAGGCATGGTCACCGAGGCCCTCGTTCCCGTGCTGGGGAACAGGGTGGTGGGCATCTGCGACTCCGCAGGCGCCCTGGTACAGCGCGCAGCACACGCCGCAGGAGCTAACCTGCCGGAGGGAAGGCTCGACGGCGTGGGCTACTTCGGGCTGAACCACCTGGGCTGGCTGTACCGGCTGGAGTCCGGCGGCCGTAACCTGCTGCCGGGGCTCCTGGCCGATCCCGCCGCCCTGGCCTCCTTCGAGGAGGGCCGGCTGTTCGACCAGCCGTTCCTGGCAAGGCTCGGCATGCTGCCCAACGAGTACCTGTACTACTACTACCGGCGCGACGCCGCCCGGCTTGCCATGCAGTCAATGCGCCAGACCCGCGGCGAGAGCATCCACGAACAGCAGCAGGACCTCTATCCACGCCTCACGGGCGCCGGGAAGGACGCATTCGGTTTGTGGGATGCAGCCCGCCGCTCCCGCGAGGAGGGCTACCTGGCCGAGGCACGCCCGGAAGGCGCGCAACGGGACGAAGACGACCTCGCCGGCGGCGGGTACGAACGCGTGGCGCTCGCCGCCATGCGGGCGCTCTCCGGGGCCGGCGGGACGCAGCTGATCCTGAACACCCGCAACGCCTTGGACCCAAGAACCCACGAACCGGCCATTCCGGGACTGCCCGCGGACGCCGTCGTCGAACTTCCCTGCAGGGTGACGGCCGACGGCGCGCTGCCGCTTCCGCAGCAGGCTCCCCCCGCGCCACAGCTCCGGTTGCTGCGGCAGGTAAAAGAGGTGGAGCGGCTCACGGTCCAGGCTGCCACTGCCGGCGACCGGGGCGCCGCCCTTGCTGCCTTCGCGCAGCATCCGCTGGTGGAATCGGAGGAACTGGCCGGCCGGCTCCTGTCCGGCTATGAGGAAGCATTTCCGGAACTGCGGGCATTGTGGCGCGGTGACGGGGCGGCTGCGGCTCCGGTTGCCTGAAGGAGTAATGTTTTACCGAGCGCGCACCGACCGGCTACCCGGAAAAGGTGCGCCCGAAACACGCGCCGGCGGCCGGAAGGAGGTCCCTTGGCATTGATCCGCAGGGTGGCCCTGCTGTCACTCCACACCTCGCCCATGGAACAGCCGGGTTCCGGCGATGCCGGTGGCATGAACGTCTACATCCGTGAACTGGCCTCTGCCCTGGCCGAGGCCGGCGTCGAAGTCGAGATCTTCACGCGTGCCACCTCGGCCGGCCAGCCCGCCGTCGAACATCCGGACCCCGGCGTCTGCGTGCACAACGTCCTGGCCGGACCGCCGAAGAAGATTCCCAAGGAAGAACTGCCGGGCCTGCTGCACAGCATGGTCGAGGAGATCGAACAGATCCGCCGCCGCCAGCCGCACGGCCGCTATGACGTGATCCATTCGCACTACTGGGTGTCCGGCATCGCCGGGTTGGAGCTCTCAGAACTGTGGGGCGTGCCGCTGGTCCACACCATGCACACCATGGCCAAGGTCAAGAACCTCCTGCTCGAATCCGGCGAACAGCCCGAGCCGAGGCGGCGCGAGGTGGGCGAGCACCACATCGTGGACGGCGCGGCACGCCTGATCGCCAACACCAGCTCCGAGGCCGCAGAGCTCGTGTCGCATTACGGTGCGGACTACGACCGGATCGACATCGCTCCCCCGGGCGTGGACCTGGCCACCTTCACCCCGGCTTTCCGGACCAAAGCGCGCAAGGACCACGGGATCGATCCGGGGACGTTCCATCTCCTGTTCGCCGGCCGGATCCAGCGGCTCAAAGGCCCCCAGGTGCTGATCAAGGCCGCTGCCCTGCTGCGGCAGCGGCGTCCGGACATCGATCTGCGGCTCACCGTCCTGGGCGAGCTCAGCGGCAACAAGGAGTTCAACCTTCGCAAGCTCGTGGCAGACGCGGAGATGGACGACGTCGTCACGCAGCTTCCGCCCGTCACGGCGCCTGAGCTTGCGGCCTGGTTCCGCGCGGCCGACGTCGTGGTGATGCCATCCTTCAGCGAATCCTTCGGCCTGGTGGCCCTGGAAGCCCAGGCCTGCGGCACCCCGGTGGTGGCCACCCGGGTGGGCGGACTCTCCCGCGCCATCTTCCACGGCCGGACCGGGCTGCTGGTGGACGGCCACCACGCGGCAGACTGGGCGGACGCCTTCGAGGCCCTCTACGACGATCCCGGCACGCGGGAAGACATGGGCCGGGCCGCCGCAATCCGCGCCCAGAACTCCGGCTGGTCCCGCACGGCCGCCATCACGCTCGAAAGCTACCACGCCGCCGTCGACCGGCACGTGGGCCACCTTGTGCCGGCCGTTCCTGTAACCTGACGCCATGACCGGCGTTCCCAGCGACCTCGAGATAGCACGGGCAGCACGCATCAGGCCCATCGAAGACATTGCCGCTGCCGCAGGGGTGAACGCCGCAGCGCTGGAACAGTACGGGCGTTACAAAGCCAAGATCGATCCCGCCCGCCTGGACGCACCGCCCCCGCACGGCAAGCTGGTGCTGGTCTCGGCCATGTCCCCCACGCCGGCCGGGGAAGGAAAGTCCACCACCACCGTGGGGCTGGCTGATTCCCTGGCGCGGGCGGGCCACAAAGTGATGATCGCCCTGCGTGAGCCCTCGCTGGGCCCGGTCCTGGGGATGAAGGGCGGCGCCACCGGCGGAGGCTCCTCGCAGGTGCTGCCAATGGACGAGATCAACCTGCATTTCACCGGCGATTTCCACGCCATTACCTCTGCCAACAACGCCCTGATGGCACTGGTGGACAACCACATCTACCAGGGCAACGCCTTGAACATCGATCCGCGGCGCATGACGTTCAAACGCGTCCTGGACATGAATGACCGGGCCCTGCGGGAGGTGGTGATCGGCCTCGGCGGGCCGGCGCAGGGCGTACCGCGGCAGGACGGGTTCGACATTACCGTGGCTTCCGAGATCATGGCCGTATTCTGCCTGGCCACGGACCTGGCCGACCTCCGCGAGCGCCTGGGCAGGATCACCTTCGGATACACCTATGAACGCAGCCCGGTGACGGTGGCGGACCTGGGAGTACAGGGAGCGCTGGCCCTGCTGCTCAAGGAAGCAATAAAACCCAACCTGGTGCAGACCATCGCCGGCACACCCGCGCTGGTCCACGGCGGCCCGTTCGCCAACATCGCCCACGGCTGCAACTCCCTCATCGCCACCCAGACCGCACGGCGGCTGGCGGACATCGTGGTCACCGAGGCCGGTTTCGGGGCCGACCTGGGTGCCGAAAAGTTCATGGACATCAAGGCGCGGATTGGCGGGCTGGCCCCGTCCGCCGTCGTGGTGGTGGCCACCGTGCGCGCACTGAAAATGCAGGGTGGCGTAGCCAAGGACCAGCTGACCCGGCCGGACGTGGCAGCGCTGGAGGCCGGCGTTGAAAACCTGCGCCGGCACGTGCACAACGTGGAGAAGTTCGGTGTGACGCCTGTGGTGGCCATCAACAGGTTTGCCACTGATACGGCCGAGGAACTGGACTGGCTGCTGGCGTGGTGTGCCGCGGAAGGTGTTCCAGCTGCCGTGGCCGATGTGTGGGGCCGGGGCGGCGGCGGTGACGGCGGGGACGAGCTCGCCGCGCTGGTGGCCCGCGCTCTGGAGGCGCCCGGCCGGTTTCGACACCTGTACCCCCTGGAGCTCTCTGTGGAGGACAAGATCCGCACCATCGCTCAGGAGATCTACGGGGCCGACGGCGTGGACTTCTCCGTCCCGGCCCTGAAACGGCTGGCCGATATTGAGCGCAACGGCTGGGGCGGGCTTCCGGTGTGCATGGCCAAGACCCAGTACTCCTTCACCGACGACGCCACCCGGCTCGGCGCACCCAAGGGCTTCACCATCCACGTCCGCGAGCTTCTGCCCAAGACCGGCGCCGGCTTCATCGTGGCGCTGACCGGCGCGGTGATGACCATGCCGGGTCTCCCCGCCGTCCCGGCCGCGCTCCGCATGGACGTGGACCCCGACGGCAACCCGGTGGGACTCACCTAACCCCGCCCCTCCCCCGGTTGCCTCGTCAAGGCCCGCGACGCCGTCGAAATGATCCGTGCCGGTGCGGACTCGGCACCTGAGACTTTCCTGCGCCTGGCGCTCGTCGAGGCTGGCCTTCCAGAGCCGGAACTGCAGGTCCGAATCGCCCCGGACGATCCGCACTCCCCCGCGTCGAACTTGGGCTACCGCCAGCAGCGGATCGCAATCCAGTACGACGGCGGCCACCACCTTACGAGGGAACAGCAGTCCAGGGACAACTACCGGGACGAATGCTTCCGAGCGGCCAACTGGAACTACTTCAAGTTCAACGCTGACGACCTGGTCCAGGATTTCCGGTGGGCAGTCCGCCGGGTCCGGGCCGCCTTCCGCGACTCCTGATCGGCAGTTGCGCTATCACTTGTGGTTGCTAACCCGGGAGTTTAGGGACGTTATCTGATGGGGCAACTGAGGGTTTACCCGCCGATCGGCGCCTCGGAGAAGTGAGACGTACACGGCACCCACGGTCAGCATCACCAGCGCTGCAACAAAGACGGCGGTTCCGGGATCGGCCAGGAGCAGCCTCGGGATGCTGCGCCCAGGAACCCCTACAGCAAACCCGAAAGCAATAGCGATGCCAATGTAGCTGCCAATCATGTTGCCCCAATGGGCAGGGATATTACGCCGCACCGCGCTGACCAGCCCGAGGGTGACGGTGACGATGGTGAACGCGGACAGCCCGTGGAGCCAACTGAAATGCCCGTCTCTGACGATCCAGAAACTGCTGAAGCACACGTAGTACATGGCGGTCACCCACAAGTAGCCCATGGTGCGGTGAACGCGGTCGCGCCGCCGCCGGAGGATCTGCACGGGTCCGATCGCCAGGACAAAGAGTGCCGCAACAACGTGGCTGACCAGTAAGACATTCCATTGCTCCATAGCTCTAAGATAGAGCCACTATCCAGTAGAAGTACATCAAGATAGTGGACCGTCGGTCCGCTACCTTATCGGAGGCGGCATGCAGCTGAAGGAGTTGAGCGATGCCACCGGGACATCCCCGGCCAGCATCAAGTACTACCTGCGCGAGGGGCTCCTGCCACCCGGGGAGTCCGTGCACGCAACCCGCGCCAGCTATTCCGACAGGCATGTGAAGCGGCTGAACCTGATCCGGGCGCTGCGCCAGATTGTGCAGCTTCCTATCGAGCAGATCCGCAGCATCTTGGTGTTGGCGGACGACGGCGTTCCGCACCTGACGTTGCTGGCCCACGTCCAGCGCGTGGTCCTGAAGCTTGGAACAGAAGGTGGCGAGGTTGCGCGCACGTCCGCGGCAGACGCCGTCGTACGCCTGCGGAACTGGCCCGACGTGGACAGCGACGCCCGCGACGCGCTCAACCGGCACATCTCCCTCATGGAGGGGCTGGGTATCGGACTGCCGCCGGACCTGCTGGATCAGTACAGCAGCGCGGTGGACTCCATCGCCGGGTTTGACCTGGCAGCGACAACCGAGGGGAAGGACACTGACAGCGTCATCCTGACCGCCGCTGTTGGAATGCACATGCATTCGGAGCTGATGCTTAAGCTCCTGGCCCTCGCACAGGCCAGCCACGCCATCCGCCGCCTGGACGACCGGCAGATGCCCCCTTAAACGCGCGTTGCCCTATCACTTTTGGTCCCTAAACACGGATGTTAGGGACTAAAAGTGATAGGGCAACGGGTAGGTGCTTAGCGCTCCAGGTCGCCGCGGATGAAGGCCTCGACCTTTTCACGGGCGAGGTCGTCGTTGAACTGCTCCGGCGGAGACTTCATGAAGTAGCTCGAGGCGGAGAGCAGCGGGCCGCCGATGCCGCGGTCCAGGCCGATCTTGGCGGCGCGGATGGCGTCGATGATCACGCCGGCTGAGTTGGGCGAGTCCCAGACTTCCAGCTTGTACTCCAGCGACACGGGGGCGTCACCGAAGTTGCGGCCTTCCAGGCGGACGAAGGCCCACTTGCGGTCGTCAAGCCACTGGACGTAGTCGGACGGGCCAATGTGGACGTCCTTGGCAGCAAGCTCAGCCTCGACGTTGGAAGTGACAGCCTGGGTCTTCGAGATCTTCTTGGACTCGAGGCGGTCGCGTTCCAGCATGTTCTTGAAGTCCATGTTGCCGCCAACGTTCAGCTGGTACGTGCGGTCCAGGGTGACGCCGCGGTCCTCGAACAGCTTGGCCATGACGCGGTGCGTGATGGTGGCACCGATCTGGCTCTTGATGTCGTCGCCCACGATCGGCACACCGGCGGCGGTGAACTTGTCCGCCCATTCCTTGGTGCCGGCGATGAACACGGGAAGGGCGTTAACGAAGGCAACGCCGGCGTCAATGGCGGCCTGGGCGTAGAACTCGGCAGCGGACTGGGAGCCGACGGGCAGGTAGCAGACCATGACGTCAACGTCGGCGTCCTTGAGGGCCTGAACCACGTCAACGGGCTCTTCTGTGGATTCCTCGATGGTCTCGAGGTAGTACTTGCCGAGGCCGTCCAGGGTGTGGCCGCGCTGGACCGTCACACCGGTGGGCGGAACGTCGGCAATCTTGATGGTGTTGTTTTCGCTGGCGAGGATGGCATCGGCGAGGTCGTTGCCCACCTTCTTGCCGTCGACGTCGAACGCGGCCACGAACTGGACATCGCCCACGTGGTACTGGCCGAACTCAACGTGCATGAGGCCCGGGATAGTCGCCTCGGGGTCGGCATCCTTGTAGTACTGGACGCCCTGCACCAGCGACGCGGCGCAGTTTCCTACGCCGACGATTGCGACACGGATCGGATGTGAAGACACGGAACTCCTTAGGACAAACGTCAGCCGGCCTGGTAGTGCGTCGGGGAAATTGCGACGGCGGCCGGCTGGGACAGCGCCGCGCGGCGCCTATTCATAGTACCCAACACAGCGGGACCGGCTACTGTTCCGCCGGTCCCGCTGCGTAAGAAAAGGGCTCTCGTCAGACAGTCTGTTTCCATAGGTTGATGTCCGATTCGACAGCGAATTCATCGATGGCGGTCAGTTCGTCAGCGCTGAATCCGAGGTTGTTGACGGCGGAGAGCGTGTCCTCCAGCTGGCGCACGCTGGAGGCTCCCACCAGCGCGGAGGTTACCGGGGAGCCCTTCGGCTGGTCCCTGAGGATCCAGGCGATGGCCATCTGGGCGAGCGTCTGGCCGCGGCCTTCGGCGATGGCTTTCAGGCCCAGGATGCGGGCGAGCTTCTCATCCGTAATGGCGTCCTCGGACAGGAACCTGGCCTTCGCTGCGCGGGAATCGTCCGGGATGCCGTGGAGGTAGCGGTCGGTGAGCATGCCCTGTGCCAGCGGGGAGAAAGCGATGGATCCTGCCCCCACCTGGTCGAGCGCCTCGTAGAGGTTGGGGGTGCCGTTCTCGGTCCAGCGGTTGAGCATGGAGTAGCTGGGCTGGTGGATGAGCAGCGGCGTGCCGAGGTCCTTGAGGATGCGGGCAGCTTCGATGGTCTGCTCCGGGGTGTAGGAGGAGATGCCCGCGTAGAGCGCCTTGCCCGAGCGGACCGCGTGGTCGAGGGCGCCCATGGTTTCTTCCAGCGGGGTTTCCGGGTCCGGCCGGTGGCTGTAGAAGATGTCCACGTAGTCCAGTCCCATGCGCTCCAGCGACTGGTCCAGGCTGGAAAGCAGGTACTTCCGTGAGCCCCACTCGCCGTAGGGGCCAGGCCACATGTAGTAGCCCGCCTTCGTGGAGATGACCAGCTCGTCGCGGTACGGCTTGAAGTCGTCCTTGAGGTGCCGGCCGAAGTTGGTCTCCGCGGATCCGTCCGGCGGGCCGTAGTTGTTGGCGAGGTCGAAGTGGTTCACGCCAAGGTCGAAGGCCCGGCGCAGGATGGCGCGCTGTTCGTCGAACCGCTTGTCGTCACCGAAGTTATGCCAGAGGCCCAGGGAAATCGCCGGGAGCTTCAGGCCGCTTTTGCCGACACGGCGGTAGGGCATGGATTCGTAGCGGTCTTCCGCCGCTGAATAAGTCATGGGTTCCATCCTGCCAGCTGTGACGGGCACAACAGACGGCTGGGGAAAAGTTACGCCGCGGGCTGACAACGCCAGCCCGCGGCGTAACGCAACAGATCCGGAACCGCTAGGACTTAACGATGGCAGCGCTCCACGGCGCCAGGGCGAGGGAGTCACCGTCCAGGCTTGTTCCCTCGTCCGTCGTCAGCAGGAGGGAGCCGCCGGCACCGTCCAACCGGACCTTGGCGTCCGCGAAGTTCAGCAGCACCTCGACGCTGCCGCGGCGGAACCGCAGCCACCCGGAGTCGTCGTCGTACGTCACATCCGTCTCGCCGAAACCAAGTCCGGCCAGCTCCGGATGCTCCCGCCGAAGCGCGGTGAGGGACTTGTACAGCTCAAGCAGGCGGGCGTGGTCGCCTGTAGCGGCCTCGTCCCAGTTGAGCTTGGACCGGCGGAAGGTTTCCGGGTCCTGGGGATCGGGCACGACGGCGGGATCCCACCCCATGCGCTCAAATTCCTTGATGCGCCCTTCCGCGGTGGCCTTGCCCAGCTCGGGTTCCGGGTGGGAGGTGAAGAACTGCCAGGGCGTGGTGGCCCCGTATTCCTCTCCCATAAACAGCATCGGCGTGAACGGCGAGGTCAGCGTCAGAACCGCCGCAACCGCAAGCTGCCCGTAGGACAGCGACTGCGAGAGCCTGTCCCCCGTGGCCCGGTTGCCGATCTGGTCGTGGTTCTGGTTGCACACCACCAGCGCCGCCGGGGTTACCAGCGAGGCGTTGATGGGCCTGCCGTGGTGACGGCCGCGGAAGCTGGAGTAGCTGCCGTCGTGCAGGAAGCCGTCTTTCAGTACCTTGGCCAGCACGGCCAACGACTCGAAGTCGGAGTAATACCCGGTGGTTTCGCCGCTGACGTTGACGTGGACGGCGTGGTGGAAGTCGTCGCTCCACTGCCCTTCCAGGCCGTACCCGTTGGCGTCCCGCGGGTAGATCAGGCGGGGGTTGTTCAGATCGGACTCCGCAATCAGCGTTTTGGGGATTCCGGTCTCGGCGGAGACGGCGTCGCCCAGGGCACCGAATTCCTCGAGGATGTGCACCGCCCGTTCGTCCCGCAGTGCATGCACGGCGTCGAGGCGGAGCCCATCCACGTGGTAGTCCCGGAGCCACAGTGCGAGGTTGTCCAGGATGTATTCGCGGACGACGTCGGAGCCTTCTCCGTCGAGGTTGACGGAGTCGCCCCACGTGTTGGCGTCGCCCTGTTTCAGGTACGGGCCGAACTTGGGCAGGTAGTTGCCGCTGGGCCCGAGGTGGTTGTAGACAACATCCTGGATGACGCCGAGCCCGGCCGCGTGGGCTGCGTCGACGAACCGCTGGTAGGCAGCAGGCCCGCCGTAGCCCTCATGGACGGCGTACCACTGCACGCCGTCGTAGCCCCAGTTGTGGGTCCCGTTGAACCCGTTGACGGGCAGCAGCTCCACAAAGTCGACGCCCAGGTCCGCGAGGTAGCGGAGCTTCCCGGCGGCGGCGTCCAGGGTTCCCTCCGGGGTAAAGGTGCCCACGTGCAGCTCATAAATCACCGAGCCGGTGAGTTCCCTGCCCGTCCAGCCGGAATCCTGCCACGAGTATGCGGCTGGATCGAACGTCCGGGACAGTTCGTGGACTCCTGCGGGCACCCGCCGGGACCGGGGGTCCGGCAGCGGGTGGCTGTCGCCGTCGAGCAGGTAGCCGTAGTCCACTTCGCCACTGGCAGGCGCGTCCGGCGCCGTCCACCAGCCCTCGGTTCCGGGCGCGGTGTCCTTTTTCGACATGGGATATTCACGGCCGCCCGCCACGAGGGTCACCGAAGAGGCGTCCGGCGCCCAGACGTCGAAGCGTTCGGGTCCTTGATTGACCAGGGTCATGCGTTTCCTCCATCCACAGGGACCAGCAGGGCCACCGGGTAGGTACCCAGGACGTCAGCCACCAACACGGTGCCCGCACCAAATTCGGCGCCCGTCAGTTCGTCACGCATTGCAGCGGGAAGTTCGACGGCGGTATCGCGCCAGCCGCCGTCGGCTGCCAGTCCGGCAGGGAGCCGGGTGGCCAGGGTCACCGCGCCGGGGGTGCCGGCGGCCGCGCCGCGGGAGAAGGCCAGCACATGTCCTGCTGCAGCACCGCTGGCCGTCACCGGGACGTAGCCCTCGAAGAGCTCCGGCCGGTCCCTCTTGAGGCGGAGCGCCCGTGTGGTGGCCAGGAGTTTACTGGCCTCCGTTCCCGCCTCGGGCAAGGTGCCGGCGTCGATCTTCGCAAGTTCGGCTTCCCGGAGTGCAAAGTCCACCGGGCGCCGGTTATCGGGATCGGTCAGGGACCGTTCCCAGAATTCGCTGCCCTGGTAGACGTCGGGGACGCCGGGCATGGTCAGCTGGACCAGCTTGGCGGAGAGCGAGTTGGAGGCTGCAAAGGCATCAATGCGTGCCACGAAATCCTCCACCACCCTGGCTACGCCGGCGTCGTCGAACACCGCATCCACGGCGGCCTTCACCCGTGACTCGAAGTCCTCATCCGGGTCGGTCCACTTCGTTGAGTTGCCGGCCTCGCGGGCAGCCTTTTCCGCGTAGCCCTGGAGCCGTTCCCGGCTGGCGGGCCAGGCGCCGACGATGGCCTGCCAGAGCAGGTTTTCGTAGGGGCCGTCCGGGATGGGAGCCAGTTTCCGGAGGGTGTCCAGGGTGGCGGCCCACTCCCCCGGCAGCTCGGCGATTACGGAGATCCGTGCCCGTGCGTCCTCGCTACGCTTGGTGTCGTGCGTGGACATGGTGGTCATGGACAGCGGCAACTCGTCCTGCCGCCGGCGCATCCGGTGATGGAACTCCTCCGGGGACACAGCGAACTCGGTGGGTTCTGCGCCCACCTCGGTCAGCGTGCCCAGGCGGGTGTAGCGGTAGAACGCGGTGTCCTCCACGCCCTTGGCCATCACCATGCCGGAGGTCTGCTGGAACCGGACCGCGATGGGATTGGCCGGGTCCAGCAGCAGCGGAAGGAGCGTCCCCACTGCCACGGCGAGGTCCGGACGGTGTTCGGCAGCAGACTCGCAGGCTTCCTTCAGGACCTCGGCCCCGGTGGGCAGGTAGCTCCGGTACACAGGGAAGGAGGCAATGACCTCGGCCAGGGCGTCGGCCGCTTCCTCCACTGCAAGTCCGTTTGATTCCGGGACCAGCCGGGCCAGCCGCAGCACCTCGGAACGGAGGATGCCATCGGCGATCATCCGCTTGGTGCCGCGGATCATCTCCGCGTAGTCGGCGGCCTCTGGGGCGCCTCGCAACGCAGCGTCCAGCGCGTCCAGGGGCTGTTCTCCGGCAGGATCCACAAACACCCGGTCCACGTCGGCGAGCGCGTCGTACCCGGTGGTGCCCTCGCAGGCGAAGTCCCCCGGCAGTACCTCGCCGGGTTCCAGGATCTTCTCCACCAGGACGTAGGCTCCGCCGGTGAGGTCCTTCAGCCACCGCAGGTAGCCTGCGGGGTCGGCCAGTCCGTCCGGGTGGTCCACGCGCAGGCCATCCACCAGGCCTTCGGTGAACCAGCGGCCAACCTCGGCGTGGGCTTCTTCGAAGACGGCCGGGGTTTCCACCCTGATGCCGGCCAACGTGGTCACCGCGAAGAAGCGGCGGTAGTTGAGCTCGGCGTCGGCACGGCGCCAGTCCATCAGCTGGTAATGCTGGCGGCTGTGCACCTCCTGCGGGGAGTCCCCGTCGGAGTACGTACCTTCGGCCAGGGGGAACCGGTGGTCGTAGCACCGGAGTTCCCCGTCCTTGACTTCCAGCTTGTCCAGGTCCGCGTCGGAGCCCAGCATCGGGAGCCGGACCTTCCCGCCGCCCAGGTCCCAGTCGACGTCGAAGGCCTCGGCGTACCGTGACCCGCGGCCCTCCTTCAGCAGGGACCACCACCACGGGTTCTGCACCGGGGTGGCGACGCCCACGTGGTTGGGCACGATGTCCACCAGCACACCCATGCCGTGCTCGCGGGCAGCCTTGGAGAGGGCCAGCAGCCCTTCCGGGCCGCCGCGTTCGGGGTCGACGGCGGATGGATCGGTCACGTCGTAGCCGTGGTCCGAACCCTGTTCCGCCGTGAGGATGGGCGACAGGTAGACCCAGTCCACACCGAGTGACTTCAGGTACGGGACCTTCTCGGCGGCGTCGAACAGGGTGAAGCTTTTCCTGATCTGCAGCCGGTACGTGGAAGCGGGCGTCCTCATGCCTGGGTTTCCTTATCGGCGCCCGTTGCCTTTGCCTCGCTGACCTCGGCCGCCTTGGTCTGGGCTTCCACCATCTCCTCTTGGGCTTCCTCGTGCTCCACCATGGAAGCAAGGGAGGCGGCAGCGGACAGGTCCACTTCGGCCTCGGGGCCGGAGTAGGCGCGCAGTACCACCATGGACTTGGCGTCCAGGGTCAGCGTGGCGCCGGCCTTGAGCGGCTCGTAGGCGTCAGCCTGGGCGGCGGTGTCGATCAGGACCTCCCAGTACTGCGAGTACTCGTCCGACGGCAACAGGAAATCCACATCGTCGTCGTGGGCGTTGAAGGCCATCAGGAAGCTGTCGTCGGTGATGCGGCGGCCCCGGGAATCCTGCTCCTGGATACCGTCGCCGTTGTAGAAGACGCCGATGGTCCGGCCGAAGCCGCTGCCCCAGTCCTCGGGCAGCATTTCGGTGCCGTCGGTCTTGAGCCAGACGATGTCGGGCAGCTTCTCGCCCTCGCCGCGGCGAACGGGCCGGCCGTCGAAGAAGCGGCTGCGGCGGAAGGTGGGGTGGTCGTGCCGGAGCTTGGACACGAACGCCGTGAACTCCACCAGGGGCTGGTCCATGGCTTCCCAGTGGATCCAGCTCAGCTCGGAGTCCTGGCAGTAGGTGTTGTTGTTGCCCTGCTGGGTGCGGCCCAGTTCGTCGCCGTGCAGGACCATCGGCACGCCCTGGGAGAGGAGCAGGGTGGCGATGAAGTTCCGCTGCTGGCGTGCGCGCAGGGTCAGTACCTTCTCGTCGTCGGTATCGCCCTCGGCCCCGCAGTTCCAGGACCGGTTGTGCGATTCGCCGTCGTTGTTGCCTTCGCCGTTGGCGTCGTTGTGCTTCTCGTTGTAGGAGACCAGGTCCCGCATGGTGAAGCCGTCGTGGGCGGTGACGAAGTTGATGGAGGCGACAGGGCGGCGCGCGGAGCTCTCGTAGAGGTCGGCGGAGCCGGTGAGGCGGGAAGCGAATTCCCCCAGCGTGGACGGTTCGCCACGCCAGAAGTCGCGTACGGTGTCGCGGTACTTTCCGTTCCATTCCGTCCACTGCGGCGGGAAGTTGCCCACCTGGTAGCCGCCGGGGCCAACGTCCCACGGCTCGGCAATCAGCTTGACCTGGGAAACGATGGGGTCCTGCTGGATGAGTTCGAAGAACGTGGAGAGCTTGTCCACGTCGTAGAACTCGCGGGCCAGGGTGGAGGCAAGGTCGAAGCGGAACCCGTCGACGTGCATCTCGGTAACCCAGTAGCGCAGGGAGTCCATCAGCAGCTGCAGGGAGTGCGGGTGGCGGACGTTGAGCGAGTTGCCCGTGCCGGTGTAGTCCATGTAGTGCTTGAGGTCGTTGTCCACCAGCCGGTAGTACGCCTGGTTGTCGATGCCCTTGAAGGACAGGGTGGGGCCCAGGTGGTTGCCTTCGGCCGTGTGGTTGTACACGACGTCGAGGATGACCTCGATGCCCGCCCGGTGCAGGTCGCGGACCATGGCCTTGAATTCCTGGACCTGGTGCCCCACGTCGCCGGTGGAGCTGTAGGTGTTCTGCGGTGCGAAGAAACCGATGGTGTTATAGCCCCAGTAGTTGTTGAGGCCCTTCTCCTGCAGGGTGCCGTCGTTGACGAACTGGTGCACCGGCATGAGCTCGATGGCCGTGACGCCGAGCTTCTTGAGGTGCTCGATGACCGCAGGGTGTGCCACGCCTGCGTACGTGCCGCGCTGCTCTTCGGGGATCTCCGGGTGCAGCTCGGTGAGGCCCTTGACGTGCGCCTCGTAGATGACTGACTGGTGGTACGGGACCCGGAGCTGCCGGTCACCGTCCCATTCGAAGAACGGGTTGATGACCACGCCGTGCATGGTGTGGGCGGCCGAGTCGGCGTCGTTGCGCGAATCCGGGTCACCGAACTCGTAGGAGAAGAGGGCCGGATCCCAGTCGATCTGGCCCTGGATAGCTTTCGCGTACGGGTCCATCAGGAGCTTGTTCGGGTTGAAGCGGCTGCCGTTCGCAGGCTCGTACGGTCCGTGGACACGGTAACCGTACTTCTGGCCGGGCTGGATGTGTGGCAGGTAGCAGTGCCACACGTAGCCGTCCACCTCGGTCAGTTCGATCCGCGTTTCGGTGAGGTCGTCAGCCAGGAGGCAGAGTTCCACCCGTTCGGCCTGTTCGCTGAACAGTGCGAAATTGGTGCCGGTGCCGTCAAAGGTAGCTCCCAGCGGGTAGGCAGTTCCAGGCCAGACTTCCATCGTGCTCCTCATTTGTTGGTCAGCAGCAGAGGACATCGGAACGCCCCTACTGCCGGTGCGAACTAATGCCTACCGTAATGGTTGGCTGTGACTATTACGTTTCCAGGCTCCAGAGTTACTAAGCATGCTGACTTTACCCCAGATTTCGGGTATGGCCTCCGCGACCGCACCGGCGGTGATCGGACCGCCGGAGCGAGCGTCCGACGCCGCCCTCCCGGCGATGCCGTGCAGCGCAGCTCCCAGCGCGGCCAGCGCGGCCCAGCGGCCGTCGTCGTCAATGCCCAGGGAGCGGCAAGGTTCGACGGCGGAGTCCGCCTGGGCGAGCAGGGCGCCGACGACGCCGGCCAGCACGTCGCCGCTGCCGGCAGTGGCAAGCCACGGCGTGCCGTCGGCCTGGCTGAAGGCCTCGCCGCCCGGGGCGGCCACCAACGTGGCTGGACCTTTGAGCAGGACGGTGGCCCCGGTCAGGCCGGCTGCCTTCCGCACGGCGTCGAAGGTGGCGGCTTCCACGGCCTTGCGGTCGCCAAACCGGCCATCAGCTTCGCCTTCCAAGCGCTTCAGGAGTGCGGCGAGCTCGCCGGCGTGCGGGGTCAGCACCACGTGCGGCGCGAGCCTTGAGGGCAGGGACGGCAGCGCGCCGGCGTCGGCCACAACGGGCAGCCCCGATTCGATGGCATCGCGCGCCCGCGCAAGCTGTTCGTGGTCCTCCGGCCCCATGCCCGAGCCCACCAGCCAGGCCTGCACGCGGTTGTCCGCCACGGCTCCGTCACTGCACACCACTTCCGGGCAGGACTGGCGCACCAGGTCTGCCACCTCTGGCGGGCCGAGGTACCGGACCATGCCCACACCGGCGGCAAGTGCGCCGCGGCAGGCCAGCACGGCAGCGCCCGGGTACTGTACGGAGCCGGCCACGATGCCCAGGACCCCGCGCGAGTATTTATGCGCCCGGCGGGCGGGGTGCGGCAAAAGGCGGGAAATCTCTGCCTCCCCGAGCCGGCGCAGGACCGGGGCGGGAAGGTGTTCTTCGATGCCGATGGCAACCACGTGCACCCTGCCGGCATGGTCCGCGCCCGGGTCAGCCAGCAGCCCTGCCTTGGCTCCCCCGAACGTCACAGTCAGGTCGGCGGGCAGCACCGGTCCGGCAGCCTCGCCGGTATCTGCGTTGACACCGCTGGGCAAGTCGCAGGCCACCACGAAACCGTTGCCGCCGTCAGTGCGGCGCGCCTCAAGGACGGCTTCCACCAGGGCGGCAGCGCTCCCCCGCAGTCCGCCTTTCGCACCGGTGCCCAGGATGGCGTCAATGACGACGCCGGCATGTGCGGTTTCAGCGGCCAGCGGCTCAAGTGCTTCTCCGGTCAGTTCCTCCGCACGGCCGCCGGCGCTCCGGAAGGCAGCCAACGCCGCCGGGTGCGCCGTGCCGCCGGTGAGGACCGCCGTCGTACGCATCCCGCGGGCCGCGAGGAAGGCTGCGGCATAAAGGCCATCGCCGCCGTTGTTGCCCTTGCCGGCCAGCACCACCAGGCGGGTGCCGTAGATGCGGAGCCCGCGGGAACGAAGCTCAGTAATGACCGCGTTGGCGAGGCCGTGCGCCGCGCGCTGCATCAGGACGTCACCGAGGCCGGCGGCGAGGAGCGGCTCCTCGGCGGCACGGACCTGTGTTCCGCTGTAGGCGCTGATCATTATGGAAGGTCCCTGCGGGCGGGCCCGGTCAGCCCTCGGCCAGGACCGTTGCCGTGGCGATGCCGCCGTCATGGCTGATGGACAGGTGCCAGCGCTTGACGCCCTTGGCCTCCGCGACTGCCAGCACCGTGCCTTTGACCTGCACGGTGGGCCCGTTGTGGTCCAGGCCGATCCAGCAGTCCTGCCAGTTCATGCCGGCCGGCGCACCCAGGACCTTGGCCACGGCTTCCTTGGCGGCGAACCGGGCGGCCAGGGACCGGGTGTTGAGCTCACGCTCGGCGGGCACGAAGAGCCGGTCCCGGAGGCCCGGTGTCCGTTCCAGCTGGCGGCCGAACCGCTCGATGTCTACTACGTCTACCCCAATGCCAACGATCATGGGACTACTCTACGGCGGCGCAATACGCGCGGAGGACGTTGCGCGCCGGTCGTGGGTGTTATCCGCCATCAGCAGAAATGCGTGACTTTTGGGGCGATTTTGCGGAGCGCACGCCGAGTTCCCGGGGCCTCCGTGGCTGCGGCGGGCTGAAAGTTGCGCAAACCTGTTCGGCGGGGGGCGTTAACGCGGAAGTCCCGGGCCACCGGGCCCGGGACTTCAGCAGTCATGGGACTACTCTACGGTGACGCTCTTGGCGAGGTTGCGCGGCTGGTCCACGTCGTAGCCCTTTGCGGCGGCGAGTTCCGCGGCGAAGATCTGCAGCGGGACGGTGGTCAGCAGCGGCATCAGCAGCGTGGGCGTTTCGGGGACGTAGAAGACGTGCTCGGCGTAGGCCTTCACAGCTTCGTCGCCTTCCTCGGCGATCACCAGGGTCCGGGCGCCGCGGGCACGGATTTCCTGGATGTTGGAGACTACCTTGGCGTGCAGCGAATCACGGCCGCGCGGGGACGGGACCACCACGAACACCGGCTGGCCCTCATCGATCAGTGCGATCGGGCCGTGCTTGAGCTCGCCGGCGGCGAACCCTTCGGCGTGGATGTACGCGATTTCCTTGAGCTTCAGCGCACCCTCGAGGGCCACCGGATAGCCCACGTGCCGGCCCAGGAACAGCACGGACTTCTCGTCCGCCATGGACCGGGCCAGTTCCCGCAAGGGTCCGGCGTTGTCCAGGATGGTCTGGATCTTCTCCGGGATCTTGGCCAGGTCCGCGAGGACGTCCTTGATCTGGCCCGAGAAGATGTTCCCGCGCAGCTGCGCCAGGTACAGGCCCAGCAGGTACGCGGCCGTGATCTGGGCCAAGAACGCCTTGGTGGACGCGACGGCGATCTCCGGACCGGCGTGCGTGTACAGCACAGCATCGGATTCACGCGGGATGGTGGACCCGTTGGTGTTGCAGATCGAAATGGTCTTCGCGCCCTGCTCGCGGGCGTACCGGACAGCCATCAGGGTATCCATGGTCTCGCCCGACTGGGAGATGGAGACCACCAGGGTGTTCTCGTCCAGGATCGGATCCCGGTACCGGAACTCATGCGCCAACTCCACCTCGGTGGGGATCCGGCACCAGTTCTCAATGGCGTACTTGGCCACAGTCCCGGCGTACGCGGCGGTACCGCAGGCCAGCACCACGATCTTGTTGACCTGCTTGAGCAGCTCCGGGTCGATCCGCAACTCGCTCAGGGTCAGCTTGCCCTCCAGGTCCGAGCGGCCCAGCAGGGTCTGCGCCACGGCATCGGGCTGGTCATGGATTTCCTTCTCCATGAACGAGGAGAAGCCGCCCTTCTTCGCCGAGGCCGGGTCCCAGTCAACGTGGTACTCCTTACCCGCGGCCGGGTTGCCGAAGAAGTCCGTGATCTCCACCGAATCGGCGGTGATAGTGACAATCTGGTCCTGGCCCAGCTCCACCGCACGGCGGGTGTAGTCAATGAACCCGGACACGTCCGAGCCCAGGAAGTTCTCCCCTTCACCCAGACCCACCACCAGCGGCGAGTTACGGCGGGCAGCGACCACGACGTCGGGCTGGTCCGCGTGGACAGCCAGCAGCGTGAAGGCGCCCTCGAGGCGCTGGCAGGCAAGTTCCATGGCCTTGGTCAGGCCGCCGTTGGCAGCGTCCCCGCCCAGCTGGTTCCGGAAAATGTCCGCCAGCAGCGCGGCAGCAACCTCGGTGTCCGTCTCGGACAGGAAAGTCACACCCTTCTCCACCAGCTCGAGCTTAAGCTCGGCAAAGTTTTCAATGATGCCGTTGTGGATCACGGCCAGCTTCCCGCCATCAGCCAAGTGCGGGTGCGCGTTACGGTCCGTGGGGCCGCCATGGGTGGCCCACCGGGTGTGGCCGATGCCGGTCAGGGTCTCCGGCAGGGGACGCTCCTCCAGCTCAGCGAGCAGGTTGCTCAGCTTCCCGGACTTCTTCCGCGACTCGATGCTGCCCGCAGACACCACCGCCACGCCCGCCGAGTCATAACCGCGGTACTCCAGCCGGCGAAGCCCCTCAAGGACAACGTCCAAAGCACTGTGACCATTAACAGCGCCGTCAACAGAACGGCCTACATAACCCACGATTCCACACATAGCCTCAAGAGTATCGGGTGGGCACCGGTTGCCTGTAACCCGGAACCGGATCTTGAGCCCTTCTTGCCCGGACCGCTGCGCCCCGGAGCCGCTTCCATTTCGCTATGCGCGGAGCGCGGGGCAGAATCTCTAACGTGACTTTGCAACGCAACGAGGCGAATGGGGAGGGTGCTTCCCCATTCGTGGAACTGGACCGGCAGACCTGGTCCAGGCTGGCAGCCCAGATGGAACAACCCCTCAACGAAGAGGATATTGTCCGCCTGCGCGGCCTTGGCGATCCCCTGGACATGAAGGAAATCCGTGAGGTCTACCTTCCGCTGTCCCGGCTCCTGCACCTCTATGTGGAAGCTGCCGGGCAGCTGCACGCGGCCACCACCACCTTCCTGGGCGAACAGACCCAGCGCACCCCGTTCGTCATCGGCGTTGCCGGGTCAGTTGCCGTGGGCAAGTCCACCATTGCGCGCGTGCTGCGGGAGATGCTGCGGCGCTGGCCGGGTACGCCCAACGTAGAGCTCATCACCACTGACGGCTTCCTGTACCCCCTGGCGGAGCTCAAGCGGCGGCAGTTGCTGGACCGGAAGGGCTTCCCGGAGTCCTACGACCGGCGGGCGCTGCTGAGGTTCGTGAGCGAGATCAAGGGCGGGGCCGAGGAAGTCCATGCTCCCTGGTACTCGCACGTCACGTATGACATCGTTCCCGAAAAGGAAGTGGTGGTCCGCCGTCCGGATGTCCTCATCGTGGAAGGCCTGAACGTTCTGGCTCCGGCGCGCCCGCGGCATGATGGCCGGCAGGGGCTGGCGCTGAGTGACTTCTTCGACTTCTCCATCTATGTGGACGCCAAAACCTCTTATATCGAGGAGTGGTACGTGGACCGGTTCCGGAAGCTGCGGACCACGGCGTTCGCGCAGCCGGAGTCCTACTTCCACAGGTATGCCAGCCTGTCCGATGATGAGGCGGAGAGCACCGCCCGGGACATCTGGAAGCGGATCAACGAGCCCAACCTGGAGGAGAACGTCCTTCCCACCAGGGGCCGGGCCCAGCTGGTGCTCACCAAGGACTCGGACCACACCATCCGCCGGATGCTCCTGAGGAAGGTCTAGCACAGGTGTGCCACAACTGCGCCGCTTCAGCCGTGACGGCCAGCCGCCGGAGCTTCGCCCGCTTCCTCGCCGTGGGGGCAGGGCTGACTGTACTCACCGCCTGCACGCCCGTAGCACCCGAGGCCGGGCCGCCGTCGTCGGCCTCGCCGTCTGCTTCCCCGGTTCCGTCCGCGACGGCGGCGGGCACCCCTGTTGCCGCACCGGAGGCGGCGACGGTGGCGGGCACGCCGCCGGAACCTTCCGCATCCCCCTCACCTTCACCATCCGCAGCCCTCCCCCGTCAGTTTTCCCTGACGGATCCGGCCAGCCCGTGGGTAGTGGTGAACAAGCACCGGCCGCTGGCCCCCGCCGACTATGCGCCGGCGGATCTGGTGAGTCCCGCCGTCGGGATCTCCGCGTCCGGTGAGTCCGCGCTGCTGAACAGTACGACGGCGGCAGCGGCCGAGGCGATGTTCGCGGCTGCGGCGCGGGACGGCGTGGTCATGGTCCTGGCCAGCGGGTACCGCTCCTACGCCACGCAGGTTTCTACGTACAACGGGTACGTCGCCGCGCGTGGGCAGGCGGACGCGGACACGGCCAGCGCCCGGCCGGGCTACTCGGAGCACCAGACGGGGTGGTCCTTCGACATCGCCGACGGCGGCGGAGCGTGCGCCTTCCAGCCGTGCTTCGCGGACCAGCCTGCCGCTGTCTGGGCGAAAGCCAACGCCTACGGGTTCGGGTTCGTGGTGCGGTATCCGTGGATGTTCCATGAGACCACCGGGTACTACTACGAGCCGTGGCACCTGCGGTACATCGGCGTGGAGGCGGCCACGGACATGTCCGTACGCGGGATTGTCACGCTCGAGGAGTACTTCGGCGTGGGGGCGGCACCGGGGTACCCCTAACGGATACTGCAGCCAACTGGTTCCCAACACGGCCCAAAATAGGGGCCTGGGTTCACGCAGGGTTAACAGACGTGGGCTAGTTTGGAACCCATGTTGACCGGATTCAAGAATTTCATCATGAAGGGCAACGTCGTAGACCTTGCCGTCGCTGTCGTGATGGGTGCCGCGTTCGGCGCCGTCGTCACATCGATCGTGGAAGGGCTGCTCACACCGCTGATCGGCCTTCTGTTCCAGGCGAAGGGTATCGAGGAGATGCAGTGGGAGGGCTTCCTCTACGGACGCGTCATCTCCGCCGTCATCTCGTTCGTGCTGATTGCCGCCGCCATCTACTTTGTTGTGGTCATGCCCATGAACCACATGATCGAGCGGCGCAACCGCCGGCTCGGCATCAACCAGGACGTCAAGGAAGAATCTGCCGAGGATCCGCAGATCGCCCTGCTCACCGAGATCCGCGACGAGTTGCGAAGTCGCTCGTCCTAGCCGATATGCGAATGAGGCCCGCTTCCATCCGTGGAAGCGGGCCTCATTCGTTTGTGCGGCTATTCGCTGATGAGTTCGAGCGCGAGTTCCGTGCGGACCACCTGTGCGAGGTGTTCGGCGATGGACTGCGCGGTTTCCTCGTCGGCGGCCTCCACCATGACCCGGACCACGGGTTCGGTGCCGGAGGGGCGGAGGAGGACGCGGCCGGTTTCACCCAGGGCGGCCTCGGCGGCCTTGACGGCCTGGGCGAGGACGTCGCTGCTCTTGACCTTGGTGCGGTCCACGCCCTTGACGTTGATGAGGACCTGCGGGAGCTTGGTCATGACGGCGGCCAGGTCCTTGAGGGACTTCCCGGTCAGGGCCACCTGGGCGGCGAGCTGCAGGCCGGTGAGGAGTCCGTCACCGGTGGTGGCGTGGTCCGAGAAGATGACGTGGCCGGACTGTTCCCCGCCAAGGTTGAAGCCGCCTTCCCGCATGCTTTCCAGGACGTAGCGGTCTCCCACGGCTGTTTCGCGGATGCTGATGCCGGCGTCGCGGAGGGCAATTTTGAGGCCGAGGTTGCTCATGACGGTGGCCACCAGGACATCGTCGTTCAGCTTGCCGGCTTTCTTGAGGGCGACGGCGAGGACCGCCATGATCTGGTCGCCGTCCACTTCGTTGCCTTCGTGGTCCACGGCCAGGCAGCGGTCCGCGTCGCCGTCGTGGGCGATGCCAAGGTCCGCGCCGTACTGGAGGACGGCTTCCTTGAGCGGGCCGAGGTGGGTGGAGCCCACGCCGTCGTTGATGTTGAGCCCGTCCGGGTCGGCGCCGATGACGATGACGTCCGCGCCGGCGTCCTTGAAGACCTGCGGGGAGCAGCCGCTGGCGGCGCCGTGGGCGCAGTCCAGGACCACGGTGAGGCCCTCGAGACGGTGCGGGAGGGTGCTGAGGAGGTGGACGACGTAGCGGTCCTCGGCGTCGGAGAAGCGCTGGATGCGTCCGACATCGGGACCTATGGGCCGGACGGCCTCGTTGTGCATCTGGGCTTCAATGGCGTCTTCCACGTCGTCGGGGAGCTTCTGGCCGCCGCGGGCGAAGAACTTGATGCCGTTATCCGGCGCCGGGTTGTGGGAGGCGGAGATCATGACGCCGAAATCGGCTTCCAGGTCCGCCACCAGGTACGCGGCGGCCGGGGTGGGGAGGACGCCGGCGTCGTAGACGTCGATGCCCGAGCTGGACAGCCCGGCCTCCACCGCAGCCGCGATGAATTCCCCGCTGGCACGCGGATCACGGGCCACCACGGCGCGGGGCCGGGAGCCGTTGGAGTTGCGGTCGTGGCCAAGTACCACGGCCGCCGCCTGGGCCAGCTGCAGGGCCAGCTCCGCTGTCAGCAGCCCGTTGGCCAGCCCCCGGACACCATCAGTTCCAAATAATCTAGACACCGGTCAAGTGTATGGGATGGCGGTGGCGGCACCTGCGTAGGCGGCCGGGGAAGAGGCAGTTCTACCTGTTGAGTACCTGCCTTCCTAGAGGCGCAATTACTGGGACTACTTGGTTCCTTTCGCTGCTACCTGTCTTCTGTCAAAACCCTCGCCACCCCTATTTCGCGGCCCCTACGATCCATTCATGACACCTAGCTATGGGGGCTTGGCGCTCGAAATTGTAGTACCGGTCTACAACGAAGAAGCGGTACTCGAACGCAGCATCACAAGGCTCGCCGAATACTTGACGAATGAAATGCCGTCGACGTGGAGAATCACCATCGCCGATAATGCAAGCACCGACCGGACGCCGGTGATTGCCGCTCGACTCAGCGAGCAATTGGAAAACGTCGGTTACCGGCGGCTGGAATCCAAAGGACGCGGCCTGGCACTGAGGGACGCGTGGAGCGTTTCGGAAGCCAAAGTCTTGGCCTACCTTGATGTTGATCTATCTACCGACTTGGCCGCGCTCCCACCGTTGGTGGCGCCCCTGTTGTCCGGGCATTCCGACATATCGATTGGAACGCGTCTGGGCCAGAGCTCGAGGGTGAGCCGCGGCCCCAAGCGGGAGTTCATCTCCCGTTCTTATAACTTCCTGCTGCGGCGCACCATGCAGGTGCGTTTCTCGGATGCACAGTGCGGGTTTAAGGCAATTCGCGCCGATGTGGCCAAGCGCCTGCTCCCCCATGTGGAGGACAACGGGTGGTTTTTCGACACAGAGTTGCTGATCATTGCCGAGCGCTCCGGACTCCGCATTCACGAAATTCCCGTTGACTGGGTTGATGACCCGGACAGCCGGGTGGACATCAAACAGACAGCCCTTGACGACTTGCGGGGAATGGTGCGGGTGGCTGGGTCCCTGGTTAAGGGTGTCATTCCTGTCCAGGCCATCTATGCCGAGCTGGGACGCCGGCCGATTGTGCCCCTGGGCCGGCCAAGCTTTTTCGGCCAAGTTCTTCGTTTCGGACTCGTTGGAGTCGCCTCAACCTTGGCCTTCGCGTTGCTCTACTTGGTGCTGCAGGGGCCATTCGGAGCGCAGGAAGCGAACTTCCTGGCGCTTCTGCTAACGGCGGTTGGCAACACGGCCGCCAACCGGCGATTCACCTTTGGCATCAGCGGACCGGCGAAGCTCTTCACCCAGCAGTTTCAGGGGTTGATCGTTTTCTTGCTCGCCTGGAGCATCACCTCTTCGTCGCTGCTGACACTTCACGCGCTGCATCCCGACGCCGCGCCCAATGCGGAGCTACTGGTCCTGACAGCCGCCAACGTGTTGGCCACCCTGATGCGCTTTGTTCTGCTGCGTCTGTGGGTGTTCAGAACCGGACAAGTAAGGAACCGCGTAAATAGGCTTACCCTCGCGCCCCTCGGGAAGATTCTTCCGTGACGGTCACAGCAGATGAAGGGATTCTGGCCCGGCCGCAGCGTTCAGCGACCACCGATTCTCGGCGGCAGCAACTTGCTGTAGCTTCGCTGCTACTCGTTGCCGGACTGGTGTACATCTGGGCCTTGGACCGAAACGGATTTGCCAACGCCTACTACTCTGCCGCCGTGCAGGCCGGACAACAAGATCTCAAAGCATTCATATTTGGGTCGGCTGACTGGGGCAATTCGGTCACGGTGGACAAGCCCCCGCTGAGTCTTTGGGTGATAGGGCTTTCTGTGCGTCTCTTCGGTCTCAATCCGTGGGCGTTGATGCTGCCCCAAGCCCTGATTACGCTGTCCAGCGCCATTCTGTCCTACCGCCTAATGAGGCGTTGCTTCCCCTTTACACCTTCATTGCTAGCAACCGCGGTCTTCGCCTTCACACCCATCACCGTACTCTTAGCTCGCTACAACAACCCAGATCCACTTATGGTTCTTCTGATGGGCGTCTCGCTCTATGCAGGTATCAGAGCAACCGAGTCTGGAAAATTCAGGTATCTTGCCCTCCTTGCCGCGTTGCTTTCTTTGGGCTTTCTAACAAAGCAACTGCAGGCGTTTCTAGTACTACCGGCACTAGTCACCACTTTTTCGCTGCTTTCTCGGATTCGATGGCAGAAACGCATCGTGTCTATTTCTGCAATGGGCTTTCTCCTCGGCGTTGGTTCACTAGCCTGGCCCCTTTACGTTGACATGACACCGGCATCAGATCGTCCTTACATCGGCGGTTCAACGACGAATAGCATGCTCGAATTGATCCTCGGCTACAACGGGGTTGACCGTGTCATGCAACACAGTGACGCTCCGTCTGCTTCGTTGATACCCGCTCAGTTCCGAAGTGTTGATACCGATGCAGGATTCTTTAGGCTGATCAATCTAAACTACGGACAGGAAATCGGCTGGCTTCTATTACCGGGCCTAATCTCATGCACTGCGGTAATTATCTGTCTGCTCAGACGTCGTCTCGCCCGTAAGCAGTCGATATTAGCCTGCGCTGCAGCGATGTGGATGGCCACAACCTACTTCATGCTTAGCTTCATGGGTGCTAATTTCCACTCCTACTATACGGCGTCACTTGCTTTCCCAATGGCTCTGTGCATAGGCGTCGGCGCCGATTTGCTCCAGCGGAACCTGAGCACGACCACCAGTCGTGTGATGGTAGCCGCCTCACTGGTCGCAAGTGTCATCTTTTCGAAGGCCTTGTGGCAGTCCAGCACAGATTACCCGGAGTGGCTTGGCAACGCAGCATTTTTTTCAGGAGTCCTTGCGTCTGCCGTGTTAGCAATCCCACCACCGAGTCGCTGGATGGTTCGTTTTGCCTTGGGTCTCGCATTCGCGTCTCTCATGGCCGGGCCGGTCGTTTGCTCGATCATGACTGCTAGCACCCCTCAAGAGGGATCGAATCCCATGTCAGGAGGCGTCACGAAAAGCCCGAACACCCTGAGTAGATTCCTCAAAGGAGTCAAAGAGCAAGATCCTGCATGGGCATCGGGGGTAGCGATTGGCATGAAGCCCAGCCTTAGAATGACGGACCTTCTACAAAATGCATCACCACTCTGCACGTGGGCCGCCGCCACATATCCGGGCCAGACGGCCTCCCAGTTTCAATTGCACATCGGTCGACCGGTCATGTCCCTTGGAGGCTTTGCCGGCGTCGACCCGAATCCCAACCTCAATCAGTTCAAGGAATGGGTTTCATCAGGAAAGGTCTGCTACTTGGTGGAGCAAGTGGAACAGTTGAAGGTTCCAGGAAACAGCGGTGAGCTAATTGCTATCCAGGCATGGGCTAAAGAAAACTTTAGAACGGAGCAAATAGATGGCGTTACTGTCTACGACCTCAGCAACTAACGAGACTCGCATCCGAGGCGGCCGACAAAGCCATTGGTGGGCACGCCGTCGTGCAGAATTTGCGCTCGTCGCCATCGCTGGCACCGTCTACTGCTGGGATCTCACCATCAATGGATGGGGCAATCCATATTATGCTGCGGCAGCACAAGCAGGTGCCGGCGACTGGAGCGCGTTGTTCTTCGGCGCCTCAGATGCCGGCAATGGTTTGACAGTCGATAAGCCTCCGCTGCACCTATGGATCATCGCCATCGCAGTTAAGCTGTTGGGTCTCAACTCATTTAGCGTTCTGATACCCCAAGCCCTGATGGGGATTATGACAGTATTCCTTGTCCATAGAACGGCAAACTACTTGGGAGGCCAGCGGCAGGCATTCATTGCTGGCTTACTTGTCATAATTACGCCTGTTACTTCCATGATCTTCCGATTCAATAATCCCGATGCGCTTCTGCTCCTTCTCTGGGCTTTGGCAGTGTACTTTTCAGTTCGCGGTTTCGCACGGGAACAAGCTAAATACATGTACCTCGCCGCCGTGGTCCTGGGCCTGGGTTTCCTCTGCAAACAGTTCCAGAGTTGGATACTGGTGCCCGCCGTTATCGGCGCCTTCTTCGTCTTTGGTTACGGCAGCATCAAGACAAGGATAAGCCAAGCATTTGCTTTCGGTGCTCTTATGGCCGCACCAGCCTTTATTTGGATCGCGATTGTGGAATTGACACCCGCCATGATGAGACCTTGGGTTGGGGGTACTTCAACGAACAGCTTTTTGGAACTCACTTTCGGCTACAACGGGTTCGGCCGGCTTACCGGGCAAACCAGCTTGGGCGCAGTCAATCCGAAAGATTTTAGTGGCGTCGTGGGATACGACGCTAGTCTTGTCCGCTTGTTTACCATCAATTACGCACCCGAAGTCGCGTGGATGCTGCCCGTTGCTTTCATAGGAGCGGCCATGGCTGTTATTGAAATTGTTCGGAGACGGATGAGTCGACTGCGGTCCTTCGCATCAGCCCTTCTCACCGTTTGGTTCCTCACGACTTTTGCAGTGCTCAGCTTCATGACTGGTGACATCCATCCCTATTACACGTCCATGTTGGCACTCCCGATGGCATTCCTCACCGCCTACGCCTTCGAAAGCTTTTGGGTCAGCCGCAACGACCTTAGATACCGCTGCAGTGCTGCTCCTATCGTGCTAGTCTGCGCCGTCCTGACGTCCGGATATCTCACGTGGTTTCAGGATTGGAATCCGTGGGCAGTTATGATCGTAAAAGTAGCAGCCTTGGCAGCCTCTTTTTGCCTGGTACTTCCTACTAGGTTTCAACGACCAAGGCTCACTGCGGCAGCGCTGCTGCTTGCTGCAGCATCTATATTGATGGTTCCGTCGATGTTTATTATCGATTCCGTTAGCACTCCGCAACAGGGGTCCTTTCCAATATCCGGCCCGGTGCCGAGTGTTGAAAGTTGGCACAAAAGAGACGCTGAACAACTTCTACAGGGGGAACAGGCAAAATATGCCCTTGCTCGTGGCGAACCCGTGGTGGATGATATCGCTTCAATTATTGAGCAGGTCCCTGAAACTACTCGCTGGGCAGCGGCAACCACTGGAAGCGAAAATGCGGCGCTATACCAGCTCAAGACGAAACGTCCAATCATGTCGATTGGTGGCTTCTCCGCACTAGACGCGTACCCGTCCTTATCCAGCTTTGAGGACTATGTGAACGCGGGGCAACTACGTTTCTACATACATCAGCCTGGCATCCTAAATTGGTCTGCCAGCCCGAATACCTTAGAAGTCGTTAGGTGGATCGAAGCGAATTACTCTTACCAGGAGCTCGACGGCGTGCGGCTATACGACTTGAGCATTCGACTCACTGATTAAGCACGAGAAGCCCGCCCCGCAAATAGCGGGACGGGCTTCTATGCAAGCGGATTTAGCGCTTGGAGTACTGCTGAGCCTTGCGGGCCTTCTTGAGGCCGGCCTTCTTACGCTCAATGACACGGGCGTCGCGGGACAGGTAACCGGCCTTCTTCAGGGTGGCGCGGTTGTTCTCGACGTCGATCTCGTTCAGCGAACGGGCGATGCCGAGGCGCAGTGCGCCGGCCTGGCCGGAGATGCCGCCGCCGTGGATGCGGGCGATGACGTCGTAGGCGCCTTCGAGATCAAGGATCTTGAAGGGCTCGTTGACGTCCTGCTGGTGCAGCTTGTTCGGGAAGTAGTTGTCCAGCGCGCGGCCGTTGATGGTCCACTTGCCGGAGCCCGGGACAACGCGAACGCGTGCAACGGCTTCCTTGCGGCGGCCAACTGCTGCGCCGGCAACGGTCAGTGCCGGGCGCTCCTTCTTGGGAGCGGCTTCGGCAGCCGAGCTCTCAGAGGTGTAGCTGGTGGGGTTTTCCTCAGCCTCAACGGCTTCGGTGGTCAGTTCTTCGTTCTGAGCCACGATTCTCCTTGTATTAAGTAAGTTGTTTGGTGGCCAGGACTACTGGGCGACCTGGGTGATTTCGAAAGTCTTGGGCTGCTGTGCGGCGTGGGGGTGCTCAGCACCGCGGTACACCTTGAGCTTGCCCAGCTGCTGTGCAGCGAGGGAGTTCTTGGGGAGCATGCCCTTGATGGCCTTCTCAACGGCGCGGACCGGGTTGGATTCCAGCAGTTCCGCGTAGTTGACGGAGGTCAGGCCGCCCGGGTAGCCGGAGTGGCGGTATGCGCGCTTCTGCTCCAGCTTGGCGCCGGTCAGGGCAACCTTTTCAGCGTTGATGATGATGACGAAGTCGCCCATGTCCATGTGGGACGCAAAGGTGGCCTTGTGCTTGCCGCGCAGCAGGATTGCGGTCTGGCTGGCAAGACGACCAAGGACAACGTCGGTGGCGTCAATGACGTGCCACTGGCGGTTGATATCGCCGGGCTTCGGGGTGTACGTACGCACGGTGTTTGCCTCGTTCTTGTTCTGGCGTTCTTTGTTTAGGCGCCACTCAGGGGTGAGCACCTACTTCCTGCGCGCTACCGGAACAGAGGTGAGGGCTCTATGTAACCAGTCATCCTGAGGTTCCGAATGTGCACGTTGAGTAGTTATCCTGCAACCGGATTCTCAAGCGGGCACGCACCATCGGAATAGGACACGCACAACGACTTACAAGATTAGCGTGCCAAGGGCTTCAGGGTCAAAATGGGGTAGCCGCAGGCCACTACAGCGCCGCCGGCAGGATGAGCGCAGGGGGTCGCGGTGTTTACAGAAGGTGCTGGCGTTGGCGCCGGATGGGCTTTTGCGCTGGGCGCAGCTCTTTTGGGGGCCGCGCTCTCCCCTGCGGCGGAGATGCTCATTGCCAGGCTCGTCCCCCGCCTGGGCGGAACACCCGCACCGTCGGCAAGGATTACGACGGCGGCACTCACGGGAGTTGCGTGCGGCGCCTTTGCGCTGCGCTTTGGGGCTTCCTGGACGTTGCCGGCGTTTCTGTTTCTGGCCATCCTCGGAGTCCAGCTGGCCAGGATTGATTTTTTACTTCATTTGCTGCCAAATCCACTAGTATTAGCGCTCCTGGCAGGGGGAATCGCTCTCCTCCTCGCATCATCGGCAGCTAATCAGCATGCTGACAATATGCTTCGCGCACTGCTCGGCATGGTCATTTTGTTCGCCGGCTATCTAATTCTGGCGCTAATTTCCCCAGGAGCCATCGGAATGGGCGACGTCAAGCTCGCCGCACCGGTCGGCCTCTACCTCGGGTACCTAGATTGGACCCATCTCCTCTACGGCGGCCTCCTCGGCTTCATCCTGAATGGCGTCGTCACCATCGCCGTCGTTGTCAAAAAAGACCGTAAAAACGCCACGGAAGTGGCACACGGGCCATCGATGCTTGGCTCGGTCCTAGCCATCAGTCTCCTTGTTCAGTAGCTGGCGCAGCACCTTCTAGCGGCTCCAGAGGATCCTGAGACCAAACCAATCCAAGTAGTCGTCGGTGTACTCGATTACGGTTCTGAGTACCGTCAACTGCTTCTGAGTACGTACTTTCAAGACGCCCGAAAAAAGTCGAGTACCACTACGCATTGTTGCCGCTATCCCCCGATGACAATCTCTTCTTAGCGAAGTCCAGCCGCTAAGGAATTATGGGGGCAGCTGGAAATTCGTTGAAATCACATCAATTCCATTTCACCGAATTAAAGGAAAATACAATGACTTCTCTCATGGTCTCGATGATGGCTTTCGTTGCCGGCGTCAAGGATCGCTTCTCCTCCGAGAAGGGTGCGACTGCAACCGAGTATTCACTGCTCGTTGGCCTCATCGCCCTTGTCATCGTCGCGGGCGTCACGCTCTTCGGCGGCAACCTGAACACTTTCTTCAACGGTCTGGCCGGCAAAGTCGGCGCGTGGTGATGGTACGAATCAACCAGAAGGACCACACGATGTCTCGGATCAATACATCGCTTCAGGAACTCGTCATTGCTGTGCGGGCCATCTTTTCCAACGAAAAGGGCGCTACGGCCACGGAGTACTCACTCCTTGTAGGACTGATCGCCTTGGTGATCGTCGCCGGCGTCACCCTCTTCGGAACCAACCTGCAGACGTTCTTCAGCAGCCTCGCAACAACTGTCGGCGGCTGGTAGCTCAACAGGAATCGGTGTGCCGCGCTCAGCCAGCGCGGCACACCGCACTTAAGCCCATGCTGCAACCGTCCAGGGGGACCACTTGAAACGCAGCCTAAGAAATCAACGAGACGGGGAGCGAGGAGCCGTCGCTGTCGAGTTTGCGCTCGTCGCACCGATCCTCATCGCACTAATTATCGCCATCGTGGAGTTCTCGAACGCTTACAACATCCAAGTTTCCGTGACCCAAGCGTCCCGTGAGGCAGCCAGGACGATGGCGATTACCAAGGATGCCACGAAAGCAACGGCAGCCGGCAAAGCTGGCGCTCCGTCAATCAACACAGCCCTGTTGGCGTTTGACTACTCAGCGGCATCGTGCCCTACAGCAACACCTACGCCCAATGCGTCGGTAACTGTCACCTACACCGGAACATCGCTCACCGGGTTTTTTGGCTCTTCACTGGTACTCAAGGGCAAAGGATCAATGCAGTGCGGTGGCTGACCTGCAAGGGAAACGAGTCCGGTGAGCCGAACGAGCGAGGCGCCGCCGGCGTAATCGTCGCCTTGATGATGCTGGTCTTGATCGGTGCCGGTGCGGTGGCGGTGGATGTCGGCCAAATCTATTCCGAGCGCGCTCAACTGCAAAATGGTGCTGATGCCGGTGCTTTGGCAGTGGCTCTAAGTTGCAAGAACGGGATCTGCAATTCGGCTCTGGCTGACAGTCTTGCGAATTCCAACTCAAACGACGCTGCCAGTGCGGCCGCGGTTGATTACAGCGTGCCGGGGCAGGTGACTGTCACTACCTCCACAAAGAATGGGTCATCGAGCTTCCTGACGAACCTGTTTTCAAACGCGATCAATGCAAGTCCGGTGAGTGTCGGCGCGCAAGCAACGGCAGGTTTCTTCTTCCCTGGAAGTGGGTCAGGATTCCCGCTGGCTTTGTCGGACGACTGCTACAACCTCTCCACAGCAAGTTCGGCAGGTACTGTGCAGAAGATCTCGTACAAGCCAGGCGGCACGTGTACAGGTCCATCTGGGACTCAAATTCCAGGAGGTTGGGGATGGCTCGACCAATCCTCTCCCTGTGAGGCCACCACACAAGTGGGAAACAACAACATGGGTTCGGACCCCGGAAATAATCCGCCGAGTGGCTGCTCTACCATTCTCAGCACCTGGAAAACCACTCTTCTGGCGGGCGGGAATGTGAATGTCGAGTTCCCCGTATTCGACACATCAACGGGTAACGGACAAGGCGGATCGTTTCACATCACAGGTTACGCAACTTTCAAAATCTGGGGATGGAAGTTCGGAAACAACGGTGTTTACGAATTCCGAAACACTTCGAGCGATCCGGGAATGACGAGCGCGCTGGCCTGTTCCAGCGGCAACGACCGCTGCATCATCGGTCAATTCATTAAGTACAACACCATCGGCGCCGGCAACACTCTTCCCGGCGGAATCGATCTCGGAACCTCGGAGATCCGGCTCATCAAGTAGTACCAACTAAGGGGAAAGCAATGAAAGCACGCCTACTGGGAGGCATTGCCGCGCTGGTCGTAGCGGTTATAGGCACAGTCCTCCTCTTCAATTACGTTCAAGGCGCGGACCGTCGCGCACTTGCCAACACGGAAACGGAAGACGTCCTGGTCGTTAAACAGAACGTTCCCGCGGGAACGCCGGCAGGTCAGCTCAGCCAGTACGTCACTACCAAAGCAGTCCCGCGGACTGCGATTGCAGCGGACGCCGTAGAGGATCTCAGCTCAGTTAGTACGAAAGTGACCGCCGTTGGTTTGGTAACCGGTGAGCAACTTTTAAGCAGCCGTCTCGTCGATGCGAGCACTTTCATCGGCCCGGCAAGGGTTGAGGTTCCTGCGGGACTCCAGGAAATATCAGTCCGGCTTGGCATCGACCGCGTGGTTGGTGGTTCGGTTCAGGCTGGTGACACCGTTGGAGTCTTCATTTCCCTGGGAGACTCTGCCGGCGGCGGCAACGGCACTCAGCTGACCTTCCACAAGGTACTTGTCACTGCAGTTCAGTTCAGCTCCGGGCAGGCCGTCCAGACTCAAGGCGAAGCGACACAGGCAAGTTCTACAGGTGCCCTGAACACAGAGGGCAGCAAGCCGGCATCCAGCGATTCGTACCTAATCACGCTTGCCCGGGACGCTGTCGACGCGGAAAAGCTCGTGTACGCGGCAGAGTTCGGAAAGATCTATCTCTCGAAAGAACCGGCAGGGGCCACAGAGGGAACCAACGGAGTGGTGAACCAGACCAAGGTGTTCCGATGAGCCGCTTCATCCTCATTACGCCCTCCGCCGAATACGAACGTACTGTTCGTGCGTCGATAGCACCCCTGAGCGGATCGCTGCAGTCCTTTCAGGCGAACTACCTACCAGAGTCGCCTGAGGACATCCTCCGACAGCAAGTTGGTGAACCTCCGGAAGTTCTCATACTCGGTGCTGGCCTGCCTCGCGAAGAAGCGCTGAAATTCGCTGCAGTACTCGATCTTCAGTTCCCAGAAATCAGCATCGTCCTTGTGGCGGATGACGACGGCGAACTTGCGCTGAGTGCTATGCGGTCCGGAATCCGGGACATTCTTCCGCCTACGGCCGACACCGAGCAGATCCGTGCCCTCGTGGAGCGGGCAAGCCTGGCTGCGGCCGGCAGGAGGCGAGGGCTTGCGCCAAACACGGCTGAACGCCCTGCGGCGGACGGCGGCCGAATTGTTGCCGTCATGTCACCGAAGGGAGGTGTCGGGAAAACAACTGTTGCAAGTAATTTGGCCATCGGACTCGGGCAAATAGCTCCGATGAGCGTCGTCCTGGTCGACTTGGATTTGCAGTTCGGAGACGTTGCTAGCGGATTGATGATCGAACCAGAATTTACGATCTCAGAGGCAGTAGTGGGCGCAGCGAGCCAGGACGCTATGGTCCTCAAGACCTATTTGTCGCTGCACCGTGGCAACATCTACGCCTTATGCGCACCTCGCAACCCGATCGACATGGACAGGATTTCAGGAGAACACGTCAGTCATCTCCTGCAGCAACTACGGACTGAATTTCAGTACGTGGTGGTTGACACCGCACCCGGATTAGGCGAGCACGTTCTGGCGACGCTGGAGCAGGCGACGGACGCCGTATGGGTTTGCGGCATGGACATCCCGAGTATCCGCGGCCTCCGGACCGGCTTCCAGATCCTTTCAGAACTCGACCTTCTCCCTGACAATCGGCACGTGGTGCTGAACATGGCTGACCGAAAGACCGGGCTGACTGTCCAGGACGTCGAGGCAACGATAGGGGCTCCCGTGGACGTGGTCCTGCCACGTTCCCGGGCCGTCCCCTTTTCAACAAATAAAGGTGTTCCCCTGCTGCAGGATGGCAGCCGCGATGCAGTGGCGAAGGGGCTCCGGCAGCTGGTTGAGCGTTTCAAGCCGAATTGGGAAGGCCCCCGCAAGAAGCTTCACAGAAGGGCGGTAGTGCAATGAATCTCTCGAACCGAATTGCAAAGATCCGGGGCGACGAAGCGGCAGGCTCGCCCGATCAGAGCCCCATGCCGAGTACGGGGCCTGCCACTTTGGGCGCCATACAGCAAGCCCAAGCGGCTGAGCAGGCCCTCGTTCCTGCAGCCATCGAGGTGACTGCAGGCAGCTCGAGTGAAGCGCTCACCGGGCTCAAGGACCGTGCAAGCCAAGCCCTCTACGAGCGGCTTGGTTCTCGAATCACCGATTCAACGCTGGATGAAACCGAGTTGCATCAATTCGTCAAAGACGAACTGAAAGCGGTCGTTGACGAGGAACAAGTCCCGCTCACGCAGGGCGAACGCCAGCGACTGACTCGGGAGATTATTGACGATGTCCTTGGCCATGGCCCAATGCAACGGTACTTGGATGACCCCACTGTCACGGAAATTATGGTGAATCGTGCAGACCAGATCTACGTCGAACGCAATGGCCACCTCTTTCTGACGGATACGAAGTTCGCCAACGAAGAGTCCCTGCGAAAGGTCATCGAAAGGATCGTCACGCGGATCGGTAGGAGGATCGACGAGTCGTCGCCACTGGTGGATGCCCGCCTGGCAGACGGCTCACGAGTCAACGCCATCATCCCTCCCCTAGCCGTGAACGGGGCATCGCTGACTATCCGTAAGTTCGGTCGCGAGGCACTTACGGTGCAGAAGCTCATCGAGTTCGGCAGTCTCTCCCCCGAGATGGCCGAGTTGCTCCAGGCGTGTGTCTTGGCCCGCATGAACATCATCGTCTCCGGCGGTACCGGCACAGGTAAGACGACCATGCTGAATGTGCTGTCGTCCTTTATCCCCGCCACGGACAGAATCGTGACGATCGAGGACGCCGTGGAACTTCAGCTCCAGCAGGACCACGTTGTCCGGTTGGAAAGCCGGCCGGCAAACATCGAAGGACGAGGCGAAGTGTCCATTCGCGACCTGGTCCGCAACTCCCTACGCATGCGGCCCGACCGCATCGTCGTCGGTGAAGTTCGAGGCGGAGAGTCCTTGGACATGCTGCAAGCCATGAACACCGGCCACGACGGCTCGATCTCAACAGTGCATGCTAATTCGCCCCGAGACGCCATTGCCCGTCTGGAGACACTTGTCCTGATGGCGGGCATGGACCTGCCCCTGCGCGCAATCCGGGAACAGATCGCCTCCGCGGTCAACCTGATCGTGCATATCTCGCGTCTCCGCGACGGGACACGACGGGTAACGCACATTACCGAGGTTCAAGGGATGGAAGGCGACATAGTCACCCTCCAGGATGCGTTCGTCTTCGATTACTCTGCAGGCATCGACGCGAACGGAAGGTTCCTTGGCAAACCGGTGCCCACCGGAGTCAGGCCTCGGTTTACGGACCGGTTCGAGGAACTGGGTATCAGAATTTCGCCATCCGTCTTCGGCGCCCACGCAGTAAGGGGCCGGTGATGGAGGCAGAAATCCCGGTATCGATGGCGGTTGCCGGTGTGGCATCAATCTTCGCAGCTGTCATTTTGCTCTTCGCAGTCGTACTGAAGCCAGCTAACGTGATCCCACTATCGCGGCGTCGTCCCGATGTCCCTGCTACGTCTTCCAGGCTGACGGTAATCACGGACTCGGCCGTTGGTGCCATCAACAATCAGCTGAAGGGCAGAAACGATTTCCTCGTAAGCCGGGCAAAGCTTGAACGGGCAGGACTCAAGACTCAGCCCGCGAACTTTCTTCTGATGATGGCGGCCGGCGCTCTGGCTGGCAGCGTATTCGGATTCCTTCTTGGTGGACCCTTCTTTGGAGTCGTGGTGTTCCTGGCGGTTCCGGCGGGCATGTTCGCATACCTCTCGGTGCTCGCTGCCCGACGAAAGAGCAAGTTCGACGAGCAGCTGCCGGACACACTCCAGATGCTGACCGGAAGCATGCGTGCGGGGCACTCCCTACTCAGGGCCGTGGACGCATCAGCGCGCGAGTCGGATGCGCCGATGTCTGAAGAGCTCGCCCGGATCGTCAACGAGACGAGGATCGGGCGGGACCTTGGGGAGTCGATGACGGACGTCGCCATCCGTACTGGCAGCGAGGACTTCGCATGGATCTCGCAGGCAATCGAAATCCACCGGGAAGTAGGTGGCGACCTTGCAGAAGTTCTGGACCACGTGGGTGAGACCATCCGCGACCGTAACCAGATTCGCCGCCAGGTGAAGGCGCTGAGCGCCGAAGGAAAAATGTCCGCCGCAGTACTGATGGGACTCCCAGTAGTCCTCTTTTTCGCCCTGATCCTGATTAACGCCCAGTATGCGAAGACATTCACCAGCACAGTCCCTGGCTTCCTGATGCTCGGAACCGCTGCGGTCATGCTCACCGCCGGTGGCTTCTGGCTCAGCCGACTGATCAAACCGAAGTTCTAGGAGGCCTGACATGTCACCAATGGCATTAGGTGCAATACTCGCCATAATCTTGCCGGTCACCTACCTCGTGTGGTCCGTCGCTGCAACTGACCGGGTTGCGATACGCAATATCCAGGCTAACCTCGGGCAGCGGGCCAGGAATGCAGCTCCGCAGAACCTCTCAGCCGAATTCTCTGCAATGGCCCGCAAGGTCACTCCGGTTGGCTACGTTTCTTGGTTGGACAAGCAACTCGCGGCCATGGGGCGGCCCAAAGAATGGCCGCTGGATCGCCTCTTAGTGGTCAAACCACTGCTGGCCCTCGGGACATCGCTACTGGGTTTGTTCTACCTCCTTGCAAACCCGGAGCCGGCCCGTTTCGCCATCTTGCTGGCGGCAGCTGCCTTCGGCTACTTTGCTCCTGACCTCCTGATCCGCAGCACAGCCGAGAAGAGGAGGGCTAAGATCCGTCAAGAACTGCCGAACACGCTGGACCAAATGCTGATCTCGGTACAGGCCGGACTTGGCTTCGAAGCGGCCATGGCCCGCACAGCCCAGAATGGCAGCGGCCCATTGGCTGACGAAATGACGCGGACACTGCAGGACATGCAGGTGGGGCGTTCCCGCAAGGAGGCCTATTTGGCCATGTCCGATCGAGTCGATGTACCCGATCTCCGTTCATTCATTCGGGCGATTGTTCAAGCTGACGCTTACGGAATTGCCATAGCGAAAGTCTTGAAAATCCAGGCACACGAGATGCGCATGAAACGGCGCCAACGCGCCGAAGAACACGCTATGAAGATCCCCGTGAAAATCCTCTTTCCCCTGATCTTCTTCATCTTCCCCACTCTGTTCATCATCCTGCTGGGTCCGGCAGTCATGAACATCATTGCGGCATTTTCGTAGGAGGAACCATGGATACTCTGAATCGATTTGTCGTCTCCCTCGGACGTATGGCCGGCCGGGTCCGGAACGAAGAGCGGGGAGCAACCGCCACGGAGTACGGAATCTCCGTCGGCTTCATCGCCATTGTCATTGTGGTTGGAGTGGGCGCCTTGGGGCTCGCCCTCAACGATTCGTTCAATGACCTGACCACAGGAATCAAGACGGCCCTGGGCATTCCGTAGCCGCCAGACCACCCCAACCGCGCCCCCGGCGCCCGGAAGACCGGACCCCCTCGGCACCCAGAACCGAGGGGGTCCTTTTGCGTGCTTGGACGACGGCTAAGCCCACTACGAGCGCAGGACTGGACCAGCGAAGGCACAGGAAACGCCCACCTGGCTGAGCCTTTACGCAGGATGCTGCAAGATCCGGTCAAGCCGCCAATTCCCGTTGCTAACTTCGTTCCAGTGCTGGCGAAGGGCCAGCCATCCGTCTCGCTCAGGAGTCCAAATGCTTTCTCTCTACACCAACCTCATGATCCGCCTGCGCAGCGAAGAGAAGGGCGCAACCGCCGTCGAATACGGCATTATGGTCGCCCTCATTGCAGTCGTCATCATCGTCGCCGTCAGCACGCTGGGCGGCCAACTTCAAACCATGTTCACCGACGTCACAACCGATATCGCACACCCCGTCAAGACCACGGTCCCCACGCCCTAGCACGATCGTAGAACGTCCGGTTCCGGACCCCATATCGGAACCGCAAACCCCTACACGGGTTGAAAGCAAGGCAGACCATGAGGAGGTGCAGCAGGTGCCGAAGGAATCGGAAAGCGGTGCAGCCGCCGTCGAATTCGCGATCCTGCTGCCCCTCCTCCTGATGCTGGTGCTCGGAACCATCGAATTCGGGCGGGCCTACAACGCCCAGATCACGCTCACCAACGCAGCACGTGACGGTGTCAGGGTCATGGCCATCAATAACGATCCGGCCGGAGCCAGGACGGCCGCCAAGGCCGCAGCCGGTGCCGTTAGTAGCGCCATCCCGGATTCAAACATCACCATCAGCCCCGCCACCTGCGGCACCGACAAGCAGGTGACCGTCACCATCAACTACAACCTGTCCACCATTACGGGCATCGCCGGCCCGTTCCCGATGACGGGCAAGGGGGTCATGCTGTGCGGCGGCTAGGCGCAGACAACAAGGAAGAGGGCGCCGTCTCGGTCATCGTCGCTATCCTCCTGGTGACGTTGCTGGGCTTCGTTGCCATCGCCGTTGACGTGGGGGCCATCTACTCCGAACGCGCGCAGCTACAAAGCGGGGCGGACGCCTCCGCGATAGCGCTTGCACAGAAGTGCGCCAAGGACACGGCAAGCACAGATTGTTCGACGACGTCCACGCTCGCCGGCAGCCTCGCAAACCAGAACGCCCTGGACGGCATGAGCAACGTGTACAGCATCCAGCTCGATAAGGCAGCAAGAACCGTATCGGTGACCACCAGCGCCAAGGAAACCGGAAGCCCGGAAAACTCCGTCTCGCTCTTTTTCGCCAAGGCAATCGGAGTTCCCAGCAAGGAAGTAGGCGCCAAAGCCTCCGCCACCTGGGGAAACCCGACCAAGGGCCCAGTCATCCTGCCGTTGGCCATTGCCTACTGCAAGCTGAACATTCCCGCCGGCGGGACTCAGGGACCGGAGCAGGTACTGGAACAGTCAGTGAACGGCTGCGGAGGCATCCCGGGCGGGTTCGGGTGGATGCAAACCGCCTCAGCCAAATGCGCCATCACGGCAACGGCAGGGGCATCAAGCAACTCCGGCATCTGGTTCGCCAGCGATACCGGCGCCAGCGTCCCCTCCACCTGCAGCGCCGCGGACTTCAGCCAGATGAACAACCAGACCGTCCTCCTGCCGATGTACGACCTGGCAACAGGAACCGGCTCCAGCGGCAAGTACTACATCAAAGGCTTCGCGGCATTCCATGTGACCGGCTACCAGTTCGCCAGCATCGGCTGGACCGCAGGACCGAAAGTGGCCAACAAAACCATCAGGGGCTACTTCGTGAAGTTCGTGTCCCTGGCCCAGGGATTTGAACTGGGCAGCACCCCGAACTACGGCACCACCATCGCCCGCCTCACCCTCTAACCACCACACCACGGAGTAACACAGTGAAGTCTCGCCTGCTCGCCGGAACGGCCGCCGTCGCCTTGGCGCTTGCGGGCGCACTGCTCATCATCGTCTACGCCAACGGCGCTGACGCACGGGCGATGGCCAGCACGAACCCCAAAAAGGTACTGGTCGTGGAGAAGCCCATCCCCGCGGGGACCCCGGTCAACGACATGGCTGCATCCCTGGTCATCCAGGACGTCCCGGCAACGGCAATCGCAGCCACGGCCGTCACCTCGCTGGACAGCAGAGCCGGCACGGTCGCCGCGGTGGACCTGGTGCCGGGAGAGCAACTCCTCGCCGAACGACTCATCGCTCCGGAAGACGCCAAGGCCAAGAGCGGTGTGGAGATCCCGGAGGGGCTGCAGGAGGTCACCTTTGAACTGGAACCCAAGCGTGTGGTGGGTGGCCGCCTTGAAGCCGGAGACCACATCGGTATTGCCCTGAACTACAAGGAAGGCGCGGACAAAACTAAAGCCGGCGCCGAGACCAGCCAATTGACACTCCGCAAAGTCCTCGTAACGGCTGTCCAACGCGCTCCTCAAGCGTCTGGCACCGAGAAACCCGCCGACGGCAGCAACCCCCAGGACACCACCCTCCCGCAGGGATCTTTCCTGGTCACTGTCGCCGTCAGTGACGTCGACGCGACCAAGATCATCTTCACTTCTATCAACGGTGAGCTCTGGCTCACCAAGGAACCACTCGACGCCAAGGACAGCGGCGGCTTCGTCGCCAGGAAGGACACGGTGTACAAGTGAGCCGCTTCGTCCTCCTCTCCCCCAGCGGCGACTTCGACGCAAAGCTGCGCGCCGCCGTCGCGCACGGCCTCCGCGGCTCCGTGCAAACCATCGCCAGCGACATCCTCCCCGCCGGCCCCGCGGAACTCTTCGCCCTCCTCAACCAGGAACGGCCCGAGGTCCTCATCGTCGGCCCGGACGTGCCGTTCGAAGAGGCTCTGCGGTTCGCCAAGGTCTTCGACGTCCAGCTTCCGGGCCTCAGCCTTGTCCTGGTCAGCGACGTCCAGCCTGAAGCCTTCCTGCACGCCATGCGCGCCGGCATCCGCGACATCATCAGCCCGCAGGCGGACCCCGCCGAGATCCGGGTCCTCCTGGAGCGTGCCTGCCAGTCCTTCGCTACCCGCCACCGGACCCCGGAAAGCCAGCAGACAGAAAACGGCGGCCAGGGCCTGGTGATCGGTGTCTTCTCGCCCAAGGGCGGCGTGGGCAAGACCACCCTGGCCACCAACATCGCCATCGGGCTGGGCCAGATCGCGCCGATGAGCGTGGTGATCGTGGACCTGGACCTGCAGTTCGGCGATGTCGCCTCCGGCCTCTACCTGAACCCGGAGCACACCGTCACCGATGCTGTCACCCCGGCCGCTGCCCAGGACTCTCTGGTCCTGAAGGCCTTCCTCACCGTGCACCCCGCCGGCATTTACGCCCTGTGCGCCCCGCCGAACCCCGTGGACGCGGACCACATCACGCCGGACCACATCAGCCGCCTGCTCGAACAGCTGGCCCAGGAGTTCCAGTACGTCGTCCTGGACACGGCTCCCGGCCTGCCCGAGATCGGGCTCGCCGCCATGGAGCAGTGCACCGATGTGGTGTGGGTCAGCGCCATGGACATCCCCAGCCTCCGCGGCCTGCGCTCCGGCCTGGACGTCCTCCGCCAGCTCGAGATCATGCCCGAATCCCGCCACGTCGTCCTGAACATGGCTGACGCCAAAGCAGGCCTCAACGTCCAGGACGTCGAATCAACCATCGGCGCGCCCGTTGACGTTAGCGTCCCCCGTTCCCGTGCCATCGCCCTGTCCACCAACCGCGGCATCCCCGTCCTGCAGGAATCCAGGAAAGACCCGGCCGTGAAGAGCCTCCGCCAGCTGGTGGAGCGGTTCAACCCGGCCTGGCGCACGCAGACGCAGCGCAAACTTCACCGAAGGGTGGTCATCTGATGAAGCTCTCCGAACGCATCAGCGCGGTGCAGAACCGCAGCGAGGCCAGTGCCGGCACGGCCGTGCTTGACCGGCCCGCCGCCGCCGAACCCGTTCGTCCAGCGGTCCCGACGGCGGACGCGCACCTTCCCGCGCAGCCCGCCGTCGCGCCTTCAACGCAGGACGCCGGCGCGCAGCAGGTGCCCACGGCACCGGGCGTGGATGTCTTCGCAGCCATGAAGCTTCGGGCGGCCACCTCCCTTTTCGAACGGATGGGCGCGCGGTTCAATGATGCCGCCGTCACCGAGCAGGAGCTCCGCAGCACCGCCAAGGAAGAGCTGACCCGCATTATCGACGCCGAGCAGGTGCCGCTGACCCCGGAGGAACGCACGCGCCTGGTCCGGGACGTTGCCGACGACGTCCTGGGTTACGGACCACTGCAGCGCCTGCTGGACGACTCCGCCGTCACCGAGATCATGGTCAACCGCATGGACCAGATCTACGTGGAACGCGGGGGCAGGCTGACCCTTACGGACTACCGGTTCAGCTCGGAAGACCACCTGCGCAAAGTCATTGAACGGATCGTGTCCAGGGTGGGCCGCCGCATCGACGAATCGTCCCCACTGGTGGACGCCCGGCTGGAAGACGGATCCCGTGTGAACGCGGTCATCCCACCACTCGCCGTGGGCGGCTCCTCGCTGACCGTCCGAAAGTTCAGCAAGGTTCCACTGACGGTCCGCAACCTCATCGATTTCGGCACCCTCACCCCGGAAATGGCTGAACTGCTCAACGCCTGCGTGAAGGCAAAGCTGAATATCATCGTCTCCGGCGGCACCGGCACCGGCAAGACCACCCTCCTCAATGTCCTTTCCTCCTTCCTGCCCGCCGACGAGCGCATTGTCACCATCGAAGACGCGGTGGAACTGCAGATCCAGCAGCAGCATGTGGTCCGCCTCGAAAGCCGGCCGCCGAATACTGAGGGCAAGGGCGAGGTCACCATTCGCGAGCTGCTCCGCAACTCACTGCGCATGCGCCCGGACCGGATCGTGGTGGGTGAGGTCCGCGGCGGCGAATCGCTGGACATGCTCCAGGCCATGAACACCGGCCACGACGGATCCCTCTCCACGGTGCACTCCAACTCCCCCCGTGACGCCGTGGCCCGTTTGGAAACGTTGGTGCTGATGGCCGGCATGGACCTGCCCCTGCGCGCCATCCGGGAACAGATTGCCTCCGCCGTGAACCTGATCGTCCAGATCTCCCGCATGCGTGACGGGTCCCGCCGCATCACCCACGTCACCGAGGTGCAGGGCATGGAAGGCGACATCGTCACCCTCCAGGACGCCTTTGTCTTCGACTACTCGGCCGGCGTCGACGCGCAGGGCCGCTTCCTCGGAAAGCCCGTCGCCACCGGCATCCGGCCCCGTTTCATCGACCGGTTCGAGGACCTCGGCATCCACGTATCCCCCGCGGTTTTCGCCGGGCCGCTCACCGGCACTGAGACGCAAGGACGGCACTGATGATCCTCGCCATAGGCGCCGCCATCCTGCTGGCAGCCATCTGCCTTCTCGGTGTCGCCGTGCTCCTGCCGAGCGCCCCCATCGTGCCGCTGGACCGCCGTCGTCCGTTCGAGCCCGAACCGCCGTCCGCCCTGAGCAGGTTCGCGCTCTCCGCAGTGCGCTCCCTTGAACGACTCCTTGCCAGACGGAACATCACCTTGTTCTCCCGCCCCCAGCTCGAGAACGCCGGCCTGCGCCTGAGCCAGGCCGAGTTCTTCCTGCTGGTGGGCATCGGCTCCGGCCTTGGCATGCTGGTGGGAACCGTCACCATCAACCCCCTGGTTGGACTTCTCCTCGCTCTGCTGGCCCCGTTCGCGGGCAAGCTGGTGCTCGGCTTCCTCGCCGGCAAACGCCGGGCGGCCTTCGACGGTCAGCTGGGCGACACCCTCCAACTCCTCTCCGGCGGCCTGCGGGCAGGGCACAGCATCCTGCGTGCCATCGACGCTGCTGCTGCGGAATCCCAGAAACCCACGTCGGAGGAATTGCGGCGGGTCATCACCGAAACCAGCCTCGGCCGGGACCTGCTGGCGGCCCTCAACGACACCGCAGAGCGGATGAAGAACGAGGATTTTGTCTGGATCTCGCAGGCCATCCAGATCAACCGGGAGGTGGGCGGAAACCTGGCGGACGTTTTGGACCAGGTCAACGAAACCATCCGCGAGCGCGCAGAGATCAAAGGCCACATCAAGGCCCTGGCCGCCGAAGGCAAGTTCTCCGCGTACATCCTGATCGCCATGCCGTTCGGGATCGTGGCCATGCTGCTCGCCGTCAGCCCCAACTATATGAACTCCATGTTCACGCACCCGCTCGGATGGGCCATGATCGTCGCTTCCTTCGTCCTAATGACTGTCGGCGCCCTGTGGATGCGCAAGATCATCGACCTGAAGTTCTGAGGAGAGCCGTGAACCCGACAATCATCCTCTCCCTGCTCCTGGTCTGTGTCCCCCTCGGAACCGTCGCCTGGTCCGTCCTCACGGCCGACCGGCCGGGCCGTGCCGCCGTCTCCAACCTTTTGGCCCGCGGCGCGGCGCCCACTGCACCTGCCACGGATTACAAATCCGGCCTCCTGGAAGGGATCGGCAGGCGCCTGACGCCCCCCACGTATGTGGCCGCCCTGGACCGGCTGCTCGCGCTGGCCGGCCGTCCGGCGTCGATGCCGCTGGGCAAGGTACTGGGGTCCAAGATCGCACTGGGACTGGCCGGCGTGGGCCTCGGCCTCTACCTGACGGCCATCGGCAGCACGCCCCTGATGAAGCTGGCCGGCCTTTTTGTCCTGTTCCTGGGATACTTTATCCCGGACCTCCTCCTCTACAGCAAGGGCCAGGAGCGCCAGAAGGCCATGCAGCTGGAACTGGCCAACACGCTGGACCAGATGCTCATCTCGGTGGAGGCGGGCCTCGGCTTCGAGGGGGCCATGGCCAGGGCCGGCGAAAACGGGAAGGGACCGTTGGCCGAGGAGCTGGTCCGCACATTGCAGGACATGCAGGTGGGACGCAGCCGCCGGGAGTCCTACACGGCGCTTGCGGCGCGGACCAGCATTCCCGAACTCCGCAGTTTCGTGCAGGCAGTGGTGCAGGCGGACACCTACGGCATTGCCATCAGCAGGGTGCTGCGGGTGCAGGCCAAGGTCATGCGGGTCAAAAGGCGCCAGCGGGCCGAGGAGAAAGCCATGAAGCTGCCGGTGATGATTCTGTTCCCGCTGCTCTTCTTCATTTTCCCGGTTCTTTTCATCGCCATCCTTGGCCCGGCCGTCATTAATACTGTGGTCACTTTCACCGGTCAATAGCTGCCTTGGGAACTGCTGAAGGATCACGCAAGGTTTACACAGGATCAGGCGAGTCAGGACACCGCAGGAATTGCAGGAAGTAGCCTTGAACAATGCACAGTCACGATTCCGGCTCCAGCGCAGGAGGCCCGGTTCCGGGTCCGCTGGCCGCCGGGATCCCCGCGGACCGGGTCACCGCCAGCGGGCGTACCTCCCCCGGTATGGGCCTGCCAGGACAGCCGGCGCCAGCCCAGGAAGCGGTGGGACTCTTGCCGCTGGTTGACGCCGCCGTGCTGGAGGAACTGGAGGAGGAACTCGCGGGCACCGGCATGGCCCAGCGCTTCGCCAGGGACTACGCCGCCATGTGGGACCAGCGCTGCTCCCGCCTTGCCTCCGCTGTTCAACAGCACGACGGCGACTCCGCGTTGGATGCCGCCATCAGCCTCAAGATCAGCTCAGCCATGGTGGGCGGGCTGCGCCTTGCCAGGCTGGCTGAGCTGCTCGAAGCCGTGATCCGCAGCGGTGACTTCAGCCAGGGCAAGGTGCTGATGGAACGGGTTGCCCAGGACGGCAGCCTGACCGTCACGGAACTCCGCAGCACCTACATCCTGGAAACCGGCTAGGAGTCCCCGGGCTGCCTGGCAGGAGCCAGCCGGTAACCAACCCCGCGGACTGTCTGCAGCCACCGGGGCGCCACCTGGTCTTCCTTCAGCTTCCGGCGCAGGTTTCCGATGTGGACTTCGACGGCCCGCTCGTCCGATTCGCTGATGTAGGCGTCCTCGTCGTAGTACTCCCCGCGGACCGCCCGGACCAGGTCCGGCCGCGTGCACACGGCACCGCCGCCCTTGAGCAGCACGTGCAGCAGGTCGAATTCACTGCGGGTGAGGGCCAGTGGTCCACCGTCAGCTTCCACGGTGCGGGTGCGGGTGTTCAACACCAGCCCGTTGTGCTGCAGGACTGCGGCGTTCTGCTGGTGTGCCACCGGCGCAGCAACAGGCGCTGCCCACATGGTGGTGGTCGATTTGTGTGCACCGATCTCCTGCCGCGGCCTGCGCATCATGGCAGAGACCCTGGCCCGCAGTTCCCTGGGCCTGAACGGCTTGGCGATGTAGTCATCCGCCCCGGCATTCAGGGCGGAGAGCAGGTCCGGTTCGTCAGTTCTGCCGGTCAGCATGACCACGTATGCGTTGCTGAAATGCCGGATGCGCCGAAGAACTTCAAATCCGTCGATATCCGGCAGGCCGATGTCCAGCGTGACAACGCTGGCCTGCTTGCTGCGGACCACTTCCACCCCGGCACGCCCGTCATTTGCCGTATGCACCTCGAAGCCGGCCTGGCTGAGAACCCCCTCCAGGAGGTTCCGCACATCCGCGTCATCTTCGATTACTACAGCCACACCTAGTTCGTCGTCCATTACTGTCCCTGAGCCAGGCGGAGATGGCCCCCCTCATCGGCCCAGCGCCAATGCCACACCCGCTCCAACCATTTATACGCTACTAGTAAGTCCAGCTGATGACATCCCTTTCAATACTGGTATTCGAAAGTCAATTATTATGACAACACGTGTGCATTACCGCATGGAAAGGGCTTGGGTAACAGTGGACGGAAGGAATTCGTTGGCGCTCCGGGCCCTTTCCGGGAGGGTATTCGAGGGGAGCTTGGGCATCCTTTATGGCTGATTCCCTGTTCCAGCGCGGACCTGCGCGCTTCTTCCGGGGATTGGGGACCCGGTCACAGGTGGCGCTGTGCCAGTTGCCGCTGACGCTGTTGGTGGCCGCGCTCGCCGTTGCCACACCGTTCGCCTGGCCGGTGCTGCTGCACAGCACGCTCTACATGGCAGGGATTGTCCTGCACGCGCTTCTCTTCGTCGCCTGCTTCCTGGTGCCGTGGGAGCGGCTCGAGCACCGCCCGTACCTGCTGATACCAGTCCTGGACTTTGCCGCCATAGGCTTGCTGCGCAACGGTGCCGCTCCACTCTTGCCTGGCCTGGCGGTCCTGGTGGTGTTCCCTGTGATCTGGCTGTCTGCCTCTGGCATGCTGGCCCGCAGCGGGCTGGTACTGAGCTTTGCCGGACCGGTGTTCATCATGCTTCCCACTTCCCTGGAAAGGCTTCCACACTGGACGGCGGCGGACATCACCACGGTGTTCCTCTTTCCGCTGATGATGCTGGCCGTGTCCCTGGCCATCCGGTTCGCCAGTTCCGGGCTGCGGATCCAGCAACGCGAGCTTGCCGGGAAAGACGCTGAGCTACGGTCACTGCTGCGCCAGAGCCGGGAACGGGAGGAATTGCTCCAGACGGTACTGGACGCCACTGACGTCGGAATTGCCGCCGTCGACCGTTCAGGAAACTTCCTGGTCTCCAACAACCGGCAGCGGACCTTCCGCCGGGCAACGGGCGCGGACGACGCCGTGGCCGGCCAGGGCAACCAGCTGGTCTTTGGCCAGGACAAGACCACGCTGCTGCCGGCAGACAGGCGTCCCATCAGCAGGGCCATCGCCGGCGAATCCTTCTCCGACTACCTCGTGTGGGCCGGCGAGGGTCCGGAGCAGCGGGCGATGTCCACCGCTGCCCGGCCGCTGGTGGCCGAAGACGGACAGCTCACCGGCGCTGTGGTGGTGTACAACGACGTAACGGGCTGGGTGGAGGCCCTGGCTGCGAACCAGGACCTGGTGTCCAATGTGTCGCACGAGTTCAAGTCACCGCTGAACTCCATCATCGGCAACGTCGACCTGGTCCTGGACGAAGTCGCTGCTTTGCCGCCCCACCTGATCCGCCGGCTGGAGGTAGTGCAACGGAACTCAGAGCGTCTGCTCGCCCTCGTTTCGGACCTTTCCGCTACCGCATCGACCGCGCTGAACGTCCACCCGAAACGGACAGACCTGGCCAGCGTGGTGGAAACCAGCATCGGCTCCGCCCAGGCCCTGGCCGAGCGGTCCGGCATCGAACTCGCTGCTGATGTACCGTCACCGCTGTGGGCTTACGCCGACCCCCTGCGCATCGGCCAGGCACTGGACAACCTGGTGTCGAACGCCATCAAATACTCGCCCGACGGCGGCAGGATCAGTATTGGCGCACAGCCCTGCGGCCGCTGGGTGCAGCTCAGCGTCAGCGATACCGGGATGGGCCTGAGCGCATTGGACTCGGCGCGGGTCTTCCAGCGCTTCTTCCGCACCGAGGCCGTCCGCAGTGCGTCCATTGCGGGCGCCGGGCTTGGCCTGTCCATCACGAAGATGATCGTCGAAGGGCACGGCGGCACCATCTCCTGCGAGAGCACCAAGGGCGTGGGAAGTACGTTCACGCTCACCCTGCCGGCGGACGAACCAACGCCGGCGCTCTAGTGGTGGATGGCTGGGCCCACGCCCGAGGGAATCCTTGGCCGTGGAGCCAGGTCGGCGAGGGCCCCGGCCCGAGCTTGCGAGGGCAGGGAGCCGGCATGGACCTGCGAGGTTATGGCGCGGGTGGGGATCAGTGTTCCCGACGTGCCCGGGTGAGTTCAGCACGGGCCAGCAGTTCCGTGTCTGAAGGGTAGGCGACTTCCTCGAACACCAGTGGATGCGGGGCAGCCAGCACGGACTTGGCATCACGCTTTTGGGCCAGCAAGCGCTCATACAGCCACCCGGGCTCCGCGGCCCCCTCCCCCACGTACAGGGCCGAACCGATCAGGGCACGGACCATGTTGTGGCAGAAGGCGTCGGCCTGCACGGTAGCCACGATGGCGCCGTCTTCGGCGCGGGCGAATTCGAAGCGCTGCAGTTCCCTGATGGTGGTGGCACCTTCGCGGGGCTTGCAGAAGGACAGGAAGTTCTGCAGGCCCAACAGCTGTGACGCCCCCTGGTTCAGCAACTCCACGTCCAGCGGATTCTTGTGCCACAGCGTGAACGCGCGTTCCAACGGATCCCACAGCGCCGGGCCGTCAGCGATCCGGTAGCTGTAGCGTCGCCACATCGCGGAGAACCGCGCATCAAAACCGTCAGGTGCCGGTGCGATCCCGCGGACCTGCACTGCGCCCGTCAGGTCTCCCAGCACGCGGTGCAGGGCCCCGCGGAGCCTGCGCGTCATCGCGACGGCAGGATCGACTTCGTGTCCCCGGGCCATCCCGTGCCACTCGCTTTCCGCAAGGTCGAGGTGGACCACCTGGCCCCGGGCGTGCACCCCGGCATCGGTCCGGCCGGCGACGGTCACCCGAAGGGGATGCCGGACCAGCAGTTCGAGGGCATCTTCGAGTGTGCCCTGGACTGTGCGGCGCCCCGGCTGGACGGCCCACCCGCTGAAGGGGCCGCCGTCGTACGAAAGATCGAGCCGGATACGCAAAAACCCGCCGCCCCCTAAAGCGGGGGCCGCGGGTTTTTGGTCGTTCATAGACCTAAGTCTATGCGAAGAAAATCAGCGAATTACTTCGCGTCCTTCTCTTCGGCAGGAGCTTCTTCAGCGGCCGGAGCCTCTTCAGCAGCTGCTTCTTCGGTAGCAGCTTCCTCAGCGGCCGGAGCCTCTTCGGTGGCAGCTTCCTCGGCAGCGGGAGCCTCTTCAGCGGGAGCTTCCTCGGCAGCCGGAGCAGCCTTAGCAGCAGCCTGGGTAGCCTCGGCTACGACGGCCTGCTTCGCGGAAACCGGCTCAAGAACCAGTTCGATGACAGCCATGGGAGCGTTGTCGCCCTTGCGGTTGCCGATCTTGGTGATGCGGGTGTAGCCGCCGTCGCGGTTCTCCACTGCCTGGGCAATGTCGGTGAACAGCTCGTGGACGACGCCCTTGTTGCTGATCAGGCCGAGAACCCGGCGGCGGGAAGCGAGGTCGCCGCGCTTGGCGAAGGTGACCAGGCGCTCTGCGTACGGCTTCAGGCGCTTGGCCTTGGTCACCGTGGTGGTGATCCGCTTGTGCTCGAACAGTGCTGCTGCCAGGTTCGCGAGCATGAGGCGCTCGTGAGCCGGGCCGCCGCCGAGGCGCGGACCCTTAGTGGGGGTAGGCATAATTGTTTCTCCTCATGTGGAAGCCGTTGGGCGGCACACCGTGGTGCTGCCCGCCGGCCAAGGTCTGGTTTAGAGTTCGTCGTCGCCGAAGGCGGCGTCGTCCTCTTCGATTGCTGCGGCGCGTGCTGCGAGGTCAAAACCGGGAGGCGAGTCCTTGAGGGACAGGCCCAGTTCAACCAGCTTTGCCTTGACCTCGTCAATGGACTTGGCACCAAAGTTGCGGATGTCCATCAGGTCAGCCTCGGAGCGGGCAACGAGTTCACCCACGGTGTGGATGCCCTCACGCTTGAGGCAGTTGTAGGAACGGACGGTGAGGTCCAGATCCTCGATCGGCAGTGCCATGTCGGCTGCCAGGGCAGCGTCGGTGGGCGACGGGCCGATCTCGATACCTTCAGCTGCGGTGTTCAGCTCACGGGCCAGACCGAACAGTTCCACCAGGGTGGTACCTGCGGAAGCAACAGCATCGCGCGGGGCGATGGCCTGCTTGGTCTCGACGTCGACAATCAGCTTGTCGAAGTCGGTGCGCTGCTCAACACGGGTTGCTTCCACGCGGAAAGTAACCTTCAGCACCGGCGAGTAGATGGAGTCGACCGGGATACGGCCGATCTCTGCGTCGCCGGACTTGTTCTGAGCTGCCGAAACGTAGCCGCGGCCGCGCTCGATGGTCAGTTCGAGTTCGAACTTGCCCTTCGAGTTCAGCGTGGCGATGTGCAGATCCGGGTTGTGGAATTCGACGCCGGCCGGCGGAGCGATGTCCGCGGCGGTGACGACTCCGGGGCCCTGCTTGCGCAGGTAAGCCACAACAGGCTCGTCGTGCTCGGAGGAAACCGACAGGCTCTTGATGTTCAGGATGATCTCAGTGACATCTTCCTTGACACCCGGAACCGTGGTGAACTCGTGCAGCACGCCATCGATCCGGATGCTGGTTACAGCGGCACCGGGGATGGAGGAGAGCAGGGTACGGCGGAGGGAGTTTCCGAGGGTGTAGCCGAAGCCCGGTTCCAGCGGTTCGATGATGAAACGCGAACGGTTTTCGGAGACTACCTCTTCGGAGAGGGTGGGGCGCTGTGCAATGAGCACTTAGGTTTCCTTTCGGCGAGCATCCGCTATATGACGCAACACAGGTGGTGGAAATTCGGTCTGAGACTTAACGCGCTGGGCTTGCCCGGCCCATTCCTGGTCCGGGCAAGCTCTGCGGCAAAAAGACTTAGACGCGGCGGCGCTTCGGCGGGCGGCAGCCGTTGTGCGCTGCGGGGGTGACGTCCTGGATGGAGCCAACCTCAAGGCCTGCGGCCTGCAGCGAACGGATTGCGGTTTCGCGTCCGGAACCCGGGCCCTTGACGAAAACGTCTACCTTGCGCATGCCGTGCTCCTGCGCACGCTTTGCGGCGGCTTCGGCGGCCATCTGGGCAGCGAACGGGGTGGACTTACGCGAGCCCTTGAAGCCAACCTCGCCAGAGGAAGCCCAGGAAATAACAGCGCCGGTCGGATCCGTGATGGAAACGATGGTGTTGTTAAAGGTGCTCTTGATGTGCGCCTGGCCGAGCGCGATATTCTTCTTGTCCTTCTTACGCGGCTTGCGGACGGCGCCACGAGTCTTTGGGGGCATTTCTTCTCCTACAGAAAGTTATTGGGGAAAGCTCCGTTAATCCCGACGGGGATTTTAACGGGCCTTCTTCTTGCCGGCGACGGTACGCTTCGGGCCCTTGCGGGTACGGGCGTTGGTCTTCGTACGCTGACCGCGTACGGGCAGGCCCTTGCGGTGGCGCAGGCCTTCGTAGCTGCCGATTTCAACCTTGCGGCGGATATCAGCTGCTACTTCGCGGCGAAGGTCACCCTCAACCTTGTAGTTGCCTTCGATGTAGTCACGCAGCTCAACCAGCTGGGCATCGGTCAGGTCCTTGACGCGAACGTCAGCGCTGATGCCAGTGGCGGCCAGGGTTTCGTGTGCACGGGTCTTGCCCACGCCGTAGATGTAAGTAAGCGCAATTTCCAGCCGCTTTTCGCGGGGAATGTCTACGCCAGCGAGACGAGCCATATTGGCGGTACTCCTTGATATAAACCGGAGGTCGTAGGCAGTACACCCGCACGTTACGTACGGCCCCAGCCTCCGACCGGGGGTTAGCTGTCCGGACTCGTTAGAGCTCAATGTTCCAGATCAGCTTGTGCTGCCTTTATTTACTTGCGTGGGTTAGCAACCCAGGGTTTCCTTCAGGGAAGGAAATTAGCCCTGGCGCTGCTTGTGGCGCGGGTTCTCGCAGATCACCATGACCCGGCCGTTACGGCGGATCACTTTGCACTTTTCGCAGATCTGCTTGACGCTCGGCTTGACCTTCATGGCATTCCTTTGCGTGTGGCAGTGGTCAACTGGAGCGGCAATCAGTTCGCACTGAAGCCGCCCAGCAATTTACTTGTAGCGGTAGACGATACGACCACGGGTGAGGTCGTACGGGCTCAGCTCCACCACTACGCGGTCCTCCGGGAGGATCCTGATGTAGTGCTGACGCATCTTTCCAGAGATGTGTGCCAGAACGATGTGCTTGTTGGTGAGCTCAACGCGAAACATCGCGTTAGGCAGCGCCTCGGTCACAACGCCTTCGATCTCAATGACCCCGTCCTTCTTGGCCATACCCTCCGCTAACTGTTGTTGCCGCAGCCCTGCCGGATTGCACCGGCCATGGCCACGAACGTTTTTGTTGGATCGATTGCCTTCAGCGGGCCCAAAAGGGCGTACCAGTCCAGACAACCAACAAGCAACACTACGCCATTTGGCAGCGAAAGTTAAATCCAGCCATGCTAGCGCATCTGCCCGCCGTACGCACCATAATCGCCCGCCGGAGTGCTGACCGGTTCCGCTCGTGCCACACCGTCCAGGATGGCCTGGCGTACGACGTCGGCTGCCGCACTTTGCAGGGTCACCAGGCTTAGTTGCCGGGCGGCTTCGTCCGTGCGGTCCAGGGCCACGGCGCCGGTGGCCAGGCAGAACACAGTGTCGCCGTCCGCCAGGGTGTGCGAAGGATTGAGGGCGCGCGCGAGCCCGGCATGGGACGCGGCAGCCGTCCGCTGGCACTCGGCAACGTCCAAAACCGCATTGGTAGCGACGACGACAAGCGTGGTGTTGAGTGCCGGTGGTTCCGGCGCCGCCGGGGCTGCAACCCTCGGCGTGCTAGCTCGTTCCTCCCCACCGGCCCCCTCGCCTCGCAAGCTCGGCGTGGGAACCCCGCCGTCGTGGCCCCTGCTTAGACGCACGCTGCCGGGCTCCGCCAGCTGGGCCGTCGTGCCAAACGGGAGCCCGAGTGCGTTGACTATGGCCAGCGCGCCGACTACCACCCCGTTGTCCAGCGTGACTGAAGCGGTTCCTACGCCGCCCTTGAACTTTCCCCTGCCGATGAGTGCTCCGGCGCCGGCCCCGACGTTGCCGCGGCCCACGTCGTGCCCTTCCGGTTGTGCCGCAGCGGCGGCCGCAGCCTCGTAGCCCATGTCCGGCGTCGGACGCGCTGTAAAGTCGCCTCCCCTGCCCAAATCGAAGATTGCGGCGGCCGGGACGATGGGCACCACTCCCCCGGGCACGGCGAAGCCGCGGCTGTCCTCCTCGCACCAGCGCTGCGCTCCGGCGGCGGAAGCCAGGCCGTAGGCGCTGCCTCCGGTCAGAACTACCGCATCCACCTGTTGGACCAGGGTGGTGGGGTCCAAAGCGTCAGTCTCATGGGTTGCCGGGCCGCCGCCCTGGACATCCACCGAGCCCACGGTCCCGCGGGGCGGCAGCACCACCGTCACTCCCGTCAGCCAACCGTCACCGGTCTTGTGGACATGGCCCACCCGGATACCGGGGACGTCGGAGATGCTTCCCATCCCCCTATTGTCCCTCCAGTTGGCGCGCCCCTGCCGCAATGGCGATCTTTGTGCGAGACTGCTCTCAACACAGCGTTAACGGGCGACGAAGCCTTGGATAACAGTCCCCTGACAAGGGCATATGCGGGTTTCAGCCCCCCGACGGTCTGGTGTAGTAGTCCCTAGATCAAGCCAGGGCCGGCCACGAGCAGGCTCCCCGACCCCGGGAGAGACACGCATGACCCGTCAACTCGCCCCGAAACCCCCGGCCAGAACCAACCGGCCTCCGGGGCGTTCCGGCAACGTACCAAGGCGCCGATGGACTGCACGGTCCCGCCGCGATTTCTTCGTATTCCTTGCCATGGCGCTGCCCAACCTGGTCCTGATCGCCGTCTTCACCTACCGCCCGCTGTTCAGCAATATCTACTACTCGACGCTGGACTGGACCCTGGGGTCGCCCACGGCCACGGTGGTGGGTCTTGGCAATTACGTCACTTTTTTCAGCAGCAATGATGCGCCCAAGGTCCTGGGCACCACAGCCGTGTTCACCGTGGTGACCGTGGGCGGTTCCATGCTGCTCGGTTTGCTGGTGGCATTGGCGCTGAACGCCAAAGTGCGCGGCACCACGTTTGCCCGCTCAGCCGTCTTCGCCCCCTACGTGCTGTCCGGGGTCGGCGTAGGCCTGGTGTGGCTGTTCATCTTCGACCCCGGCTACGGCGTCCTGGCCTGGCTGCTCCGGGGCCTCGGGCAGCAGAGCCCGCAGTGGATCAACGATCCCCAGCTCTCGCTGGTCATGGTCATCCTGGTCTATGTCTGGAAGAACCTGGGCTACTGCGCCGTGGTCTACCTGGCGGGCCTGCAGTCCCTTCCGCAGGAAGTCATGGAGGCCGCATCCCTGGACGGCGCCAATGGATTCCGCCGCTTCATCAGCATCTCGTTGCCACTGCTCTCCCCCACCACATTCTTCCTCCTGATCACCACCCTGCTCAGCTCCCTGCAGGCGTTCGACCTCATCCGCATCATGACGCCGCTGGGCACCGGCACCAGCACCCTGATCTATGAGGCATACCTGCAGGCCTTCGGCGCCTACAACAGGGCCGGATACTCGGCAGCCATTTCCGTGGTGCTGTTCGCCATCCTCCTGGTCATCACCGTGCTCCAGCTGCGGTTCGTGGAACGAAAGGTGCACTACTCGTGACCTCCCTCTCACCCGTCAGCCCTGATCCGGCCACACCGGCTGTCACTCCCCCGGAAAGCGCCCCCGTCCGCGACCGCCCGCTGTCACGGCGCAACCTGGCCAAGACCGTGGCGGGCGGCTACGTGCCGCTGCTCATCGCAACACTGGTGGTCTTCCTGCCCCTCCTGTGGATGGTGCTGAGCTCCTTCAAACAGGCAGGCGAAATCGTCACTACGGACCTGAAGATCTTTCCGGAGGGCCTGAACCTGGAGAACTACCGGACCGCCATGACGACTGTCCCGTTCGGGCAGTTCTTCCTGAACAGCACCATTGTCACCGTGGCGGGGGCCACCATCAAGGTGATCCTGGCGGTCCTGACGGCGTACGCCCTGGTCTTTGTGCGGTTCCCGTTCCGGAACTTCATCTTCCTGCTGATCCTGGTTGCACTCATGGTTCCCCCGCAGGTGTCAATCCTGCCCAACTTCATCCTGATCGCAGGGATGGGCGGCAAGAACACCCTTTGGGGAATCATCCTTCCCGGGCTCGGCACGGCCTTCGGCACCTTCCTGCTTCGCCAGCACTTCCGTACCCTGCCGGGTTCCATCCTCGAGTCGGCCGAGATGGACGGCGCGGGCCACTGGAGGCGCCTGTGGCAGATTGTGGTCCCCGTGTCGGTTCCGTCGATCGCCACCGTGGCGCTGGTGACGATCGTGACCGAGTGGAACGACTACATCTGGCCGCTCATCATCACCGACCGGCCAGAAACCATGACACTCCCCGTGGGACTGACGCTGCTGCAGAACAGCGAGAGCAACGCGGCCGGGTGGGGTGTCCTGATGGCGGGCGCGGTCCTGGTCATCGTCCCGATCCTGATCGTTTTCGCGGCCCTGCAGCGCTACATCGTGGCAGGCCTTACCCAAGGAAGCGTCACCGGCTAAGCTGCCGGCCGCCGTCGTGCCCTCCACCCCGACCTTCACCTTCCAAAGGCAACAACCGAAAGGAACCGTCATGACACTTCACCTGGACCGGAGGCATTTCCTGGGCCTGGCAGGCGTCACCGCCTCTGCCGCCGCCCTTGCAGCATGCGGCGGACCCTCAACAACGGGCGGCGGTCAGGCCACCTCGCAGGCGGCCGACATCGACTTCAACGGCGTGAAGCCGGCGGCCAAGATCGATTTCTGGTCCAGCCATCCCGGCCAGTCGCAGGACGTTGAGAAGAGCCTGATCGAAAGGTTCCAGGCCAAGAATCTGGGCATCAGCGTCAACCTGGTGACGGCGGGCGCCAATTATGAGGAAATCGCCCAGAAGTTCCAGACGGCGCAGGCTGCAAAGTCCGGCCTTCCGGCCGTCGTGGTCCTCTCGGATGTGTGGTGGTTCCGCTACTACACCAACGGCAGCATCATTCCCGTGGACAGCCTCACCAAGCAGCTGGACATGAAGATGGACGACTTCCAGCAGTCGTTGATCAACGACTACAAGTACGACGGCAAACAGTGGGCCGTGCCCTATGGCCGCTCAACCCCGTTGTTCTACTTCAACAAGGACCACTTCGCCGCAGCCGGACTGCCGGACCGGGCCCCCAAGACCTGGGATGAGTTCGGGCAGTGGGCGCCGAAGCTGAAGGCGGCATCGGGCGCCCAGTACGCCTACATCTACCCGGCCCTGGCAGGATACGCGGGCTGGACGCTGCAGAACATGCTGTGGGGCTGGGGCGGTGGCTGGTCCAAGGAGTGGGACATCATCTGCGACTCCACCGAATCCGTGGCAGCACTGCAGTGGGCCCAGGACTCGATCTACAAGGACAAGTGGGCCGGCGTCTCCTCCAAGGAAGCCGCGGACGACTTCTCCGCCGGATTGACCTCGGCCACCATCGCCTCCACGGGCTCCCTGCTCGGAATCCTGAAGTCGGCCAAGTTCAACGTGGGCGTTGGATTCCTGCCAGGCGGCCCCAAGGCGGCCACCAACGTCTGCCCCACGGGCGGCGCAGGCCTGGGGATCCCCAGCGGGATCAGCAAGGAGGAACAACTTGCCGCGGGAATGTTCCTCGACTTCGTGACCCAGCCCGAAAGCACTGCCGAGTTCTCGGCCGCTACCGGCTACATGCCCACCCGGAAGTCCGCCGACATGAAGGCGGTCCTGGCCAAAACGCCCCAGATCCAGACCGCCGTGGACCAGCTCGCCGTGACCAAGGTGCAGGACAACGCCCGCGTGTTCCTGCCCGGGGCGGACCAGGAGATGGCCAAGGCTGCCGCGAAGATCCTCACGCAGCAAGGCGACGTGAAGTCCACCATGACGGAGCTTAAGGCAACCCTGGAAGGCATCTACACCAAGGACGTGAAGCCCAAGCTGAAGGCATAGGACTTCCGCCGCGGGGGCGCCTTGGGCCGCTGCGCTGGATTAACCTATCGATAAACAATAGAATCTCCCTGATATTCGATAAGGGAGATTAACGTGGGAAAACTGACTGTCCTTGCGCTGCGCATCGTCATTGCGCTGGTCCTTGCGGGCTCGCTATTCGTGCAGGTGTGGATGGTGCCGCTGCTGTCCGCGGACCTTCAGGCGGCCGGAGCCCCTGACGGGCCGCGGGTTGCCCTGCTCGTCATCGTGGTCCTCGGCATCGCGTGCGTGCAGGTCACTGCCCTCTGCGTGTGGCGGCTGCTGACCATGGTGCGCCGCGGAACAGTGTTCTCCAACGCGGCGTTCCGCTTCGTGGACATCATCTTCGGGGCAATCGCCGCGGCGGCCCTCCTGGTGTTCGGCGTCGCCGTGCTCCTGGCACCGGGAGATGTCGCCCCGGGCGTAGTCCTGCTGATCTGCGGCGCGGCGCTCATGGTCGGCGGGGTGGCCCTGCTCGTCCTGGTGCTGCGCACGCTCCTGGCCCAGGCCGTGGCCCGCGATGCGGAGGCCAAGCACCTGCGCTCAGAACTCGATGAGGTCATCTGATGCCCATCGTCGTGGACATCGACGTCATGCTGGCCAAACGGAAGATGCCTGTGGGAGCGCTGGCCGAGCGCATCGGGATCACCCCGGCCAACCTGGCCGTACTCAAGAACGGCCGGGCCAAGGCCGTGCGGTTCACCACCCTTGAAGCATTGTGCGAGGTGTTGGAGTGCCAGCCGGGAGACCTGCTGCGGTGGGAACCGGACGGCACTGGGGCCGGAGGTTGAGCTTGTCGAAACCCCGCCAGATTTCGACAAGCTCAATCACCGCACCCTACGGAATCGGCACGGGGGTGACGCCGAGGGGAACAAGGTGCTCCGCACCGCCGTCGGGCGCCGAGAGCACCCAGATGCCCTTGTCGTGGACCGCGACGGAATGCTCCCACTGGCAGGAGCGCTTTCCATCCGTGGTCACCACGGTCCAGTCATCCTCAAGAACGGCGGTCTCGATGCCGCCGCGGACCAACATGGGTTCAATGGCCAGGCAGAGGCCCGGCTTGATCTTGGGACCGCGGTGGTTGGTGCGGTAGTTCAGGACATCCGGTGCCATATGCATCTCGGAGCCGATTCCGTGCCCAACATAGTCCTCAAGGATGCCCAGCGGCTTCCCGGGGACCGACGATACGTAGTCGTCGATGGCGGCTCCGATGTCCCCCACGTGGGAGCCGGTGGCCAACGCCGCGATCCCCCGCCACATCGCCGCCTGCGTGACGTCGGAGAGCCGCTGGTCCTCCGGGTCGGCAGTACCAACAATGACGGTCCGCGCCGAGTCCGAGTGCCACCCGTTGACGATCGCACCGCCGTCGATGGAGATGATGTCGCCGTCCTGCAGGACCCTGCCGCCGGGGATGCCGTGCACCACCTCGTCGTTCACGGACGTGCAGATGGTGGCCGGGAAGCCGTGGTAGCCAAGGAAGTTGGACTTTGCGCCGGCCTCGCTGAGTACCGCGGCGAAAACGTCATCCAGGTGCTTGGTGGTCACGCCGGGGACTGCCGCAGCCACGGCGGCGTCCAGGGCCCGGCTCAGGACCAGGCCGGCCTCGTGCATGGTGCGCATCTGGGCGTTGTTCTTGAATTCGATGCGGGGCTGGCCGAAGGCCATGGTGTTTCCTTTCAAATGGCTGAGGCTCCTCCCGGGGTGCCGGGAGGAGCCTCGAATAACCAGTGGCCTGAATCAGGCCGCCTGTGCGGCCTTGATGGCCTGCATGACGCGGTCGGTCACTTCGTCGATGGGGCCGATGCCGTCAACCTGGGTGAGGATGCGGCGCTCAGCGTACTTCGCCACCACGGCTTCGGTCTGCTCGTGGTAGAGGTCAAGGCGGTGGCGGATGACGGCTTCGTTGTCGTCGCTCCGGCCCGTTTCCTTGGCCCGGCCCAGGAGGCGGTGCACCAGTTCCTCGTCGTCCGCGGTGAGCTGCAGGACGACGTCGAGCTTCTCCTCGTTCGTGGCGAGGATCTCGTCAAGGTAGTCCACCTGGGCGGTGGTGCGGGGGTAGCCGTCCAGCAAGAAGCCGGATTCGACGTCGGACTCACTGAGGCGGTCGCGGACCATCTTGTTGGTCACGCTGTCCGGAACGAAATCTCCGTTGTCCATGTACTTCTTGGCCTCGATGCCAAGGGGCGTTTCGCCTTTTACATTGGCACGGAAGATGTCGCCGGTGGAGATTGCCACAACGCCGAGGCGCTCCGAAATCCGCTCAGCCTGCGTTCCTTTTCCGGAACCGGGAGGTCCAATAATCAGCATTCTCGTCATCGCAAAAGCCCTTCGTAGTGACGTTGTTGTAGCTGCGCATCAATCTGCTTCACGGTCTCCAGGCCAACGCCCACCATGATCAGGATCGAGGTGCCACCGAACGGGAAGTTCTGGTTGGCATTGATCAGGACCAGGGCGACCAGCGGGATCAGTGCCACGAAGCCCAGGTACAGGGCGCCGGGCAGGGTGATCCTGGAGAGGACGTACTGCAGATAATCAGCCGTCGGCTTGCCAGCCCGGATGCCCGGGATGAAGCCGCCGTACTTCTTCATGTTGTCCGAGACCTCTTCAGGGTTGAAGGTGATCGCGACGTAGAAGTAGGTAAAGAACACGATCAGGGCGAAGTAGAGCGCCATGTAGATCGGGTGGTCGCCACGGGTCAGGTTGTTGTTGATCCATTCAACCCACGGCTGGAGTTGCTCGCCCTGCTTCGGCTGGTTGAACTGCGAGATCAGGCCGGGCAGGTAAAGCATGGAGGAAGCGAAGATTACCGGGATAACACCGGCCATGTTCACCTTGATGGGAATGTAGGTGCTGGTGCCGCCAACGGTCCGGCGTCCGATCATCCGCTTGGCGTACTGGACCGGAACGCGGCGCTGGGACTGTTCAACGAAGACCACCAGGGCCACGGTCAGCAGGCCGACGGCCAGGACGATGAAGAAGGTTCCCGGGCCCTGCGACGTCCAGATGGCGCCAAGGGAGGTGGGGAACGTTGCCGCGATGGACGTGAAGATCAGGAGGGACATGCCGTTGCCGACGCCCTTTTCCGTGACGAGCTCGCCCATCCACATGATCAGGCCGGTGCCGGCCGTGAGCGTGATGATGATCAGGATGGTGGTGATGATGCTTTCATCCGGGATGATCGGCAGCGCACACCCGGGCAGAAGCTGGCCGGAGCGGGCCAGGGACACCAGGGTGGTGGCGTTGAGCAGGCCCAGGGCGATGGTGAGGTACCGGGTGTACTGGGTCAGCTTGGACTGACCCGACGCGCCCTCTTCGTACAGCTGCTGGAACCGGGGAATGACCACCCGGAGGAGCTGCACAATAATGCTGGCCGTAATGTACGGCATGATGCCTAGGGCGAAGATGGACACCTGCAGCAGGGCACCGCCGCTGAACAGGTTCACGAGCTGGTACAGCCCACCTGCCGTCTGTCCGTTCTGCAAGCATTGCTGGACATTCTGGTAGTTCACACCAGGCGAGGGAATGAAGGCACCCAAGCGGAAGATGGTGATGATTCCCAGCGTGAACAACAACTTGCGTCGCAGATCAGGCGTGCGAAAGGCCCGGCCAAATGCGCTAAGCAAGCGTCCTCCTGTGGTGTGAAGAAGAGTGTGTGATGGGGATCTATGAATCCCAACAACCGAGTCTAACGGGTGTATGCGCCATGCGAACAATCCGAGGTACCGCGACTGCGCCGGATGGCACAGCAAATGCGCCTAGTGGAACGGTTGGGCGGATGAAAAAACTCCCGGTGACCAGGGCCAGGGCCCCGGTCTCCGGGAGTTCAACTACAGGCTCGCGCCCCACCGTCCCTAGAGGGCGGTGGTGCTTCCGCCGGCAGCAGCGATCTTTTCTGCGGCGCTGGCCGAGAATGCGTGGACGGTGACGTCAACCTTGACGGTGATGTCGCCGGTGCCCAGCACCTTGACGGGCTGGTTCTTGCGAACGGCACCCTTTTCGACCAGGTTCTCCACGGTGACAGCGCCACCTTCGGGGAACAGCTCGTTGAGCTTGTCCAGGTTTACAACCTGGAACTCAACGCGGAACGGGTTCTTGAAGCCGCGCAGCTTGGGCAGGCGCATGTGCAGCGGCAGCTGGCCGCCGGCAAAGCCAGCCTTTACCTGGTAGCGGGCCTTCGTACCCTTGGTACCGCGACCGGCGGTCTTACCCTTGGAGGCCTCGCCACGACCCACGCGGGTCTTGGCGGTCTTGGCACCCTGGGCGGGACGCAGGTGGTGAACCTTCAGGGCGTTCTGCTTCTCAGCAGCCTGACCCTGTTCAGCAGTCTTCTCTGCCATTTACTTCGCCTCCTCAACGTTCACGAGGTGCGGAACCGTGTTGAGCATGCCCACGGTCACGGCGTCGGCGGAACGGACAACGGTGTGTCCGATGCGCTTCAGGCCGAGGGACCGCAGGGTCTCGCGCTGGTTCTGCTTGACGCCAATGACGCCCTTGATCTGGGTGATTTCCAACTTTGCGTCGGAGGGAACCAGGTTCTTAGCCATGGTTACACACCTGCCTTCGGAGCCAGGAGAGCCTTCACCAGTGCGGCCGGAGCAACTTCGTCCAGCGGCAGGTTGCGGCGTGCTGCCACAGCTGCCGGCTCTTCGAGGCGCTTCAGGGCATCAACGGTCGCGTGAACGATGTTGATGGCGTTGGAGGAACCGAGCGACTTGGAGAGGATGTCGTGGATACCCACGCACTCCAGTACTGCACGGACCGGGCCACCGGCGATAACACCGGTACCGGCGGAAGCCGGACGCAGCATAACGACGCCCGCAGCAGCTTCACCCTGCACGCGGTGCGGGATGGTGTTGCCGACGCGCGGTACGCGGAAGAAGGACTTCTTGGCTTCTTCAACGCCCTTGGCGATAGCTGCGGGAACTTCCTTGGCCTTGCCGTAGCCGACGCCAACCATGCCGTTACCGTCACCAACGACGACGAGTGCGGTGAAGCTGAAGCGACGACCACCCTTGACGACCTTGGAAACGCGGTTGATGGTGACAACGCGCTCTACGAACTGGTTCTTTTCGGCGTCACGGCCGCCATCGCGGCCGCCACGGCCACCGCGGTCGCCACGGCCCTGGCCACGGTCGCCACGCTCACCGCGACGGGCGCCACCACGGCGATCGTCGGTGGCGGGGGCAGTGGTCTCAGCAGCTGCGGCCTCGGGTGCCTTCTGATCTGCAGACACAGTGTCCTTTTCGTTGTTTGCTTCGGTCACAGTGACAGCCCACCTTCGCGAGCACCGTCAGCGACGGCTGCGATGCGGCCGTGGTACTTGTTACCACCACGGTCGAACACAACAGCCTCGACGCCGGCAGCCTTGGCACGCTCGGCAACGAGCTCGCCAACGCGCTTGGCCTTGGCAGTCTTGTCACCGTCGAATGCACGGAGGTCGGCTTCCAGGGTGGACGCGCTTGCTACGGTCTGGCCAATGGTGTCATCGACAACCTGGACAAATACGTGGCGTGCGGAGCGGTTGACCACCAAGCGGGGGCGGACAGCCGTACCGGAAATGCGCTTGCGGATACGAAGCTGGCGGCGGCTGCGACCAGCAGCCTTGCTCTTGTTCGTACGCTTCTTGTTAATGGCGATGGCCATGGTTACTTACCAGCCTTTCCGACCTTGCGGCGGATGACTTCGCCGGCGTAACGGATGCCCTTGCCCTTGTACGGGTCAGGCTTCCGCAGCTTGCGAATGTTGGCAGCAACCTCGCCGACCTGCTGCTTGTTGATGCCTGAGACAGAGAGCTTGGTCGGTCCCTCTACTGCAAAGGTGATGCCGTCAGGAGCCGAAACGCTGACCGGGTGGCTGTAGCCGAGGGCAAACTCAAGGTCAGAGCCCTTGGCCTGCACGCGGTAACCGGTGCCAACGATTTCGAGCTTCTTCTCGTAGCCTGCGGTAACACCCTGGATCATGTTGGCGATCAGGGTGCGGGTCAGGCCGTGGAGTGAACGGGAGGCGCGCTCGTCGTTCGGGCGGGTGACGGTCAGGGTGGCGTCGTCAAGTGCAACCTCGATCGGGCTGGCCACAGTGTGGCTCAGCTCGCCCTTGGAACCCTTGACGCTGACGACAGAGCCGTCAACCTTGACCTCAACGCCGGCAGGAACGGTGATGGGGAGACGTCCAATACGTGACATTATTCTCTTCCTTTCCCGTTACCAGACGTACGCGAGGACTTCGCCGCCCACGCCCTTCTTGCCGGCCTGCTTATCAGTCAGGAGGCCGGAAGAGGTGGACAGGATTGCGATACCCAGGCCACCCAGCACGTGCGGCAGGTTGGTGGACTTCGCGTAAACGCGGAGACCCGGCTTGGAGATGCGGCGGACGCCAGCGATGGAACGCTCGCGGTTCGGACCGAACTTCAGGTCGAGGGTCAGCTTCTTGCCAACCTCGGCGTCTTCTTCCTTCCAGCCGGCGATGAAACCTTCGGCCTTGAGGATGTCAGCAACGCGAGCCTTCAGCTTGCTGTAAGGCATAGACACGGAGTCGTGGTATGCCGAGTTTGCGTTACGCAGGCGCGTAAGCATGTCTGCGACAGGATCTGTCATTGTCATTTGGGCTCTTGCCCTTCCTCGTAACGGTTTCCGCCGCAGGCTTCAGGAAGCTGTGCGGCCGGACCTTTTACGTAGCTAATTAAGCTTCGGTCTTGAACGGGAAACCAAGCGCCTTAAGCAGCGCGCGGCCTTCGTCATCGGTCTTGGCGGTGGTGACGACCGTGATATCCATACCGCGTACGCGGTCGATCTTGTCCTGGTCGATTTCGTGGAACATAACCTGCTCGGTCAGACCGAAGGTGTAGTTGCCGTTGCCGTCGAACTGCTTGCCGCTGAGGCCGCGGAAGTCGCGGATACGGGGCAGGGCCAGCGAAACGAGGCGGTCCACGAATTCCCACATGCGGTCGCCACGCAGGGTTGCGTGTGCACCGATGGGCATGCCTTCGCGCAGCTTGAACTGTGCGATCGACTTGCGGGCCTTGGTAACCTGCGGCTTCTGGCCGGTGATCTGGGTGAGGTCGCGGACAGCGCCGTCGATCAGCTTGGAGTCCTTGGCGGCATCTCCAACACCCATGTTCACAACAACCTTCACCAGGCGGGGCACCTGGTTCACGTTCTCGTACTTGAATTCATCCTGGAGCGTTGCCTTGATGGATTCTGCGTACTTGGTCTTCAGACGAGGAACGATCTTCGTTGCCGGAGTCTCGAGAGTCTCAGTCATTAGATGTCCTTCCCGGAGCTCTTGGACACGCGGATACGGACGGTCTTCTTGACACCGTTCTTCTCCACAGTGTCGAGGCGGAAGCCCACACGGGTCGGCTTCTTGGTCGACGGGTCAACCAGGGCCACGTTGGAAATGTGGATCGGGGCCTCTACAACCTCGATGCCGCCGGTCTTGGTGCCGCGCTGCGACTGTCCAACACGGGTGTGCTTGGTGACGCGGTTGATACCCTCAACCAGCACGCGGTTGGTGTCGGTGAAGACGCGCAGAACCTTGCCCTGCTTGCCGCGGTCGCCGCCGCGCTCAGCCTTGGCGCCAGTGATGACCTGAACCAGGTCACCCTTCTTGATCTTTGCAGCCATGGACTAGAGCACCTCCGGAGCCAGAGAAACGATCTTCATGAACTTCTTGTCACGGAGTTCACGACCAACCGGTCCGAAGATACGGGTACCGCGGGGGTCACCGTCGTTCTTCAGGATCACAGCTGCGTTCTCGTCAAACTTGATGTAGGAACCATCCGCACGGCGGCGTTCCTTCTTCGTACGGACGATGACTGCCTTGACAACATCGCCCTTCTTTACGTTGCCGCCCGGGATTGCATCCTTGACGGTGGCGACGATGACGTCGCCGATGCCTGCGTAGCGACGGCCGGATCCACCGAGAACGCGAATGGTAAGGATTTCCTTAGCACCCGTGTTGTCGGCGACCTTCAGTCGCGACTCCTGCTGAATCACTATTTACTCCTTGCGTCGCGCCGGTTCTCAGGCCGTGGTCTAGCTACGGAATGAGCCTTGCGGAACGGTTGATCGGGGTGTCTCTTGACCCGCCTGGATTTTGCCAGACCAGGCCTAAACGCCTGTGCCAGAAGCAGTTGCTCCCATCCAATCCGGGACGGATCCCGGGCGCACAGGGGCACTGTGCTGTGGCACGCTTGTTTACGAGGTTGATGACGGCGCACAAAAGGCGCCATACAAACTCAATATCCTAGCATGCTTTTCGCCAGTTCCCATATCACCAGTATGTCCTGCCCCGCAAGCAGGGCGGGACGTACGACGACGTCACGCAGGGCAGCCGTTCGCCCCACCCAGGGTGCCGCTCCCCCGCGTGGCCGGCCCGCCGCCGTCGTCCCTCACCTGTTGATTAAACGAGGAAGCCCCCGTTCCCGGAAAGGGAACAGGGGCTTCCAGCCAGCAGCAGGTGCTACTTGGCCTTTTCGAGGATTTCCACGAGCCGCCAGTTCTTGGTGGCGGACAGCGGACGGGTCTCGGCGATGACAACGAGGTCGCCGATGCCGGCGGTGTTCTCTTCGTCGTGTGCCTTGACCTTGGAGGTGCGGCGGATGACCTTGCCGTACAGTGCGTGCTTTACGCGGTCTTCAACCTCGACAACGATGGTCTTTTCCATCTTGTCGGAGACCACGTAGCCGCGACGGGTCTTGCGGTAACCGCGCTGCTCAGCCGTGGCTGCAGTAGCAGATTCGGTCACGTTCTGGTCCTTTTCACTCACTTGGCGTCCTCCTCGGACTCAGCCGTTTCAGCCTTCTCGGCCTTCTTGGTTGCAGCCTTCTTGGACTTCTTTTCTTCCTTGGCTTCCACAACCGGTGCGGCAACCTCGGCACGAATGCCCAGCTCGCGTTCGCGGAGAACGGTATAGATGCGTGCAATGTCCTTCTTTACTGCACGCAGGCGACCGTGGTTCTCCAGCTGACCGGTGGCGGACTGGAAACGCAGGTTGAACAGCTCTTCCTTAGCCTTACGGAGTTCTTCTACGAGACGCTCGTTGTCGAAACCGTCCAGCTGCGCGGGAGCCAGATCCTTGGATCCTACTGCCATTTCTACTCACCACCTTCGCGACGCACAATGCGTGCCTTCAACGGCAGCTTGTGGATTGCCAGGCGCAGTGCCTCGCGAGCTACCTCTTCATTGACACCGGAGAGTTCGAACAGAACCCGTCCCGGCTTGACGTTGGCGACCCACCATTCCGGTGAACCCTTACCGGAACCCATGCGGGTTTCGGCAGGCTTCTTGGTCAGCGGACGGTCCGGGTAGATGTTGATCCAGACCTTACCGCCACGCTTGATGTGGCGGGTCATCGCAATACGGGCAGATTCGATCTGACGGTTGGTGACGTATGCCGGGCTCAGAGCCTGGATACCCCACTCGCCGAACGAGACCTCGGTGCCGCCCGTAGCAGCGCCGGAACGACCCGGGTGGTGCTGCTTACGGTGCTTGACTCGACGTGGGATAAGCATTTAAGCCTGTCCTCCTTCTGCTGCTGCAGGTGCAGCCTCAACTGCCGGAGCCTCTGCAGCAGGAGCTGCGTCAGCGGCCGGGCGGTCGTTGCGACGACGGCGGTCACCACGGTCAGCGCCACCCGGACGTCCGCCACGGTCGGAGCGGGGTCCGCGGGACGGTGCCGAAGCAGCCTGTGCGGCCAGTTCCTTGGCGGTGACGTCGCCCTTGTAGATCCAGACCTTCACGCCGATGCGGCCGAAGGTGGTCTTGGCTTCGTAGAAGCCGTAGTCGATGTTCGCGCGGAGGGTGTGCAGGGGCACACGGCCTTCGCGGTAGAACTCAGAGCGGGACATTTCAGCGCCACCCAGACGGCCCGAGCAAGCGATACGGATACCCTTGGCACCGGCACGCTGTGCGGACTGCATGGCCTTCTTCATCGCGCGGCGGAAAGCCACACGCGAGGTCAGCTGCTCTGCAACACCCTGGGCAACCAGCTGTGCTTCCATCTCGGGGTTCTTGACCTCGAGGATGTTCAGCTGGACCTGCTTGCCGGTGAGCTTTTCGAGCTCGCCGCGGATGCGGTCTGCTTCTGCTCCACGGCGGCCGATGACGATGCCCGGGCGGGCCGTGTGGATGTCCACGCGGACACGGTCACGGGTGCGCTCGATTTCGACCTTGGCGATGCCGGCGCGCTCCATGCCCGTGGACATGAGCTGGCGGATGCGGATGTCTTCGCGAACGAAGTCCTTGTACCGCTGTCCGGACTTGGTGCTGTCAGCGAACCAGTGCGATACGTGATCGGTGGTGATGCCGAGTCGGAACCCGTGCGGGTTTACTTTCTGTCCCACTTAGCGAGCCTCCTCTTTCTCCGGGGTAGCGACTACCACGGTGATGTGGCTGGTGCGCTTCTTGATCTGAAATGCACGACCCTGGGCACGCGGCTGGAACCGCTTCATGGTCGGGCCTTCATCAACAAACGCTTCGCTGATGATGAGGTCGCCTTCGTCAAACGCAACGCCGTCGCGGTCTGCGAGGACCCGGGCGTTGGAGATTGCCGACTGAACTACCTTGAATACCGGCTCCGAAGCTGCCTGGGGGGCAAACTTCAGAATTGCCAGAGCCTCATTCGCTTGCAAACCACGAACAAGGTTGACGACGCGCCGGGCCTTCATAGGCGTTACGCGGATGTGGCGCGCAATTGCCTTGGCTTCCATTGCTTTCCTTCTCTCGTCTTTGACGTAAGTGCAGGCGCCTAGCGGCGCTTGCCCTTACGGTCGTCCTTGACATGGCCGCGGAATGTCCGCGTGGGAGCGAATTCGCCGAGCTTGTGCCCGACCATCGACTCAGTGACAAACACCGGGATGTGCTTGCGTCCGTCGTGTACGGCGATCGTGTGTCCGAGCATGTCGGGGATGATCATCGAACGGCGGGACCAGGTCTTGATGACGTTCTTGGTGCCCTTTTCGTTTTCCCTGGCTACCTTCACAAAGAGGTGCTGGTCAACGAAAGGACCTTTTTTCAGGCTGCGTGGCATGTTTCCAGGCTCCTATCGCTTGTTCTTGCCAGTACGACGGCGACGAACAATAAGCTTGTCGCTCTCTTTGTTGGGGCGGCGCGTGCGGCCTTCACGCTGACCGTTCGGGTTGACGGGGTTACGTCCACCGGACGTCTTACCCTCGCCACCACCGTGCGGGTGGTCAACCGGGTTCATGGCTACACCACGGACGGTCGGGCGGACGCCCTTCCAGCGCATGCGGCCGGCCTTGCCCCAGTTGATGTTCGACTGCTCGGCGTTGCCGACCTCGCCGACGGTTGCGCGGCAGCGCACGTCAACGTTGCGGATTTCACCGGAGGGCAGTCGCAGCTGGGCGAAACGGCCTTCCCTGGCAACGAGCTGGATGGATGCACCGGCGGAGCGGCCCATCTTGGCACCGCCGCCCGGGCGCAGCTCCACTGCGTGCACAACGGTACCCACGGGGATGTTGCGCAGGGGCAGGTTGTTGCCCGGCTTGATGTCAGCGTTGGGGCCGGCCTCTACGAAGTCGCCCTGGGACAGCTTGTTCGGGGCGATGATGTAGCGCTTGGTGCCATCAACGTAGTGCAGGAGGGCGATGCGAGCCGTACGGTTCGGATCGTACTCAATTTCAGCAACGCGGGCGTCAACGCCGTCCTTGTCGTGGCGACGGAAGTCGATCAGACGGTACTGGCGCTTGTGTCCGCCACCCTTGTGGCGGGTGGTGATCTTACCGGTGTTGTTACGGCCGCCCTTTTTGGGCAGCGGACGTACCAACGACTTTTCCGGCGTCGACCGCGTGATTTCGGTGAAGTCCGCTACGCTCGAGCCACGACGGCCCGGGGTAGTCGGCTTGTATTTACGGATTCCCATAATTTATTTCCTCGTTAAAGTGGTCTCCGCTACGCGAGCGGACCGCCGAAGATGTCGATGGTGCCTTCTTTGAGGGTGACAATCGCACGCTTGGTGTTCTTGCGGGTACCCCATCCGAATTTGGTGCGCTTGCGCTTACCGGCACGGTTGATGGTGTTGATCGATTCGACCTTGACGGAGAAAATCTTCTCCACGGCCAGCTTGATCTCGGTCTTGTTCGAACGGGGGTCCACCAGGAAGGTGTACTTGCCCTCGTCGATCAGGCCGTAGCTCTTTTCCGACACGACGGGTGCAAGCACGACGTCGCGGGGATCCTTGATGGTGGCTGCACTCACTTGGCATCCTCCTCGTTCTTAGCTGCCTTAGCGGCAACGAATGCTTCGTAAGCAGCCTTGGTGAAGACAACGTCATCAGAGACGAGAACGTCGTAGGTGTTCAGCTGGTCTGCGTACAGAACGTGGACACCGGCGAGGTTGCGCACGGACAGTGCAGCAACATCGTTGGCGCGCTCGATGACGACCAGCAGGTTCTTGCGGTCGGAAACGCCGCGCAGCGTTGCCAGTGCAGTCTTGGCGGAGGGCTTGGTGCCTTCAACCAGGTCGGCGACAACGTGGATGCGTCCGTTGCGGGCCCGGTCAGACAGTGCGCCGCGCAGTGCAGCAGCAATCATCTTCTTGGGGGTCCGCTGGCTGTAGTCACGCGGGGTGGGACCGTGGACAATGCCACCGCCGGTCATGTGCGGAGCACGGATTGAACCCTGGCGGGCGCGGCCGGTGCCCTTCTGCTTGAACGGCTTGCGTCCTGCACCGGAAACTTCAGCGCGGGTCTTGGTCTTGTGGGTACCCTGGCGAGCAGCAGCGAGCTGGGCAACGACAACCTGGTGCAGCAGCGGCACGTTGGTCTGGACGTCGAAGATCTCGGCAGGCAGGTCAACCTGGACAGTGTTAGCCATTGAACTAGGCTCCCTTCACGGCGGTACGTACGAAGACGACCTGGCCGCGGGCGCCGGGGACGGCACCCTTGATCAGGAGCAGCGACTTCTCGGCGTCAACCGCGTGGACCGTGAGGTTCAGCGTGGTGTGACGCACGGCGCCCATGCGGCCGGCCATTTTCATGCCCTTGAAGACGCGGCTCGGGGTGGATGCGCCACCGATTGAACCGGGCTTACGGTGGTTCTTGTGGGCACCGTGGGAAGCTCCAACGCCGTGGAAGCCGTGACGCTTCATAACACCGGCGAAGCCCTTACCCTTGGTGGTGCCGATGACGTCGATCTTCTGGCCGGCAGCGAACAGCTCAACGGAGAGCTCCTGGCCCAGCTCGTACTCGGCAGCATCTGCGGTACGGAGTTCGACGACGTGGCGGCGAGGCGTGACGCCTGCCTTTTCAAAGTGACCAGCCAGCGGCTTGGTGACCTTGCGGGGATCGATCTGGCCGTAGCCGATCTGAACGGCGACGTAGCCATCGACCTCTGCGTTGCGCAGCTGGGTGATGACGTTCGAGTCTGCCTGGACCACAGTGACGGGGATGAGCTTGTTGTTCTCGTCCCAGACCTGGGTCATGCCGAGCTTCGTGCCCAGCAGGCCCTTTACGTTACGGGTTGCGGTCATAGTTTCTCAGCACCTCCCTACAGCTTGATTTCGATGTTCACGTCGGCCGGCAGGTCGAGGCGCATGAGCGAGTCGACAGCCTTGGGCGTGGGATCGATGATGTCGATAAGACGCTTGTGCGTGCGCATTTCAAAGTGCTCGCGGCTGTCTTTGTACTTGTGCGGAGAGCGGATAACGCAGTACACGTTCTTCTCCGTGGGCAGCGGCACGGGGCCAACTACCGTTGCGCCTGCGCGCGTGACCGTCTCAACGATCTTCCGTGCTGAAACGTCAATGACCTCGTGGTCGTATGACTTCAGCCGGATGCGGATTTTTTGTCCCGCCATGTCGCCTGACTCTCTTTCAGTCTGTGCTTCCCCGGGTTAGGGCTGCCCTGTTCACTTACCTGTTGTATGGCTGCCGAAGCAATTGAGGTCGTAACCACCATCCGCCGCACAAACTGAATCCGGATAAATCCGGGTTCCTCACCTTGCCGGCGCAACCGACCCCCGCGGTCGGGCGTGTCGCGCTGTACACGCAAACAAATCCGCATTTTCCATTGGGGTGGGTTATGTTTGGGCTTCCACTTGGACCCTGACACCCGGCATTATCCGGATCGGGACACGAAGAAGCGCTTGAACAACTCATCTAGTATGCCGGATATCTGCGGCATACGCCAATCGCCTGCATCGGCCCGCGCGCTGCGTCTGTCGGGGATCATTCCAGACTGTTGCCCACCCACCCATTGCCCCGGTTGCCCGGCGAATGGATGATGGGGACATGACGCTGGAAAGCACCGAATCCGTCACTGAACTGGCCAGCCGCATGCCGCCGTCGTTCACCCTTGGCGTGGCTGCGGCAGCCTTCCAGATCGAAGGCGCGCTGGCCGACGGCGGCCGGGGCCCCTCAGGCTGGGACGCCTTTGCCCAAAAGCCCGGCGCCATCGTTGACGGCCACTCCCCCGCCGTCGCGTGCGACCACTACAACCGTCTGCCCGAGGACGTCACGCTGCTGAAGGAGCTCGGTGTCGACTCCTACCGGTTCTCCCTCGCCTGGCCCCGCATCCAACCCGATGGCCGCGGCAGGCTCAATCCGGAGGGACTCGACTTCTACGACCGGCTGATCGATCAGCTGCTGGAAGCCGGGATCGCCCCAATGGCCACCCTGTACCACTGGGACACCCCGCTGCCGCTGGAACACCGCGGCGGCTGGCTCTCCAGGGAAACCGCGGAACGCTTTGGCGAGTACGCAGCTGCCGCCGGGGAACAGTACGGCGACCGCGTCTCGCAGTGGGTCACGCTCAACGAGCCGGTCTCCGTGACGCTCAACGGCTACGCCCTCGGCGTCCATGCTCCTGGCAAGGCCCTGATGTTCGATGCGCTCCCCTCCATCCACCACCAACTCCTGGCCCACGGGCTGGGCGTCCAGGCACTCCGCGCGGCGGGCGTCCGGGGCGGAATCGGTGTCACTAACCTGCACGCGCCCATCCGGCCGGCGTCCCGCAAGGTCGGAGACCGTGTGGTGGCGCACCTGTACGACCTCTTAATGAACAGGATCTACGCAGACCCGGTGCTGCTGGGCCGCTACCCCAGCCTTCCGGTCTATGCCCGGCCGTGGCTGCGCTCGATCGGGCGCATCTCCGATTCCGACCTGCGCACCATCCATCAGCCACTCGATTTCTACGGGCTGAACTATTACTTCCCGGTCAAAGTGGCCATGGGGCGGGGTGTCACCTCAATTCCCGCGGACATGCACAAAGCCGTGGCCCGGCTGCCGTTCCATGAGGTGGGCTACCCGGAGTTCAGCAATACGGGCTTCGGCTGGCCTGTGGCCCCCGGGCACCTGGGTGTCCTGCTGCAGGAACTGAGGGACCGGTACGGTGCGGCCCTCCCGCCGGTTTACATCACGGAAGGCGGAGCCAGCTTCCCCGAACCGGACACGGTTTCCGGAACCCTGCAGGACAGCGAGCGTGTCAGTTACCTGGCCTCGCACCTGGGCGCCGCCCTCGAAGCGACGGCCCCGGGCGGGATTGCCGCGGGAGTGGACCTGCGCGGCTATTTCGTCTGGACCCTCATGGACAACTTCGAGTGGGCCGCCGGCTACTCACAGCGGTTCGGCCTGGTCCACGTCGACTTCAGCAACCAGGAGCGTACACCCAAGCAATCGTTCTACTGGTACCAGGCCCTCTCCCGGGCCCGCAGGGTACAGTCCCCCGGTTAGTCGGCCGGTCCGCCGGGCGAACCGTTCTGCAGCGCGGAAGTCCTGCCGGGACCGGTTACTGGTTCTTGTTGGCCCTGTTGATCCGCTTTGCCCGGTCGATCTCGTGGCGGAAATGTTTCTTCGCCCAGAAGACTCCGGCCACCACGGCAGCGGCAACGATCAGGAAAATAAGCCATCCCATGATGAGCTCCTCTCAATGCTGCAACAGTATCAGGGCACCTTCCTGGCCGGAGCGTCGTTGCCTGCATCACTGCCCGCTTCAGAAGGTACTGGAGGCGCTGGCGGCCCTGAATTTCGAGCGTTCTCCGCGGGCTCCGCACCGGTGCTTCGGTTCAGCCGCCATACGGCAAAAGCAATAAGGCCGACGGCGATGAGCGCCAGGAGTACGAACGTGTACCCGCGCATCGCCCAAAGAATGCAGGCGGCAACACCGCCCGCGCCCCACCTGACGAAGATCTTCTCACCGGCGAGAAGCCCTCCGACGAGCAGTACAGCGAGCAGCACCAGGAGCCACAGCTGCTGCCCGGCAGTGCCCCCGAACACGGTTCCGGCCCCCGTCAGGGTAAGCAGGACGGCTGCCGCCACGGTGATCCCGCGCCCGGCCTTGGGCTGTCCGGCGCGGTAGCGAAGAAACGCAAGTGCCGCCCCCAGCACCACGTACCACTGCGCTGCCCAGAAGGGATCCGGCAAACCGGAGCTGAAACTCCGGCGGCCGTCCAGTTCAAAAATCGCCGCGCGTTGCACTCCGGCCATCACCACCACAGCACCTGCCTCGGAAACTACCCGGCGCAGTTCCGCAGGGGCTTCCGCGATGCAGATACCTGCCGCAACCGCCAGAGCGGTGGCGGCAACCCAGGCCGTAGCGTCCGCGGGGAGCCCCACAACCGTGGCCAGGATGAGCCCGGCCAACGCGGCGCCGGCCAGGGACCATCTGCGCAGGGGGTCTGCTGCGAGCCTGGCGGACCTCGCCACGCGCAGGGCATAAAGGCCAACTCCCGCCACGCCGGCACCGAGCCAGGGTGCATAGGCCGCCCACGGATCAGGACTTCCGCCTGCCACCTCCCGGACCACCAGGAAGGTACCCACCAGGAAGGCGGCCGACGCCGGCGCGTACAGCACCGCAGACCGCTCAACGTGGGAAGCGCAGAAGAGGATAGCGGCAAGCACCAGGACAGCGAAGCCAGCGATCCACGCATCGGCCCGCGGAGCGAGTACCAGGGCACTGAGGCTATACCCCAGTGCGGCAGCCAGCCACAGCCAGTGCTCAGTTCCGGAGGGAACCGGCATCCGCCGGGACCACAACGCTCCAGCCGCTGCAGCTGCAAGCGCCAACGCCAGCAGGAGAAGTGCCACTCCGGTATAACCCAGCACAGCGGACGCTGCAGGCGCTACAAGCGGGCTCAGTGCCAGCGCGCCGCCCAGTATGGCAAAGGCTGCGAAGTAGAGTGCACCGCGCGCCGCGAACAGGGTTCTGGCAACGATGCCCGAAACAAGAACCAGCCCCAACTCCACCAGGAGGATCCAGCGTTCGTTGCCGGTGCCGGCTGCTCCGTAACTGCCAAAGTAGGCCAGTGGAAGGGCAGCCTGGCCTGCGAGGGTGATCCACACCGCCGCCTGCTGGAAGGGAACCGTCTGGAGGCGGGAGCGCATCAGCCACCGCACAGCGTGCTGCGCGGCAAGAACGCCGGCAAAGGTCAGCGACACAACGTCCGGGGAGGCCGATACGTCGTAGCTGAGGACCACGGCCAGGGCCGCGGTGAGCACCCTCGCTGCAATAAAGTAGCAGCCCTTCTCCACAGCCCGGGCAGCTGCTGCCACCATCACCGCGGCGAAGGCAGCAAAGATGCCCAGCAACACCTCGACCAGGCTGAGGTTGCCAACGGACAGCCCCATCAGAACGAGCAATGACGCTGGCGCGAACAACCCCGAGCCCTTTTGCCCGAGCAGCAACAGCCCGGCAGCAGCAGACGACAGCGCAGCAACCCCCGGGATGACCAGATGCTGCCAGCTCCCCTCCGTCAACGGCCACAGCATTGTGCACCCGATGAGCTGTACCGCCAGAACCACACCCGCATCCACGGCCGCGCCACGCGGAGAACGCCCAAGCCGGAACGACACCAGCACCACGGCCATCTGGATGGCCAACACCGCAACCAGCACCGTGGCGGGGTCAACAGCTTCGCCGCCTATAAGTGGCGCGCCCGCGGAGCCTACCAGCCTGTCAAACAGCGTCAGCGCCAGCAATGTGGCGGCGATGCGGCAAAGCCACCAATATCCCCAACGGTGCAGCCGGGCCCGCAGCCGGATCCCTGTGACGGCGAGGTATGCCACCAGCACAGCAAGTGCGATGTTCCCTGCATCCGGCGTAATCCACCTGAAAGCGAACTCCACCATCACGCTTGCCAGCACCAGCGGCACCACTTCCCCTGCGCGAGGGCTCCAGGCGGGCTCCCCGTCCGGCCGCGGTACCAGCAGCAGGCCCACGGCTACGGCTGCGCCGAGCTGCAGCAGAATCCCGTTCCACGTCAGCGATTGTCCCTGCGACGCGTCCACGGCGGCGAGAACAGCCACCCCCACCGCCCCCAGAACAGAGAAGCCAATCAGCGTAGCTTGGGGTGCAAATTCCCTGCGGCTCCAGCGCTGCAGGCACGCGGACAGCAACTGCTGTGCCACGGCTACTGCCACAACACTGAACCACACCGCCTGCCCCTGCACGCGCCCCTCCGTCAAGGCGGCCGTCACGGCGGGAACGGCAACCGTGCCTGCAATCCTGGTGTTGAAAAGAAGGATCTGGCGCTGCGTACCGCTTTCACGGAGTCCCCGCATCAGCCAGAACATCGCGGTGAGGAGCACCATAAGGGCGAACTCCCACTCCCCCATCACCCGGCTGACAACTCCCGCCAGGGCAATGCCGGCAAACGGCAGGAACTCCGCCGCCCGGCGCAGCCGAACCGCGATGGCAAAACTCGTCAGGAGCAGCAGCAGTACCGGCACCCACAGCGGAATGGCTCCGGTATCGGGCATCCACGCACCGGCAATACTGCTGAGCACAGTGCCGCCCGCAAAAGCGGCCGTCAACGCCCAGTGCACAAGGTGGGTCAGCATGACGTCAGCACGCCAACGAGGTGCCAATGCTTCGCTTGGGCGAAGACTGGCCGCGGTCGCAGCCGATGCTTTCTCTTCCCCCTTAGGCCGACGGGGAATGAGCCAGGCCTCCAGGCGGCCGCCGCCCACGGCGACGCCGATGGCCTGCACGGCAAGCAGGGCACCGGCGGCCAGCAGGGCGCCCCTCGCGGAGTCGGTGAACTCCAGGACAGCCACCGCGCCGGCTACTGTCAGCGCAACACGGGCCGCATAGAAGTGGCGGAGCCTGAAGCTTGCTCCGGGTACGGCGGCCATGGTGGCGAAATATCCACCGCTGAGCCCGATGATCAGTGCGTACTCGGCCAGGCTGGTGCTCAGGAGGAAAGTTGCAGCCACGGCAACGGCCGGCACCACGACGGGATGGATAGTTACCAGCGGCCGCAGGAAAAGCGGGGGAAGCCAGCCCGGCCGGACCAGGCTCAGCAGGGTGAACAGGACTGCCAGGGCGATGAGCATTACGAAGTACCAGACAAGGGCGGCACCCAGGACCGCCATACCCGACCAAGCGGTGGATACGAGGAACGTCAGCGACAGATAGGCCAGCACTCGGCTTTCCAACCGAAGGGCGGCTGCAACGTAGGCGAGGGTGCCAATGAGCGAAGTGGCCAGCCAAGCCGCCGGCCCGTTTTGCCAGACAAAACTGTATAGGGCCAGGCCGACGACAGGGACAAGCGCCAGCCCGGTGCCAGCGAAGGCCACCGCGGCAGGCTTCAGGCGCGGGACGCGGTGGTGCAGGATGAATCCGGAACCGTAGAACAGGACAGCCACCGAGCAGACGCCTGCGAACCTCATCATCGGCGGAAGTGCCGTTCCCACAAACAGGGCCGCTGCGGCAACGAGCAGCAGGCTCGCCACATAGAGCGTGACGTTGATGTTCTGGCGGTCACGCCGCTCCCGGCGTGCTGCCACCTCTTCGGCAGATTCTGCCGGCCGGGACGGGCCATCAGCGTATCCGCGGTATGGAACCGGCTGGGTTGTGGGCTTTGGCAGTGGGGTCGCAGCGCTTCCCACGGGCATTGGCTGCGGACGTGCTGCAGGGCGGGTTGGCGGAACGGCAGCGGGCTGAGGCGCAGGAGCCTGCTGAGGTGCAGCAGCCGTAACCGTCGGCGGGGCGAACGTAGGCCGCGCCACTGAAGCCGGGGCCGGGGCATGCACCGGATCGGCCGGTGCAACTGAGGATGCTGTCGCCTGGCTGCCGGCTACCTTAGCCATGGCGTCCAGCCAGCCCTGAAGGTGACCGGCCCGGTAGCCTGCCTCGTACGAATCGTCCGGCATGAGATGGCCTTTCAAGAAGGAAGTGCAGGAGTTTCGCGATTTATCCATTGACTGGATTAACGGTAGCAAAAGAAGGCCCCGCTGCACACTGCAGCGGGGCCTTCTGTGGATTAGCGGGACAGAATCCCGGCTATCCGGTGATCAGCAAGAGTTACTTGATGATCTTGGTGACGCGTCCCGAACCAACGGTGCGGCCGCCTTCGCGGATAGCAAAGCCGAGGCCCTCTTCCATAGCGATCGGCTGGATGAGCGCAACGGTCATCTCAGTGTTGTCGCCGGGCATAACCATTTCCGTGCCCTCGGGCAGGGTGATAACGCCGGTAACGTCCGTCGTGCGGAAGTAGAACTGCGGGCGGTAGTTCGAGTAGAACGGGTTGTGGCGTCCGCCTTCGTCCTTGGACAGGATGTAGACGTTGGCCTCGAAGTCGGTGTGCGGGGTGATGGAACCCGGCTTGACGACAACCTGGCCACGCTCGACATCGTCGCGCTTCAGGCCACGGAGCAGCAGGCCACAGTTCTCGCCGGCCCATGCTTCGTCGAGCTGCTTGTGGAACATCTCGATACCGGTAACCGTGGTCTTCTGGACCGGGCGGATGCCAACGATCTCGACCTCGGAGTTGATGGCGAGGGTGCCACGCTCGGCGCGACCCGTAACAACGGTGCCACGGCCGGTGATGGTGAAGACGTCTTCAATCGGCATCAGGAACGGCTTGTCGCGGTCACGTACGGGGTCCGGAACGGACTCGTCGACAGCTGCCATCAGGTCCTCAACGGACTTGACCCAAACCGGGTCGCCTTCCAGGGCCTTGAGGCCGGAGACGCGAACAACCGGAGCCTCATCGCCATCGAAGCCCTGCGAGCTGAGCAGCTCACGAACTTCCATTTCGACGAGGTCGAGGAGCTCTTCGTCATCAACCATGTCGGACTTGTTCAGCGCGACCAGCAGGTAGGGAACACCAACCTGGCGGGCGAGCAGAACGTGCTCGCGGGTCTGAGCCATGGGGCCATCGGTAGCAGCAACCACGAGGATTGCGCCGTCCATCTGGGCAGCACCGGTGATCATGTTCTTGATGTAGTCAGCGTGACCGGGGGCGTCTACGTGTGCGTAGTGACGCTTCTCGGTCTGGTACTCCACGTGGGAGATGTTGATGGTAATACCGCGCTGACGCTCTTCGGGAGCAGAGTCGATAGACGCGAAGTCGCGCTTCTCGTTGAGATCCGGGTACTTGTCGTACAGCACCTTGGAAATGGCGGCCGTCAGCGTCGTCTTACCGTGGTCAACGTGACCGATGGTGCCGATGTTGACGTGCGGCTTAGTCCGCTCGAACTTTGCCTTTGCCACAGGTTCCTCCTAGAACGATTTCAAATGGCTTGCCCTTCAACCGCGCTTTTCGCGGCAGAAACTCAGGCAAGTCTACTTGGGGGCTTTGGATTGGTGAAATTGCAGATTCAGGAACTAATACTAATCCCCTGAGCCTGTTCGTGCAGATGGCCTGGAGCCGGCTTCACCGGGATGGGTCCCGCCGGCCCCGGCCACCTGCACCGGCTGCGCTGTCCGTTTCCGGCCGCGCACCCGAGGTATTCGCTTTAAGTGCCCTGTACGGACTACTCGCCGCGGCTCTTCTGGATGATCTCGTCGGCGACAGCCTTCGGGACCTCCGCGTAGCTGTTGAACGTCATGGAGTACACAGCGCGGCCCTGGGTCTTCGAACGCAGGTCACCGATGTAGCCGAACATGCCGGACAGCGGAACGTGCGCACGGATGACCTTGACGCCCTGTGCATCTTCCATGGACTGCATCTGGCCACGGCGGGAGTTGATGTCGCCGATAACTTCACCCATGTATTCCTCAGGGGTGCGGACTTCGACATCCATCAGCGGTTCGAGCAGGACAGGGTTCGCCTTGCGTGCGGCTTCCTTGAAAGCCATACGGCCGGCGATCTTGAACGCCATTTCCGAGGAGTCAACATCGTGGTACGCGCCGTCAACCAGCGTGGCCTTGATGCCCACAACCGGGTAACCGGCCAGGACGCCGTCGTTCAGTGCATCCTGGATACCAGCGTCGACAGACGGGATGTATTCGCGCGGAACGCGGCCACCGGTGACCTTGTTCTCAAACTCGTACAGCTCGCCCTCGGCAGTGTCCAGCGGTTCGATCGCAATCTGGATCTTTGCGAACTGGCCCGAACCACCGGTCTGCTTCTTGTGCGTGTAGTCGTGGCGTTCGACGGCGCGCTTGATGGTTTCGCGGTAGGCAACCTGGGGCTTACCCACGTTTGCCTCGACCTTGAATTCGCGGCGCATGCGGTCCACCAGGATGTCCAGGTGGAGCTCGCCCATGCCGGCGATGATGGTCTGGCCGGTGTCTTCGTTGAGGGACACCTGGAAGGTGGGGTCCTCAGCGGAGAGCTTCTGGATGGCCGTGGAGAGCTTCTCCTGGTCACCCTTGGTGTTCGGCTCGATGGCAACCGAGATCACGGGCTCCGGGAAGCTCATGGACTCAAGCACGATCTGGTTTGCAGAGTCGCACAGGGTGTCGCCCGTGGTGGTGTCCTTGAGGCCGATGGCAGCGTAGATGTGGCCGGCGGTGGCGCCCTCAACGGGCATCTCCTTGTTGGCGTGCATCTGGAACAGCTTGCCGATGCGCTCTTTCTTGCCCTTGGTGGAGTTGACCACCTGGGCGCCTGCTTCCACGTGACCGGAGTACACGCGGATGAAGGTGAGCTGGCCGAAGAACGGGTGCGCGGCGATCTTGAAGGCCAGTGCGGAGAAAGGCTCGTCAGCGGAAGGTGCGCGGGTCAGTTCCTTCTCTTCGTCGCGGGGGTCGTGACCGACCATCGGCGGGACGTCGAGCGGGTTCGGCAGGTAGTCGACAACTGCATCGAGCATCGGCTGAACGCCACGGTTCTTGAACGCGGAGCCACAGAAGATCGGGTAGAGCTCGGAGTTGATCGTCATCTTGCGGATGCCGGCCTTGAGCTCGTCTACGGTGAGTTCTTCGCCTTCAAGGTACTTCTCCATGAGTTCCTCGGAGGACTCTGCAACGGTCTCAACGAGCGCTGCGCGGTACTCTTCAGCCTTTTCCTGGAGGTCAGCCGGGATCTCGCGGATCTCGTACTTGGCACCCATGGTGACGTCACCCTTGGCATCGCCGGGCCAGACCAGGGAGCGCATGTAGAGCAGGTCCACGACGCCGATGAAGTCGTTCTCAGCACCAATGGGCAGCTGCATGACCAGCGGCTTGGCGCCGAGGCGGCTGATGATGGTGTCCACGGTGAAGTAGAAATCAGCACCCAGCTTGTCCATCTTGTTGACGAAGCAGATACGCGGGACGTTGTACTTGTCAGCCTGGCGCCACACGGTCTCGGACTGCGGCTCAACGCCTTCCTTGCCGTCGAAGACAGCAACGGCACCGTCGAGGACGCGCAGGGAGCGCTCAACCTCAACAGTGAAGTCCACGTGGCCGGGGGTGTCGATGATGTTGATCTGGTTGTTTTCCCAGAAGCAGGTCACGGCGGCCGACGTGATCGTGATGCCGCGTTCCTTTTCCTGTTCCATCCAGTCAGTGGTCGAAGCGCCGTCGTGCGTTTCGCCAATCTTGTGGTTCACACCCGTGTAGAACAGGATGCGCTCGGTGGTGGTGGTCTTGCCGGCATCAATGTGGGCCATGATGCCGATGTTGCGGACCTTACTAAGGTCGGTAAGCACGTCCTGTGCCACGGGGTCTCCTTTTGGGATGGACTACACGTTCGCCGCCGGCTCGGTTGAGCCGGCGGCGTCCGGGGAGTATTACCAGCGGTAGTGTGCGAAGGCCTTGTTGGACTCGGCCATCTTGTGGGTGTCTTCGCGACGCTTCACAGCGGCACCGAGACCGTTGGACGCATCCAGGATTTCGTTCTGGAGACGCTCGGTCATCGTCTTTTCGCGGCGGGCCTTGGAGTAGCCAACCAGCCACCGCAGGGCAAGTGCGGTGGAGCGGCCCGGCTTGACCTCAACCGGAACCTGGTAGGTGGCGCCGCCAACGCGGCGTGAGCGGACCTCAAGCGAGGGCTTGACGTTGTCCATGGCCTTCTTCAGTGCTGCCACGGGGTCGCCGCCGGACTTGGCGCGTGCACCTTCGAGGGCACCGTAGACAATGCGCTCTGCCGTGGACTTCTTGCCGTCAACGAGCACCTTGTTGATGAGCTGGGTTACCAGCGGGGAGCCGTAAACGGGATCCTGTACGAGCGGCCGCTTGGGGGCCGGACCCTTGCGAGGCATATTACTTCTTCTCCATCTTTGCGCCGTAGCGGCTGCGGGCCTGCTTACGGTTCTTCACACCCTGGGTATCGAGGGCGCCACGGACGATCTTGTAGCGGACACCCGGGAGGTCCTTCACACGACCACCGCGAACGAGCACAATGGAGTGCTCCTGCAGGTTGTGGCCAACACCGGGGATGTAAGCGGTAACTTCAACGCCACCGTTGAGGCGCACACGTGCAACCTTACGCAGAGCCGAGTTCGGCTTCTTGGGGGTGGTGGTGTAGACGCGGGTGCAAACACCGCGGCGCATCGGGCTGCCGTTCAGGGCAGGAGCCTTGGTCTTTTTGACCTTCGGCGTGCGGCCCTTGCGGACCAGCTGGTTAATCGTAGGCACTCTCGTGTTCTCCGTTGGTTTGATCTCTACCGGAGCATTCAGGCGTCAGCCGTCTCTGCTCCGGTTTTGGCGTTGTCCCTGCAGCCCTGGCGGCTCGAATCTTGCCTAGGCGTGCAAAAGGGTGGCATTCGTTGCGCACCTTACCCGCAACCCGGAAACAAGCTCACACCCAGCATCATGAGAACAAAACCAAAATGATGCTGCGGCGGCCTTCATCCACTGCCACACAGAACAATTACAGAAAAGTCTAGCACGGCTTGATCCTGGGCCTTAATCGGGTGTAAGGCGGACGACGGCGGGAGCGGCCCGCCGTCGTCGTCCTCCACTGCCCCCGGTAACCGGGCGCAAAGCCCGGTTAACGGGAGAGGCCCCGCACTCGAAAGTGCGGGGCCAAACCCTAGGAGGGACTAACTGCCGTTTTAGCGGAAGTCGTTGCCCAGATCGTAGTCATCCAGCGGGATGGCGTGGAACTCGGGGGCTCCGTCACCGCCCAGGGTGTCGTACGAGAAGTCGCTGAATGCGCTGGGGCCGGTGAACAGGTTGGCCTTCGCTTCTTCAGTGGGCTCCACGGTGACCTCGGTGTAGCGCGGGAGACCCGTGCCGGCCGGGATCAGCTTACCGATGATGACATTCTCCTTGAGGCCCAGCAGCGGATCGCTCTTGCCTTCCATGGCCGCCTGCGTCAGGACGCGGGTGGTCTCCTGGAAGGAAGCTGCGGACAGCCAGGACTCGGTTGCCAGCGACGCCTTGGTGATGCCCATGAGCTCCGGACGTCCGGATGCCGGCGCCTTGCCCTCGGACACAACGCGGCGGTTGGCATCCTCGAAACGGCTGCGCTCGGCGAGCTCGCCGGGCAGCAGGTCCGATTCGCCGGACTCGATGACCGTGACGCGGCGCAGCATCTGGCGAACGATAACCTCGACGTGCTTGTCGTGGATACCGATGCCCTGGCTGCGGTACACGCCCTGCACTTCGTCCACCAGGAACTTCTGTGCTGCACGCGGACCCATGATGCGCAGGACCTGCTTGGGATCCACCGGACCGTTGATCAGCTTCTGGCCAACGGTGACGTGGTCGCCGTCTTCGATCAGCAGGCGTGAACGGCGCAGGACCGGGTAAGCGATCTCTTCCGTTCCGTCATCCGGGGTGATGACCAGGCGCATCTGGCGCTCGGACTCTTCGATGGTGATGCGGCCGGCTGCTTCGGCAATCGGTGCAACACCCTTCGGAGTACGGGCTTCGAAGAGCTCCTGGATACGGGGCAGACCCTGGGTGATGTCGTCGCCACCGCCGGCGGACACTGCACCACCGGTGTGGAACGTACGCATGGTCAGCTGGGTACCGGGCTCACCGATGGACTGTGCGGCGATGATGCCAACGGCCTCGCCGATGTCCACGGTCTTGCCGGTGGCCAGCGAACGGCCGTAGCACAGGGCGCAGGTACCAACGCTGGACTCACAGGTAAGGACCGAACGGACCTTGACCTCGGTGATGCCGGCCTTGAAGAGCTCGTCGATAACGACGTCGCCGCAGTCGGTGCCGGCAGCTGCGAGGACGTTGCCCTCGGAGTCCACGACGTCGACGGCCAGCGTACGTGCGTAAGCGCTGTTCTCGACGTTCTCGTCCAGGACCAGCTCGCCGTTGGAGTCGGCGACGGCGATCGGCGTGACCAGGCCACGCTCGGTGCCGCAGTCCTCTTCACGGACGATGACATCCTGCGAGACGTCCACCAGGCGTCGGGTCAGGTAACCCGAGTTGGCGGTACGCAGGGCGGTATCGGCGAGGCCCTTACGGGCACCGTGCGTGGCGATGAAGTATTCCAGCACCGACAGGCCCTCACGGTAGGAGGACTTGATGGGGCGCGGGATGATCTCACCCTTCGGGTTGGCCACCAGGCCACGGATACCCGCGATCTGACGGACCTGCATCCAGTTACCACGTGCACCGGAAGACACCATGCGGTTGATGGTGTTCATCGGCGACAGGCTTTCACGCATCACTGCGGCGATGTCGTTGGTGGCCTTGTTCCAGATCTCGATGAGTTCCTGGCGACGCTCGTCGTCGTCGATCAGGCCCTTGTCGTACTGGCCCTGGATCTTGGCAGCGCGTTCCTCGTAACCGGCGAGGATCTCAGGCTTGGCAGCCGGAACCTCGATGTCGGAGATGGCAACCGTGACGCCCGATCGGGTGGCCCAGTAGAAACCGGCATCCTTCAGGTTGTCCAGCGTTGCCGCGGTAACAACCTTCGGGTAGCGCTCAGCGAGGTCGTTGACGATCCTGGACAGTTCGCCCTTGTCCGCTACAGCCTCAACCCAGGGGTAGTCCGCGGGCAGGGTCTCGTTGAAGAGAACCTGGCCCAGGGAGGTTTCCACGATTGCGGGCTGGCCCTGCTCCCAGCCTTCGGGAGCTTCCCAACCGGCGTAGGGCACGAAGCCTTCGAGGCGGATCTTGACCTGGGAGTTCAGGTGCAGGTCGCGGGCATCGAACGCCATGATGGCTTCGGATACCGAACCGAAGATCCGGCCTTCGCCGGCTGAACCCTTCCGCTTGGTGGTCAGGTGGTAGAGGCCGATGATCATATCCTGCGAAGGCAGGGTGACCGGGCGTCCATCGGACGGCTTCAGGATGTTGTTCGAGGACAGCATCAGGATGCGCGCCTCAGCCTGCGCCTCGGGGCTCAGCGGCAGGTGTACTGCCATCTGGTCACCGTCGAAGTCAGCGTTGAAGGCACCACAAACCAGCGGGTGAAGCTGGATGGCCTTGCCTTCCACAAGCTGCGGTTCGAACGCCTGGATACCCAGGCGGTGCAGGGTAGGTGCACGGTTGAGCAGCACCGGGTGTTCGGTGATGATCTCTTCGAGCACGTCCCACACCTGCGGGCGGTAACGCTCAACCATCCGCTTGGCCGACTTGATGTTCTGTGCGTGGTTGAGGTCAACCAGGCGCTTCATCACGAACGGCTTGAAGAGCTCCAGGGCCATCTGCTTGGGCAGGCCGCACTGGTGCAGCTTCAGCTGCGGGCCAACGACGATGACCGAACGGCCCGAGTAGTCGACGCGCTTGCCGAGGAGGTTCTGGCGGAAACGGCCCTGCTTGCCCTTGAGCATGTCGCTCAGGGACTTCAGCGGACGGTTGCCCGGTCCGGTGACCGGACGGCCGCGGCGGCCGTTGTCGAAGAGGCTGTCAACAGCTTCCTGAAGCATGCGCTTCTCGTTGTTGACGATGATCTCCGGAGCACCCAGATCAAGCAGGCGCTTGAGGCGGTTGTTGCGGTTGATCACACGGCGGTACAGGTCGTTGAGGTCGGAGGTCGCGAAGCGGCCACCGTCCAGCTGGACCATGGGGCGCAGTTCCGGCGGGATCACCGGGACGGCGTCGAGGACCATGCCGAGCGGGCTGTTGTTGGTGGTCAGGAATGCGTTGACCACCTTCAGGCGCTTGAGGGCACGGGTCTTGCGCTGGCCCTTGCCGTTGGCAATGATGTCGCGCAGCAGGTCGGATTCGGCCTGCATGTCGAAGCCCTCAAGGCGCTTCTTGATGGCCTCGGCGCCCATGGAACCTTCGAAGTACATGCCGTAACGGTCACGCAGTTCGCGGTACAGGCCCTCGTCGCCTTCGAGGTCGGCAACCTTGAGGTTCTTGAAGCGGTCCCAGACCTGCTCGAGGCGCTCAATGTCGGCGTCGGCGCGCTTGCGCACGTTGGCCATCTGGCGGTCGGCGGAATCGCGGGCCTTCTTCTTGTCGGCAGCCTTGGCGCCTTCGCCCTCAAGGCGGGCAATTTCGCCTTCGAGGTCGCGGGCGATAGCAGCGATGTCGCCGTCGCGGTTGTCGATGAGCTGCTTCTTCTCGATGTCGTGCTCAACCTGCAGGTTGGGCAGTTCCTCGTGGCGGGCAGCCTCGTCAACGCTGGTGATCATGTAGGCAGCGAAGTAGATGACCTTTTCAAGGTCCTTCGGAGCCAGGTCAAGGAGGTAGCCCAGACGGGACGGAACACCCTTGAAGTACCAGATGTGGGTGACGGGAGCGGCGAGCTCGATGTGGCCCATGCGCTCACGGCGTACCTTGGCGCGGGTGACCTCGACGCCACAGCGCTCACAGATGATGCCCTTGAAGCGCACGCGCTTGTACTTGCCGCAGTAGCATTCCCAGTCACGGGACGGGCCGAAGATCTTCTCGCAGAAGAGGCCGTCCTTCTCGGGCTTGAGCGTGCGGTAGTTGATGGTTTCCGGCTTCTTAACCTCGCCGTAAGACCAGCCACGGATGTCTTCCGCGGTGGCGAGGCCGATCTGCATGAGGCCGAAGGAGGATTCGCTGGACATATGGTCCCTGTTCTCTCTTGTTCTCTAAATTCTGAAGTCTTGACGAATGAGGGAGGTCAGGTCCGACGGCGGGTGGGCACCCGCCGTCGGACCGGGCCTGCTAGACCTCTTCTACGGAGCTGGGCTCTGCGCGAGACAGATCGATGCCCAGTTCTTCCGCAGCCGTGAAGACTGCGTCATCAGAGTCACGCATTTCAATTGTGGTTCCGTCCGTGGAAAGCACTTCCACGTTCAGGCACAGCGACTGCATTTCCTTGATCAAGACCTTGAAGGATTCGGGAACGCCCGGCTCCGGAATGTTCTCGCCCTTGACGATGGCTTCGTAGACCTTGACGCGGCCGTGGATGTCATCGGACTTGATGGTGAGGAGTTCCTGGAGCGTGTAGGCGGCGCCGTAGGCTTCGAGGGCCCACACTTCCATTTCACCGAAGCGCTGGCCACCGAACTGTGCCTTACCACCCAGCGGCTGCTGCGTGATCATGGAGTACGGGCCGGTGGAGCGGGCGTGGATCTTGTCGTCCACCAGGTGGTGGAGCTTCAGGATGTACATGTAGCCGACCGAGATCGGATCCGGGAACGGCTCGCCGGAGCGGCCGTCAAACAGGCGGGTCTTGCCGGAGGAGTTGATCAGGCGGTCACCGTCGCGGGTCACGTTGGTGGAATCGAGCAGGCCCGTAATTTCCTCTTCGCGGGCACCGTCGAACACCGGCGTTGCAACAGTGGTGGGACCACTCTCGCGGGGCAGGTTCGGCAGCTGCTTGACCCACTCGGGCTCGCCTTCGATCTTCCAGCCGGTCTTCGCAACCCAGCCGAGGTGCGTTTCGAGCACCTGGCCCACGTTCATACGGCCCGGAACACCAAGCGGGTTCAGGACGATGTCAACGGGGGTGCCGTCGGCAAGGAAGGGCATGTCCTCGATCGGGAGGATCTTGGAGATAACACCCTTGTTGCCGTGGCGGCCGGCGAGCTTGTCGCCGTCGGTGATCTTGCGCTTGGCGGCCACGTAGACGCGGACCAGCTGGTTCACGCCCGGGGGCAGCTCGTCGTCGTTGTCGCGGTCGAAGACGCGGACACCGATGACGGTGCCGGACTCGCCGTGCGGCACCTTGAGGGAGGTGTCGCGCACTTCGCGGGACTTCTCACCGAAGATGGCGCGCAGCAGGCGCTCTTCCGGGGTCAGTTCGGTTTCACCCTTCGGGGTGACCTTTCCGACCAGGATGTCGCCGGCTTCAACCTCGGCACCGATGTGGATGATGCCGCGCTCGTCCAGGCCTGCCAGGACTTCCTCGGACACGTTGGGGATGTCACGGGTGATTTCCTCGGCACCAAGCTTGGTGTCGCGGGCATCGATCTCGTGCTCCTCGATGTGGATGGAGGAAAGGACATCCTCGGCAACGATGCGCTGCGAGAGGATGATGGCGTCCTCGAAGTTGTGGCCTTCCCATGACATGAATGCCACGAGCAGGTTCTTACCAAGGGCGAGCTCGCCCTGGTCCGTTGCCGGGCCGTCAGCGATGATGCCGCCGACCTCCAGGCGCTGGCCTTCGTTAACCAGGACACGGTTGTTGTAGCAGTTGCCCTGGTTGGAGCGTGCGAACTTGTTGATGCGGTAGTTGGTTTCCGTACCGTCATCGTTGAGCATGATGACCAGCTCGGCGGAGACCTCGGTGACCACACCTGCCTTCTTGGCGATGGTGACGTCACCGGCGTCGACGGCTGCGGCGCGCTCCATGCCGGTACCCACGAACGGGGCTTCGGAACGGACCAGCGGCACGGCCTGGCGCTGCATGTTGGCACCCATGAGTGCACGGTTGGCATCGTCATGCTCGAGGAACGGGATCAGGGCCGTAGCCACGGACACCATCTGGCGCGGGGAGACGTCCATGAACTCGACGTCGGCGGCGGGAACCAGAACAGGCTCGCCTCCACCACCGCGGGCACGGACCAGGACGGTCTCTTCAGCGAAGCGCTTGTTCTCGTCCAGCGGCGCGTTGGCCTGGGCGATCAGGACCTCAGCCTCGTCGTCGGCCGTCAGGTACTGGACGTCGTCGGACACGACGCCGTCCTTGACCAGGCGGTACGGCGTCTCGATGAAGCCGAACGGGTTGATGCGTCCGTAGGATGCCAGCGAACCGATCAGGCCAATGTTCGGGCCTTCAGGAGTTTCGATGGGGCACATACGTCCGTAGTGGGACGGGTGCACGTCACGGACTTCCATGCCGGCGCGGTCACGGGACAGACCACCGGGGCCAAGGGCCGACAGGCGGCGCTTGTGGGTCAGGCCCGAGAGCGGGTTGTTCTGGTCCATGAACTGCGACAGCTGCGAAGTTCCGAAGAACTCCTTGATGGCTGCCACGACGGGGCGGATGTTGATCAGGGTCTGCGGCGTGATCGCCTCGACGTCCTGGGTGGTCATACGCTCGCGGACAACGCGCTCCATGCGGGACAGGCCGGTGCGGACCTGGTTCTCGATGAGCTCGCCGACGGCGCGGATGCGGCGGTTGCCGAAGTGGTCGATGTCGTCGATTTCGACGCGCAGATCCACTTCCTGGCCGTCACGGGTGCCCTTGATGGTCTTCTCGCCGGCGTGCAGCGCAACGAGGAACTTGATCATGGCAACGATGTCTTCAACGTGCAGGACCGAGGCTTCCTTGTCGCCAAGGGAGCGGTCGATGCCCAGCTTGCGGTTGATCTTGTAGCGGCCAACTTTGGCCAGATCGTAGCGCTTGGAGTTGAAGTACAGGTTGTCCAGCAGCGACTGGGCAGCCTCGACAGTGGGCGGCTCGCCCGGACGCAGCTTGCGGTAGATGTCCAGCAAGGCGTCTTCGCGGGTTTCGGTGGCGTCCTTCTCCAGCGTTGCGCGCATGGAGTCGTACTGGCCGAACTCTTCGAGGATCTGGCCTTCGGTCCAGCCGAGGGCTTTCAGCAGAACCGTGACGGACTGCTTGCGCTTACGGTCGAGGCGGACACCGACCTGGTCGCGCTTGTCGATCTCGAGCTCAAACCATGCACCGCGGGACGGGATGATCTTGGCAGTGAAGATGTCCTTGTCACTGGTCTTGTCAGCGGCGCGCTCAAAATAGGCGCCCGGCGAACGGACCAGCTGGGAGACGACGACACGCTCGGTGCCGTTGACCACGAAGGTACCCTTCTCGGTCATCAGCGGGAAGTCGCCCATGAACACGGTCTGCTGCTTGATTTCGCCCGTGTTGTTGTTCATGAACTCGGCCTTGACGTACAGCGGAGCCGAGTAGGTGGCGTCCCGGTCCTTGCACTCGGCCATGGTGTACTTGGGGTCAGCGAACTCCGGATCGGAGAAGCTCAGGGACATGGTGCCCTGGAAATCCTCGATCGGGGAGATCTCTTCGAAGATGTCCGACAGGCCGGACGTCGTAGCGACGCTGAGATCGTTTTCTTCGACGGCCTTCGCTACGCGTGCCTGCCAGCGTTCGTTGCCGACGAGCCAGTCAAAGCTGTCCGTCTGCAGGGCAAGCAGATTCGGAACATCAAGGGGTTCGTGAATCTTTGCGAATGAGAGCCGGCGAGTGGCACCATCAGTGCTGTCGGCGGTGTTAGCGGTTTCGTTATTAGAGGTGCTCGAGGCGACCAAGAGGGATCCTTCCACAGACCTTCAGGCGTTTTCAGATCTCCCCCGCTGTGCACCCTGCAGAAGTTACTCCGCAGCGCTACCATCCGGTTCCGCTATATGACCCGGGGCCCGGCTGGCTGTGATGTGACGTATCGACGGCACGTTGATTGCCAGCTGCCAGGCAAAGCCCACCGCTATATGAAGGCTGAAGGTAAACAGGGAAGACGCAAATATCTACGATACGGCAAAACAACCTATGTGTCTACCCCACTTCGCGCAGGATTGCAAGCACCCGTTTCCAGCCATATTCCGGGCTAACGGCGGCCGCCTAGAGCTTCAGCGTCACGCCTTCGGCGGAGCACGTCCCCGAGTTGGCAAACACCGCGTCACGCACGGCGTCTTTGGAAGCCTGGGCGGGCTCGCCGCCGCTTTCGGCCGCGCTGGAGTGGTCAATGGCCAGGAGGCTGAGCGAGGCGAAGAGGCCCTGGAGGTCACCGGTGACTGTGTCCTTGGCGTCTTCAGCCTTCAGGTAGATGTCTTCATAGCCGTTGGCGTCGCCGGCGGGGACCGCGGCGTAGTCGGCAAAGAGGGCATTGAAGCGTTCGCAGGCTTCTTTGGCGCCGCCGGACATGGCGGAGGATGCCGACGGGCCGTCACTGGCAGGGGCGGTGCTGCTGGCATCCGGGCTGGCGGACTGGCCCGCGTCAGCCGTTTCGGCCGGAGCGGGCGCCGACACCGAACAGGCGGTCAGCCCGGCGACGCCGACAATCGCTGCCAGGGCGAGGATCTTCTTCACTGTCATTGCTCCATCCGTCCCGGGTGCGGCATGGCTGCTCCCTGCATGAGTTTCCGCCGTCCACCCTACTGATGCTGCCGCCGTCGCGCACATTCGGGTCATGGGGACCTCTCCCCTGCCGTCTTCCAATTGCCCCTGCTGCAGGTGGCAGCACCGTCCCGGAATGCACATGGGCACCGCCGCGTTTGTATAGATGGGTGACCAGGGTCACGATAGCCTTGGTGGCTTACACCGGATGAGATCGGAAGAGATAACCATGGGCAACTCCCCCGGCAACAGCGACGTTGTCATCCTTGCAGCAGTCCGCACCCCGCAGGGGCGGATCAACGGCCAGCTGGCCAGCTTCACAGCAGTAGACCTTGGCGCGCACGCCATCCGCTCAGCGATGGACGCCAGCGGAGCTGCAGTGGGTGACGTGGAAGCGGTCATCATGGGGCAGGTCCTGCAGGCGGGTGCGGGCCAGAATCCTGCCCGCCAGAGCGCCATCGCCGCCGGGATCGGCTGGAATGTCCCGGCTGTGACGATCAACAAGGTGTGCCTGTCGGGGCTCACCGCCGTCATCGACGCGGCCCGGATGATCCGCGCCGGCGAAGCCGCACTGGTGGTGGCCGGCGGCCAGGAGTCGATGACCCGGGCTCCGCACATCCTGCCGGGATCGCGGCAGGGCTGGACCTACGGTTCCATCCAGGCGCTTGACGTGGCCGCCCATGACGGGCTCACAGACGCCTTCGACGGCCAGTCGATGGGCCTGTCCACCGAAACAGGCAACCTTGCCCTCGGCATCGACAGGACTTCACAGGACAACGTTGCGGCCCAGTCCCACAAGCGTGCGGCGCTGGCCGCCAAGAACGGAACGTTCGACGACGAGATCGTCGCCATCAGCGTCAAGCAGCGGAAGGGCGAGCCCCTGGTAGTGGACACGGACGAGGGCGTCCGGCCCAATTCGTCGGTGGAGTCCCTCGCCGGACTTCGCGCCGCCTTCGTTACCGACGGCACCATAACGGCGGGCAACTCTTCACCCCTCTCCGATGGCGCCGCAGCCCTGGTGCTTGCATCGCGGGCCTATGCCGAAGAGCACGGGCTGGACTACCTTGCGGTGGTGGGTAAGCCGGGCCAAGTGGCCGGGCCTGACAATTCGCTGCATTCGCAGCCCTCGAATGCCATCAAGAACGCCTTGGGCAAGGCTGGCTGGAGCACAGCCGAGCTGGACTTCATCGAGATTAACGAGGCCTTCGGTTCCGTAGCAGTGCAGTCCCTGAAGGACCTCGACTATCCGCTCGAGAAGTGCAACATCCACGGCGGCGCCATCGCCCTGGGCCACCCCATTGGAGCGTCGGGAGCGCGCCTCGCTGCGCACGCCGCGCACGAGCTGAAGCGCCGCGGAACCGGCAAGGCAGCGGTGTCCCTGTGCGGCGGAGGAGGGCAGGGCGAAGCGCTCCTGCTCTACCGCGACTGATGGCGGGCCATCCAGCAAACGGAACGGACGGCGTCGGACGCGAACGGTTCCTGGCCGACGCCAAAGCCCGCGGCCTGCAGGTGGATGTGGTGGAGCGTCCGGCCGCCAGGAGCCTGGAAGAGGCGGCCGGGATCCTTGGCATCCCGCCCGCGGACATCGTCAAATCCCTGGTGGTGAAGCACAAGGACGGGACATTCCTGTTTGCCCTGATACCCGGTGACCGTCAGATCTCCTGGCCCAAGCTGCGGCAGCTGGTGGGCGTCAACAAGCTGTCCCTGCCGCCGGCGGACATCGCCCTGGAGGCAACGGGCTATGAACGTGGAACCATCACCCCGCTGGGGAGCACCAGCCCGTGGCCCGTGTACGCCGACGCAACCATCACGGGACGGCGGATATCGATGGGTGCCGGCGCGCACGGCTACAGCGCCTTCGTCGATGCCGACGCCCTGACGTCCGCCCTCGGCGCCGTCGTCGCCGACATCTCGGACCCCATGTAAGTAGCAGCAGGTGTCCTTAAGAGGGCTCATAACGACACCTGCTGCTACCCAGTTGGGGCCCGGACGCAAAAAACCCCGTCCCACTGCCAGGCAGTGGGACGGGGTTTTCCGTGAAGAGCCGTTGTTACTTGAGGGTAACGGTGGCGCCTGCAGCCTCGAGCTGCTCCTTGGCCTTCTCGGCAGCTTCCTTGTTGGCGCCTTCGAGAACAGCCTTGGGTGCGCTGTCAACCAGGTCCTTGGCTTCCTTGAGGCCGAGGGAGGTAATGGCGCGAACTTCCTTGATCACTGCGATCTTCTTGTCGCCGGCAGATTCGAGGATGACGTCGAAGTCAGTCTTCTCTTCAGCCTCTTCAGCAGCGCCACCGCCGGCGGGGCCGGCAACGGCTACAGCAGCAGCGGTTACTTCGAAGGTCTCTTCGAAGAGCTTGACGAACTCGGAGAGCTCGATGATGGTCAGTTCCTTGAAAGCTTCAATGAGCTCTTCGTTGCTGAGCTTCGCCATGGTAGGCGTCCTTCCTGTTGTTGGCAGTCCCGCACTGGGCAGTACCGCCGGAGTCTGGTGGGGTAAAGAGAATTAGTTCTCTTCGGCAGCGGGAGCCTCGGCGGGTGCCTCGGCTGCTGCTTCAGCTGCAGAGTCAGCAGACTCTTCAGCGGCCGGCGCTTCGGCAGCTGCCGGTGCACCGTTCTCTTCTTCAAGCTTGAGTCGCAGCGCATCGATGATGCGTGCAGCTGCGGCAGCAGGAGCCTTGAGGACGCCTGCAACCTTGGCGAGCTGCAGCTCACGGGACTCGAGGGCAGCCAGGGCGGCGACCTCGCTGGCATCCAGTGCCTTGCCTTCGAAGTAACCGGTCTTGATGACCAGCTGCTTGTTGGCCTTGGCAAAATCCGTCAGGCTCTTGGCAGCGGCAACTGCGTCACCCTTGATGAACGCGATTGCAGTGGGGCCGGCAAGCTGGCCGTCGAATGCTTCGACGCCGGCTTCCTTGGCTGCAATTGCGGTCAGGGTGTTCTTGACGACCGCGAACTTGGTGTCCTGGCCGAGAGAAACACGCAGCTGCTTGAGCTGTGCAACGGTGAGCCCGCGGTATTCGGTCAGGACAGCGGCGTTCGATTCCTTGAAATCGTTAGTGATCTCAGCTACTGCTGAAACCTTAGTAGGCGTTGCCATAACCCTCCTTCCGGGGATAGTGCCGGTATTCGAGGGTCCCGCTCAGGTGAGCTAAAACTAAAAACGCCCCGCGCAGATGCACGGGGCTTGGCTCAACATGTTTCCATGGAGCGTTGCTTCGTTCACCTGCGCCGGCCGCCCTATGTCAGGGTCCTTCGTCCAGAAAACCACTTGGTCTCCCGCGCACAACTGCAGAGTTGAGCAATGCTCGAAAGAGTGGATTTCCAACAACCGACGGTCTTTGGTCCTCCAAGTCTACGGGAGCCCGCGGCAGGACGCCAAATCGGGCCTCAGCTGGTGCTGGTACGGAGCTTCGGCAGCTCCTTTTGCCAAATCCCGGTGACCCCTGCGATACGGAAGCCGAGCTGCTGGTTGACCGTGAGGAGGTACCTGTTGTCCGGAGCGTTCCAGGTGTAGATGACCCGTGCGTCCGGGAACTGCTCAGTGAGCCGCTCCATGTTGGAGACCTTGATCAGCAGGCCCAGCTTGTTGCCCCGGTGCTCCTGCAGCACCAGGGTGTCGTCCTGGAACACCACGTCTGCCCGGTGTGCCAGCACGGTGATGGTGGTCAGTCCCACCAGCGTGCCCGAGGCGAGGTGCTCGACGGCGGTCACCACCGTACGCCGGCCCTGCGCGATGGCGACGTCCTCGGCTTCGCGCAGGATGCCGCCGTCGAACACCATCTCCTGCTCCACAGGGACGTCAAGATCAGGGTCCACGTCCGCACCGGCCTGGTTCTCGAGTGCCGCGACGGCCTCAAGCCAGCGGTCCGGGCAGCGGTCGGTCCAGTGGTGCAGGCGGTAGCGGCCGTTGTTGGCGTCATCAGCCTCTGCCTGCAAGTCCGCCACAAGCTTCGAATCCAGTGGCAGGATGCAGGCGCTGAACTGCTCGATGTGTTGAAGCGTGTATCCGGTCTTCTGGGCGAACTCCACCTCACGGCTGTCCAGCGGGACGAAGCCCGGCCCCGTTCCCGGCACCAGGAGGGCCTGCTCGAACTCGTCCAGCGATGCGCCGGGATGGTTGGTGTCCACCAGGATCATGGTGCGGCCCTCGCCGCGGGCCAGCTGCTCGGCGGCCTCCAGGAGCCGCCGCCCCACGCCCTGCCGCTGGAATTCAGGCAGGATGTCAAGGGTGAATTCCGCGAGGTCCAGGTGGTCGGTCAGGGGCAGGGCAATGTCCACGGTGCCGACGATTTCGCCGTCCACCTTGGCGACGAGGATCAGCTGCCGCTCGTACGGATCCTCGAATTCGAGGAGCTTCTCGAGGGGACCGTAGGCAAGGTCGTCACTCCCCCAGGTAGCCATCCGCACTTTCCTGCCCACTTCGAGGGCGGCAAGGAAATCGGCAGCGTCCGGCGCTTCAAGGGAGTCGGGAATCCAGAGCTGCTCGATCTTCACGTCTTTTGCCATTCGGGGCATCATCCCAGCCGTTTCTGCCACTCCCCTTCAAAGCCGGCAGGCCTGAATCCAAGCGCAATATTAATCGAAAGCATATGCTGGTTTTCGCTGGCGTTCCACGTCAAAACCGAGCGGGCCGAAGGCCATCTGGCCTGCGCCGCCGCCAAATTCCTGAGCTTGATCAGCATCCCCAGGCGGTGGCCGCGGTGTTCGCCAGACACCAGGGTGTCCTGTTGCAGCACGGTGGCCGGAACCTCCGGGCGCCAGTTCAGGACGGTGTAGGCCACCAGGTCGCCGGTAGGCCGGTGCCGGGCCGCCGCAACCAGTGCCTGGACACCGCTCCGCGCCAGTGCTTCCTCGTCGCGCCGCACCCGTGCGGCATCCCAGATCTCGCCTTCCCAGTCCAGGCCGGCCGTGGGCACGTCAACGCTCATCCGCGCGTTCAGGAGCGCGTAGTCTTCCACCAGGTGGCCGGGACAGGTATCCGCCCATCCCACCAGCTCATAGTCCGCCGCGTGCACCGCAGCGTCAGCTTCCAGTGCCGCCGCCCGGTCCGCCGGTATGGGAAGCGGCAGCCTGCTGGAGGTCTCAACCTGTTCGAGTTCGTAACCGGAGGCCGCCGCAAAGGCGGTTGACGGCTCATTTGCCGGTAGTCCGCCCGCCCCTGATTTGGCTGGCAGCAGCGGACCCGTGGTGTCCAGCAGCCGGGCTGGAAGTTCGAAGTAGCCGTCCAGCGATGTCCGGCTGTTGTCCTGGGCAAAGGCTTCGCCGAAACGCAGCAGCTGGCTGCCCAGTCCGCGCCGCCTGAATGCCGGGACCACCAGGACGTTGATGCCCGCGGTCCGGAGGTTCTCCCGCAGGGGCAGGGTCACCGAGCACATGCCCGCCGTCTCGTTGCCGATGCGGGCCACGAACAGGTGCCGGGCCTCATAGGGGGTACCGCGCCAGTGCTCAAGTTCTTCGGCGAGGGTGTAGCCGCGGTCCAGGTTGCCCCACGTCTCAAGCTCCTGCGCCTCGCGCATGGCCTGGCAGGCGAGGAAGTCCCGGGCGTCTTCCCTTCCGTCCAGGTTGCCCGGCACCGTGACGGCGGTGATCACCAGGGCGTTTGGCGGCGTCATGACCACAGCCTAGCCAGCTGTCGGCGGCTGCGGGTTACGGGCGCATAACACCTGTTTAACGCGGAACGGGCCGCCCGGCTGAATGCCGGACGGCCCGTTCCTGTGCCCTGGGGCGGATGCTGTTGAGGGCTTAGGCCTCGGTGAGCACCTTGGTGACGTTCGGGTCCACGGAGATGCCGGGGCCGAAGGTGGTGGCAACGGTGGCCTTCTGGATGTAGCGGCCCTTCGAAGCGGAAGGCTTCAGGCGAAGCACCTCTTCCAGTGCTGCTGCGTAGTTCTCAGCCAGCTTGACGGCGTCGAAGGACACCTTGCCGATGATGAAGTGCAGGTTGGAGTGCTTGTCGACGCGGAAGTCGATCTTGCCGCCCTTGATGTCGTTGACAGCCTTGGTGACGTCAGGGGTCACGGTGCCGGTCTTGGGGTTCGGCATCAGGTTACGGGGACCCAGGACCTTACCGAGGCGGCCAACCTTGCCCATGAGGTCAGGGGTGGCAACGGCGGCGTCGAAGTCGGTCCAGCCGCCGGCGATCTTTTCGATCAGGTCGTCGGAGCCAACGAAGTCGGCGCCGGCTGCGATTGCGGCCTCAGCCTTGTCGCCCGTGGCGAAGACCAGGACGCGGGCGGTCTTACCGGTGCCGTGGGGCAGGTTGACCGTACCGCGGACCATCTGGTCAGCCTTGCGGGGATCCACGCCGAGGCGGAAAGCAACCTCGATGGTGGCGTCGAACTTGGACGGGTTGGTGTCCTTGGCGAGGGTCACTGCCTCGAACGGCGCGTAGGACTTCTCCGCGTCGATCTTGGCGGCTGCTGCCTCATATGCTTTGCTGCGCTTTGCCATGCTGCTCTTTCTCCTTGTGCAGTTGTGGTCTGCGGACCGCGCTGGGCCCTGCCACAGCCGGTAATCCGGACGGTTACTCGTCCCGGGTGACCGGCATTTCAGTTGTTGGTGGTGCCGGAATTCCGGCGGTGCCACGTGGCGCCATGCTGATGCGCGGCGTCATGCGGCGGTAGGGGTCCTAGCCCTCGACGGTGATGCCCATGGAGCGGGCGGTGCCGGCGATGATCTTCGCTGCGCCTTCGAGGCTGGTGGCGTTGAGGTCTTCCATCTTGGTGGAGGCGATCTCGTTGACCTGTGCCTGGGTCAGCTTGGCAACCTTGACGGTGTGCGGGGTAGCCGAACCCTTGGCAACGCCTGCAGCCTTCTTGATGAGCTCTGCAGCCGGCGGGGTCTTGGTGATGAACGTGAAGGAACGGTCCTCGTAGACGGTGATTTCCACGGGGATGACGTTGCCGCGCTGGGCTTCTGTTGCAGCGTTGTACGCCTTGCAGAATTCCATGATGTTGACGCCGTGCTGGCCAAGTGCGGGACCGATCGGCGGGGCCGGGTTAGCGGCACCTGCCTGGATCTGCAGCTTGATGAGGCCGGTGACCTTCTTCTTGGGAGCCAATGTAGGGTCCTTCTCTCAATAACTTCCTGGGGCACAGGAGCGTGGCCCAGGTTCTTGGCCGCCATGGCAAGGCGGCCTGCCGTTCCGGAACCGCTAAGCGGGCGGCGCCGGAACGAATTCTCGGGTAATCAGATCTTGGTGACCTGGTTGAACGCCAGGGTGACGGGCGTTTCGCGCTCGAAGATGGAAACCAGCACCACGAGGGTCTGGGATTCGACCTTGATCTCGGAGATCGTAGCGGGAAGGGTCTCGAACGGGCCTTCCTTGACGATGACGGACTCGCCGACCTCGAAGTCGACGTCCACCGGGGCCTGGTGCTGCTTGTTGACCGGCTTGCCCTTCTCGGCCTGCTCTTCCTCGAAGACCGGCGCGAGCATGGAGAAGACCTCGTCGAGGCGCAGCGGCACGGGGTTGTGGGCGTTGCCCACGAAGCCGGTGACACCGGGTGTGTGGCGCACGGCGCCCCAGGAGGCGTCGGTCAGGTCCATGCGGACCAGGACATAGCCGGGAATGCGAACGCGGTTGATGACCTTGCGCTGGGCATTCTTGATCTCGACGACCTCTTCCATGGGCACCTGGATCTCGAAGATGTAATCTTCCATGTCCAGGGTCTGGATGCGGGTCTCAAGGTTGGCCTTCACGCGGTTTTCGTAACCGGCGTAGGAGTGGATGACGTACCAGTCACCCTCCTGGCGGCGCAGCTTGGCCTTGAATTCATCTGCCGGGTCAACGGCAGCGGTGGCTGCCGCGGCGGCGAGGGCGTCAGCGTCGGCATCGCCGGACTCTGCTTCGCTGTCAGCCTCCGCGTCGGCATCGGCGTCATCGGATTCGGGCGCGGAGGACTCAACCTCAGACTCTTCACCGATTTCTGCGGTGATGTCCACGGCCTCTTCCTGCTCAGTCCCGGTTACCTCGAGCTCCTGCTCAGACACTTGGTCTCCTGCTTCCTCATTGCCTAACATGCCTATTTAAATGGCTCAATTCCGCACACCGGCGCTTCCCTCCGGTTTCCCGGATGGAGCGCGCAGCCTGCGGACCCTGCAGCCTTAGTTGTCCGTGGGGCCTGTCCCGCCGAAGAGCCAGCCGACAGCGGTTCCAAAACCGATGTCCAGCAGGCTGACGATGACCATCATGATGGCCACGAACACCAGCACCACGAGCGTGTAGTTGATCAGTTCCTTGCGGGTGGGGGCAACGACCTTCTTCAGTTCGCCGATGATCTGGCGGACGAAAAGTGCAATACGGGCGAAGATGTTTGCCTTGGCATCCTTCTTAGCTGGGCGGCCCTTGGAGCTGCTGGCAGCTGTTTCGGTCACCTGGTCCTCGCTCATCTTTGCAATGGTGGATTACCCGGCCCCTGATCAGAACCATGGTTGCTGCGCTTGCCCCGGATTTGTTGCCCGGGGCAGCTTGCGCAGGGCAGACAGGACTCGAACCTGCAACCTGCGGTTTTGGAGACCGCTGCGCTACCAATTGCGCCACTACCCTATGGAGTGAAAACCAGCCAGCGACGGAGATCCACCAGCTTTCACTGGGGCGCACGCCATCATCTGTGTTTCAACACCGGTGAATCAGTCTACGGCAACATCTTCGCGTTCGTAAAACCGACCCGTTTCGGCCCCTCCGCAAGCCGGGGTATCCGTGCCTGGCGGGCCAGTCACATTTCACCTCCGGCACCCCGGAGGGTCCGGTGAACAGCATAGAGTAGAAAACGTCGAATCCCACATTCCAGCCATCCGGCTGCAAGCGTAGAACGGACCTGCCATGTCTGCCGCCCGCGTTTCCCAGCGCATATCCGCAATTGCCGAATCCGCCACCCTGGCCGTTGATGCCAAGGCTAAAGCGCTGAAGGCTGCTGGGCGTCCGGTGATTGGCTTCGGCGCAGGCGAGCCGGATTTCCCCACCCCGGACTACATTGTCCAGGCGGCCATCGAGGCCGCGGGGCAGCCGAAGTACCACCGCTACTCCCCCGCCGGCGGGCTTCCCGAACTGAAGAAGGCCATCGCCGAGAAGACGCTCCGGGACTCCGGATACGCCGTCGACCCCTCCCAGGTGCTGGTGACCAACGGCGGCAAGCAGGCCGTCTACAACACGTTCGCCACCTTGGTGGATCCGGGCGACGAGGTTATTGTCCCCGCCCCGTTCTGGACCACCTACCCTGAAGCTATCCGCCTGGCCGGCGGCGTTCCGGTCGAGGTTTTTGCGGGGCCGGAGCAGGGCTACCTGGTGACCGTCGAACAGCTCGAAGCAGCCGTGACGGACCGGACCAAGATCCTCCTGTTCGTCTCGCCGTCGAACCCCACCGGCGCCGTCTACTCCCCCGAGCAGGTGGCCGAAATCGGCAACTGGGCAGCCTCGAAGGGCATCTGGGTGGTGACCGACGAGATCTACGAGCACCTGACCTACGACGGCGTTCCCTTCACCTCCATCGCCACGGCCGTGCCCGAACTCGGAGACAAGGTGGTCATCCTCAACGGTGTGGCCAAGACCTATGCCATGACCGGGTGGCGCGTCGGTTGGATGATCGGCCCGGCGGATGTCATCAAGGCCGCCACGAACCTGCAGTCGCACGCCACCTCCAACGTGTCAAACATTCCGCAGATCGCGGCCCTGGCCGCCGTCTCCGGCCCGCTGACCGCCGTCGATGAGATGAAAGTGGCCTTCGACCGCCGCCGGAAGGCGATCGTTGCCGGGCTGAACGCCATTGAAGGCGTGGAATGCCCGACGCCGAGGGGCGCCTTCTACGTGTACGCGGACGTCCGCGGGCTGCTGGGCAAGGAATTCCCGACTGCCGCCGGCACCGCAACGCCGCAGACTTCCGCCGAGCTGGCCTCCCTGATCCTGGACGAAGTGGAGGTGGCAGTGGTTCCGGGCGAGGCGTTCGGCCCGTCCGGCTTCCTGCGCCTCTCCTACGCCCTGGGCGATGACGACCTCGCCACCGGCGTGCAGCGCCTGCAGGATTTCCTCGGCAAGGCCCAGTAACTTCCCCCAACACCCGTTGCTCCATCACTTTTGGTCCCTAAACCACCCTTTTAGGGACCAAAAGTGATGGAGCAACTTTGGTTTAGAGGAGGCGGCGCTCCGCGGCCCATTTGGTAAGTTCGTGCCGGCTGGAGAGCTGGAGCTTCCGCAGGACCGCGGAAACATGGGTTTCTACAGTCTTGATGCTGATGAAGAGCTCCTTGGCCACCTCCTTGTAGCTGTACCCGCGGGCGATCAGGCGCATGACTTCAAGTTCGCGGGCGGAGAGTTTGTCCAGCTCGTCATCGGCGATGTCTGCCGGTGCGGTCCCGAAGGCGTCCAGGACGAAACCTGCCAGGCGGGGCGAGAAGACGGCGTCCCCGCCGGCAACCCGGAACACGGCGTCGGTGATCTCGGCCCCGGAGATGGTCTTGGTGACATAGCCCCGGGCCCCTGCCCGGATAACTGCCACGACGTCCTCCGCAGCATCGGACACGCTGAGGGCCAGGAAACGGGTAGTGCCCAGCAGCGGAACCGATCCTGCAATGACCTCACGGCCGCCGCCGCCCAATCCGCCGGGAAGGTGCACATCCAGCAGCACGACGTCGGGCCGCTGTTCGGCGATGACGGCGATCGCCTGCTCCACGGTGGCTGCCTCCCCCACCACGTGGATGCTGGCATCGAGATCGGCCTTCAGCCCGGAACGGAAGATGGCGTGGTCGTCCACGATGACCACACGGACGGTGCCGGCGGCCTGCGCGGCTGCCCCTTGGGTGACGATCATGACTTTCCTTCCACGTTGTCCGTGCTTGCAGCCGGCAGCCGGAGGCGGACCTCTGTGCCGTCCCCGGTGCTGAGGATGGCAGCGGATCCGCCGTGCCGCTTCATCCTGCCGATGATGGACTCCCGTACGCCCAGCCGGTCTTCAGGCACATCTGCCAGTTCGAACCCCGGACCGCGGTCCTTGATGAAAATTTCGGCCTGCCCGTCGGATGCTTCGAGGTACACGGAAACAGCGCCGCCACCGTGCCGGGAGGCGTTCAGCATGGCTTCCCTGCTTGCCTGGACCATGGCCTCGTGGCCCTCGGTCATGGCGGCATCACCGACGCTGACCACCTCAACGGCATTGCCAAGGAGGTCCTCCACCTCGGCTGCCACGGCCTTGATCCGGTCCGAAAGCTGCCCCGCTTCCCTGCCGGGATCCTGGAACAGCCAGCCGCGAAGCTCGCGTTCCTGCGCCCGGGCCAGCCGGACGACGTCGTGCTCGCTGCCGGCCCGGCGCTGGATCAGCGCGAGCGTCTGCAGCACCGAATCATGCAGGTGCGCGGCGATCTCGGCCCGTTCAGTTTCCCGGATCCTGCCGGCACGCTCGGTCTCCAGGTCCCGCCAGAACTTCAGCGCCCACGGCAACAGGACCAGCACCACGCCACCGAGCACCGCCACGGAGGCCAGCAGCGCCAGCCAGGTCTGCTCCCACGAGCCGGAACCGGACACCATCACCAGCACGCCGGCCACCACCAGCGCCAGGCCGGCCGCGAGCCGTGCCCAGCCGCCCGCCTGGTCCGCCTTCGTCTTGTCCACCAGACCGGCCCGCCGCGTTTCATCCAGCTGCATCCAGGCGATGGACGCGCCGCCCAGGACGGCAGCGGCAGGAATGAGGGTTCCCAGCGGCACGTCGACCCCCAGCAACTGCGCGATCATGATCCCGGCCACCAGCAGCAACCCGCAGCCGAGGAGGATTTCCTTGCCGTATTTCATGCTCTGCCACCGGAACCACGGTGCCTCGGCCGGCCTTGGCGACCCCGACGTTCCCGGGCGGTCCGCGCCCAGGGAAGCGTCGTCGTCGGACGCCTGCCTCAAAGGTGGCTGGCTCAATGGTGCTTGGCCAAAGGGCACCGGGCCGGGTTGTGGAGCAGGAGGCGACGCCGGAGAAGTTCCGGACACGGCGGCGGCGGGCGCTTGGCTCACCGCGGGGGCAATGGGCGACGCCGGCCGCCGGGCATTGCGCCGGGCGGCCTCATCCGCGGTGGGAACCATGATCCACAGCCAGGCGTAAAAGACGAGGCCCGCCCCGCCCGCAAGGGTTGCAAGCGCCATGCCCACCCTGACGTTTTTCACCGGCCAGCCGAGATGAACGGCCAGGCCCGAGCAGACACCGGCAATCACACGGTCGCTGCTGCGGGCCAAAGGGGGCCTGGCGGGGACGGTTGTCATGGTTCAATCCAAGCATGGATCAGGGTTTCCCGGACCCGGATCCGGCCGGAACCGGGGGCAACTCAGGGACGGCTCAGGGTATCCCCCAGTAGAGCGCCGGGCGGGCTGAACGGAAGGATTGAGGTATGAACTCGCAGACCCCCCTCCCCGACGACGGCCAGCCCACCGAGCCTCTGCCCGGCGCACCGCGGCCCACCGAACCCCTGCCGTCCGCGCCGACTACGCCGGACCCGTCCGAAGGCTCCCGGGCCTCCGAATCCAGTCAGCCAGCTGCAGGCCAGTCCGGCTCTGAACTGCCCCGCACTGAGGTCCCCGGCGCCGATCTTCCCGGTGCTGATCTTCCCGGTGCCGGGAAGGATTACACGGGCCGTCCCGGCACCGCACACACCGCCCCGGGTGAGGCCGATTTCTTCTCCTGGATCCGCGGCCATGGCATCCGGCGTGGCGGGGACCGCTGGATTGGCGGCGTGTCCAGCGGCATCGCGCAGAAGCTGGGCGTGGACCCGTTGATCATCCGCGGCGTCTTCATCGTCCTCACCCTGTTCGCCGGCATCGGCGTGCTGGTGTACGGCCTCGCGTGGGCGCTGCTCCCGGAGCCCGACGGGCGGATCCACGTCCAGGAGGCCGCCGCAGGCCGGTGGACCACCGGGATGACAGGATCCCTGATCGCCACGATCCTGGGCCTGACCGGGCTGGGCGGCGGCTTCTGGGGCTGGTCGCACAACGGCTTCGGCGGCTTCCTCTGGACGGTCTTCTGGGTGGGCGGCGCCATCTACCTCATCTACTACCTCTCGCAGCGCAACAAGGCAGGCCGGCCAGCGATGGCAGCCCCGCAAGCGGGCGCCTACGGCACGCCCGGCGGTTACGGTACGCCGGGCGCGGCAGGCGCCCCAGGGACCGCCTATGCAGCAGGCAATCCCGGAACCGCACCGTTCTCCGCCACGGGCACCTCCTACGGAGCCGGCCCCGCTTCCCCCTCCATGCCCTCCTACGGCGGCGGCAGCACTTCCGGCAGCGGCTCCTACTCCGGCGGCGGTTCCGGCACCGGCGGCGGGTTCCAGGGCGGCGGCCCCTACGGCGGCGCCCGCGCGCCGCAGCGTACTCCGAAACCACGGCCGGCCGGTCCCGGCGCTCCCGCGGTGGCCGTCGCCGCCGGATCTGCACTCCTGGTGGGCGGCGGCCTCAAGGCCCTCGACGTCACCAATGTGATCGACCTGGGCGACTCAGCCAACGCCATCGTCTGGGCCAGCGCCGCAGCTGTCCTGGGCCTCGGCATCCTCATCGCCGGCCTGCGCGGCAGGACAGCCGGCATCCTGAGCTTCTTCGCCGTGGTGGCGCTGATAGCGGGCGGCGTGTACAACGTGGTGGGCAATGGCGACAGGATGCGGTTCCAGCAGGTTGACTGGGCACCGGCCAGCATCACGGAAGCCACGCGCGGCTTCGACATCACCGCGGGGCGCGGAACCGTGGACCTGACAAACCTCGCGGGCGGCACCCCGCTGCGCGCCGACGTCGTCATCCCCCTGGACATCACCGCGAGCAACGTGACCGTGCTGATCCCTCAAGACGTGCCCGTGGATATCAAAGCGGACATGACCATGGGGAACCTCAACGAAGCATCCGGGCAGCGCGGCGGAACCACTACCCGGGAAAGCACCTACAACTCCGACCGGCCCGGCAGCCACCTGGTGGTCCAGATCGACGGCACCTTCAGCAACGTCACCATCCAGGAAGGCAATTGAGATGAGCACCAGTAACCAGGCACCGGATCCTTCGGGCCGCAGCGGGTACTACCCGGACAGCACGACGACGGCGGGCACAGACCCTGCCGCCCCCTCCACCACGAGGGTGGGGACGGTGGTGTGGGGCTTGATCGTCCTGGCCCTCGCCGCCCTGATCATTGTTGCCCAGCTGGGCATCGTGACCCTCAACGCCACGTACGTCCTGATCGGGCTCATGATTGGAGCGGGCGCCGCACTGGTGGTGGGCGGCCTGCTCTCCGCCCGGAAACGTGACAACCAACCGACAACAGGGAAGTCTTGAACCATGGACAAGTTTTTCAGCATCGTCAGGGGCTTCGGCCTGCAACGCGGCCCGCAGCGCTGGGTGGGTGGCGTCCTGGGCGGGATCGCCGCCAAGACGAACGTGGACGTAGCCTTTGTCCGCATCGCGTTCCTCGTGTTCTGCCTCCTCCCCGGCCCCGCAGTGGTCTTCTACCTCCTGGCGTGGGCCATCCTTCCGGACCAGCGGAACGTTATTCCGCTGCAGACATTCCTGGAACGCCGGTCCCTCAGCTGACCTGCATACGACGTCCAAAGGCCTCCGCCGTTCACAACGGCGGGGGCCTTTGCCGTGCCCGCCCTGGTGATACCCCGTTCACCCGCGTGTAACGGGTTTGTGTCGTACCCCACACCTCCCACTACACTTCTAGGTGAGCTCAGCGTGGCGCTCTGCCAGTAGACCCTCTTCCAGGATTTGAGCCGAAACATGAAAATTGGAATCCTCACCAGCGGTGGCGACTGCCCCGGACTGAACGCGGTCATCCGCGGCGCCGTGCTGAAGGGCATCGCCATCCACGGCCACGAGTTCGTCGGATTCCTCGACGGCTGGCGCGGCGTGGTGGAGGGCGACATCATCGACATCCCCCGCACCATGGTGCGCGGCATCGCCAAGCAGGGCGGCACCATCCTGGGCACCTCCCGCACCAACCCGTTCGAAAACGGCGGCGGCCCCGAGGTCATCAAAGCCCACATGGACCGGCTGGGCATCGACGCCATCATCGCCATCGGCGGTGAGGGAACCCTCGCCGCGGCCAAGCGCCTGACCGACGCCGGCCTGAAGATCGTAGGCGTCCCCAAGACCGTGGACAACGACCTCGATGCCACCGATTACACCTTCGGCTTCGACACCGCGGTGCAGATTGCCACCGAGGCCATCGACCGGCTCCGGACCACCGGCGAATCCCACCACCGCTGCATGATCGCCGAGGTCATGGGCCGGCACGTGGGCTGGATTGCCCTGCACGCCGGCATGGCGGCCGGCGCCCACGCCATCCTCATTCCGGAACAGAAGGTCAGCATCCAGCAGATCACCGAATGGGTGAAGGAAGCCCACGCCCGCGGCCGCGCGCCGCTGGTGGTCGTCGCCGAAGGGTTCGTGCCCGAACACATGGAATCCCCGCACTCCGAGCGCGGCCTGGACACTTTCGGCCGGCCCCGCCTGGGCGGCATCGCCGACCAGCTCGCGCCCGAGCTCGAAGCCCGTACGGGCATCGAAACCCGCGCCACCATCCTGGGCCACATCCAGCGCGGCGGCGTCCCCTCCGCCTTCGACCGCGTCCTCGCCACCCGCCTGGGCATGGCCGCCATCGACTCCGTGGTGGAAGGCTTCTGGGGCACCATGGTGGCGCTCAAGGGCACCGACATCCAGCACGTCGCCTTCGAGGAAGCCCTGGGCCAGCTCAAGACCGTGCCGCAAAACCGGTACGACGAAGCCGCAGTCCTGTTCGGCTAGGCACAGCACAGTGCCCGGCCGGGCCAGCCTCCAGGCATGGTGTCCGGCCGGGACAGCGTCCGGCGCCCTAGGCTGGGACCATGACACTCGATCCCGGCTCTGCCGCCATCATCCAGCTTGCCTGGGCCCGCCGCCTGGGCCTCGACGACGACGCTTTCGGCTCTGCGCTTGCCTCCGGGGAGCGCATCGTCCGGGCCGATGACTCGGCCGGAACGGTGGAGTTCGTCAGGCTGTTCGGCAGTTCCGTGCTGGTGGGGCCGCAGGACGTCATTGACGCGGCCGCCGACATCCCTGATGCCGAAATGGCCCAGCACGTCACCCTGCTGACCCTGACCCGGGACCGTGGCGGCCACGGCCTGGGCGCGGCGGCACTGTTCTTCGCCGACGACCTGCCGCTGCAGCAGCCCTCTGAGGAGATGACCGTGTCACACGGTAACGCCGAAGCGATCGAGCTGGAGGGCCGCTGCCCGCCGGACGACGTCAACGAGGTGGGGCTATCCGACCTTGAGAACCGCTTCACCATCGTCCACGAGCTCGACGGCAAGCGGGTTCCCCTGGCCTGCGGCGCCTACGCAGAGTGGGAAGGACTGCTGGCCCAGCTGGGGGTCCTGGTGGATCCTGAGTGGCGGCGCCGCGGGCTGGGGACGCTCGCCGCTTCCATCGCGTCCCACGAGGCCTTGGCCGCCGGGCTGACGCTGCAATGGCGGGCTGACGTCAGCAACACCGGATCGCTGGCGCTGGCCCGCCGGCTCGGCTTGTCAGCCGGCGGAATCCAGACCAGCGTCCACCTTGGCTGAGGGAGCAGGTTCTTCAGCGGCGCCCCATCCCTGAACGGGCTTGGGCTTGGCGAAGAACAGCACCACCACTGCCCCGGCCAGCACCACGGCGGCGGGCAACAGGATGGACTGCGCCATCGCCGTCGAGAATCCTGCGTGCAGGAATTCAGGCAGGGAACCGCCCATGGCCATGCCCTCGCCCGCCCCGCCGGCCTGGCCGCCGGGGCCGGCCGGGAGCTCAGCCGCCAGCCGTGACTGAATCAGGACGGCAATGGCCGCGCTGCCCAGCACCGCACCGAACTGGCGGGTGGTGTTGTAGACGCCGGAGCCGGCGCCGGCCTGCCGCGGCGGCAGGTTCCTGGTGGCGGTGGTGCTCAGGGGCGCCCAGATGCCGGCGTTGGCGAATCCCAGGACAGCGCTGGGAAGCAGGAACAGCCAGATGGGCGTGTCCGGCTGCATCAGCAGGCCGTTCCACACCAGGGCCACCGCCATCAGCGTCAGGCCAACGGCCGCCAGGTATTTGGGGTTGACCCGGTCCACGATCTTTCCCACCACGGGGGCCATGCCGCCCGAGATGAGGGCCATGGGAACCATCAGGAGGGCGGACTGCGTCGGTGTCAGTCCGCGGACCATCTGGTAGTAGAAGATCAGGGGCAGGCCAAAGGACGTCACGGTGAACCCCACCATGGTGATACCAAGGTTGGCGAGCGAAAAGTTGCGGTCCCGGAACAGGCCCAGCGGCAGCAGCGGTTCCCCCTTGTTGAAGCGCTGCCAGGTGACGAATCCTGCGAGGACTATGATCCCGGCGATGATCAGCGACCAGACGCTGATGGGCCCGGTGATCGTTCCCCAGTTGTACGTCTCGCCTTCTTGGATGCCGAAGACCAGCAGGAAGACACCAACTGCGCTGAGCAGCACACCGGGAATGTCGAACCGGTGCGGGTGGGTACTGAGCGCGGGCACGTTGCGCACCGCGAGGATGAAACCGACGACGCCGATGGGAACGTTGATGAAGAAGATCCACTCCCAGCCCAGGCTGTCCACCAGGACGCCGCCCAGGATGGGGCCCACCAGCGTGGCCATGCCGGCGGTGGCACCCCAGATGGCCATGGCGGCACCACGGCGGTCCGGCGGGAAGATGCGGGTGATGACAGCCATGGTCTGTGGTGTCATCACCGCAGCTCCGAGGCCCTGCAGCACCCGGGCAGCGATGAGGGTCTCCACGTCCTGGGCCAGGCCGCACCACAGTGAAGCCAGGGTAAAGACCACCAGGCCAAGCAGGTACAGCTTCTTGGGCCCGAACCGGTCGCCAAGCCTGCCGGTGATCAGCAGGGGAACTGCGTAGGCCAGCAGATAGGCACTGGTCACCCAGATCACGGAGTTGATATCGGCGCCCAGGCCCTCCATGATCCGCGGGTTGGCCACGGACACAATGGTGCTGTCGATCAGGATCATGAAGAACCCGATCACCAGCGACCACAGTGCCGCCCAGGGCTTTTCTACGTTTTCCATCCGGTCATCCTTCAAAGTCATTATGTGGTTGCCGGGCGGACCCGGGGGGCTCAGCCCAGGAGGTCGAGGATCTCCTGGCGGGCAAACATTTGCGCGGCCGCGCGCGCCGACGGCGCTCCGGCGTCGGGATCTGCGCCGGCGTCCAGAAGGACCCGGGCTACGTCCGTATACCCTTTGAACGCCGCACCGGCCAGCGGCGTCTGGCCGCGGTCGTTGGCGGTATTTGCCTCGGCACCGTGTTCGAGCACCAGGCGCACCGTGTCGGCGTGGCCATGGTAGGCGGCCAGCATCAGGAGGGAATCTCCGGCGGCATTGGTGAGGGTGGCTGGCGCACCGGCGCCGAGGTAGGCGCGGAGCAGTTCGGTGTTCCCGTCCCTGGCTGCCTGGAAGAGGCTGTGGGCCAAAGCGACGGCGTCGTCGTCCTGCCCTGCTCCTGTGACCCCGGCTGCGGCGGCGTGCTGCCCCGGTGTGGCGTTTCCGTGTTCTGTCATGCGCGTGGCCCCCTGAGGAATCCGGTCTGGCGCCCCACCACCTGGCCGGCGTCGGGGGCAACGATGAGTTCCTGTCCGGCGGTGTACGGCTCGTCCCCGTCCAGGACCGTCAGTATTTCATCCGGGGCTACGGACCGCTTTATGACCGCCAGCGCCACCGGCCCCATCTCGTAGTGCTGCGCCACGGATGTGACCGTTCCCACTTTGCGGTCTCCGGCAAGGACCACGCTGCCGGCGGCCGGGAGCGTGTGCTGCGAACCATCCAGCTGAAGGAACACGAGGCGCCGCGGCGGGTGCCCCAGGTTGTGGACGCGGGCGATGGTTTCCTGGCCCTTGTAGCAGCCCTTGGCCAGGTGGACTGCGGTGCGGAGCAGGTCCAGTTCATGCGGAATTGTCTTGTCATCGGTTTCGGCTCCGATCCGGGGACGCCAGGCAGCGATGCGCAGCGCTTCGGACGACATGACGCCGGCGAGCGGCCGGTCCGCCACCATCTGTTCCAGTTCGGCGGCGGGGACGAGGTACTCGAACCACGGCCGTTCCAGCCCGGGATGGCTCTCTTCGGCAACGGTGGCGTACGAGTAGCCGCCGGCAGAGACGTGCGGCCACGGGTCCTGCCAGGCCACCAGCGAGGCCCACTCGGGCACGGCGGCGGTGCTGCCCACCACTGCCCAGTCGGCCGAGGCGTCCGCAATCTCCACCCGCAGCATGAACTTCATCCTGTTGAGGTACTCAGCCAGCGGAGCGGCTTCGGCGCCTTCAACGATCAGCCAGGCGGTGCCGCCGTCATCAACGATGCGCGCATCAAACTCGATGCGTCCCTGCACGCTCAGGAGCAGCAGTTCGCTGGACTCCCCCGGCTGGAGGGCCGTCACCTGCTGGGATGACAGCGTGTTCAGCCAGCTCAGCCGGTCCGGCCCGGTGACGGTGACAACGCCGCGGGAGGAGAGGTCGACGACGGCGGTTCCGGCCGCGAGGGCACGCTGCTCCCGGAGAGGCTCGCCATAGTGGGCCGCGACGCCGGCATCCGCACCGGCCGCCTCGACAGCTCCGGGGCGCGACAAAAGGGGGCTGGGAGTAGTCATATTGGGGAGAACGTCCTTCAGTCAGTCTGTATTCCGCGGTGTCGCCGGAACCTGGGACCCGGGCCATGTGCCCCTGGTCCCTTGCTTGGCCTGCGGGGTATTGCGGGGTGGTTGAGTTTCTACCGGTACTCGGGGTTTTCGAAGTCGAACCTGGTCCCGGCGGTCCATTCCTGGGGAAGGTTTCCGTAGGCCGGGTAGCCGCCGGCGTCCTTGAGGGTCCGGGCCAGGTGCAGGAGGTTCCACGTCATGAAGGTGGTGTTCCGGTTGGTGAAGTCGCTTTCCGGCCCGCCCGAGCCTTCGTCGAGGTAGCTGGGGCCGGGGCCAACCGGCCCGATCCATCCGGCGTCGGCCTGCGGCGGAATGCTGAACCCGATGTGCTGCAGGCTGTAGAGGACATTCATGGCGCAGTGCTTGATGCCGTCCTCGTTGCCCGTGATCAGGCAACCGCCCACTTTGGGATAGAACGCCCACTGGCCTTTGCTGTTGAGTTCACCGGAATGGGCGTAGAGGCGTTCAATCAGCTTCTTGGTCTGCGATGAGTTGTCGCCCAGCCAGATTGGCCCGGCCACCACCATGATGTCAGCTTCCTGGACCGCGGGGTAGAGCTCGGGCCATTCGTCGGTGGCCCACCCGTACTGTGTCATGTCCGGGTAGACCCCGCTGGCGATGTCGTGGTCCACCGTGCGGATTACCCGGGTGCTTACGCCCTGTTTCTCCATGATCAGCCGGCTGATGTTGATCAGGCCGTCAGTATTGGAGGTCTGCGGCGACTTCTTGAGCGTGCCGTTGAAGAAGACAGCCTTGAGATCGCTGTAGGTTCCGGGTGTTCCTTCGATTGCCACGGCGCTTCTCCCTGCTGGTGGACCTTCTGGTTATGAAACCCGCGCCAGGAACGCCGAGGCATGGGCTTCAAGCCCCTTGCCCGCGTCCCCTCCCGTTGCAACGTCCCACCGCCACAACAGGTTGCCGTCCACCAGACCGAAGATCCGCGTGGCGGCACTGTAGTCCTTGGAGTGGCTGCCGCGCATCACCATGTCGGTGGTGAGCTGGATCTGCGGGCCCTTGATCTGGCCGTAGTACAGCTCGGAGATGCCGCCCGGGTGGGAGATGGACACCGAAATGTCGAATCCGCCCTCGCTGTTGCGCAGGGCTTCCACTTCGTCGGCGCTCTTGAGCGCAGGCACGATGTCCGCGGGCACCAGGCCGGGGCCGCCGTCGGCGTCAAGCTGCTTGCGCTCCAGTGCCCAGAAGCCGGTCTCGACCGTAAGGGGCCGCAGGCGCGTGCCGTCGTCGTCCGTCAGCCAGCTCTCCGCCCGGTACTGCAGGTACGGCAGACCGTTGTGGGTGAAGGAGACGTGCTGCAGGAAGTGCTCGGAATCCTCGTCACCGCTGCCAAGGCGGCCACGGCCTTCCCACTCACCAATGAGCCAGGAAAGGGGAACAAGTTCCGGAGTCAGATCTGTGGGAATCTCAATGGGCACGGCGTTTACCTCGAGAAACTGCGGGATCGGAAGGCTGGTTTACTTCTGGCCCTTGAAGAGGCGGTAGACCACAAAGCCGGCGAACCAAGCCATGGACAGGCTCGCAATGCCGAGCAGGACAAGGAAGAAGATTTCAAATGCAAGTACGGACATGATGCCATCCTAACCCGTCAGAAGATGAGTAGTTTGTCTATGAAGTAAGCGAGCGAGCCGACGGCCGAGACCGGCGCAAGGCCCATGCCGAGGGCCGCCGCAAAGTTCAACGGCGCACCCCGCAGGGTGACCAGGCGCCGGAAACTTGCAAGGACCGCACCCACCACCACGCCGAAGATGGCTGCCGGCAGGACAGCGATGTCTGAGAGCACCAGCCCGGCAAGCGGGCCAGCCAGACCGGCAAGCACGATGCACAGCGGGGCGATGACGTTGTCCGGCCAGCGGATCAGCCCGGCAAGCAGGGCCACTGCTGCGCTGATCGCGGCCACCAGCAGCATCTCGCGGACGCCGTTGAACCGGGCGCCGGCAACCCATCCCGCGCCCAGGCAGGAAAGCAGCACGCCCACGCAGCAGCCCAGGGTGGACTCCAGCCGCTGCGCCTGGCCCGTACCGCGGATGAGCTGCACTACGAAGACGGCCATCATGCCCACCGCTACGAAACCGGGGGTCCAGTCCAGGTAACCGGGCGCAGGCGCCCACAAGGCGGCCAGGGCAGACCCGGCACCGGGCAGTGCGATGACGGCCGCGAGTGTTTTCTTGGCCGGAATCCGGAGGAAGTGCGGCCAGCCGATCCCCACTGCGAGGGCAATTACTACGGCAACGGCGGCCAAGGCTTCACGGGAGACGTAAACACCGGCGATGATGGCGGCCAGGCCGGCGATGCCGACGACACCGATGGTCCAGGAACCAAGAGAGCGGGCAGGCGCCTGCAGGTCCGCCGTCATATGGAAACCGGCCTGTGAATCGTTACTGCACTCACTGCGCTGTCATCCCGTCCTGGCATTGGCACTAGGCGTGGAACCGCCTCTTCAAAGGGCGTGTCCGCCCCCGCCCAATCCTGCCCTATATGAACGGCATATGTCGCAAAATGGACTGCCGGGGCGCTGGAATCTCTGGTTCGGGAGGGCCTGCCGGGTATACTCAAGCATCAGCTCAGTCGCCCGATGATGCGCGGACAGCCCATGGAGGAACAATGTCGCACATCCTGCTCTTAACGAACAGCACCGGCTCGTCGGTAGACATCCTGCCTGCCCTGGAACTGCTGAACCACCGCGTTCACATCCTCCCTGCGGAGCCCACCGCGCTCCTCGAAACGGACCCCTGCGACATCGTCCTGCTGGATGCGCGCAAGGACCTTGTTGGCGCCCGGTCCCTCACCCAGCTCCTGAAAGCCACCGGCCTCAGCGCACCGCTGGTCCTGATCCTGACTGAAGGCGGCATGGCCGCTGTTTCATCGGCCTGGGCGGTGGATGACATCGTCCTCGACTCCGCCGGGCCCGCCGAGGTTGAAGCGCGCATCAGGCTCTCCGTGGCCCGCGCCGTCCCGGAGCAGGATGACGCTCCCAGCGAAATCCGCGCCGCCGGCGTCGTCATCGATGAGGCGAGCTACACCGCCAGGGTCAACGGCGCTCCCCTGAACCTGACGTTCAAGGAATTCGAGCTCCTCAAGTACCTGGCCCAGCACCCGGGCCGCGTCTTCACCCGGCAGCAGCTGCTGACCGAGGTGTGGGGCTACGACTACTACGGCGGCACCCGCACCGTTGACGTCCACGTCCGGCGCCTGCGCGCCAAGCTGGGCGCCGACCACGAGAACCTGATCAGCACCGTGCGGAACGTTGGCTACCGGCTGACCCTGGTGCGGCAGCAGGAAGACGAACTGACCGAAGCCTGAGCCACTGGCGCCTGATCCCGTAGCCTAGCTTCATGACTCCAGCGCACCCCGAGAAATGGCCCGTCCATGTTGTCCAAGGCGGGGTTGACCGGCAACTCCTGAAGGACTGCCGCGACCTCCTGGCTGCGGCCGAAGAGTCCGACGGCAATCCCTCGATCTCCGAGCAGACACTGGTGACCATGCGCGCCGGCGATTCTGCAGACCACTCGCTGCTGACCCTGGCCCTGTACGCCCCGGATGAGGACTCGGATCCGGCCACCGGCCAGGACCTGGCAGGGTTCGCCGTCGTAGTGGAGGAACCGGACCACAGCGGTGTGCTGGAAATTGCGGTGCACCCTTCGTACCGGAACCAGGGAGTGGCTGACCGGCTGGTGCGGGCACTGCAGGACCGCCGGGGTTTCGACGGCCTGAAGGCCTGGTCCCACGGCAACCACGAGGCCGCCGCCGACCTCGCCGCACGGTACGGCTACGCCCCGGTGCGGGAGTTGTGGAAGATGCGGATGACGACGGCGGAGGCGGACCTTCCCGAGGCAGTACTTCCGGAAGGTGTGTCGCTGCGGCCGTTCGTGCCCGGCCGGGACGAGGACGCGTGGCTGGCCGTCAACAGTGCGGCCTTCGCGCACCACCCCGAACAGGGCAGCCTCACCCGGGCGGACCTGGCGGCACGCATGGAGGAAGACTGGTTCGACCCCGCAGGGTTCCTCCTCGCCGTGGACGCCGCCGGCCAGGTGCTGGGGTTCCACTGGACGAAGGTCCATCCCAGGCACGGATCGCATCCCGCCATCGGCGAAGTCTACGTAGTGGGCGTGGCACCTGAAGCGCAGGGTTCCGGCCTGGGGAAGGCCCTGACGCTTGCCGGCATCAAATACCTGCAGGACCTTGGGCTGCACGCCGTAATGCTGTACACGGACGCGGACAACACACCGGCCGTCTCGCTCTACCGCAGGTTGGGGTTCACCCGCTGGGACATGGACGTCATGTACGGGCCGGTGAAGCAAGGTTAGGCAAGCCGGCTGATTCACCCGGCGGGGGCGGTCATCAGGGGCTCCACCGCGGTGAATGCTTGTAAGGTTGAAACAGAACCGCGCAGGCCGGAAGCGCCAGCATCAAGCGCCAGGTAAAAGGAGATCCCATGAACCCGGAACCGTCCGGAACAGCCACGTCCCAGGATGCTGCAACCCCGGTCCGTGCCCGCTTCGGGTCCTCCGAGGTTCCGGCCTCCCGGGCTACGCAGGACCGCATCGACATCCCGGAGTTCGCGCCCAACCTGCAACCGGAAGGGGACATCAGCCCGGACCGTTTCCTGGACCGCGAGCTGAGCTGGCTGAGCTTCAACTCCCGGGTGCTGGAACTGGCTGAGGACCCCACCCTGCACCTGCTGGAGCGGGTCAACTTCCTCTCCATCTTCGCCTCCAACCTCGATGAGTTCTTCATGGTCCGGGTGGCCGGCCTGAAGCGCCGTATCGCCACCGGACTGGCCGTTCCTTCCCCGGCCGGCCTGAGCCCGGTGGAAGTGCTGGAACAGATCAGCGCCGAAGCCCACAGGCTGCAGCAGCGCCACGCCCAGGTGTACGCCGAACAGATCCGTCCCGCCCTGGCGTATGAGCACATCCACCTGATGCACTGGGACGAACTCGACGACGCCGCCCAGCAGCAGCTGAGCGTCATGTTCGCCGAAAAGGTGTTCCCCATCCTCACGCCGCTCGCGGTGGACCCGGCACACCCCTTCCCCTACATTTCCGGGTTGTCCCTCAACCTGGCCGTGGTGGTCCGGAACCCTGTGAGCGACAAGGAGCTGTTCGCCCGCGTCAAGGTGCCGGACCAGCTCCCGCGCCTGATCTCCATTGACGGCCCGCGCGCAGGCGCCGTGGCCGGACGCGTGGCACGGTTCATTGCCCTCGAAGACGTCATCGCCGTCCATCTGGACAAGCTCTTCCCCGGCATGGAAGTCCTGGAACACCACACGTTCCGCGTCACCCGCAACGAGGACGTGGAGGTTGAGGAGGACGACGCCGAGAACCTCCTGCAGGCTCTCGAGAAGGAACTGCTGCGCCGCCGGTTCGGCCCGCCCGTCCGGCTGGAACTGACCAATGACATCAACCCGAACATCCGGGCGCTGCTGATCCGCGAACTCGGCGTGGAGGAGTCCGAGGTCTATTCGGTACCGGCTCCGCTGGACCTCCGCGGCCTCGCCGTCATTGGCGGAATCGACCGCGCCGACCTGCACTACCCCAAGCACGTACCGCACACCTCCCGGTACCTGAATGAGTCCGAGACGTCCAAGGCCGCCAACGTCTTTGCCGCCATGCGCCGCCGCGACATCCTCCTTCACCACCCGTACGATTCGTTCTCCACCTCCGTGCAGGCCTTCCTGGAGCAGGCCGCAGCGGATCCCAAGGTGCAGGCCATCAAGCAGACGCTGTACCGCACCTCCGGCGACTCCCCCATCGTCGATGCGCTCATCGACGCCGCGGAGGCCGGCAAACAGGTGCTGGCCCTGGTGGAAATCAAGGCCCGGTTCGATGAACAGGCCAACATCTCCTGGGCCCGCAAGCTGGAACAGGCCGGCGTTCACGTGGTGTACGGCATCGTGGGCCTGAAGACGCACTGCAAGCTGTCCCTGGTGGTCCGCCAGGAAGTGGATGGCCTGCGCCGCTACTGCCACATCGGCACCGGCAACTACCACCCCCGCACCGCACGGTACTACGAGGACCTCGGCCTCCTGACGTCCAACGAGCAGGTGGGCCAGGACCTGTCCAAGCTGTTCAACCAGCTGTCCGGCTACGCTCCCAAATCGACGTTCAAGCGGCTGCTGGTGGCTCCGCGTTCCGTGCGGTCCGGGCTGATCGACAGGATCGAAACCGAGATCCGCAACGCCCGGGCAGGCAAGCCGGGCCGCGTGCAGATCAAGGTCAACTCGATGGTTGACGAAGCCATCATCGACTCCCTCTACCGCGCGTCCCAGGCCGGCGTGAAAGTCGACGTGGTGGTGCGCGGAATCTGCTCGCTGCGCCCCGGCGTTCCGGGCCTGAGCGAGAACATCACCGTCCGGTCCATCCTGGGCCGGTTCCTGGAGCACTCCCGCGTATTTGCCTTCGCCAACGGCGGAGACCCTGTGGTGTACATCGGCTCGGCCGATATGATGCACCGCAACCTCGACCGGCGGGTGGAGGCCCTGGTGCAGCTGGCAAGCGCCGATGACATCACGTACGTCCTCGACCTGCTGCAGCGCTACCTGGCACCGGAAACGTCCAGCTGGCACCTGGACAACGACGGCCATTGGATCCGCCACCACCTCGGGGAGGACGGCAAGCCGCTTGAAGACGTACAGTCCTGGCTGCTCGCCTCGCGCCCCCGGCAGCGCAGCCTGAGCCGGCGTTAGGGCCCCGGCTTTGTCGAGCGATGCTCTCGTAGAAGACCAAACAGACCACCCCGGGGAACCAGTAGCTGTCACGGCTGCCGGAGCGATCCCCTGGCGGGCCAACCGGGATGGCCTGGAGGTCCTCCTGATCCACCGCCCCCGCTATGACGACTGGTCCTGGCCAAAAGGCAAGATCGACGACGGCGAGACGGTACCCGAGTGCGCAGTCCGGGAAGTGCGGGAGGAGATTGGGCTTGATGCCCCGCTGGGCATTCCCCTGCCGCCCATCCACTACCACGTGGCTTCGGGGTTGAAGGTGGTCTACTACTGGGCAGTGAAGGTCAATGGCGCACGCCTCGTGCCGGACGGCAAGGAGGTGGACTCCGTCATGTGGTGCAGCCCGGACAAGGCGGCCGCGCTGCTCTCCAACCCTTCCGATACCGTGCCGCTGCAGCATCTGCGGGAGGCACACGCCCGCGGCGGGCTGGACACCTGGCCGCTGCTGGTTGTCCGCCACGCCAAGGCCAAGCCACGTTCCTCCTGGACCAAGGCCGAAGGTGAACGTCCCCTGGCCGCCACGGGTATCCGGCAGGCTCAAGCCGTCGGAAGGTTGCTGCAGGCCTGGAAACCGCCGCGGGTGGTCACCAGCCCGTGGCTGCGCTGCGTAGCCACGGTGGCTCCTTATGCCAAGGCCAGCGGCGCGAAGGTCAAGATGGCGGAGGCACTGACGGAGCACCGGCATGAGCGCAGCCCCAAGAAGACGGCCGGCATCATCGAGTCGCTTTTCGACAAGCAGAAACCTGTGGCAGTCTGCACGCACCGTCCGGCCCTGCCCACCGTCCTCGCCCAGCTGGCCAAGCACATGCCGGCGCGGCTGGGCAGCCAGCTCCCCGCCGCGGACCCGTACCTGTCCCCCGGCGAGCTGGTGGTGTGCCACGTGGCCAACGCAAAGGGCAACAACGTTGTAGCGGTCGAGCGGTTCAAGCCCTTCGACGACTGACGGTAATGGCTGGTCCGCCCGGTTGACCGCGCGCCACTTTGTATCAAATACTTGATACAAAGCCGCACGAATTTGGGGGAAGATGTGCCAGGCCTCGACGCCTTAGCGTTCAACGCGATACAGCCGACGGTATTCCTGTTTCCGTTCCTGCTGGCGGCGGGGGTCTACCTGCTGCTCCGGTGGGTCATCTGGCAACCGGGCAATCCCGGGTCAGCGGACACTGCAGCCAAGCACGCGCTCTGGATCGGGGTCATCGGCTGGCTGGTGAGTTCGCTCCAGCCGGCGGCGAAGGCGGGCCTCATCCCCGTCTCCGACGCCTCCGAGGCGCCGTCCGCCGTCGAACTCCTCCCCGTCCTGGCGTGGCCCGTCCTGGGCTGCCTTGCGGTGCATGCCATCGGCCAGCTTAGCTATCCCGGCCCACGGCTTCCCCGGCGGCGGGCCAGCCTCGACGTCCGCCGGATTCGGGATTTCCTGCCCCGGAAACTTTTCTGGACCGTGCTGGCTATCTTCGTCACTGCCGCCGGGCAGATCGCGTGGACGGCAACCCTGCCGGGCTTTGATCCCGTTCCTTACGTGCCGCGTCCCGAACCGTCCGGTGGTTACGTGTACTACGGCGGGGACGGCCGGGTCCCCGGCACCGGCCTCGCCGCCCCTCTGGGTGGCGCGCTGGTGGTCCTGGCAGCCGGAACCTTTGCCGTCCTGGCATTGATCGCCCGGCGCCGGCGGCTGGAATGGCTCTCCTCCGAGGACAACGGCCTGTTGCGGACCATCGCGATGAACCGGTTGCTCCGGACCGTTGCCACCGTGGCTGCTGGCCTGGCCGCAATCGCCGGCAATTATGCTGCCCTGCCGGACCCGGCAGAAGGCACAGGCAATTGGGCCAGTCCCGCCGCCATATTGAACCTTGTGGTGCTCCTGGCGATGTGGTGGTGGGCGCCGCCCAAACTGTCCCATGGACTGACCCGAATCCGGACCCGCCGGATCCCTGACGCGCAACCGGCCACGAAATTGGTGGTCTCGATCGGGCCCGCCATGGGCGTGGCTGCAGCCCTTCCCGTAGTTGCAGCGGCGCTGGTGCCCGGCGTCCTCACCGGCCAGCCGGCGATCTTCGTCGCACTGGCGGCCATAGCTATCCTGGCGGTGGTGGCCGGTGGGGAGGTCCTCCTGCACCGCAATTACGGCACGGACGGCGAGCCCCGCCGCTGGCCCCGCCAGCCGGTCTCCCCCGCCCTCATCACCACGGTGGTTGCTGCCGCGGCCATCCTGCTCTGCGTCATGGTCCTCATTGCGGCGCGGCAGGCAGCAGCGGGTGTTCCTGCCTCGTGGCCAGCAACAGCGTGGACCACTGCTGCTGCCATCGGAACAGCCGCCGTGCCCGTTGCCGTGGCACGGCGCCGCCCCAGTATCCCTGCCGCGGTTCGCGGCCTGGACGCCGCCCTTCGTGCCATCACGCTGCACAGGGTGGCCCGCACCTTGGCTGCCCTCTTCTCCGCCCAGGCCGGGGCACTGCTCATGAGCGCAGCACCAGGGCTGCAGCGCTTTTCCCCGCCGGCCGCCGACCCCACCTCGGTCCTGTGGCAGATGGCACCGGGAGTAGGCGTGATCCTGGCGGCTGCCGGCGTGGTCATTGCGGTGATCCCCGTCCGCGGAATCACCGCCAAGCCTGCCTCCGCGGCCGCGCCTTCACCGGAAAAGGTGCCGTGAGCGCCGGAATCACAGTGGACCTGCGGTCCGCCACCCCGCCCTATGAGCAGATCAGGTCACAAATCAGCTCGCTGGTTGCCGTTGGCGCACTGCCGGCTGGAAGCAGGCTGCCCACCGTCCGCAGCCTGGCCGCAGATTTGGGAATTGCTGCCGGCACCGTGGCCAGGGCCTACAAGGAATTGGAGGCAGCAGGGGTTGTTGAATCACGACGACGGGGCGGCACCTTCATCGGATCCGTTCCGGGCGGTGCCGGGCACGGCAGCCCGGGTGCCGTGCCGCCGGAGGTGACGGCCGCCGTCGAACGCTATGTGGAAGCCGGCCGGAAGGCGGGACTCGGCGACGGGCTGCTGCTGGACCTGGTTCGAGCAAGGCTGGGAAGGAAGCGGGCCGATGGACACTGATCCGGGCCGGGCATCTGAGCGGACCTGGTTTGTGCCATCCCTGCTGCTCCTGGCCGCAACGGCAGTCCTGGGGGCCTACCTCTACCCCGGGATGCCGGATCCCGTCCCCGTGCACTGGAACGGGGCGGGCATCCCGGACCGGTTCGCCGGCAAATCAGTCTTTGCTGTCTTTTCGCCGCTGCTGATCGGTACCGGCGTGGTGGCGTTCCTGTGGCTGCTGTACCGGTTCCTTCCGGCCATGGCCAGCAAAGGAGCGCAGGATGCGGCCCGGGCTGCTCTCGAAGCCCGCGCCGGCAAGGACGTCCTCGCGGCGCTGACGCCGGCATTGGCAATCCTTTTCAGCTGGCTGTGCGTCACGGGCTGGCTCGAACTGACCAGCGTGTGGACCATCTGGCCGCCGATGCTCCTCCTGATGGGGTTCGCGCTGCGTCTGGTGATCCGTGCCGTCCGCCACGTCACCGCGCCACCCACCCCGCCCCGGTAGACTTGGACGGTGAGCATCCCCACGCCTTATGAAGACCTTCTGCGCGACGTCCTCGCGCAGGGCACGCACAAATCCGACCGTACGGGCACCGGAACCACCAGCGTTTTCGGCCGCCAGATCCGTTTCGACCTCGCCGAAGGCTTCCCGCTCATCACCACCAAGCGGGTCCACTTCAAGTCCGTGGCAGTGGAGCTGTTGTGGTTCCTGCGCGGCGAAACCAACGTGAAGTGGATGCAGGACCAGGGCGTCACCATCTGGAATGAATGGGCTGACGAGGACGGCGACCTCGGCCCGGTTTACGGCGTGCAGTGGCGCAGCTGGCCCACCCCGGACGGCGGCCACATCGACCAGATCGCCGAGCTTGTAGAGAACCTCAAGGCCAACCCGGACTCCCGCCGGCACATCGTCTCGGCCTGGAACGTCTCCGAGCTCAATGACATGGCGCTGCCGCCGTGCCACGCGTTCTTCCAGTTCTACGTTGCCGACGGGAAGCTCTCCTGCCAGCTGTACCAGCGCTCGGCGGACATGTTCCTGGGCGTCCCGTTCAACATCGCCTCCTACGCCCTGCTCACGTACATGCTGGCGCAGCAGGTGGGCCTCGAGCCCGGCGAGTTTGTCTGGACCGGTGGCGACGTCCACATTTACGAGAACCACATGGACCAGGTCCTCAAGCAGCTCGAACGGGAGCCGTACGAGTACCCGCAGCTGAAGATCAACAGGAAGCCCGCCTCGATCTTCGACTACACGCTGGAAGACTTCGAGGTGGTCGGTTACAAGCACCACCCCACCATTAAGGCGCCGATTGCCGTATGAGCACCGGGAACTCCGCCGATCCGCAGTCCTTCACGGACGAACTTGCCGCCTCCATCAGGGGCGTGGGCCTGGTCTGGGCGCAGACACCGGACGGCGTCATCGGCAAAGACGGGGACATGCCCTGGCACCTGCCGGAAGACCTCAGGCACTTCACCCGGCTGACCACCGGGCACCCGGTGATCATGGGCCGCAAAACCTGGCTGTCCTTTCCGGAGAAGTACCGCCCGCTGCCCGGGCGCACCAACATCGTCATCACCCGGCAGGAAAGCTGGGCCGGTACACCCGAGGCGGAGGGCGCCGTGGTGGTCCCCTCGCTGGATGACGCGCTGCTGGAGTCCCAGTTCGTCGACGGCGGCGACACCGTCTGGATCCTTGGCGGCGGCGAGATTTTCCGCCAGTCGACCGAGCTCGCCAACGTTGCGGTGGTCACCACCATCGACGTACAGGCCGACGGCGACACATACGCTCCGGAGCTCGGCACCAGTTGGGAGGCCAGCTCCTCCCTCCCGCCGGACGGTTGGCTGACCGGCGCCAATGGCACGCGCTACCGATTCACCAAATGGTCACGGACCGAAAGCTAGGACGATGCTGAAGAAACCCGAAACCCTGTTCGTCCTGGGGTACATGCTCCTTCCCCTCCTGGCGCTGCTGTCCGCGATCGTGGGGCTCACCATGATTCTGGGTGGCAACAAGATCGCCGGCGCCATCGTGCTCGTGGTGGTAACGCAGGCCTTCGCCTTTGGCGCGTTCTTCGCCCTGCGCGCCCGCAAGACCGCCCTGCTGGAAGAGTCCGACCGGGGCTAGCCTGTTGCGGCTGCCAGCAGCAGAAAACCGCTGCCGGTCCGGGCCGCCGTCGTACTCCGCAGGTGGCTGGCGGCAGTGACGTAACCGACTGCGCCCTTCCGGTTGCGAAGTCTAAACTGGACGAATGACTACAGCAGCTACCCCTTCTGTCGGCCTGGTCGGATGGCGCGGCATGGTGGGCTCCGTCCTCATGCAGCGCATGCAGGACGAGGGCGACTTCGCCAACATCAACCCGGTGTTTTTCTCCACCTCCAACGCGGGAGGTGCCGCACCGTCTATTGCTGGAACAGCTGGAGGCAGCGCCGGCAAGCTCGAGAACGCATTCGACCTCGACACCCTGGCGAAGCTGCCCATTATCGTTACCGCCCAGGGCGGGGATTACACCAAGCAGGTCCACGGTGAACTGCGCAGCCGCGGCTGGGACGGCCTCTGGATTGACGCCGCCTCCACCCTGCGCATGAACGACGACTCGATCATCGTGCTGGACCCCATCAACCGCGATGTGATCGACAAGGGCCTGGTCAACGGCACCAAGGACTTCATCGGCGGCAACTGCACGGTCTCCTGCATGCTCATGGGCCTGGGCGGGCTGTTCAAGAACGGCCTGGTCGAGTGGGGCACGTCCATGACCTACCAGGCTGCCTCCGGCGGCGGCGCCCGGCACATGCGTGAGCTCCTCAGCCAGTTCGGCACGCTTAACGCCGAAGTCAGCACCGAACTTGACGACCCTGCCTCGGCGATCCTCGAGATCGACCGCAAGGTCCTGGCGCACCAGCGCACCGACATCGACGCCACCCAGTTCGGTGTGCCGCTGGCCGGCTCCCTGATCCCCTGGATCGACGCGGACCTTGGCAACGGCCAGTCCAAGGAAGAGTGGAAGGCCGGGGTGGAAACCAACAAGATCCTGGGCACCGCCGAGGACAACCACGTCATCATGGACGGCCTCTGCGTCCGCATTGGTGCCATGCGTTCCCACTCCCAGGCGCTGACGCTGAAGCTCCGCGAAGACTTGTCCGTTGCCGAGATCGAGAAGCTCCTGGCTGAGGACAATGAGTGGGCCAAGGTGGTTCCCAACACCAAGGAAGCTTCCATGGCGGATCTGACTCCCGTGGCCGCTTCCGGCACCCTGGACATCCCGGTGGGCCGTATCCGCAAGATGGAGATGGGCCCCAGCTACATCAGCGCCTTCACCGTGGGCGACCAGTTGCTCTGGGGCGCCGCCGAGCCGCTGCGCCGCATGCTGAAGATCGCCACCGGCAACCTGTAACCGTTGCCCGCCGCTTGAGCGGCCCTGGCCTGCATAACCGTTGCTACCTTGGACCGGCTATGCGGGCCGGGGCCGCTTTTGCGTTCCGGGGTGCTGTCCCAGGAATTCCAGAAGCCGCCTCCGAAGCTCCTCGGGGCGGTCCAAGTGCTTCCATCGCAGCCTGAAGACCCGCCATCCGGCCTCAGTCAGTGCAGTTTCCCGCAATCTCTCAGCCACCAGCACGCCGTCGGTGGGGTTGAAGTCGAAGTACTTGGCGGCGCCGTCGAACTCGATGACAACTTTTGCCTCAGCATCTGCGAAGTCCGCACGAAAGAGACCTTCGGGGGTGGGAATTTCAATTTGCGGCGTGAACCTGTCCAGCCCGAACGAGTACAGGAGCAACCTGGTCCGCGTCTCCCCCGCCGATTCAGAACGTGCATCCAATACGTCCAGCAGCTCGGCGGCCCTGCGGCTCCCACGCTTCACAGTGCTGTCGTCCAGCAAACGCCGCATGCCCTCCAACGATGCACCCTTGCCCAGCGCATGGTCACCGATGACGGCTGCCTTGGCACGGGGAAGGATCCGCGCGCAATCCAGGACCGTCCGTTCCAGGCCGGTGGTCAGGATCCCGCGGCCATCTGGCCTCCAGAGGGTAGCCAGATCGCCCGCTGCGAGCGGCAGCCGGTGGGTCCGGACATCCACGCCCGCGCTGGTCCGCGAATTGGAGTACTGCGTTGTCACGTGGACCGTGGACCCGGTGTTCCACACATCGCAGCCGTGCAGCATGGCAGCGCTGACATGGGTGTAGCGGGCCCGGCCCCCCGTGGATTCATAGTGCGCCATAATCATCAGCCGGTCCTGGTTCCAGGGTTTGAGCGTGCTCCAGTAAGAGCCCCGGACATAGGCACCCCGCCGCAGCCGGAGGATCACGCCAGCCTTCACCGCCGCCGCCACCATCCGGCTTTCCAATCCGGCCTCCGCCAGTTGCCCGGTGGAAACCACCGGCCCTCCTGGCCACCGTCCTTCCACCAAGGCAGCGATTTTATCGGAATTCATGGTGCCAGCATGGGCAACCAGCACTCCAGATGGCAGCCGGCAGCCCGCCTATGTGGACAGTCATCACCACGAGCGGCCCTGGCCCGCATAACCGTTGCTGACTGGCACCGGTTATGCGGGTGGGGGCCGGTTATGCGGGTGGGGGCCGGTCAGGTGGTGAGGAACTCGAGGTACCTGCCGGCGGAGCGGCTGAATGCTGCCTGCGCTGCCGGCCCGAGTGGCCGCATCCCGTCAAAGAGTTCGGGTACGACGGCGGCAGCACGGCCGGTGCCTTCCCGCGCCCAGGTGCCCACCACCTCCCCCGCCGCAACCACAGCCTTCTTGAAGACCCCGTTGCCGCCGGGAACGATGCTGTTGAAGTGCTCCGGCGCCAGGACGAGGCCGCGGTCCTGATAGCCGAGGACGAACTCGTCGAAGCCGGGCAGCAACAGGACCGACCTGGCTCCCGGGACCCCGCTGTCCAGCAGGGAGGCGGTCTCCGGCGACATCCAGTAGCCCACGCCACCAAACTCAACTTCCACTACCTGGTGGCGGATGGCTTCAAGCGCGGCCCTGGCCTCTGTCAGCGGGATCTGCGTCCACCATGCGAAGTCCCGTACCGTTGCCGGTCCGTGGCTTCGGATGTAGCGCAACAGGAACTCCGCCACCGCCTCGGCCCGTTCGAGGCGCCGTGATACGGGAATCCACTCGTCGAAGGCGACCAGCAGCTGCTGGTTTACAGCCAGCGGCCCCTGCACCAGCCAGCCGTGCCGGCACAGCGTGCCCAGGATGTGGATGCCACGCTGGCCCGTTGTTGGCTGGCCCGCGGCATCAAACTCCTTGAACAGGTCTGCACGGCTGACGGGGCCACCGGCAGCGATGCGGGCCAGCGCCACATCCCGGCTCGCCTCGATGTCGGCCCAGCTGATGGCCAGCTCCCGGTGCCTGGCGGCGATGCTCCTGGTGAGGCGCTCGGCAGTGAGGTCCAGCATCCAGCCAAGGTCCTCGGGTGCCACCAGGTGCAGCGTTCCGCGCATGGGCCAGGAACGGACGATCGCGCCGGCATCAAGGGCTGCACGCACATCGCTCAGGCCGGAGCCGGGGTGCCGCACACCCACGGCCCACAGCGACGCCTGCAGGTCCTGCGCCTGCATCGCCGTCATCCACCGCACCACGTCCGCGGCGGAGCCGGGAACAGCACCGCCTGGTCCGGCAGCTGGCGCAGGTCCGGCAGCTGTGAGCCCCTGGGACGCCAGCCGGAGCCGGCCCAGGACGTTACGGCTCAGCCGCACGGCGGTTGGTGACATTGCTTCATCCTAGGCGCCGCGCCCCCGGGCGCCTACGGCGGTTAGGGTGGAACCATGACTTTGGGGAGTTTGTGGCTGTTGCTCGCGCGTAAAACCAGGATGTGGATGATCGGCGGGACCCTCAGCGTCCTGGCCGGCACGGCGCTGGGAAGCCTTTCCCTCACCAGGTTCCTGGGCAGCGGACAGTCCGAACCCCGGATCCTTCTTCCCTCACTGGCCCTGAGCCTGGGCGGGGGTTACGCGGTTCTGTTTCCCGGCCTTCGGACCGGCTGCCAGGGCGTGCGGATCCGCCGGGACTGGCGCCGCCACCCGATGACCGGACGGGTGCTCTGGGTCCTGTCCCTGGCGGTCGCCACCGCTGGCCTGGCCACGTGCATCGTGGCCGGGACGGCGAGCCCGCTGGCGCCGGGGCAGCTGGTCTGGATCTTCATGGGCATCTACCTTGCCCTGGCCGGGTGGGCCTCAGCGGTCATGGGTGCGGCCGCATCCCTGCGACAGGACCCGGCAGCCACCCCAGCGTCCGCGGAAGAAGACGTTACAGTTCCAGGCCGATGAGCAGCGGCTCCGGGTGCAGGCGGACGCCAAACCGGCGTTCGACGCCGGCACGCACCTCGCGTGCCACGGCCACCACATCGGAGGCGCCGGCGCCGCCGCGGTTGGTGATGGCCAGGGTGTGCTTGGTGGACAGCGAAGCCCGTCCCCCGGACACGCTGTCCGGTTCGAGCCCGAAGCCCCTGCCGAAGCCGGCCTGGTCAATCAGCCATGCAGCGGACAGCTTAACCATTCCGTCCTGGCCGGCAGGGTACCGTGGCGCGTTGTCAGGCAGCGAGGCGGCTTCGGACTCCGGAACGATCGGGTTGGTGAAGAACGAGCCCGTCGAATAGGTGTCCCGGTCTGCAGGATCGAGGACCATGCCCTTGGAAGCCCGCAGCCGCAGCACTTCCCGGCGCACATCGTTCGAGTAGGCCCGCTTGCCCGCCTCCACGCCGAGGGACCGCGCCAGCTCGGCGTACCGGATGGGGGCGCTCATCCGGCCGAGCGGCAGCTGGAATTCGACCGTCAGCACCACGTAGCGGGGCGACCCGTTCACGGTGGTCTGCTTCAGGATGGAGTCCCGGTAGCCGAACTTCAGCTCGGAGTTGGTGAAGGTCTGCACGGCGTTCCGCTCGCGGTCCCAGGTCCGGACCGCGGCGATGGTCTGCGAGACGTCGGCCCCGTAGGCACCTACGTTCTGGACCGGCGTCGCGCCCGTTGACCCCGGGATCCCGGACAGCGCTTCGATCCCGGACCAGGCGTGGCGGACTGCGTAGTCCACCAGCTGGTCCCAGTTGTGCCCGGCCTGGACCACCACAGCCACCCCGCCACAGGAGTCTTCAGCGTTGACCGTGAAGCCCTCGGAGGCGATCTTCACCACCGTCCCGGGGTACCCGTCGTCGGAGATCAGGAGGTTGGAACCGCCCGCGATGATCAGCACCTGTTCCCCGGCGGCATCCGCGGTGCGGACGGCATCGATGATCTCAGCCTCGGTCCGCGCCTCGATGTATTTGCCGGCGGGGCCACCGACGGCGGACGTGGTCAGGGAGGAAAGCAGCGTGGAAGTCACCACAACACCTTACTAGGCAATCCCTGCGGGCTTCCGGGCCACCGGCGAAAGGAAGAAGCTGACGGCCAGCATCACCATGACGGCCAGCAGCGAGTGCAGGATGCCCACATGCTCGGCGAGAAGGCCCAGCAGCGGCGGCCCGCACAGGAATGCGCCGTAGCCGATGGTGGAGACCACAGAGACCCTGGCGGCGGCCTTGGCGGGGTCGTCGGCAGCGGCGGACATGCCCACGGGGAATCCTAGCGAGGCACCGAGACCCCAGATAGCCAGGCCAATAAAGGCGAGCCACGGCACCGGCGCGAAGACGAACAGTCCCAGCCCCAGGACCGCCAGCGCGGCACACCAGCGCATCACCGGAACCCTGCCGTAGCGGTCAAGGACGAGGGTTCCGGCGAACCGGCCGATGGTCATGAACGTGACGAACAGCCCGTACCCGGCGGCGCCGGCAGCATCGCTTTGCCCGTGCCCGTCCGCCAGGGCGAGGGCCACCCAGTCCCCTGCTGCGCCTTCGGCCAGTGCCAGGCCGAGCACCAGGACACCAAGGAGTAGGGTCCGCCGGTCGCGCCAGGCCTGGGCGATCTTGCGCTTGTTGTCGAGGGGAGCCTCCCCTTCCCCGGCGGTGATAAGGGGAATGGGCCCGGTGGTGGGGTCCTCGAAGTGGTCAGGGGTGTAGGTCCGCTCCCCTGCGACCGGGGTGATGTCCGCACGGAACCAGGACGCCGCCGTGGCGACCGAAACGGCGACCACCAGGCCGGCCGCGCCAAGGTGCCAGGCCACCGGCAGGGACACCGCGGCAGCTGCCGCCCCCAAACCAGCACCCGCCACGGTCCCCAGGCTGAAGGCACCGTGCAGCCTGGGCATAATGTGCCGGCCCACAGCGCGTTCCACCGCCGCGCCCTCCACATTCGAGGCGGTGTTCCAGCTTCCGGTGCCCAACCCGATAACGGCCAGGCCCGCCGCGGTCACCACGGGACTGGCCAGCACCGAGGTGCCAAGGCCGGCGAGCAGCAGTCCGAAGCCCACCATGATGCTGCCGGTCCGGATGGTCTGCTTGGAGCCCAGGCGGAGCACGATCAGCCCCGAGGCAGACACTGACGCGAACGAGCCCAGCGTCAGGCAGAGAAGAAGGACGCCCACGTTCCCCGGGGTCAGGTCCAGGGCGTCACGGATTGCCGGGAGCCTGGATACCCAGGACGCAAAAGCGAGTCCGCTGGCGCCGTAGGCCACCACGACGGCGTTGCGCCAGTGGGTGACGTTGGCCGCGGTTGCCTGGGGCGCTGCCGTTTTGGTCAAGGAGGTTCCGCTAGGAGAGCTTGACGACGGCCTGGGCCTTCATCAGTACCTTTTGCCCGGCCGCGGTGACGGTGAGGTCCACGCGTGCGGTGCCCGCCTCGGCGTCGAGCTTTCCGATGGTTCCGCTGACCTCGATGGTGGCGCCGGGCTCCGCGGTGCCGGTGGTGTCGGTGACCAGGACCGGCTTGGTGAACCGGGTCTGGAAATCGACGACGGCGGCCGGGTCGCCTGCCCAGTCGGTCACCAGCTGGACGGCCGAACCCATGGTGAACATGCCGTGGGCGATGACGCCGGGCAGTTCGACGCCGGTGGCGAAGGCCTCGTTCCAGTGGATGGGGTTGAAGTCGCCGGAGGCGCCTGCGTACTTGACCAGATCCGTGCGGGTGACCTCGACGGTGCGGCTGCCGATCTCCTGGCCGGCGGCCAGGTCGGTGATGCTGGGGCTCATGGTTACTGTCCCTCTCCGCGGACCAGGATGGATGACGTGGTGGTGGTGACCTGCTCGCGGGCGTCACCGTCGCCGAGGGCGAAGATTTCGGAGCGGGTGGTGATCATGGCGCCGCCGCCCATGGCCCGGACGCCGTCAACGTGCAGCTCGGCCACGAGCCGGTCACCGGCGAAAATGGGCCGGTGGTGGGTGAAGCGCTGGTCTGCGTGGACCACGCGGGAGAAGTCGATGCCGGCGTCCGGATCCTCGATGAGCTGGGCGTCGGCACGCTGGGCGATGATGATGGCGAAGGTGGGCGGTGCCACGAGGTCGCGGTGGCCCAGCGCTGTGGCGGCATCGACGTCGAAGTGTGCGGGATGGGTGGCCTTGACTGCCCGGGCGAACTCGCGGATCTTCTCGCGGCCGACGTCGTACACCTCTGCGGCAGGGTAGCTCCGGCCCTGCAGATCCGGATTGATAGTCATGGCCCCAAGCCTATCGTCCGCGTCATGGCGGGCCGAAAACGGAGCAGCCGGGGCAGCGCAGCTAGCGGCGCAGGTTCTTCCGGATCGACTGGCCGCGGACCACCATGCCCACAACGTGCAGGACCAGGCCAAGCCCGATCAGCGGCAGGGACGCCATGGCCAGGCCTTGGTTGCCGCTGGTGTTGCCCACGAGGTTCAGGATGATGCCGACGGCGATCAGGCCCATGGCGCTGAAGACCATGACCTTGTAGGAGGTGGGCGCGGTGGCCCAGAATTCGTTCAGCACCGTCCAAGTCTAGCGGGGTTGCCCTGGCCCGGCCGCCAGGGCCTACTCTCCGGCCGAACCTAGAACAGCGCTTCCTGCACGGCCGGCACTGCCGAGGCGAAGTCCCCCGGTTCAATGGTCCGGGCCGTCAGGTGCGACAGGTTCACCACGAAGAGCGACTCGGTGCCGTCCAGCCGGGCCAGGACATTGGAGCCGCTGATGGCTGCGACAGTAAAGCCGTGCTCTCCGCCGTCCAGTGGATGGGGGTAGGCATGCCGGGCCGCCGGACCGTAGATGGCGTCCGCCTGGGCGGGACGCACCCACGTTTCGTCAACCACGGTAAAGCCGCCGACGGCGGTGCGGGCCAGCAGGTGCCGCACGTCGCCTGCATGGCGGCTGCTGATGGCGTCCAGGTCTCGTGCGGCCAGCGGTTGCAGGAGGGCCTCGGTTTTGGCGCTGGAGCGCACCTGCTGGGTCAAGGCCAGTTCGGCCGTGACGAGGTCCTCCAGGACCCGGACCACCCGGCCGTCCTCCGCCTGTGCCACGTAACGGGCCACGGTGGCGCCCTGCTCGGCCAGCCTGTTCCATTTGCGGGGACCGGAAGCCGTACCCACCTTCGTGGCGCCTCCGGCGAAGGTGGCCAGGTAAAGCCAGTGCTCCTGCATCAGGTAGTCACGGAGCCCTGGAGTCACCCGGCCGCCGCGGTGGAAGTCGTGGATCAGCCGGGATTCGTCCTGGACGAAGCAGCGTTCGCATTGCCGTCCCCTGATGGCCGGGGCGGCGGTCTTGCACAGGATGTGGTCGCGCCGGCTGGCCGAGTGGACCACCAGGTGCCCCAGGCAGGACTTGCCCAGCTCCGCCACGCGAAAGCCAAGCCGTGCCCCTTGCCGGAGGTCCAACTCCCGGAAGTCCCCGGATGGTGACTGGAGGCGCAGCACCGGGGCGCCGCCGTCGTCCGCTGCTGCGGCGGCCGGCAGGCCATCCCAAAAGACCCCGTGGACCAGATAGCGGGTATCGGTCACGGGGTCTCCTGAAGTGCTGGGGGCGGGCGCTACAGCGCGGGCTGCACCCCAAAGGCTACAGCCAGTTTCATGATCTTTTCGGCGCGGCCCAGGCGGGGCAGGTCCGAGCCGTCGCGGATGACGCGGCCGTTGGCTTCGAAGTCGTTCATGAAGTCGGTGGCCCAGGCGACGTCGGACGGCGTGGGGCTGATGACCTCGTTGATCACGGGGGTCTGGTCGATGGCCAGGCAGAGCTTGCCGGTCATGCCCATCATCACGGTGATGCCGGTCTGTTCGCGCAGGATGGGGTGGTTAGTGCCCACGGTGGGGCCGTCGATGGGGCCGGGCAGGTTGCCCACGCGGCTGGCCACGACCAGCTTGGCGCGGGGGTAGGCCATGGCCTCGGGCGTTGCGGCCATGCCGGTGTCCCGGCGGAAGTCGCCCGAACCGAAGGCCAGGCGGAAGGCGCCCTGGGCCTTGGCGATGTTGTTGGCTTCTTCGATGCCGACGGCGGACTCCACCAGGGGAATGACGGGGGTCTTGCCGTCCATACGGTGGAAGCTTTCGGTGACCTGGTCAGCGGATTCGGTCTTGGCGAGCATGACGCCCAGCAGGCCGGGGGTGCCGCGGAGGCCCGCGAGGTCGTCGGCCCAGAACGGGCTGGTGGCATCGTTGATGCGGACCCAGGCCTGGCCGCCGCGGGTCAGCCAGTCCACCACATTGCCCCGCGCCGTGTCCTTCTGGGACGGGTCCACGGCGTCTTCGATGTCAAGGATGATCGAATCTGCGCGTGAGACGGCGGACTGGTCAAAGAGCTCGGTCTTCATGGCGTTCACGAGGAGCCAGGAGCGGGCGATCTCTGCGGGGATGTTGCGTTCGGGCCGTACGGTCTCGGCGGCGGTGGTAGACGTCATGGCTTCTACAGTATCTGCCCGGCCACCGGCACGCGGAAGAAATGGGCTTCGGTGTGAGGATCAATACGAACTAAACGGGTTGTGACTGCGTCCCGGTTGCCCGTCCGGGCTGAACCGGTCTCCTTGCCTCGGCCACCGGAGGTTGCCAGGTCAGCCCCCCCAGCCGCAGGGCGGCCACGATGCTGATGACGAGCCCAACGAACGCGAGTACGCCCACCAGGAACATCGCCGCACCGGGGTTGCCGAAGTTCAGGGTCCAGCCCAGGCCGAACCGGCGCGGCACCATGAGTGCGGGGTCCTCACGGTTGACGTAGACCAGGCCGCCGCGCCAGAACCTGTCGTCATCCGCGTGTGTCAGGCCGGTATCCGGCTCCCCGTCCCCCGGTACGCGGTTGTTCCGCGCCAGCACGAGGGCAGCAACAATGACTCCGGCCAGGACGGGAAGCACGACGGCGAGCGGCGCCCAGGTGCTCACAGTGCCCGTCCACATGAGCAGCGATGAAAAGAGCATCCCGAGATCGATCATGGCCACCAGGCCCAGCAGGGCTTTGACGCTCTGCGCCGTGTACCGGCGGTGCCAGCGGGCGGAGGAGACCGGGTACGCGGGGTCGATGTCCGGGCGGCTCCGATGGACAGCCGAAGCCACTATGGCCAGGAGCGCCGTCAGTCCGCATTGCACGAAGACCAGCGAAAAGGCGCTGCCGATGGACTTGGCGGCGAACCGGTCAGGCACGCCGTCCGCGCCGTAGTGCACGGCGAGCAGCGCCGGCATCGATGGATACAGCAGAACACCGATCACCAGGGTGGCGGACGTGATGGCAAGCGCCGGGAGCAGCCACAGCCACGGGAAGGGCGCCCGCTCCGGCAATGCTTCCGGCCCCGCGTCCGCTGCTGCGGCTTGCCGGACGCCGTCGAACCATCCCCCGGCGGCCTTGGCAGCACGAATTGCGTGGTTGGCCAGGACAAAGCAGGCGTACCAGATCCCAACGAGGACAAGGACGGACAACGGCAGCAGCAGCGCCTCCCCGCTGGCGGCGGAGACGGCAGCGGTCGCCGCGGCCACAACCACGGCGCTGATCAACACCCGCTTGCGGTAGGCGCGGGTCTGGCCCGCGATGACCGGATCAGCGGCGTAGCGGGACGGCACCCGGACCCCGAACGGCACCGAGGCATTGTTGATGGCCGGCAGGGCGAGGGCGAGCACAGTCACCATGGCCAGCAGCGCTGAGGTCAGGATGATGGCGACAGTCACGGCATGTCCTTTCTCCTTCCAGTTGTAGAAGAAATGTCTGCCAAAGGGAATGCCCTGGTCCCAGCCCCTTGACCTGTTACTTGTTTTTTGCAAGTGTTACTTGCGTCACCCTAAGTGCCTACGAAAGAGACCATCATGACTTCCATGTTCGTCAACCTGCCGGTCACCGATCTGGACCGTGCCAAGGCGTTCTACACGGCCATCGGATTCACCATCAACCCGCTTTTCACGGATCACAATGCTGCCTGCGTGGTTGTTGAAGAGGACCACAGCTACTTCATGATCCTGGTCCGCGACTTCTTCCAGACCTTCACCAGCCGGCCCATCGGAGATCCGGCCGCCGCAGTGTCCGTGTCAACGGCAATCTTCCTGGATGACAGGGAAGCCGTGGACACCGCAATGGCTGCGGGCCTGGCCGCGGGCGGCTCCGAGGACCACCCGGCCACGGACCTCGGATTCATGTACCAGCGCCAGCTCACGGACCCGGACGGCAACGTCCTGGAATTTGGCTACATGCACCCCGCGGCGGCCGAGCAGGGCCCCCAGGCTTTTGTAAACCAGCAGTCCTAAGGCACATGGCGGCACGGGACTACGGCCAGTACTGCGGCGTCACACGGGCCCTCGAGCTCGTGGGCGAACGCTGGGCCCTGCTCATCGTGCGCGACCTCCTGGTGGGGCCGCGCCGCTACGGTGAACTCGCTGCGGGACTTCCGCGGATTCCGAGCAACATCCTGGCGGCGCGGCTCAAGGAACTGCAGGCGGCCGGCATCATCCGCCGGGTACCGCACTCGCGCGTCATCGTGTACGAACTCACGCCGTACGGCAGCGAACTTGAGCCCCTGGTGCTGGCCCTCGGCGCCTGGGGGTTCAAGGCGATGGGCGAGCCCAGGGAGGACCAGGTCATCACCCCCGATTCAATGACCATGGCGCTGCGCACGGCTTTCCGTCCGGAGGTGGCCGCCAGCTTGCCCCCAACCTCCTACGCCGCAGATTTCGGCCCTGCCAGCCTGCTGATCCGGGTGGACGGCCCCGCCCTCGACGTGGAGCGCGGAGGCGGTCCTGCCGACCTCGCCTTTTCAGCCGGCCCCGATGTCCGCCGGCTCATTTCCGGCGAACTGTCACCGGGCCGCGCCATCACCACCGGCGCGATTAAGGTGCTGGCCGGCCGCGGCGATCTCCTGGAACGCTTCGCCAACACCTTCCACCTCGCTGCCTAGCCCCTCAGGCGAAGTCCCCTCTCAGGCAATCCCCGGCTGCGGCCGCGCGGGCCGCTCAGGGGATGTTGCTCCCCCGCGCGGCGACCCACAGCCGGTACCAGTCGGCGCGGGTCAGGGCTTTGGCAACGCGGGCCGCGTCCCCGCACGCCCTGATGCGGCCGGGGTTGACGGTGCCAATCACGGGCGCGATGCCCGCAGGGTGCTTCATCAGCCACCCCAGCAGGACCGACTCCCCGGATGTGCCCTGTTCGGCTGCCAACGCCGCCACGAGTTCCGCGGTGGCGGCTTCGGGTGATGCGGGGCTTTCAAGCTCCGCTCCGGTGTAGAGACCCCGCGCCAGCGACCCGTAGGCCTGGAGCGTGATGTTATTGCGCGTGCAGTACTCCAGCGTGCCGTGCGGGAAGCTGTAATCGAGGTGTTCGGCGTGGTTGACCAGCACCTGGCTTTCAAGCCAGGCCCGCTTGAGCAGGCTCATCTCCAGCTGGTTGGCCACAACAGGTGTCTCCAACCGGTCCTGCAGCACCTCGATCTGCGCCGCGGACATGTTGGACACGCCCAGCTGCCGCACCTTCCCTTCGGCCATGAGCTGCCCGACGGCGGAGGCCACCTCAGCGGGATCGGCCAACGGATCCGGCCGGTGCAGCAGGAGGACGTCCACGTAATCTGTCCGGAGCCGCTCCAGGCTGCCGTTCACGCGTTCCAGGATGGCGTTCCGGCTGAGGTCGTAGTGCGTCTGCAGGCCTCGTTCGTTCAGCCTGATGCCGCACTTGGTCTGGAGGCGGATCCGCCCGCGCAGGCCCGGGGTGGAGGCGAGCACCTCGCCGAAGACGGCCTCGGACTTGCCGCTGCGGTAAATGTCGGCATGGTCGAACAGGGTGATGCCCGCGTCCAGGGCCGCCTGGACGGCAGCTGCTGCCTCGTCCACATGGCCGGGGCCATGCGGTTCGTCGGTCCAGCTGCCGCCCAGACCCATGCACCCGTAGATGAGTTCCTGCATCAGGAATTCGCGTCCGGCCGTCCGGCGATCATCCTCAGCGCAGCCATGCGGTGGTGTTGGCCGGCAGCTTTCCGTCTTCCAGCGGCGCGCTGCTGACCAGGACATCACCGGCGGGAAGTGCCACGGCCGTGTCCCCGAAGTTGGTCACGGACTGCCAGCCGTTGGGGCGCTTGAAGTGCAGGATGTCCGGGTTGCCGCTGTCCACCCACTCGAGCTCCTCGCCGGTCTGCAGTTCCCGGCGGAGCTTCAGCGCCTTGCGGTAGAGCTCCAGGGTGGAGCCGTCCGTGCCGTCCTGCGCCTCCACGGCGTACTTGCTGAACCAGTCCGGCTGGGGCAGGTGGGAGCCGCCCTCGCCAAACCCGAACGAGGTGCCCTCAACCTTCCACGGCAGCGGCACCCGGCAGCCGTCGCGGCCGATTTCCACGCCCTTGTTGCGGAAGAAGGACGGGTCCTGGCGCTCCGACTCGGGGATCTCGGCCACTTCCTGCAGGCCGAGTTCCTCGCCCTGGTACAGGTATGCGGATCCGGGGACGGCCAGCATCAGGAGTGTTGCCGCCCGGGCACGGCGTTCGCCGAGTTCAACGTCCAGCTGATCGGCGGGGGCGCCGGCCAGCAGCCAGTCCTTACCGTCCTGGCCCTTCGCGCCGGCTTTGGTTTTCTCGATCTGGGGCAGCCCGTAGCGGGTGGCGTGGCGGACGACGTCGTGGTTGGAGAAGACCCAGGTGGACGAAGCCCCGGTGGCGGCGGCTTCGGCGAGGTTGCGGGTGATGATTTCCTGGTACTCGGCGGCGTCGAAGTCGGCCTGCAGGAGGTCGAAATTGAAGGCCTGGCCCAAACCCTGCGGGCTGGCGTAGCGGGCCCGGCGGCTGGCGTGCACCCAGGCTTCGGCAACGGCCGTGCGCGGCGGGTTGTACTCGTTGAAGACCTCCCGCCATTCCGTGTAGACCTCGTGGACTTCGTCGCGGTCCCAGAACGGGTGCGTGCCGTCGTCGAACCCGTCCACACCGGTGTTGGCTGCGCTGAGCTCCAGCTTGGACAGCAGCGGCTCCGTCAGGTCCTTCGTGAGGGCATGCGCCACGTCCACCCGGAAGCCGTCCACGCCGCGGTCGGACCAGAAACGGAGCGTCTTCAGGAAGTCGTCACGGATTTCGCGGTTGGCCCAGTTCAGGTCCGGCTGCTCCTTGGCAAAGATGTGCATGTACCACTGGCCCGGCGTACCGTCCGGTTCGGTAATCCGTTCCCACGCGGGGCCGCCGAAGACCGAGTCCCAGTCCGACGGCGGGAACTCGCCGTCGGGACCCTTGCCGTCGCGGAAGATGTACCGGTCGCGGGCCGGGGATCCCTTGGGCGCGGCGAGTGCCTCCTTGAACCACTCGTGCCGGTTGGACGAGTGGTTGGGGACGATATCGGCAATCAGCTTGATGCCGGCGTCGTGCAGCGCCTTGGCCATGGCGTCGAAGTCCTCGAGCGTGCCCAGCTTGGGGTCCACGTCCCGGTAGTCGTCCACATCGTAGCCGCCGTCGGCGAGGGCGGACGGGTAGAAGGGGCTCAGCCAGACGGCATCGATGCCCAGCGTCTTCAGGTACGGAACCTTGGCAGTGATGCCTTTCAGGTCACCAATGCCGTCGCCATTCGAATCGGCGAAGCTGCGGGGGTAGATCTGGTAGACCGAGGCCTGTCGCCACCAGTTCGGATCGGACAGGCGATCGGAGTCGGACAGGGTTGCCAGGGTGGCGGTGGTGGACAAGGAGGGATCCTTTTCTGCTGGTCGCGGCGTTTTTATATTGGATCTAAATTTACTTGCCTGAACATTATCTGGTGCATTGCCCCGGGAGGTCAACAGTGGCGGCGGGGACCGTTTGCAGTCCCGGCGCCGCAGGCCGGATCACTCCGGCATGATCATGGTCCGCAGGTCCAACTGGCGGAGCACCCGGTCCGCCACTTCGGGGTCCGTGTCAGGTTCGCTCCGCGCCGCCACCACCTCCTGCCTGGCCGCGTCCAGGGCGATGGTCTGGACCGCGATGGCCAGTTCGCGGCCACGCTGGCGTTTCTCCGGCAGGGACTCGTTCCGGAGGCTGCCGTCCAGGAGTTCGGCCTGCAGCCGCTTCATCCTTGCCTTGACCAGTTCCACCTTTTCGGGTGGCAGGTCCTTCATGAGGTCGTGGTCCTTGAGTGCTGCGACGGCGGCACCCTGGGCGCGCTTGGCCAGCAGCCGGGCAGCGTCGCGTTCCTCCGACCCGTCGCCGGTGGCCTTCAGGACCCGCATCAGCCACGGCAGGGTCAGCCCGGGCAGGACCAGGGTGGCGAGCAGGACGGCGCAGGCTATGACCAGCAGGTAGTCCCGTCCCGGGAACGGGCTCCCGTCCGCCAGGGTCACCGGCAAAGCCAGGGCAAGGGCCAGCGTCGCCAGGCCGCGCATGCCGCACCAGGTCAGGATGACCACTTCCTTCAGGGAGCTGGGCTGCAGCAGGTTCCGCCGTTTCCGTGCTCCAAGGGCCAGCACCGCGAGCCACAGGAACCGCACGGCGAACACCAGCACGCAGACCACCAGGGCCACGCCGATCATGCCGAAGATTGCCGTTCCCTCGTCCCTGATCACGTGCCGGATTTCGAGGCCCACAAGCCCGAAGGCCAGCCCGGTGACCAGGAGCTCCACCACATCCCAGAAGGCGTTGCGGGTAACCCTCTCGGCGGCATCCTGCGGGCGGGAGTGGCGCTGCATCTCCAGGGCGGTGACCACCACGGCGATCACGCCCGAAGCGTGCACCTCCTCGGCCAGGATGTACGCCGCGAAGGGCACCACCAGCGTGATGGCACTGCGTGCCACCATCGAGTTCACCAACCGGTACGCGAGGGCAATGACCCAGCCCATGGCGACGCCGACCACCACCGCAAGTGCCGCGCCCACCACGAACTTCAGGACGACGTCGGCCTCCACCCTGGTGCCGCCCACGGCCGCCGCGACCGCCGCCTGGAAGATCACGATGGCCGCGGCGTCGTTGAACAGCCCTTCGCTTTGCAGGACCGTGGTGAGCCGGCGCGGCATGTGCACGCGGCTCGCCACGGACTCGACGGCAACCGGATCCGGCGGTGCCACCATGGCGCCCAGCGCGATGGCAGCCGGGATGCCGATTCCGGGAATCATGAGCCACGCGGCTCCGGCCACCGTTGCCGTGGTAATGACCACCAGCGCCACCGCCAGCATGATCAGCGTCCGCCACCTGACCCGGAACACGGCCCAGGAGCTCCGCTGGGCCGTGGCGAACAGCAGCGGCGGCAGGAAGATCGGCAGGATCAGTTCCGGCTCGATTTCCAGGTCCGGGAATCCCGGAATGAAGGTCAGCGCCACCGCAAGGAGCAGCATGAGGACCGGGTACGGCAGGCGCAGCCTGTCCCCCAGCCCCACGGCTACAACGGTGGCCAGGAGGAGCCCAATAATCAGTGCCAACTGGTCCATCTGCTGTGGTTCCGCTTAAGCCTGCGGCTCCAATGCTGCCGCCACCGGAAGCGACCCGTCACGGAATTCGATGGTGCGGCCCGCCGTTTCGGGCAGGTCCAGCACCGCTGCGGCGACGATGGCCGTATTGGCACGGGACGTTTCCCCGCCGCCTTCCTTGGGCGGGTTGACGTCGATGCGGCCCGAGCCCGGCTTCTCCGTCAGGGAGCCGGGGCCAAGGATGGTCCACGCCAGGTCCGTGCCGCGCAGGTACTCGTCCGCATCCGCCTTGGCCTCGGCGTAGGCGTAGAAGCTGTTGTCCGCCGGTACCCCATGGTCCTTGCCGGCGCCCAGGTAGGACACCATGACGTACCGGTTCACGCCGGCCTGCGCTGCGGCATCCATGGAGCGGATGGCCGCGTCCCGGTCCACGGCGTAGGTGCGGTCCGGGTTGCCGCCACCGGCTCCAGCCGACCACACCACGGCGTCGTGCCCCTGCAGCGCTTCGGCGATGGCCGGCGTCGGGGCGTTTTCCACGTCCAGGACCGACGGCGTGGCACCGGTTGCAGCGACGTCGGCTGCATGGTCCGGGTTGCGGATAAACGAGGTGACGCTGTGGCCTTCCCCGGTAAGGAGGGTGGACAGGTGCAGGGCCACTTTGCCGTGGCCGCCAATGATTGCGATTCGGGTCATGGACCCATTCTGCCCCCTGCTCCGCGGTTCACCAGGTACTGCTGGCCGAGCGTCCAGAGGTTAGACACCGTCCAGTAGACCAGGACCCCGATGGGAAAGAACGCCCCGCCGGCGGCAAAAACCAGCGGCAGCGCCACAAGGATGACCCGCTGCTGCTGCAGCAGCGGAGCGGGGACGTCGGCCCCGATGGCGGTGCGGGCCGTGACGAGCTTCTGCGTCAGGAACTGGCAGGCGGTCATCACCAGGATCATGGCCAGGGCGAGCACTGCGACCGCGGCGGGGTCGCCTCCGCCGTGCAGCAGGGAGGCGGACAGCGGCGCGCCGAAAATGGTGGCCGCGTTGAACTGCGCCGCCTGGGCGGCCTCCATGGCGCCAATTCCCGTGCCGCGTCCCACGGCGTCCGGGATGCCGGCCAGCACCTGGAAGAGGCCCAGGAAGAACGGTGCCTGGATCAACAGCGGCAGGCAGGCGGAGAACGGGTTGGTGCCGTGCTTCCGGTACAGGGCCATCTGCTCCTGGGCCATGGCCTGCCGGGACTGCTGGTCCGTCCTGCCTGCGTACTTCTCCTGCAGGACCCTGAGGTCAGGCTGCAGCTGGCGCATGCGGCGCTGGGCCCGCACCTGCGCCAGGAACACAGGGATCAGCGCGGCACGGACCACCAGCACCAAGCCGATGATGGCCAGCGTCCAGGTCCATCCTCCGTCCCCCGGCAGGCCCAGGGCGGCCAGTCCGTTGTGGAAGGCCACCAGGACGGCGGACATCAGCCACCTGAACGGCTCCATGACCTGTGCAAGAGCGTCCACCGATTCCCCCGTTCGACAGTTGCTGCAAAACTACTGCCCTTCGGACAAACAGGAAAGCCCCCGGAATCTCGGGGGATTCCGGGGGCTTAGCCTGTAGCGGTGGGGAGGCTCGATCTCCCGACCTCACGATTATGAGTCGTGCGCTCTAACCAACTGAGCTACACCGCCACGAATGAGAAAAACCTGCGTCAAGCCGGTCAAAACCGCCTTGACGCAGGCCCTCATTCAGAGCCCCCCACCGGAATCGATCCGGTGACCTCGTTCTTACCAAGAACGCGCTCTACCACTGAGCTAGGGGGGCAACGAGTAAATACTCTACCGGAAGATTTACGCACCAACAAATCGGCCTGAACGGCCGTCCTGGCGGCCCGCAACAGTTGCGATTCGGCGCTGAAATATCTCCAAATTCCGCGGGATTCCGGGGTTTCCCGGCACGCCGGAGGGCAGGGCGAACGACGGCGGGAAGCACCTTTGGGAGCCCCCCGCAGCCGCTCGGGGCTCCGAATGTGTCCAGCCCCACATGCGGCCGCACGTGCTGGCCCCCGGCTGCGGACATCCCGGGACCGGAACCGTGCCGGCGCGGACGAAGGTTCCGGGCAGTTAAACGGCGATGGGCCGGCTCGAAAGCCGGCCCATCGCCGTCGTGCATGGAGCTAACCCGCGGAAGGTTTACCACTTGCCCTTGCGGTTGAAGTCGCGGTGACCGCTGTCGCCGCCGCTGCGGGGCTTGCGGGAGCCGTCGCCGTGGCCGCCGAAGCGGGAATCGCTGGACTGGCCGCGGCTGTAGTTGTCTGAACCGAAGCTGCGCTCAGAGCGCTCGCTGTAGGAGCGGCCGCCGCGGTCCGCCGAGGAACGCTCGCCGTCGTTCTTCCGGAATTCCTTCTTGAACCCGCCGTTGCCCTTGAAGTTGCCGCCGCGGTCTCCGCCACGGTTGCCCTGGTAGGCGCCACGGTCGCCGGAGGGCCTGCGGCCGTTGTCCAGCTCGAGGTGGATCAGCTCGCCGCCGATCCGGGTGCGGGACAGTGCACGCAGCTGCTCGGGGCTCAGGTCCGCGGGCAGCTCCACCAGGGAGTGGTCCGAGCGGATATCGATGCCGCCGATCTGCGCGGAGGAGATGCCGCCCTCGTTGGCGATGGCGCCCACGATCGAACCCGGCATGACACGCTGGCGGCGGCCCACCGCGATGCGGTAGGTGGCGTTGCCCTCGGTCAGCTGGCGGGTGGGGCCACGGGAGCCGAAGCCGTCCTTGGAGCGCTCGCGCTTCTGGAAGTCGGGAGCCGCAGCCAGTTCCTTGACCAGCAGCGGCTGTCCGCCCTGGGCCATGACGGCCAGTGCCGCAGCGATTTCTGCTGCCGGCACCTTGTGCTCTTCTTCGTAGGAAGCGATGAGGTCGCGGAACATCGAGACGTCCTCGGAGGCGAGGGTTTCCGTGATGCGTTCGGCGAACTTACCCAGGCGAAGCGTGTTCACGGTCTCCGCGGTGGGCAGGTGCATCTGCTCCACGGACTGGCGGGTTGCCTTTTCAATGGCGCGCAGCAGGTACTTCTCGCGGGGCGTCATGAACAGGATCGCGTCACCGTTGCGGCCGGCGCGGCCGGTGCGGCCGATCCGGTGCACGTAGGACTCCGTGTCGTGCGGAATGTCGTAGTTGATGACGTGGCTGATGCGCTCCACGTCCAGGCCGCGGGCCGCGACGTCGGTGGCCACAAGGATGTCGATCCGGCCTTCCTTCAGCGCGTCCACGGTGCGCTCACGCTGCTGCTGCGGGATGTCGCCGTTGATGGCGGCAGCCTGGAAGCCGCGGGACTTCAGCTTGTCAGCCAGGTCCTCGGTGGCCATCTTGGTGCGGACGAAGGCGATCACGCCGTCGAACTCTTCAACCTCGAGGATGCGGGTCATGGCGTCCAGCTTCTGCGGGCCCATGATCTGCAGGTAGCGCTGGCGGATGTTGGTGCCCGTGGAGGTCTTGGTCTTGACCGAGATCTCGGCGGGGTCGTTCAGGTACTGCTTGGACATCCGGCGGATCTGGCCCGGCATGGTGGCCGAGAACAGCGCCACCTGGCGGTCTTCCGGCGTCTGCTGGAAGATCTGCTCCACGTCTTCGGCAAAGCCCATCCGCAGCATCTCATCGGCCTCGTCCAGCACCAGGTACTGCAGCTCGGACAGGTCAAGGGAACCCTTGGAGATGTGGTCGATCACGCGGCCGGGGGTACCCACAACAACCTGGGCGCCGCGGCGCAGGCCGGCCAGCTGGGGACCGTACGCGGAGCCGCCGTACACGGGCAGGACCGTGAAGTCGTCAATGTGCTTGGCGTAGGAGGTGAACGCCTCGGCAACCTGGAGCGCCAGCTCACGGGTGGGGGCGAGGACCAGGGCCTGGGTCTTGCGGGACGGGCCGTTGAGGTCGTGGAGTTCAGCCAGGCGGGACAGTGCCGGCACTGCGAATGCTGCAGTCTTGCCGGTACCGGTCTGCGCCAGGCCAACAACGTCGCGGCCTTCGAGCAGCAGCGGGATTGTAGCGGCCTGGATGGGCGAGGGCTTCTCGTATCCGACGTCCTGCAGGGCGGCGAGGACGCGGCCATCGATGCCGAGATCGGCGAACTTGACGGCGTTTTCGTCAGCGTCGGCGCCGGTTTTGACGTCGGTGGTGTCCTGGGCGTCAGCTGCGGGAGCAGCAGCCGGGGCGGCTTCCCCGGCGGCTGGGGTTGCTGCCTCGTCGATGACGCTGGTGGTTTCGTTCTGGTTTTCGGGCATAGGGATTTATTCCTCATCCATAGGGGGCCAGGCGGCACTACCCGAGGTGAGCGGAGCCGCAGTACACGTGCCGATGGTGCCGGGCAAACGTTGACCGGCCGGTCACAGAAGTCCGGCGCTTTCGCAATCCCATGGCAGGACTTCTCGCTGCATCTCTTGGCTGCTATCCCAGCAGTCTGTACAGCGTTTTCTTTAGCCGGCTCTCCCTATGAAAATGCCCGCATCGCTTGCGCGGGCCCCAACACTTACCAGTCCTGCCTCAAAAATTGGGCAGGAATAAGGGATTTCCGGAGTGGGGGATGTTTCAAGTGTAGGGTATGCGCGGCCCGCGTAGGTAATTCAACGGGCGACGACGGCGGTGAGGTTGCGCACATGGCCCGGTCGCAACGGGGTACTGCAACCCGGTGCTACTGCCCCAGCCGGCGCAGCAGGGCCTCGAACTTCTTGCCGAACTCTGGCTGCTGCAGCCTGATCTCACCATCCGCCTCGGCATCCCGGAGCGCTTCCATGGATTCCAGGTCCGGATCGCTGAACCACTTGCCCACTGTGACACCGTGCCGCGGAACGTAAGTGCGGTGGATGTGGTCTCCCGCCTGGATGCTGCCGGTCTTGATGACCCGCAGGTACGCTCCCACCCGCCCTTCGTCGGTGAAGCGCTTGACCCACTGGCGCTCCCCCAGCCGCCGCTGGAACGTGGCGCAGGGGGTCCGCGGCGAGGTGACTTCCAGCTCGACGTCGAGCCCGATCCTCCACCGCTCGCCGATCACCGCGGAGGTGGCATCGATGCCTGCCACCCGGAGGTTCTCGCCGAACTCCCCCGGCGGCACCTCCCGTTGCAACACGCCGGCCCAGTAGTCGGCGTCGGCCTGCGAGTAGGCGTAGATGGCCTGGTCCGGGCCGCCGTGGTGGACCCGGTTGGCCTGGATGTCGCCCGTCAGTCCCAGCCGGTGAACCTTGACCGGGCCCTCCGCCGGACGCTTGTCGATGGCGGTCACACCCACGTTTGAGGCATCCGGCAGGAGCTGGTGGACGCGGCAGACGGCAAGCAGTGAAGCGGTTTCCATGGCAACAGTCTAGGGTTCCCCGGACCTGCCCCTGCCGTGGGCAGTTCTCCCCTGTTTCAGGCTCGCAGCCGGCACCGGCAGGGACTACGCTGATGTGCAGATCACAACTTGGGGTGCAGCGCTGTGCCCATTTCACGTGGATGACTGAGGGGGACGCCGTGGATCCAGACGACAAAGGTCCAAAGAACGGGCCGGACAACCAACCGGGCAGCAACGCCGGCAACGGCCTGCCCGGCGACGGTGCTCCGTCCCCAAACGGGGGCAATACCCCCAAACCTCCGCCGTGGCAGGTGCCCAAGCCGGAGCTCCGCCCTGACCTCCTCAATGAACCCGTCACCCCTGTGGACCCGTTCGCCCGGGACCGGGAGAAGCAGCAGAACGAGGCAGCAGCCCGGAAGAAGCGCTCCCAGCGGCGCACCGTCGTCGTGGGCCTGGGTGTGACGGCACTGCTCGCCGGCACCATCACCGCCGTCGTGGCGAGCAACCAGGACGATCCCGAATACGCCCAGGTGTGCTTCAACGACGAAACCGGCGAGCGCGTCGAGGACCGCAACTGCGACAGCTCCTCCGGACGCAGCGGCGGCCTCTACGCCTGGTACTTCTACTCCCGCGGTGCCTCCGTCCCCGCCGTGGGCCAGAACCGGTCCACCGCACCCAACTACACCCGGACCATGCCCAGCGGCGCGAAAGCCTCCACCGGTTACAGCAGCAAGGGCGGCACGGTCAGCCGCGGCGGCTTCGGCACCAGCGCCAAGAGCGGCACCAGCGGCGGCAAGAGTTCGGGGGGCTGAGCGTGAAGCGGTTGCTGTCGAGCCCCCGGCCGGGCTGGAAACAGAAAATTGAAGAGCAGGGCCTGGTCTTCTCCACCACCACGATGGATGACGGGCGGAAAATCGACTACTGGAACGAGTCCGCGTACTACGAGTTCACCGAGGATGAGGTGGAACAGCTCGAGGAAACGGCCGAAGAGATGCACCGCATGTGCCTCGAAGCGGCCAAGTTCCTTGCCACCGGCGCGATGGGCCCTATCGGCATCGGACCGCAGGCCCTTGAGCTTGCGGCCGAGTCGCTTCAGGCGGGCGACGTTGACGTCTATGGCCGGTTCGACTTCATCTACGACGGGCGGGGCGGCCCGGCCAAGATGCTCGAATACAACGCGGACACCCCCACCGGTCTGATCGAGGCTGCCGTGGCGCAGTGGTTCTGGCTCCAGGACGTGTTCCCGGAAAAGGACCAGTGGAACGGCATCCATGAAGCCCTGATCCGGCAATGGAAGAAGTTCCAGTACCGCACCGGCATGTCCACCCTGCACGTGGCCCACTCCGAGGTGGAGGAATCCGGCGAGGACTGGATGACCGCCGCCTACATGCGGGACGCCGCCAGCCAGGCCGGCTGGACCACCATCGGCATCAACATGTCCGATATCGGCTGGGACCCCAACCTGAACCGCTTCGTGGACATGGACAACTTCATGATCAGCACCATCTTCAAGCTCTACCCGTGGGAGCTGATGATGAAGGAACCGTTTGGTCCGCGGCTGCTGGAACGAGCCCATAACCCGCGTTGGGTGGAACCTGCATGGAAGATGCTGCTCTCCAACAAGGCGCTGCTGGCCGCGCTCTGGCACCTCTACCCGGACCACCCCAACCTGCTGCCCGCGTTTCTGGACAATCCCGGTCCGCTGAAGGAATGGGTGGCCAAGCCGCTGCACGGCCGCGAGGGGGACAACATCAAGATCCACGCACCGGGAATCAGCCTGGAGCAGCCCGGCGGGTACGGCCGCGAAGGCTGGTGCTACCAGCAGTACCACCCGCTGCCCGACTTCGACGGCAACCATCCGGTCCTCGGCCTGTGGGTGGTGGACGGCGAGTCCGTGGGCTGCGGCATCCGGGAATCGGATGGCCCCATCACGGACTACTTCTGCCGCTTCGTGCCCAACACCATTGACGCGCCCGCACCGCTGAGTGCCGGAACTTCCTCCAGCAAGGCAGGTATCACCCTATGAGCACAGACATGACGACGGCGGGCGGCCCGGGAGGCCCGACCGGCACCACGGTCCAGGCGAAGGGGCTGCGCGCCGGCATCCTGGACCTCGGCGACTCCGTCATGCTCGGCCTTGCCTCCACGGCGCCGGTGTACTCCCTGGCGGCGACGCTGGGACTCATCGTGGCGGTCAACGGAAACTACACGCCCTTCATCCTGCTGCTCGGGTTCATCCCGGTCCTGTTCATCGCCTATGCGTTCCGGGAACTGAACAGCGCCATGCCCGACTGCGGCACCACGTTCACGTGGTCCCGCAGGGCCTTCGGCCCGTGGGCCGGCTGGCTGGGCGGCTGGGGTGTTGCGCTCGCCGGAATCGTGGTGCTGGCGAACCTCGCCCAGGTGGCCGGGCAGTATCTGTGGCTGCTCATCGGTGACGGGTCCCTGGCCCAGAACAAACTGGTGGTCACCGGCACGGGCGTGCTCTTCATCGCGCTCATGACCCTCGTGAATTACCGGGGCATCCGGCTGGGCGAGCATGTGCAGCGGGTCCTGACGTATGTGCAGTACATTGCGCTCGGCATTTTCGCTTTGGCCATTGTGATCAGGATCGTGGGCGGCCCGCCGGAGGGGCAGGCGTTCGACTTCGAGTGGTTCAACCCGGTGGGCGCCTTCGCCGATCCCGGGGCCGTGGTGCACGGCGCCCTCCTGGCCCTGTTCATCTACTGGGGCTGGGACACCTGCCTGGCCCTGAACGAGGAAACCGAAAATCCGTCAAAGACCCCCGGCAGGGGCGCCGTGATCTCGGCGTTCGTCCTGGTGGCCATCTACGTTTCCGTGGCGCTGCTGGTGATGATGTACGCCACCGTGGGCAGCGACGGCATCGGCCTGGGCAACGAGGCCAACCAGGACGATGTCTTCCTGGCCATGAAGGACGTGGTGCTGGGTCCGTGGGGCTGGCTGATCGTCGTCGCGGTCCTGGCCTCGGTGCTGTCCTCCACCCAGACCACCATCCTGCCCACCGCCCGCGGCACCCTGTCCATGGGAACCCACGGAGCGCTTCCGCCCAAGTTCGGCGAGGTGCACCCGAAGAACCAGACTCCGGGCTTCTCCACCAAGGTGATGGGCATCGCGGCCGGGGCGTACTACGTGGCCATGAGCTTCCTCAGCGAGAACCTGCTGGCGGATTCCATCAGCGCCATCAGCCTCTTCATCGCGTTCTACTACGCGCTGACCGGGTTCGCCTGCTTCTGGTACTTCCGCGGCACGCTGCGCGCATCGGCCCGCAACCTCTGGTTCCGCGGCATCTTCCCGCTGCTGGGCGCACTGCTCCTCACAGCGGCGTTCTTCGTCTCCGCTGTGCAGATGTGGGACCCGGCCTACGGCGATACGCAGATCTTCGGCATCGGCGGGGCGTTTGTCAGCGGCGTGGTGCTGCTGGCCCTGGGTGTGGTGCTCGCCGCCGTGTGCCGGTTCCTGCCCTCCACCCGCGGCTACTTCCTGGCCAAGCGGTGACCGGTGACCTGACCGCGGGCGCATCCGACGTCCTGGACCTCGATTCCCTGCTGAGCGACGAGGAACTGGCGGTCCGGCAACGAGTCCGCGACTTCACCGCGCAGCGGATCAGGCCGGACATTGCCCGGTGGTACGAGGACGGCGTCTTCCCGGTGGAACTTGCCCCGGAACTCGGTGAGCTCGGCGTGCTGGGTATGCACCTGGAGGGCTACGGCTGCCCGGGCCGGACCGCCGTCGATTACGGGCTGGCGGCGATGGAATTGGAGGCAGGCGATTCCGGGATCCGCACCTTCGTCTCGGTCCAGGGCTCGCTGGCCATGACGGCCATTCATACCTGGGGATCCGAGGAACAGAAGGAGGAGTGGCTGCCGCGGATGGCCGCCGGCGAGGTGGTCGGCTGTTTTGCACTGACCGAGCCCAGTGCAGGTTCGGACCCGTCCTCCATGGCCACCACGGCCACGCGAGACGGCAGCGGCGAGGATGCCGGGTGGGTGCTGAACGGTGCCAAGCGCTGGATCGGGCTGGCCTCGGTGGCCGGCGTGATGGTGGTGTGGGCGATGACGGAGGACGGTGTCCGGGGCTTCCTGGTACCCGCAGGCACTCCCGGCGTCACCGCCACGCCCATCGGGCGGAAGCTGTCCATGCGCGCATCGATCCAGTGCGATATAACGTTCGACGGCGTCCGGCTGGGTCCCGAGGCGCTGCTTCCCGGCGCGTTTGGCCTGCGCGGCCCGTTCACCTGCCTGAACGAGGCCCGGTACGGCATCGCCTGGGGCGCCATGGGCGCGGCCCGTGATTCGTACGAAGCGGCGTTGGCCTACTCGCAGGACCGCCTTCAGTTCGGCCGGCCGCTGGCCGGCTACCAGCTCACGCAGGAGAAGCTGGTGAACATGCTGGTGGAAATCCAAAAGGGGACCATGCTGGCGCTGCACCTGGGCCGGCTCAAGGATGCCGGCACCATCCGGCCCGAACAGATCTCACTGGGGAAGCTGAACAACGTCCGCGAGGCCATCAAGATCGCCCGCGAAGCCCGCACCATCCTGGGCGGCAACGGCATCACCCTGGACTACCCGCCGCTGCGGCACGCCGCCAACCTTGAGTCGGTGCGCACCTACGAGGGCACCGACGAGGTCCACACCCTGATCCTGGGCCAGCACATCACGGGCCTCCCCGCCTTCCGCTGATCCCTCCCGGGGCCCTGCCTTCCCAACTAGGTAGCAGTAGATGTCGTTTTGGGGGCTCAAAACAGCACTTACTGCGACCTGGTTGCGAGGGAAGTTGGGAAAGGGGCCCGGGCACCTAGGCCGAGAAACCGCCGTCGGCTTTGATCAGCTGGCCGGACACCCAGCGGCCCGCCGGCGACAGCAGGAACGCCACGGTCCCGGCGACGTCGGCTGGGGTTCCCAACCGTCCGGTGGGCTGGCGCGCAGTTCCTGACTCGCGCACCTCGTCCGACATCCAACCGGTGTCCACCGGGCCGGGGTTGAGGACATTCGCGGAGATGCCCTGCGGTCCCAGCTCGCGCGCCGCGGCAATGACGATCCGGTCCAGCGCCCCCTTGGACGCTCCGTAGGGAAGGTTGAAGGCTGTGTGGTCACTGGTCAGCGCAACGATCGCGCCGCCGTCGTCCGTTGCCTGCCGTGCGAAGGCGGCGATCAGCTGCCAGCTGGCCCGGGTGTTGACGGCGAAGTGCCGTTCAAAGGATTCGAGGCTGGTATCGAGGATGCCGGAGTCCACGGACTCGGCGTGGCTGAGCACGAGGCCCTGCAGGGGCCCCGCAAGCTCGACGGCCTCGGCGACCAGGCGCTCCGGCACCGCGGGATCCTGCAGGTCCGCTGAGAGGACGTGGACCTTGGCGCCTATGGCTTCGAGTTCCGCGGTCAGCCGGACTTCGTCCTCGGGGTCACTCCCCCACGGCATGCGGCCGTCATACTCCTGCCAGCCGGCAAGCACCAGGTCCCAGCCATCGGCCGCGAGCTGGCGGGCTATTCCCGCCCCAATGCCGGCCAGCCGGCCAGCGCCCGTAACAAGGGCAACGTTGCGGGCAGGGACCGGAGCCGTGGATTCCATGCGTCCAGCCTAGCCGCGCCGGGCAGGGACCCCGCTCACGCCGCTGCGTGCTCCGCCCCGGACTGCGCCTCGCCGGCCCGGCGGTGCTTCCGGATGGTGGCGCTGATGACGGCGGCGATAGTGCACATGGCGGCTGCACCCAGCCACGCGTAGGTGTAGTGTCCGGTGGCGTCGCGGAGCGCACCTGCCGCCAGCGCCGCAGCGGCGGCCCCCAGCTGATGGGCCGCAAAGACCCAGCCGAACACCACGCTGCCGTCCGCGCCAAAGGTTTCGCGGCAGATGGCGGCCGTCGGCGGCACGGTGGCCACCCAGTCCAGGCCGTAGATCACCACGAACACGATCATGCTGGGCTGGACCTCGGCGCTGAGCAGCAGCGGGAGCACCAGCAGGCCGATGCCGCGGAACTGGTAGTAGACGGCCAGCAGGATGCGCGGGTTGAACCGGTCCGTCAGCCACCCTGAGGCGATGGTTCCGAGGATGTCGAAGATCCCGACGACGGCCAGCAGGCCCGCGGCAGTGGTTTCGGGCATCCCGTGGTCGTGTGCGGAGGGGATGAAGTGGGTGCCGATCAGGCCGTTGGTGGTGGCACCGCAGATCGCGAAGCCGGCAGCCAGGGCCCAGAAGGTACGCACCCTGCTGGCCCGGCGGAGCACCTGCAGGGCGCGGACGGCGGCGTTGACACGCGGGCCGGCATCCGCAGGCTGCACCGGCGCCCCTGTTGGAGACTGCGTTACTGCCGGTTCGGCGCCGTAGGGCAGGACGCCGGCCTCAGCGGGCGAGTTCCTGAGGAACTTCAGCACCAGCGGAACAACGGCCAGGGCCCCGGCGGCGATCAGCAGCGAAGCCTGCCGCCAGCCCGGGTCCTGGGCGAGCATTGCGATGAAAGGCAGGAAGACCAACTGGCCCGCGGCGCTCCCGGCTGTCAGGATGCCGATCACCAGCCCGCGGCTCCTGGTGAACCAGGTGTTGGCGATGGTGGCGGCGAAGACCAGCGCCATGGAGCCGGTGCCCAGTCCGATCAGCAGGCCCCAGGTCAGCAGGATCTGCCAGGACTGGTTCACCAGGACGGTGAGTGCACTGCCCATGCCGATCAGCACCAGTGCCGTGGCCGTCACGGCCCGGACGCCGAAGCGTTCCATCAGGGCCGCTGCGAACGGTGCCGTCAGGCCGAACAGGACCAGGTTGATGCTGACCGCCGCAGACAGGACAGTGGTGCTCCAGCCGAATTCCTGCTGCAGCGGGACCATGAGGACGCCCGGGGCTGCCCGGAAGCCGGCTGCGCCCACCAGGGCGAGAAAGGCCACGGCTGCCACGATCCAGGCGGGGTGCAGCCGGCGGGGAGGACGTGCCTGCTCCGCGCCGCCGGGACGTTCCGGGGCGTCGGCTGCCTCCCGGTCGCCGGGGACGGCCGCTTCGTCTGGCAGGGTGCTCATGCTGCGGCTCCGTTGCGGGGGGAGGTGGCAAGGGCCACGGGAGTATCGGACCGTGTCTGGCTGTGCCAGCTGGTGTTGGCGGCGGTGAGCCGCTGGCCACAGGACATACAGGTATCGGCGGACGTGGTGCGCTGCCCGCAGTCCGAATGGATCACGAACATATGGGCCTTCTCCGATGGCGCCGGCAGGTGCTTCTCCGACCAGATCGTCACGGCATTCAGGACCGGGAGTACGTCCTCCCCCTTGGAAGTGAGGACGTACTCCTGGCGGGTTCGGCCGCCGTCGTCGTAGGCCTGCTTCGCCAGCAGCCCGGCGTCCACCAGACCCGCGAGGCGCCTGGTGAGTACGGAGTCCGCCGCCTCAAGGCGGGCTTTCATGGCGTCGAAGCGGCCGTTGCCGAAGAAGACCTCGCGGAGGACAAGGATGGTCCAGGGGTCTCCCAGGACGTCCAGGCCGCGGGCCATGCTGCAGTTCCGGCGGGACCAGTCGGATCGAAGTGGCATGCCGGAAACGCTAGCTGACTTTCTTCAAGAAAGCCATAGCCCAGCCTACCGTTACGGGATCGCGGAGAACGCCTGCTCCAGGTCGCCGATCAGGTCTTCTTTATCCTCAATACCGCAGGACAGGCGCAGCAGGTTCACCGGCACGGCAAGCTCGGTGCCCTTGACCGAAGCATGCGTCATTTCCGATGGGTAATTCATCAGCGACTCGATGCCGCCCAGGGACTCGGCCAGGGTGAATACCGAGGTTGACTCCGCCACCTTGCGGGCAGCAGCTTCGCCGCCCTTGAACTGCACCGAGACCATCCCGCCAAAACTGCGCATCTGGCTCTTGGCCAGTTCGTGCCCGGGGTGGGACGGAAGTCCCGGGTACAGGACGGCCTCAACTTCGGGGCGTTCCAGCAGCCATTCGGCCACAGCCTGGCCGTTCTCGCTGTGCCGGTCCATCCGCACGCCCAGGGTCTTCAGGCCGCGGGTGGTGAGGAAGGCATCCATGGGCCCGGACACTGCACCGACGGCGAACTGCACGAAGCCGATCTTGTCCGCCAGCTCCGCGTCCTTGACCACGACGGCGCCGCCCACCACATCGGAGTGGCCGCCGATGTACTTGGTGGTGGAGTGGACCACGACGTCGGCACCCAGGCCGAGCGGGTTTTGCAGGTAGGGAGACGCGAAGGTGTTGTCCACCACCAGGAGGGCACCGGCGTCGTGCGCGATGTCCGCGAGCGCGGCGATGTCCGTGATCTTCATCAGGGGGTTGGAGGGCGTCTCTACCCACACGAACCGGGTCTTGTTGGCGGCGACGGCGCTGCGGACGGTGTCCAGGTTGGCCATGTCCACCGGGGTGTTGCCGATGCCCCAGTCGCCCAGCACACGGCTGATCAGCCGGTACGTCCCGCCGTAGGCATCGTTGCCGAGCACTATGTGGTCACCGGGCCGGGTGAGGGCACGGATCAGGGCGTCCTCGGCGGCCAGGCCTGAGCTGAAGCTGTAGGCGTGCGTTCCCAGTTCCAGTGCCGCCAGCTGTTCCTGCAGGGCGTCGCGGGTGGGGTTGCCGCCGCGGCCGTACTCGTAGCCAGCGCGAAGGTTGCCGATGCCGTCCTGCGCGTAAGTGGAACTGAAATGCAGCGGCGGAACCACGGCGCCGGTGCGGGGCTCGAAGGCCTGGCCGGCGTGTACGGCACGGGTGTTGAAACCTTGGTTTCCGGAAACAGTCATGATGTTCCTTTCAGCGGTGGTTGAGCGTACCGAAACCGGGTTTCGGCCAGCCCAGCCACCGGATACTAGTTGCTGAGGTACGCCAGGAGGTCGTGCCGGGTGAGGATGCCGATGGGGGCGCCCACGAACGTGACCATGACGGTGTCCACGTCGGAGAGCAGCTCGCGGGCCGCCGAGATGCTTTCCAGCGATCCGATGACGGGCAGCTTGGGACCCATGTGTTCAGCAATCTTGTCCGTCAGCTTGGCTTCGCCGCGGAAGAGCTTGGCCGTCAGGCTGCGTTCGTCCACGGCACCGAGGACCTCGCCCATCACCACCGGCGGTTCCTGCGAGAGCACCGGGATGTGGCTGACGCCGAACTCGTTCATGATGTTGATGACGTCGCGGACGGACTCGTTGGGGTGGATGTGCACAAGGTCCGGCAGTTCACCGTTCTTGGACTTGATGACCTCGCCCACGGAGGTTTCCTCGCCGCCGGCCAGGAAGCCGTACGAGCGCATCCATTGGTCGTTGAAAATCTTGGCCAGGTAACCGCGCCCTGAGTCGGGCAGGATCACGACGACGACGGCTGATTCGGGGAGGTCCTTTGCCGCCTGCAGGGCGGCCACCACGGCCATCCCCGACGAACCGCCCACCAGCAGTCCTTCCTCGCGGGCAAGCCTGCGGGTCATGGCGAAAGAGTCTGCGTCGGTGACGGCGATGACCTGGTCCGGAACGGATATGTCGTAGTTCGCCGGCCACATGTCCTCGCCCACGCCCTCGACGAAGTACGGCCGGCCGGTACCGCCCGAGTAGACCGAACCCGACGGATCCGCTCCGATGATCCGGACCACGCCGCCGTCGGACTCGGGACGGTCCGCCGAAACCTCCTTGAGGTAGCGGCCGGTACCGGTGATGGTGCCACCGGTGCCTGCCCCGATGACCACGTGGGTGACCTTGCCGTCGGTGTCCTGCCAGATCTCCGGACCGGTGGTCCTGTAGTGGCTGCCCGGCGCTGCAGGGTTGGAGAACTGGTCCGGTTTGTAGGCACCAGGCGTTTCGCGGACCAGCCGGTCCGAGACGCCGTAGTAGCTGTGCGGGCTGTCCGGCGGCACGGCGGTGGGTGTGACCACAACCTCGGCTCCGTAGGCCTGAAGGACCGCCCGCTTGTCCTCGCCCACCTTGTCCGGAACGACGAAGATGCACTTGTAGCCCTTTTGCTGTGCCACGAGTGCCAGGCCCACTCCGGTGTTGCCGGAGGTGGGTTCGATGATGGTGCCGCCGGGCTGCAGTTTACCTTCCCGTTCGGCGTCCTCGACCATCTGCGCCGCGATGCGGTCCTTGATGGATCCGCCGGGGTTCAGGTACTCGACTTTCACCAGGACGGTGGCCTTGATGCCCCCGGTTACGTGGTTGAGTTTGATGAGCGGGGTGTTGCCGATGAGGTCCAGGATGGACTGGGCGTACTTCATAGGTATAAAGCTACCGCTTCCTGCACGCGCCACCCGGCCGGGGGTGCGACGATAAGGCGGTGAAGCAGTTCGCATGGGCCAAGGCTGCCCGCAGTTACCTGCTGCCCGGTGCCGCGCTGGCGGCAGGCCTGGCAGCCCTGGCCACAGGCATCCTCCCCCTGCCGGCGTTCAGTGAACTGGCCGGGCGGACGGTGCCCATCCTGGGCTTTGTCCTGGCCATGTCCCTGGTCACCGAACTGGTGGACGAGGCAGGGCTCTTCCGGGCCGTGACGGGAAGGCTCGCGGCCCTGGGCCGGGGCAGCGTGTTTACCCTGTGGCTGCTGGTGATCGCGCTGGCTACCGTGTCCACGGTGTTCCTGTCCCTGGACACCACCGCGGTGCTGGTGACGCCGGTGGTTGTCCTCCTGGCCATGCATGCCGGAATCCCGCCGCTGCCATTCGCCCTGACCAGCATCTGGCTGGCCAACACGGCATCGCTGCTGCTGCCCGTGTCCAACCTGACCAACCTGCTGGCCCAGGAGCGGCTGGGCCTGAGCCCGGTGCAGTTTGCCGGGCTGGTGTGGGCTCCGGCAGTGGTGGGTTTGCTGGTCCCCCTTGTCCTGCTGTGGCTGGCCTTCCGGCGCGACCTCCGCGGGCAGTACCGGCCACGGCCCGTCCGCCCGGCCGGGGACCGGACCCTGCTGGTGATTGCCGGGGCAACGCTCCTGGTCCTGCTGCCGGCGCTGGTCTCCGGATTGCCGGTCCAGTACCCGGCGCTTGCCGCGGCAGCTTTCCTGGTGGCGGTATTCATCTGGCGCCGTCCGGCGGCGTTGAAGTGGTCCATGGTGCCGTGGCGGCCCCTGATGCTGACGGCCGGGCTGTTCATGCTGATGGAAGCCCTGCATGCCAGTGGCCTCACCGCCCTGCTTGATGGCGTGGCAGGTTCCGGGGATGGCCTTCCTGCACTCCTTCAGCTGGCCGGCGTTGGGGCGGGCGCTGCAAACGTGGCTAACAACCTGCCGGCCTACCTGGCCCTGGAGCCCGTGGCGGACTCCCCCGCCCGGCTTGCCGCGCTGCTGATCGGGGTCAACCTCGGGCCACTGATCAGCCCGTGGGCATCCCTGGCCACGCTGCTGTGGCACGAGCGGCTTCGGGTGCTGAACGTCCCCGTCAGGTGGGGCGGTTTCGCGCTGGCAGGGCTGGTGGCCGTGCTGCTGACGCTCCCCCTTGCCGTACTGGCACTCTGGTCCGTGTCAGGGATGCACTGATTCCTCCGTTGCCCCATAACAGTGACTGCATGGGCGACGGTCAGGCGGCAAACATCAGCCAGAGAATGATGGCGGGCAGAAGGGCCTGCCCGATCCCGCTGAGCCAGAGCCTTGGTTCACTGATGACCAGAACAGCTCCGAGGATTGCATGGGCGATGCACATCATGGCCACGATGGTCCGGTCTGTCGCGAGGTCTCCTGAGTTGGCAATGACCACCCCGGCAATCCCAAACAGGCCCCAGACAATGTTGTAGAACCCTACGTTCACGGTCCACAGCCGAACCGCTCCGGTGTCTTCAGGCTTGATCAGGAAGATTGGGTAGAGCCGTGGATTTTTGTACGCGAAGGCTTCCAGCAGGCCCACCGAAACGAGGACCATCCCGGTGATGATTGCCAGCACCTGGATCAGCGTGCTCATGCGTGGCCCTCCTGGCTCGGCGGCGGGCTGCTAGGCGCCGTCCGCCGTTGCCTGCCCTGCCTCGCCGGCTTCACTGGCCTCGTTGGCGGGAAGGTTTTCCCACAGCCCCATGACGTTGCCTTCGGTGTCCCTGAAATAGGCGAAGTGCCCCATGCCCGGGATGGTCTCCTTGGCCCGCACCACCGCTCCGCCCAGCGATTCGACGGCCTTGAGGGTGGCGTCGATGTCCGGTACGTCCACGGTGATCACCGGAGAGGCCAGGTCTGCCTCCCTGTCCATCATGCCGCCGTTGATCGCACCCGGCTCCGTGGGCCTCCCAGAGGAGTCCATCGGCGTGGTGGTCACGTTGGTGTAGTAATCCATCCCCGGCACCGGTTCCAGCGTCCAGCCCAGTGCCTGCCGGTAGAACTCCGCTGCCCGTCCGCGGTCGTCCGCGGGGATTTCGAAATGCACTACTCCGCCCATGGCGTCTTCCTGCCTTTCCCGGCCGGGCGCGGCGGCTCCGCGCCTCACGCTGGGATTCTAGTCCGGCCGGTCTCCGCTGATAAGGGCCCGCCGTGTCGCAGGGCCGTGGGACGATTAAGGCATGACCATCGCAGCAGCACCTCCCCGGCTTGCCGCCGGCGCGGACGTGTCCCTGTGCTGGTATCCGGAGGGCCCCTACAGCCTGGCCCGCACCCTTGGCTCGCTGCTGCGCGGCCACAGCGACCCCTCCTTCAGCGTCCAGGGGGATGTGATCTGGAATGCGTTTACGACGCCGGACGGTCCCGCCACGCTGCGGCTCAGCCCGGTGGGAGGTACTGCCTCCGGAGCGCACGACGACGGCCCCCGGGTCCCAGCCCGGGTGGATGTCCAGGCGTGGGGACCCGGTGCGGAACTGGCGGCACGTGCAGCTCCCCGGCTGATGGGCGCGGATGACGACTGGTCTTCCTTTGATGAGCCGGTATTCCACGCCACGCTGCCCCGGATGGTCCGCGAGGCCCGGCGGCGGAGCCAGGCGCTGCGCCTCCCGGCCAGCGGCCGGATGGTGGACCAGCTGGTGCCCATCATCCTGGAGCAGAAGGTCACGGTCATCGAAGCCCGGCGGGGGTACAGGTACCTGGTGCAGCGGTATGGAACGCCCGCCCCGCAGGCCGGCATGTCCACACCCCAGGGCCTGCTGGTGCCGCCTACGGCCACGCAGTGGCTGCATGTCCCCAGCTGGGAGTGGCACAAAGCCGGCGTGGGACCCCAACGTTCGGCCACGGTGATGCGGGCACTGCGCTCCGCCGCCGCGCTTGAACGGCTGGCCGGGCTGCCGGCAGCAGAAGCCGGGCTGAAGATGCAGACCATCCCGGGCATCGGGATCTGGACTGCGGCTGAAGTGGTGCAGCGGACCCACGGCTGCCCGGATTCCATTGCCGTGGGTGACTACCACCTGGCGGCCTACGTGGGGGCGGCCCTGACCGGACGCCGGACCGACGACGCCGGGATGCTCCGCCTGCTCGAGCCCTGGAACGGGCAGCGGCAAAGGGTGGTAAGGATGATCCAGAGCTCCGGCTTCCGCAAGCCGACCTTTGGCCCCCGGATGACCATCCAGGACCACCGCGGGCACTAGCCACCGGACTTAACGCGTAAGGCGGCCCACATGTGGGTAGGGTGTCCGGATGGATGCGGCAACGAATGCGACCCCCGGTACCAACGAGCCAGGAGAGGACAGCCATGTCCAGCTTCAACTGGCCATCTTTGACGTCACCCGGGATGCGGAGGGCCACGACCTTGACGAGATCAAGGAGAGGCTCCGGGCAGAATTCGCCCGCCGTGGCGTCCAGTCCCCGCCGGGCACCTGGCTGGACTCGGTGGCATCCGCCGCGTTCTACGGAAAGCCGTATATCGTGGACCTCCCCTCTGCCGTTGCCGCCGATGATGCCGTGCCCGCCCCCACCGATGAGGTCAGGGAACAGCTCGAACTGCGGAGGGAGCTCCGGCACGAAAAGCTGCCGCCGGGCACACTCCCTGCCGCGTCCGAATGGAAGCTGTCGCCGGACGAGGTGACCACAGCTGACGCCGCCCCATCGCCGGGCGGGCCTCATTCCCGCGGTCCGGAAGGGAACGGTGCCGGCTTCCGCCCGCTGCTCATCGCGGCCTCGCTGGCCGCCGCCGTCGTCCTGGCGTTTGTTGCCGCGCGGGCCACCCGCCGGGGTGCGGGCCGGGCAAAATAAGCCCGCCCCGCGAAACGGCGAAGGGTCAGAGGCCCAGCCGGGCCACCGCTTCCTGCCGCATCTCCACCTTCCTGATCTTCCCCGAGACCGTCATGGGAAAGCTGCTGCGGATCTCGACGTAGCGGGGCACCTTGTAGTGCGCCAGCTTTCCGCGGCAGAAGTCGGCAAGTGTTGCCGCATCCAGTGGTTCAGCGCCGGGCTTGAGGATGATGCAGGCCATCAGTTCCTCACCGTATTTGTCGTCCGGCACCCCGATCACCTGGACGTCCTGGACTGCCGGGTGGGTGTAGAGGAACTCTTCGATTTCGCGGGGATAGATGTTCTCGCCGCCGCGGATCACCATGTCCTTGATCCTGCCCTCCAGCAGCACATACCCGTCAGCGTCCATCCGGGCGAGGTCTCCGGTGTGCATCCAACCCTCGGCATCGATGGCTTCCGCGGTCTTGTCCGGCTGGTTCCAGTACCCGTCCATCACCGCGTAGCCGCGCGTGCAGAGTTCGCCGATCTCCCCGCGCTCCACCACGGCGCCGGAAACGGGGTCCACGATCTTGCTCTCCAGGTGCGGCATGGTCCGGCCCACCGTTTCGGTCCGGTGCTGCAGGGTGTCGCCCTTGCGCGTCATGGTGGATACCGGCGACGTCTCCGTCATGCCGTAGCAGATGGCCACGTCCGTCATGTTCATGTCCGCGATGACGTGGTTCATCACCTCGATGGGGCACAGCGAACCCGCCATCACCCCCGTGCGGAGGGTGGAGAGGTCGTAGGAGGCGAAATCGGGCAGGGCGAGCTCGGCAATAAACATGGTGGGCACCCCGTACAGGGACGTGCCGCCAAAATCCTGGACCGCCTCCAACGCCGCGGCGGGCGAGAACCCCCGGCCCGGGATGATGGTGGCGGCGCCATGGCTCAGGGCGTTGAGGTTCCCGATCACCATGCCGAAGCAGTGGTAGAACGGCACCGGGATCACCACGCGGTCGTGTTCGGTGTAGCCCAGCAGTTCCCCGATGGCGAAGCCGTTGTTCAGGATGTTGTGGTGCGTGAGGGTGGCGCCCTTGGGGAAGCCGGTGGTGCCGGAGGTGTACTGCAGGTTGATGGGATCGTGCGGATCCAGTTCCGCCATCCGCGCCTTCAGTGCGGAGTGCCCGACGGCGTCAGCCCGCTTGAGCAGCTCGGCGTACGTCAGCTCCGCGTCGCTGAGCGGGGACACGGCGTCGTCCAAGTCCCCGCCCGGAACCGGCAGGAACACCAGTTCCCGCAGCTCCGGGCAGCCGGCGAGCGCCTGCCGGGCCATCCCCACATAATCGCTGTTGGTGTCCGGCGGCGCAGTCACGAGGGTGCGCATCCCGTTCTGCTTCACCACGAATTCAAGCTCGTGGCTGCGGTAGGCGGGGTTCACGTTGACCAGGATGGCTCCCACCTTCGCGGTGGCGTACTGCAGCAGCGTCCACTCGGCGCAGTTGGGGCTCCAGATGCCCACCCGCTCCCCTTTGGCCACGCCCAGGGCGAGGAGCGCGCGGGCCAGCCGGTCGACGTCGTCGTTCATCTTGCTGTAGCTCCAGCGGCGCGCGTCGGCGCCGGGCACCGGTGCGGCCTCGATCAACGCGTCGTGGTACGGGAACCTGGCGGCCACCCGCTCGAAGTTCGCACCAATGGTCTCCTCGAGCAGCGGAACGTCAGTGTCCCCGGCTGTGTAAGCACGCATGCAGGCACGCTACCAACAGGGAGGCGGCAATGACAGCATCCCTGACCCATGTCCGCCGCAACACGGCGGGAAGCGGTGCCCGTGCCCGGTATTGTGAAATCCATGAGTGCACCGATCGACCTGCAGGCAACGTTTATCCCCAACGAGGGCGAGTTCTTCCGCGTGAAGCTGGCCCTGGAAATCGCCATTGATGAGGTGGTGAACGAGCCGGGCTGCATCCGCTACGAACTGACGGAAGCCACCGAGGAAAAGCTGGTGCTGACCGAACAGTGGGCCTCCGAGGAAGACCTGGCCAAGCATTCGAAGGGCATCGCGGTGCAGGACCTCAACGAATCGCTGAGCGCCCTGCTGGCTGAGCCGGCCAAGGTGGAACGCATCTAACGGGCCACGAAGACGAAAGAGCGGGACCTCCCTGTTGGGAGGTCCCGCTCTTTGGTTTATGGATTCTTTACAGGTCCGGGATCTGCGAGCCGTCCTGGGGGCCTGAGGGCTTGGCCGCGGCTGAAGCCTCTTCACGCTGCTTGGCCACGTGGGCGTGGACTTCCTCCATGTCCAGGGCCTTCACGGCGTCCACCACCTGCTCCAGCTGCTGGGCGTTCAGCGCGCCGGGCTGGGAGAACACCAGCACCTTTTCGCGGAAAGCCATCAGGGTGGGGATGGAGGAGATGCCTGCCTCCGCGGCGAGCTGCTGCTCGGCTTCGGTGTCCACCTTGGTGAAGAGGACGTCAGGGTGCTTCTCGGAAACAGCCGAGTACGTGGGCCCGAACTGCTTGCAGGGGCCGCACCATTCTGCCCAGAAGTCGACCAGGACAATGTCGTTGCCTTCGATCGTCGATGCGAACTGTTCACCTGTGATGTCAAGGGTAGCCATGGAACTACGGTACGCGTGATGCCGCCGCCGTGTGCCGCTGTTCGCTGCACGCGTCATCGGGAATAACCCGGCTCTGCACATGTACACAGCTGCTTCCCGGGCCTACCCTATGGTCATCAGCCCCGCAGCAGCACCCGGGAGGGCCCCATGGACATCGCGGTTACCGCGCATTCCCTGACCAAGAGCTTTGGCCGCCGCGAAGTCCTGCACGGCGTCGACTTCGAGGTGCAGGCGGGCAGTGTTTTTGGTGTGATCGGCCCCAACGGCGCAGGCAAGACCACCACCATGCGCTGCCTCCTGGACATCATCCGGCCCAACAGCGGTGAGGTGCGGGTCCTGGGCCTGGACCCCAGGGCGGGCGGGCCGGACCTGCGCCGCCGCATCGGCTACCTCCCGGGCGAACTTTTCCTCGAAGGGCGGGTGACTGGGCGGAAGCTGCTGTCCCACTATGAGGCGGTCAGCGGACCGGTGCCGCCCGGCAGGATTGACGAGCTGGCCGAGCGGCTGGACCTTGACCTGGACCGTCACACCCGCAAGCTGTCCAAGGGCAACAAGCAGAAACTCGGCCTGGTGCAGGCCTTCATGCACCAGCCGGAGCTGCTGGTGCTGGACGAACCCACCAGCGGACTGGACCCCCTCATCCAGCAGGAGTTCCACGCCATGCTCCGGGAGGCCCGCCACAACGGCCAGACCGTTTTCCTGAGCTCCCACGTCCTCAGCGAGATCCAGCAGACCGCTGACACGGTGGCAATCCTCCGGGACGGCCGCATCATCGCGATCGAATCCGTGACCGGGCTGCGGGAAGGCGCCGTGCGGCACCTCCGCTTCACGGCCTCCCACACAGCGGCACCCGACGCCGTTGCGCTGCTCACGGCGGTGCCAGGCATCGGGAACATCGAGGTGCTGGAGTCCAACGGCGGCGTCACCCTGTCCGCGGTCCTTGAGGGCGCCATCCAGCCGCTGCTCCATGCGCTGGGACGGCTGGAGCTGACCGACCTTGTGTTGGAAGAGCCGGACCTTGAGGAGTCCGTGCTGAAGATGTACGCCATGCCGCAGAAGGAAGTCCTGTGAGTCACCCAGGGAAAAGCCCTGCGGGCACCCGGCTTCCGTTGTTCCGGCGGGCCTTCGTCGATTCGTGGCGCTCCACCCTTGCCTGGGCGGCCGGCCTCGCTGCGGCCGCGTTCCTGTACCTCCCGCTGTACCCCTCCATCGGAGGCAGCGACCAGATGCAGGAAATGATCAATGCCCTGCCGGCAGAGATGACCCGTGCCCTGAATTACGACCAGATCGCCTCCGGGCCCGGCTACACGCAAGCTACTTTGTTCGGGCTGATCGGTTTCCTCCTTATGAGCATCGCCACGGTAGCCTGGGGCGCCGCTGCCGTGGGCGGCGATGAGGAGTCGGGACAACTTGAACTGACGCTGGCCCACGGCGTGCGGCGGGTGCAGGTAGTCCTGGAACGCGCACTGGCACTGCTGTTGCGGGTGCTGGTGCTGGCCGCCCTGGCTTTCGTCATCGTGGCCCTGCTGAACGGCCCCTCCCAGCTGGACATCGATACTGCCAACCTCTTCGGCGCCGTGGTGCTGTTTGCCGGACTTGGCCTGCTCACAGGGACCTCGGCGCTGTTCGTCGGCGCGGCCACCGGACGCCGCACATACGGGCTCGCGGCCGGAGCGGCAGTGGCCGTGCTCGGTTACGTGTTCAACGCCGTGGGCCGGCAAAGCCCGGACGTGGAGTGGCTGCTCAGGGTCAGCCCCTACCACTGGGCCTACGGCAACTCCCCCATGGTCAACGGGGCCGACTGGGCTGCTGCCGGGTGGCTCTGGGGAATCTCTGCGGCCCTGGTGGTGCTGGCCGCCGTCGCCCTCGAACAGCGCGACGTCGGCGCGTAGCCGGCACCGCTAATTCAGGACCCCTTAGGGGCTGGCTTTATGGGCATGGCGTCAGGGCCTGTCGTTTGGACCCGTCGTTTGCGCCCGGCTCAGGGCCAGGAGTGCGGAGCCGGCGTGCGGCTGCCGGGCAGCTGGCTGGATTCGCGCCATTCGTGGATCCACCCGGGCAGCACCAGGTCTGCGGGCGGCTGGCCGAATTCGCGAAGGATCTCGTCCTGGCTGACCGGACCGGACCTGCTGACCAGCCGCGTGGCGATGTAGGCACGCGCGTAGATTTCGCCGTCGGCCACCATCCGCTGCTCGAAGAAAATTGCCTTGGTGTCCAGCCCGATGATCCGGGTCTCGATGGCGTACTCCTGCCACAGTTGCAGCGACTTACGGAAGGCAATGGTCTCGGCCGCCACCACGGGACTCCAGCCGCGGCGGCGCATCCGCTTCCAGACCCCGCTGCGCACCATCAGGTCGAACCGGCCCAGGTCCATCAGGGACAGGTACATGCCGTTGTTGACGTGCATGGCGATGTCGATGTCCGTGGGCAGGACGCGCAGGGGCAGGGAAGCACTGTCCCATACCGTGAGCGGACGGCGGCGGGCTGAACGGAACAGCAGGAGCAGGGTCCTCAGGAGAAGGTGCATGACTCGATGTTACCCGCTGGTAACTTTGCTGGCGCGGACAGGCGTGGAGGTACCCGACGCCGGCCGTGCACGTAGGATTTCCAGCATGACGCACCAACGCTACCGGGACCTGGCGGAATGGCCGCTGATGGGCACTGCGCTCGTCTTCCTGGCAGCCTACGCGTGGCAGGTGATCGGCCGCCTCGAAGGCAGCGGCGCGAGCTGGCTGGAAGCCGTCATGTGGGCCACCTGGATAGTGTTCGCCGTCGATTATGCGGCCAACCTCTGGCTGGCACCGCGCCGGTGGGACTGGTTCGTCCGCAACCTCCACGAACTGCTCATCGTGGCCCTGCCGTTTTTCCGGCCGCTGCGCCTGCTCCGGCTGGTGACACTGCTGTCCGTACTCCACCGGACCGTGGGCGAAACCCTGCGGGGCCGCGTAGTTACTTACGTGGCCGGTTCGGCAGGAATGCTGATCTTCGTGGGCGCGCTCGCCGTCCTGGATGTGGAGCAGTCCGCACCGGACGCCAAGATCGTCACCTTCGGAGACGCGCTCTGGTGGGCCATCACCACCATCACCACCGTGGGCTACGGCGACCTCTACCCGGTGACCCCCATCGGCCGGATGGTGGCAGCCGCGCTGATGATGAGCGGAATTGCCGTGCTCGGCGTGGTCACGGCATCGATTGCTTCGTGGCTGGTGCAGCGCGTGGAAGACACCGCGGAGACAGTGGCCGAGGCCGTCGAGGAACCCGTCCGCGCCGAAGTTGCGGAGCTGGTGGCCGAGATCTCCGCACTCCGCCGCGAGATCGCCGAGCTGAAGGAAAACCGGACCCTCTAAAGGGTGCCCGCAGGTAGGCGGCGGCCGGTTCCTGAGTACGCGGGCCGGCGGCGGCCAAGTAGCGGGCGGGAAAAGTCGGGTAATTCCTACTGATGCCGGGCTGTTCCCCCGGTTCCTAGACTCGGGATTCCTAGGACAGAACCACGCACCGGCGGTTCCCCGGGTTTGCTCCCCGGGCCCTCCGCCGCAACAAGGAGCCCCCCGCATTTTCTGGGTATGCGGCCGGCCTCATCGAACGCACCGCGTGGCCCCCGTTACCGGCGGCCACGACGCGTCAGATCTTAATTCTTCCTGCCGCAGCCGGCGTTTGCGTCCGGCCGGCGGGAGCGCACCCGGATGGGCCACCATGAACCAGCCATATGTCACCACCGATCCCAGCAGCAGAAGCTTCGCCACCGACGAACCCCGCGACACCATCACGCCCGGCCGCCCGGCTATCAGCCACAGGCTTTGGGCCGGAATGGCAACCGCGGCAGTAGTGGCGGCCGTGGGGGTAGGAGCCTTAGCAGGCCCGTCCACCCCTCTCACAAGTCCGCCAGACCAGGGCACGACGGCGGCCGGCCAGGTTGCCAACGCCGCACCTGCAGCGCAACCCGCCGCAGCCGGCGACGCACCGTCCGCTCCGTCTGGGCAGGTTTCCCCGGCTCCCGACCATTCGCCGGCGGCCACGGCCGAGGCTGCCGCACCACCGGCCGCCGCGCCCGATCCGGTTCCGGCGCCGGCCCCCGAGCCCGCTCCTGCACCTGCACCTGCACCAGCACCAGCACCTGCGGCCGATTCCAACCGGTACACGGTGGTGTCCGGCGACACGGTCGGCGCCATTGCCGGCAGGTACGGCGTCGACATGAACGCCATGCTGGCTGCCAACGGGCTGGGTCCGTACAGCATCATCGTCCCCGGCCAGGTCCTTGTGTTGACGGGTCCCGCGGTGGCCGTGCCCGTGGCTGCACCTGCGCCCAGCCCGGCAGCAGCCCCTGCACCCGTCGCCGCTGCACCGCCACCGGTTTCCGCGCCAGTTGCGCCGGCCGCCCCTGCTGCGCCGGCCGCCCCTGCAGTGCGCACCATCTATGTGGCCGGCGCCGGCGGGCAGTCGATGGTGGACGCCTGCATCGGCCCCATCCACTACACCCCGAACGACGGCTACTCGCTCTTCATTACTGAGCACGATTTCTGCGGCGGCTGGGCACGGTTCTCCGGCATTGGCGTCGGCGAGACGGTGAGCATCCCGGGCTACGGAACGTACAAGGTGACGGGCCGGGGCCAGGTCCCCAACCCCGGTACCACCAACGATGTCATAGCAGTTTTCGGCGGCTTCCCCCGGGCCATCCTGCAGACCTGCATTCCGGGGACCAGCCAGATGCTGGTGATCGCGCTGAACTGAGGGGCCGCCTGGCCCCACGGACCAGGTTCCCAGAAGCTTGTCCGCGGCTCCGGACCTTGAGGGTCCTGATCCGCGGACAAGGCCATGATGTGGTGCACCGGCTACACCCCGTGGCGCTCCGAAATGTGTTCCACCAGTTCGCCCACCCGGTGCTCGGAGTAGTTGCGGGCAATGTCACCCTGGCTGATGATGCCGACGAGCTTATGGTCGGCAATCACGGGAAGCCGGCGGATCTGGTGCTTTTCCATCATGTCGATGGCGGCATCCACGTTGGCGTCGGCGTCAATCCAGTGCGGCGTGCCGGAGGCGAGCTCGCGGGCCATCACCTGCCCCGGGTCCCGCCCGGCAGCGACGCACTTGAGCACGATGTCGCGGTCGGTGATCATGCCTTTCAGCTTGCCGTCGTCTCCACAAATAGGCAGCGAACCGCAGTCCATGTCCCGCATTGTCCGGGCAGCTTCCACGAGGGATTCATTTTCCTTGATACATCGCGCATCAGTGGTCATGAATTCGCGTACAGCACTCATTGAATCCTCCTTCATCGATGGAATATCGACGCAGGGCATCGGGGCACGTGCGCCGATGGTGCCAGATTACGCCCGGTCCAACAGGGATGTCGACGGCGGGCTGCGGCGGCGGATCACGCGGGAGCTGAAGCGGGAGAAGATGTCCCGGGGGAACGAAAAAGCCTCCGGAACCTGTTGGTTCCGGAGGCTTCTCCTTGGGTGGCAGATGAGGGATTCGAACCCCCGTAGGCGTTGCCAGCTGATTTACAGTCAGCCCCCTTTGGCCGCTCGGGTAATCTGCCGAACTTCATAAGAAGACCCTGGCTACAGTCTGTGAAACACACCTTTTCTGTTTCCAGTCCGGTCCGTTCCGCTTCCAGTAACCGCGGGCAAGACAACTTTACAGAACTTCCGCCCAAGAATCGAATCGGGTGGGCTGACACCCCGGAAAGCCCGGAACGGCGCGGAAATTCGGCGTGCGTCAGGCCTCGCCGCTGATCCTCCCGGCCAGCCTGGCTTCAAACTTGATGGCCTGTTCCTCGGTGATCTGGTTCAGCTGTACGGCCCGCAGCAGGTCCTCGCTGACTCCTGCCATGCGCGAGGACGCGTCAGCTACCGGACTGAAGACGATGGACGCCGCAACAGCGGCGGCCGCTACGGAGGTTGCCGCCGTTGCCACTGCTCCTGCAGCCGCCGAGGTGGTCCGGGTGACGTAACTGACGGCCTTGCGGTGCATGGTGGTTCCCTTCGCGACTTACCAACACGTACAACTGTTCCCACCCTGCCTTCGTTCCCTCCGGGTGTCCGCTGAGAGGGAACTGTGAATCTTCGGACCCCCGGTGCGAAGCAACCGTACTAGTCTGGAATGCAGTGAATAGTGCCCTGTCCGTGGACGGGGCTCCAGCCGGAATAAGGAGAGTCATGGCAGGCGAGTCAACGTTCGACGTCGTAAGCAAGGTGGACAAGCAGGAAGTGGCAAACGCCCTGAACCAGGCCCAGAAGGAAATCGCCCAGCGCTATGACTTCAAGGGAGTCGGCGCCGAGATCGATTTCAGCGGTGAAAAGATCCTGATGAAGGCCAACTCAGAGGAACGCGTCAAGGCCGTCCTGGACGTCTTCCAGTCCAAGCTGATCAAGCGCGGCATTTCGCTGAAGTCCCTGGAGGAAGGCGAGCCGTTCGCCTCCGGCAAGGAGTACCGGCTGGAGGCGTCCATCAAGGAGGGCATCGCGCAGGACCTGGCCAAGAAGATCAACAAGATCATCCGCGACGAGGCCCCCAAGTCCGTCAAGTCCCAGATCCAGGGCGACGAGCTCCGCGTAACTTCCAAGTCCCGCGACGACCTCCAGGCCACCATGGCGCTGCTGAAGGACTTCGACGAAGCGGACCTGCAGTTCGTGAACTTCCGCAGCTGACCGTCCTGCGGCCCATGTAGCGGCCGTTATCGACGCGCGTATGTTCTACCGTTGCGTAAAAAGGCCGGCGCACCCCGTATTCCGGGGGCGCCGGCCTTTTTGCGCGTCGGGGACGGGTTTGGTCGTCGAGGACGGGCACGCGCGTCGCCTGCCCACCAACCAGCCAACTCCGCAAAACAGGCGTCCGACGGCGGGACGCCGACTACTGCAGGGGCCGTCCGGCCATGCGTTCCAGCCGCGCGATCCGGTCCCGCATGGGCGGGTGGGTGGCGAACAGCTTGTTCATGGCACCACCCCGGAACGGGTTGGCAATCATCAGGTGTGAAGCATTGACCAGCCGCTGGTCCGGCGGCAGCGGAACCATGGTGACGCCCCGCTCGATCTTGGCCAGGGCTGAGGCGAGCGCCAGCGGATCGCCGGTGAGCTGCGAACCGTCCTCGTCGGCGTCGTACTCCCTGGTGCGGGAGATGGCCATCTGGATCAGCGACGCCGCAAAGGGTGCCAGCAGTGCCATGGCGATCATGGCCAGCGGGTTGGTGTTGCGCCGGTCGCCGCCGCCGAAAAAGAGCAGCATCTGGCCCACCGAGGTGATGACGCCCGCGACGGCGGCAGCCACCGACGAGGTGAGGATGTCGCGGTTATAGACGTGCATGAGTTCGTGGCCCAGGACGCCTCGGAGTTCGCGGGCGTCCAGGAGCTGCAGGATGCCTTCGGTGCAGCAGACGGCGGCGTTCTGCGGATTGCGGCCGGTGGCGAAGGCGTTGGGGTTCATGGTGGGAGAAACGTAGATCCGCGGCATGGGCTGGTTGGCCCGGGCGGACAATTCCCGCACGATCTGGTATAGCTGCGGCGCCTGGGCTTCGGAGACCTCGAAGGCCTGCATGGAACGGATGGCAATCTTGTCGCTGTTCCAGTAGCCGTAGAACGTGGTGCCGACGCCGACCAGGGCCATGATCCAGATGGGCGCCGAGCTGCGCGTCCCCGCCCCGATCAGTGCGCCCAGAGCCAGCAAAACCGCCCAGAGCACGCCGAACAGCGCCGCGGTCTTGAGCCCGTTGTGATGTTTGTGCACGATTCCTCCTTACTAAGGGAACGGATCGCTACGGAGCCGGGTTCCGCGCGTCGTAGCGGCGGAAACCCGGCTGCAGCTTGGCCGCGGTCCAGGCCCCGGCAATGCAGAGCAGCCCGCCGAAAAGCAGCACCCAGCCCTCATTGAGGAGCTTAGTCGCGCCCCCGGCCAGGAGGTCGCCAACCCGCGGCCCGCCGGCCACCACCACGATGAACACACCCTGCAGCCGGCCGCGCAGGTGGTCCGGCGTGGCGGCCTGGAGGATGGTGTTGCGGAAAACGCTGCTGACCGAGTCGGCCACACCTGCGAGCACGCAGCACAGCGCTGCGGGCAGCAGCCAAGGCGTTGCCGTTTCGCCCTCCGCCCTGCCGGCGAGGAGCACCACCAGGCCGAATCCGGCGATTGACGCACCCCAGCCCATCACGGAGACAACCACAGCAGTAGCCTGTGCGCGCACGGTGCCCAGCGGCCCGGAGAACAGGCCGGCAAGGAAGGCCCCGACGGCGGTGCACGCGAGCAGGATGCCCACAGTCGCCTCGCCGCCGCCAATCATCAGCGCGGCGACGGCAGGCAGCAGGGCGCGCGGCTGGGCCAGGATCATGGCCACCAGGTCGATCACGAAGGTCATCCGGAGGTTGGGCCGGGTTCCCAGGAAACGGAATCCCTCGATAACCGACCTGATGCCCGGCTTGCTGCGGGCACCTGTCGGGGCCAGGGGCGGGAGCCGGTACACCGCCCAAAGGACGAACGCAAAGCTTACGAAGTCAATGGTGTAGGTCCAGCCGAAGCCGATCCAGGCCACCAGGACGCCGGCCAGCAGGGGCCCGGCGGTCATGGCGAGGCCGAATACCAGCATGCTGAGGGCGTTCGCAGCGGGCAGGAGTTCCTTGCGGATGAGCATCGGGATGATGGCGCTCCGGGCGGGCTGGTTGATGGCCTGCGCTCCGCTCTGCAGCGCCACCAGCAGGTACAGCACCCAGACGTTCCCCACGTGCAGCCACGACTGCAGCGCGATGAGGCCGGTGGTCAGCCACAGCACGGTAGTGGCCAGCAGCGCCACCTTGCGCCGGTCGTGTGAGTCCGCGATGGATCCGCCCAGCAGGCCCCCGATCACCAGGGGAACCAGCGCGAAGATGCCCAGCAGGCCCACGTAGAAGCTGTCCTGGGCCAGCCGGTAGACCTCGAGGCTCACCGCCACCAGGGTGAGCTGGCTGCCGACGGCAGAGACCGCCGAACCCAGCCAGAGCCGGCGGAACTCCGGGCTTTCGCGCAGCGGTGTGATGTCGGCCAGCAGTTTCCCCACCCTGCAACACTAGTGGGCAGCCCCGGCCCGGCCGGCAAAGCCGCAGGTCCGCCACGCTTCGGAAGTAAGCCACGCCTTATTGTGAGATAGTCAAAATAAGTGGTCTAATGGGTTTCATGACGGAACACTTTGACGGCCAGGACGCATGGGCTGCAGCCCTGCGTGCCCACGGCCGCAGGGTGACCAAGCAGCGGCTCGCTGTACTCGCCGCCGTCGAACGCCACCCCCACTCCCCCGCCGAAAGCATCCTGGCTGCAGCCCGCGCCGAGCTTCCGGAACTGACGGCACAGTCCGTCTACGTGGTGCTCGGAGACCTGACGGACCTGCACATGCTCCGCCGGTTCGAGCCTCCACACTCCCCCGCCCTCTATGAAACGCGGGTGGATGACAACCACCACCACGCCATCTGCATCAGCTGCGGGCGGGTGGAGGATGTGGACTGCGCCGTGGGCCATGCCCCGTGCCTGACCCCGCACTGGGACGAAAAGTCCAAGCCGATGACCATCCAGATCGCCGATGTCATGTACCAGGGCATCTGCCAAGACTGCCAGCAGTCCCAACAACAGACTTTCAATCCTCCCCTACAGATAAACAAGAAATAGGAGAACAATGACTGCCATTTCGACCACACAGTCGGGTGCACCGGTTACGTCCGATGCCCACTCGAAGTCAGTTGGTGCCGACGGTGCCATCATCCTGACTGACCACTACCTGGTGGAAAAGCTCGCCCAGTTCAACCGCGAGCGGGTTCCGGAGCGCGTAGTGCACGCCAAGGGCGGCGGCGCATTCGGTACGTTCAAGGCCACCGAGGACATCTCCAAGTACACGAAGGCCGCATTCCTGCAGCCGGGCGTCGAGACCGAGATGCTGATCCGCTTCTCCTCCGTTGCCGGCGAGAACGGCTCCCCCGACACCTGGCGTGACCCGCGCGGCTTCGCCGTCAAGTTCTACACCAGCGAAGGCAACTACGACCTCGTGGGCAACAACACCCCGGTGTTCTTCATCCGCGACGGCATCAAGTTCCCGGACTTCATCCACTCCCAGAAGCGCCTGCCGGGCACCCACCTGCGCGACGCCGACATGCAGTGGGACTTCTGGACCCTGTCCCCCGAGTCCGCCCACCAGGTCACGTGGCTGATGGGTGACCGCGGCCTCCCGGCATCCTGGCGCGAAATGCAGGGCTACGGCTCGCACACCTACCAGTGGATCAACGCCGAGGGCGAGCGTTTCTGGGTCAAGTACCACTTCAAGTCCAACCAGGGCGTGAAGAGCATGACTTCCGACGAAGCCGAAGCGCTGGCCGGCTCGGACGCGGACTTCTACATCCGCGACCTGCACGAAAACATCGAAGCCGGCAACCTGCCCTCCTGGGACCTGCACGTCCAGGTCATGCCGTACGAAGATGCCAAGACCTACCGCTTCAACCCGTTCGACCTGACCAAGGTCTGGCCGCACGCTGACTACCCGCTGATCAAGGTGGGCACCATGGAGCTGAACCGCAACCCGGAGAACTACTTCGCGCAGATCGAACAGGCCACCTTTGCGCCGTCGAACTTCGTGCCGGGCATCGCCGCTTCCCCGGACAAGATGCTGCAGGCCCGCATCTTCTCCTACGCGGACGCCCACCGCTACCGCGTTGGCACCAACCACGCCCAGATCCCGGTGAACCAGCCGAAGAACGAGGTCAACAACTACAGCCAGGACGGCCAGGGGCGGTTCCTGTTCAACGCACCTTCCGTTCCGGTCTACGCCCCGAACACGTTCGGCGGTCCGGCCGCAGTTGAGCCGCAGAACGCGGCAGGCGGCTGGGAGAACGACGGCGAGCTCACCCTCGCCGCGCACTCCCTGCACGCTGAGGACGGCGACTTCGTCCAGGCCGGCGCGCTGTACCGCGAGGTCTACGACGAAGCCACCAAGGCCCGCTTCCTCGAAACCATCACGGGTGCCGTGGGCGGCGTGAAGCGCTCCGACATCAAGGAACGCGCCATCCAGTACTGGACCAACGTTGACGCAGAGCTCGGCGCCAAGCTGCGCGCCAACCTGGGTGCGGCAGGCCAGACGGAATCCGACGCCGAGGCAGCCAACAAGCTCTAGCCAGGTTCCGGCCCCGGACATAACGCAGAACACCCCGCTACGGACTTTTCCGGGCGGGGTGTTCTGCGTTTGTCCACATAACCTGCCGCGTCTTCGGCGTTGTGCACATACGGCGCCGGGCCCACTGTTCGCCCGTGCCCGCCCGCCCTAGGCTCCGTTCATGGACACTTTCGCAGGGATTCCGCCGGAGGCCTTCCGCTTCTACGAGGAACTCGAAGACAACAACAACCGTGAATGGTGGCTGGAGCACAAGTCCACCTACGACTCCGCGGTCCGGGAGCCGCTGGAACTGCTCCTGGCCGGGCTTGAGCCCGAATTCGGACCGGCCAAACTGTTCCGGCCCTACCGGGACGTCCGGTTCTCACAGGACAAATCCCCGTACAAGACCGCCCAGGGCGCCTTCGCCACCCGGCAGGAAGGGGTGGGCTTCTACCTCCAGGTCAGCGCCGACGGGCTGCTGGTGGGCGGCGGCTACCACTCGCACTCGCCGGCCCAGCTGGCCAGGTACCGGGCCGCAGCAGATGCCTCGGCGAGCGGGTCCGGGCTTCAGGACATTGTGGATTCGCTGGCGGGCGCCGGGTTCGCCATTGAGGGCGAAAAGCTCAAGACTGTCCCCCGCGGTTTTGACCGGGACCACCCGCGCGCGGAGCTGCTCAAGCATAAGACGCTGTCCGCGGGAGTTGAGCTGGGGCAGCCCGGGTGGGCGTCCACGACGGCAGCCAGCGAAGAAATTGCCCGCAGGTGGCGGGAGCTGCGTCCCCTGGTGGAGTGGGTGGGCCGGTACGCCGCCCCATGAGGCTTACTGCCCGGCCGCCGCCAGCCGGGTCTCGAGGTTGTTGAAGAACACCGTCAGCATCAGTTCGAAGGCCTGGGTGGCGGCCTCCGGCTCGTTCATGACCACGAAGTCGAACTGCAGCCCGTAGAACGTGGACGTGAAAAGCCGGGCATCGGTGTCCGCGAATTCTTCCTCGATGCCCTGCACCATCAGCCAGTCGCGCGTCTGGTGGTGCAGCATCCGGAAATGCTCCCGGGAGGTCCCGCGGGGTTCCGGCGCCACAATGTCCTGGGCTGCGGCCTCAAACTCCAGGCGGGTCAGGTGCCGGTTGCGCTGGGCCATGGTCCACTGCCAGGAATCGAGGAGGAAAGCACGCCATGCTGCCCGGTCGATCTCACGCACGTCCGTGCTGCGCAGCCGGTCCAGCCGGGACTCGATGGACACCACAATGTCGTTGATCAGCTGGTCCCTGCTGCCGAAGTGGTACACCAGCACGTAGGAACTCATGCCCAGCCCCTCCGCCAGGCTCCGGAACGTCAGCTGGGTGAGGGTCTTGTCCATGAGGTAGTCCTGGATGGCGCCCAGCAGTTCGGCTTTGCGTTCGGGTCGTGTGGGGCGTGCCATGCATCCATCCTAAGAGCGGGCTCCATCCCGGAGCGGAACATGCAAATGCCCGCCCGGACGGCAGCCGGGCGGGCATTGGCAGGAGCAGGTCAGGCGCGGGTGAATTCGTCCTCGTCGCCGGGCTTGGAAGCGGTGCTGGCAGAGTCGGCCGGGCCGCCGTTGACTGCGGCGTTCGCGGCGCTGAAGCGTTCGTTGAGGCGTGAGTGCCGCTGGCCGTAGGCAAAGTAGATTGCCAGGCCAATGGCCAGCCAGATGGCGAAGAAGATCCAGGTCTCCACGGCCAGGTTGGTCATCAGGTAGAGGCACAGCACGGCGGAGACCACCGGGAGGACGTTGCCGAACGGAACCCGGAAGGACGGCTTCAGGTCGGGGCGCTTGCGGCGAAGCACCAGGATGCCCAGGCTCACCACCACGAAGGCGGAGAGGGTGCCGATGTTGATCATTTCCTCGAGCAGGTCCACGTTGGTCAGGCCGGCCACCAGGGCAACCGCTGCACCGCAGATGATCTGCAGCCGCGCCGGGGTGGAGCGCTTGTCGCTGGTTTTGGACAGGGAACGCGGCAGGAGGCCGTCGCGGCTCATGGCCAGGACCACGCGGGACAGCCCCATGAGGAGCACCATGATCACTGTGGTCAGGCCGATCAGCGATCCGAAGGCGATGACCTTGGCGGCGGAGGTGTCACCCACGGCTTCGAAGGCGGTGGTGAGGGTGGGGTTCTCCGCTTCGGCCAGCTGGGTGTAGGACACCATTCCGGTCAGGGCCAATGAGACCAGGATGTAGAGCAGGGTGACCACGGCCAGGCCGCCGAAGATGCCGCGGGGAAGGGTCTTCTGCGGGTTCTTGACTTCCTCGGCGGAGGTGGCCACCACGTCGAAGCCAATGAAGGCGAAGAACACCAGGGCGGCGCCGGCGAAGATGCCGAGGGTGCCGTACTGCGCCGGCGCGGCACCGGTCAGGAAGCCGAAGAAGGACTGCTTCAGGACGTCTGCGGCACCGGTCCCGCCGGTGGGCTCAGCTGCCGGGACGAACGGGGCGTAGTTCTCAACCTTGACGTAGGTGAAGCCCACAACGATCACGAAAAGCACGACGCCGATCTTGATCAGGGTGAAGATGTTGCCTACCCGGGCTGAAAGCTTGGTTCCCAGCACCAGCAGCACGGTGAAGATGGCCACGATCAGGAAGGCACCCCAGTACAGGTCCACGCCGCCGATGGTCAGCGCCGGCGGAACGTCGGCACCCATCAGGGCGAACACCTTGCTGAGGTAGATACCCCAGTATTTGGCGATCACTGCCGCGGCGGTGAACAGCTCAAGAATCAGGTTCCAGCCGATGATCCAGGCGAGGAGCTCGCCCATGGTGGCGTAGGTGAACACATAGGCTGAGCCGGCTACCGGAATGGCAGTGGCGAACTCGGCGTAGCACATGATGGCCAGCGCACAGGTAACGGCAGCAATGGCGAAGGACACAGTCACGGCCGGGCCGGCGAAGTTGGCGGCGGCTTTCGCACCCACGGAGAAGATGCCGGCGCCGACGGCAACAGCGACGCCCATGATCATCAGGTCCCACGTGCTGAGGGAGCGCTTGAGCTTGCGTCCGGGTTCATCGGCGTCGGCAATCGACTGCTCGATGGATTTGGTCCGGAGAAGGTTCATAGGGATCACAATCCTGATTTGTGAAGGAAACAGACCTATCAACCGTAGTGTCCATCCAGTGGACGGTCCCAATCGTCCCGAATAGTGAGACGGCCAAACTGCAGAACTTTGTTCTGCCAAAAGCCCTTGGGACCCTCAAAGTGAGGGCCCCAAGGGCTTTTGAACCGAATCAATGAATTTGCCGGCTTCTGCTTAGGCCGGCCAGTCCATCAGGGTTGAGCGGATGAGGAAGCGCTTGCCTTCCGGCGCCTCCACGGAGAAGCCGCTGCCCCGGCCGGGTACCACATCCACGGTCAGGTGGGTGTGGCTCCAGTAGTTGAACTGCTCCCGGGACATCCAGAATTCGAGGGGCTGCGGCTCCAGCCCCTCGGACAGGTCGAACAGCCCCAGCAGGACATCCGCATCGCCGGTCTGGAAGTCGCCGGCCGGGTAGCACATGGGCGAGGATCCGTCGCAGCAGCCGCCGGACTGGTGGAACATCAGCGGGCCGTGCTGCAGCCACAGCAGGCGCAGCAGCTCCACTGCGTCCGGCGTGAGCGCCACCCGGGAAAAATCCTCCCCGGGCAGCGTCACAGCGGCCTGCAGGCTGTCCTGGGACATCAGAACCTCAGGACCACGCGGCCGTCGATCTTTGCGTGCTTCATCTCATCGAAGACCGCGTTGACCTCGGACAGTTCCCGGACTGAGACGGTGGGGTGGATCTTTCCCTGGGCGTAAAAGTCCAGGGCCTCCTCCAGGTCCTGCCGCGTACCCACGATGGAACCGCGGACGGTCAGGCCCTTGAGCACAATCTCGAAGATCGGCGCCGGGAAATCGCCCGGCGGCAGCCCGTTGAACACAATGGTGCCGCCACGACGGGCCATGCCAATTGCCTGCCCGAACGCTGAAGGGTGCACCGCGGTAACCAGCACCCCATGGCAACCTCCTGTCTCGCGCTGGATCACCTCCGCCGGGTCTTCGTGCAGGGCATTGACCGTCAATGCCGCACCGTGGGCCTTGGCCAGGGCAAGCTTGTCATCGGCGATGTCAACGGCGGCCACCCGAAGTCCCATGGCAACCGCGTACTGCACGGCAATATGGCCCAGGCCGCCAATCCCGGAGATGGTGACCCACTGGCCGGGCTGCGCCTCCGTCATCTTCAGGCCCTTGTAGACGGTGACGCCGGCACAGAGCACCGGCGCCACCTCGACGGGGTCGGATCCCGCCGGTATGCGGGCGGCGTACCGGGTGTTGACGAGCATGTACTCGCCAAAGGACCCGTCCACGCTGTAACCGCCGTTCTTTTGCGCCTCGCACAGGGTCTCCCAGCCGGTGCGGCAGTACTGGCAATCGCCGCAGGCGGACCACAGCCAGGCGTTGCCCACCATGTCGCCCACGGCGAGGTCGGTGACGCCTTCGCCGAGTGCCACCACTTCACCCACGCCTTCGTGGCCGGGCACGAACGGCGGCGTGGGCTTGACGGGCCAGTCGCCCTCGGCGGCATGGAGGTCGGTGTGGCAGACGCCGGTGGTGAGGAGCTTCACGAGGGCCTCCCCCGGGCCGGGGGTGGGGATGGGCAGCTCCTGGACCTGAAGCTCGGTTCCGAAGGTATTGACCACTGCTGCTTGCATTGTCGTCGTCATTGGCGATCCTTGCGTTGATGGAGGTGTGGACCCGGGCTTAGAAGAAGCCCAGCTTGTTCTCGTTGTAGCTGACCAGCAGGTTCTTGGTCTGCTGGTAGTGGTCCAGCATCATGGCGTGGTTTTCACGGCCGATGCCTGAGGACTTGTAGCCGCCGAAGGCGGCACCCGCCGGGTAGGCGTGGTAGTTGTTGACCCAGACGCGGCCGGCCTGGATTTCACGGCCCGCGCGGTAGGCGATGTTGCCGTTGCGGGACCAGACGCCGGCGCCGAGACCGTAGAGGGTGTCGTTAGCGATGCCCATGGCGTCGTTGTAGTCGCTGAACTTGGTCACGGCCACCACGGGGCCGAAGATCTCCTCCTGGAAGATCCGCATCCGGTTGTGGCCTTCGAAGACGGTGGGCTGGACGTAGAAGCCGCCGGCCAGGTCGCCGGGCAGTTCGGCACGGGCCCCGCCGGTGAGGATCTTTGCACCCTCCTGCTTTCCGATGTCGATGTAGGAGAGGATCTTCTCGAGCTGGTCGTTCGAGGCCTGCGCACCCACCTGGGTTTCGGTGTCCAGCGGGTTGCCCTGCACCATCTTCTCGACGCGGGCAACGGCGTCGGCCATGAAGGAGTCGTAGATGTCTTCCTGCACCAGGGCGCGGGAGGGGCAGGTGCAGACTTCGCCCTGGTTGAAGGCGAACAGTGCGAACCCTTCCTGGGCCTTGTCGTAGAACGCGTCGTCGGCCTGGGCAACGTCGCCGAAAAAGATGTTCGGGCTCTTGCCGCCGAGCTCCAGGGTGACCGGAATGAGGTTCTGGCTGGCGTACTGGCTGATCAGGCGGCCGGTGGTGGTTTCGCCGGTGAAGGCAATCTTGCGGATCCGGGAGCTTGAGGCGAGGGGCTTGCCTGCCTCCACGCCGAAGCCGTTGACCACGTTGACCACGCCGGCGGGCAGCAGGTCACCGATGAGCTCCATGAGGACCAGAATGGAGGACGGCGTCTGTTCGGCGGGCTTGAGCACCACGGCATTGCCGGCGGCCAGCGCCGGGGCCAGCTTCCAGACGGCCATCAGGATGGGGAAGTTCCAGGGGATAATCTGGCCCACCACACCAAGCGGCTCGTGGAAGTGGTACGCGGTGGTGTCCTCGTCAAGCTGTGAAAGGGACCCTTCCTGGGCCCGGACTGCCGAGGCGAAGTAGCGGAAGTGGTCGGCGGCCAGCGGGAGGTCGGCGTTGAGGGTTTCGCGGATGGGCTTGCCGTTGTCCCAGGATTCGGCGACTGCCAGCATTTCGAGGTTTTCGTCGATGCGGTCCGCGATCCTGTTCAGGATGGCGGCCCGCTCGGCCACTGACGTCTTGCCCCAGGACGGTGCAACCTTGTGTGCGGCATCCAGCGCAAGCTCGATGTCCTCTGCGGTGCCGCGGGCCACTTCGCAGAACGCCTTGCCCGTCACCGGGGTGATGTTCTCGAAGTACTGGCCCTTGACCGGGGCCACCCATTCGCCGCCGATCCAGTTCTCGTAACGGTCCTTGAAGGTTACCTTCGAGCCCTCGGTACCCGGCTGTGCGTAAACGGTCATTGCGTAGCTCCTTTGCTGTGCAGAAGGCTTTCCCGTACGGGATGAGCCGATGCAGCCAGCGTAGGAGCAGGGGGGTTGCAGCAAGGTTGCAACCTCCCCGGTGATTGCGCCTGCCGAAATCAGGTTTCGACAGGCTCAACCACCGAAAGGACTAGGCGCGGAGTTCGGCTTCCAGCCGTTCCAGTTCGGCGACAACGGCGGCCCGCTTGGGCGAGCGCGGCGGCAGGAGGCGGAGCGCGGCACGGCGGATCCCGACGTCGTCCCTTGCCTCCGGGAGCGCGGCATAGCGGAGCAGCGAATCGGCGCTGCCGTCGGTGAGGACAGCCTCGCGAAGGAGTGAGGACACTTTGTTCCGTAGGTCGACGATGCCCGGCGCCTCGGACCGCGGCAGCACCGCGCCCCGGTAGATTTCCAGCGCAATGCGGTGGGCACCGCGCTGCAGACAGCTGAGCACCTGGCCGCTGTCCGGCACCAGGTCCAGCGGGAGCCGATAGGGCCTGGATTCGGGCACGGCCCCGGGGTTGAGCTGTTGCAGCACCTTCCGCAGGCGCACCATTTCGGCCCGCAGGGTGATGCTGGAACCCTCCGCCGGGTAGAGCAGGACGCACAGTTCCTCGGCGCTCAGCCCGTCCGGGTGCGTGCTCAACAGGGCCAGGATCTCGCTGTGCCGGGCGGACAGCGCAACGGTCTTGCCGTCGATGCTCAGGAGTGCCTGGTCGCGGCCCAGCAACTGGAGGCTGTTGCGGTACAGGCTGCCCTCTCGTGCACCGGCGCCCGGTGCGCGGGCAGCGGATGCCGTGGACCGGCGTCGTACGGGCGTGGCCGCAAGCTGCGCGGCGGCCTGGAGCCGCTCCACCCGCAGCTGCGCCTGCGCGGCCGCCACGGTGGCTTCTACCAGCGACAAGGTGTGCGGGGCCACTGCCGCCGCTGTTCCGGTGATGTCCACAACCCCCAGCAGCGCGCCGGAATCGGGGTCGTGGAAGGGGACGGCAGTGCAGCTCCAGGGATGGACGGCCCGCTGGTAGTGCTCCGCGCCGGCTATCTGGATCCCGCGGCCCAGCGCCAGGGCAGTGCCCGGGGCGCTGGTGCCCACGGTGGCTTCGGACCAGTCGGCCCCGGCAACGAACATCATGCCTTCCGCACGGCGTTGCAGCGAAGGATCCCCGTCCACCCACAGCAGCCGGCCAACTTCGTCACCCACCGCCACCAGGAGCCCGGTGTCGTGGCTGGGCTGGACCAGGAGTTTGTTGATGACCGGCATGATGGTGGCCAGCGGATGCCGGCTCCGGTAGTCATCAAGTTCATCGTGGTCCATGGCCAGCGGCGCGGCGGGGTTGTCCGGGTTGGCCTTGAACCCGGCGGAGCGGAGCCACGACTCACGGATCAGGGAACGCAGGCCGGGAACGTCGGGGGCGTCGGGAAACCGGCCGCCGTCGAGTTTCTCGTGGGCGGCCAGGGCACTGCGCTGCAGCGGCTCCGGCTGGGTGAGGTTCTTCATCGAACTCCTGTGCTGCTGCGCTGCGGTGCTGTCTGAGGACACGGCGTCAGCACGCCGGCCAAGGGATGCTCGCCATTGTAGCGGGCGCCCCTCCTTCCTGGCAGCAGAGTTTTTGGACAGCTACGAGGGGCTGGGGGGCGTTTAAGTCCTTGTAACTGTCCGAAAACTCCGGGGGTCAGCCGCGGGAGATCCGGATCATGTCCTCGCGCGGAACCACCTTGATGCGCTCACGGACCACGTGGTCCAGGCCTTCCGGTCCGGTCCATGCTGCTCCGAGGCCGGCCTCGTGGGCATCGAGCCTGTTCCAGCCCTCCCATGTGGTGTACTCGATGCCGCGTTCCTCCAGCAGGTCGATGATGGCCTGCGGATCAGGGTTGCTGGCCGCCGGCAGGGTAAGGCGGTCTTCCAGCAGGAAACCTATGGTTTCCAGCGCGTCGCCCTTGGTGTGGCCGATGAGCCCCACGGGGCCGCGCTTGATCCAGCCGGTGGCGTAAATGCCCGGGACGGGGTTGCCTTCGGCGTCCAGCACCCGGCCGCCCTCATTGGGGATGACGCCGCGCTTGGCGTCGTATTCCAGTTCGTCCAGCGCCGAGCCGTGGTAGCCGATGGCACGGTAGACAGCCTGGACCGGGTACTCCACGTACTCCCCCGTGCCCTTGGCATTGCCGGTGCCGTCCAGCTGCATGCGCTCGAATTTGATGCCCGCCACCTTGCCGCCGGCGGCATCCACAGCCTCCGGAAGTATCTCCACAGGGCTGTGCAGGAAGTGCAGGTGCAGCCTGCGGGAGGAAGGATTCTCCGATTCCGCGTGCTCCTCCACCAGCCAGTTGGTGAGGGTGTTCACCATGGTCTTGATCTGGTTGTTGCTGCGGATGGCCTCGTCCGAGGCTTCATCGAACTCGAAGTCCTCGGGGTACAGGACGATGTCCACATCGTTCATGTGGCTGAGTTCGCGCAGCTCCAGCGGGGTGAACTTCACCTGCGCCGGGCCGCGGCGGCCGAAGACGTGCACGTCCGTTACCGGGGAGGACTTCAGGCCCTGGTAGACGTTGTCCGGGATTTCGGTGGTAAGGAGCTCCTCCGGGTGCTTGACCAGCATGCGGGCAACATCGAGGGCCACGTTGCCGTTGCCGATGACGGCAATCTCCTTGGCGTCCAGGGGCCAGTCACGGGGAACGTCCGGGTGGCCGTCGTACCAGGAAACAAAGTCCGCGCCGCCGAAGGATCCCTGCAGGTCGATGCCGGGGATGTTCAGGTCCGCGTCCTTGATGGCGCCGGTGGAGAAGATCACGGCGTCATAGAACGCCCGGAAGTCATGCAGCGTCAGGTCCCGGCCGTAGGTCACGTTGCCCAGGAAGCGGATGTCGCCGCGGTCCAGGACCTTGTGCAGGGCATTGACGATGCCCTTAATCCGGGGGTGGTCCGGAGCCACGCCGTAGCGGATCAGGCCGTAGGGCGCGGGGTAGGCCTCAAACAGGTCGATGCTGACCTCGAAATCGCCGTCCTTCACGCCGCTGGACTTGGTGAGGATGTCCGCAGCATAGACGCCTGCCGGTCCTGCGCCCACAATGGCGACGCGGAGCGGACGGGTGGAGCTGTTTTCGCTGGGATTGGACACCGGGAGCCCTTCTGGCGTGGTCATGTGCATGTTTCGCGGGCTGCGCCGTATTGGGTGGCGCAACAGCTTCCCATTCTAGGGCTCAGCCGCTTTTCGCCAGCGGTACAACGTCACCTTCGCGGTACAGCAGTGCCCGAAGCTCTGCTTCGGCCGACTCGATCCGGTGGGGGTCGATGGTTTCGCCGTCGTTGAAGTGGTCCACGACGCGTGGGTCCACGTAGCTCTTGCGGGCTATCGACGGCGTGTTCCCCAGCACCTCGGCCGCGTCCATCATGGCCCGGCTGACAGCCCGCTTCCGCTTGGCCACCGTCGGTTGCGTTCCGGTCCGGGCCAGGCTGGCGGCCGCTGCCAGGGTGCCCCGCAAGGTGCGGAAGTCCTTCGCCGTGAAGTCGGAGCCGGTGCGTTCCTTGACGTAGGCGTTGATGTCCGCGCTGGTGACCGGCCGCCAGCTCCGGCCGTCCTTGTAGGCCAGCAGCCGGGCGTTGCCACCGCGCCGCTTGAGCAGCCGCACCAGGGCGGCGAGATCGGCGTCGCGGATTTCCGATTCCCAGTCCTTGCCGCTCTTGGCCGGGAAGCTCAGCAGGATCCGGTCCTTGCGCACCTGGACGTGAGCGCACAGCAGGGTAGCCAGCCCGCGGCTGCCGTTCTCGTTGGTGTACCGCTCGGACCCCACGCGCAGGGACCCGCTGTCCAGCATCCGGAAAGCGCCAGCCAGCACGCGTTCCCGGGTGAACCCGTCACTGCGCAGGTCCATGGTGACCCGCCGCCGCGCGGTCGGCAGGGACTCGGCAAGCTGCAGCGACCGGTCGAACTTGAGCCGGTCCTTCCGTTCCCGCCACTGCGGGTGGTAGATGTACTGCCGCCGGCCCACGGCGTCGACGCCGGTGGCCTGGATGTGCCCGTTCTCAAACGGAGCAATCCACACGTCAGTCCATGCCGGCGGGATGCCGATGCCCTCCAGCCGTTCCCGGACAGGTCCCGGCGGCACCGTGGACCCGTCGAGGTCCCTGTAGCTGAAGCCTTTTCCGGCGGCGATACGGCGGTAGCCGCGGCCCGAGGCGTTACTGCGCCGGAGCCTCATCGGGAAGCTTTCGGCAGGTTGGCTGAATCCATGAAAGCAAGCGTACTGACTAATTGCCGGATTTCGGACCCCGCTGCTTGGAATACCGGGCCTGCAGCTGATGTTATGGGTTCCGTGCCGCACCCCGATCCTTCCTCCTCCCCCGCATCTCCTCTCCCGGCTTCCGCCCATGCCCCGGCCCGTCCGGACGCGGCGACCGCCAGGGCGGCGGATGCCGCGGTCAATGACAGGGACACGACGGCGGGAATCCTCTTCGGCATCGGAGCGTACGGGCTGTGGGGGCTGCTCCCGCTGTACTTCTTCGTGCTCAAGCCCGCCGGCGCCGTCGAAATCGTGGCCAACCGCGTGGTGTGGTCCCTGCTGTTCTGCGCCCTGCTGGTCACTGTAACGAGGGCGTGGCCAGCCCTGATCGCCGCACTCCGCACCCGTGCCGTCTTCGGTTCCCTGGCGCTGGCGGCCTTCCTCATCGCCGTCAACTGGCTGACGTATACGTACGGGGTGACCACCAACCAGGCGGTGGAAACCTCGCTGGGCTACTTCATCAACCCGCTGGTCTCCGTGCTGCTCGGCGTGTTCGTCCTCAAGGAGAAGCTGCGCCCGCTGCAGTGGGCCGCCGTAGCCATCGGTTTCATTGCGGTCGGGGTGCTCACCTATTCCTACGGCAAGCTGCCCTGGATTGCCCTGACGCTGGCGTTCAGTTTTGGCCTGTACGGCTTCGTAAAGAAGCGCGTGGGCCCCCGCGTGGACGCCGTGACCAGCCTCAGCGTGGAAACCGTGGTGCTGGCACCGTTCGCGGCCGCCACCATGGTGACCCTCGGCGTTTCGGGGGCCGCCACGCTGACCACCCAGGGAGCCGGCCACTTCTGGCTGCTCCTGGCCTCCGGCGTGATTACCGCGGTTCCCCTCGTCTTTTTCGGCGCGTCCGCGCGCCGGCTGCCGATGACCACCATCGGCCTGCTGCAGTATTTCGCCCCGGTCCTGCAGTTCATCGTGGCCCTCGTGGTCTTCCGCGAAGCCATGACCGCGGAGCGCTGGATCGGCTTTGGCGTGGTGTGGGTGGCGCTGCTGCTGCTCACGGTGGACATGCTCCGGACCGCGCGTAAGAATGCTCTGGCCAAACGTCGGACTCCGCTGCAGGCCGCCGGCTGAACGGTCCGGGTCAACCGCCCAGCACTTTCCTTATCGCGTCGTAGGGCGGGGTCGGCTTGCCGTTTTCGAACAGGTAGTCGTGTCCCTGCTGCAGGCTTCCGTCGTCGTCGATCAGCCAGTCGTAGCGGTTGTCCACGCCCCACGTCGTGTAGGAGACGCAGGCGCTTGAACGCAGGCAGGTGTCCAGGATGGTGGCATACTGCGCCGCCTGGACGTCAGTACCGTCGTCGTCCGCCACGTCGTTTTCCGAGATGCGGACGCGCAGCCCGGCGTCCTGGAAGTTCCGCAGGGTCTTGGTGAGCTCGCCGGCCGGGATGGCGTCGGTTTCGAGGTTGTAGACGTGGGCTTGGAGGCCCACGCCGTAAATGTGCCCGCCTGCGGCATTCGTGTCCAGGGCGAGCTTGAGCAGCGCGTCCTGGCGGCGCCCCGGAACGTCCGCCCCGTTCTCGTTGATGAACTGCTTCACCTGCGGATCGGCCGCGTAGACGGCCTGCGAAACGGCGGCCGGGTAGGCCGGTCCGAAGACGCGGTACCAGATGTTCTGCTGGAGGTCCGTGCCTTGGTCAGTGTCAAAGGGCTCGTTGACAACGTCCAGGGAATCGAGCCGGCCCCGGAAGTGCGTCACGACGGCGGTGACGTAGTCGAGCAGGGCCTCCGCACTGGCGCTGCGCTCCGCTTCGGTGCCCGAGGGAAGTTCCTGCATCCAGCGGGGCATCGCCTCCGTGAAGGCAATGGTGTGGCCGTGCACGGCCATGCCCTTGCTTTCCGCGACCGCGAGGATCGCGTCCGCCTCTTCGAAGGTGTAGGCGCCCTGCTGTGGGGAGAGGTTCTGCGCCTTCATCGCGTTCTCCGGGGTGATGGCGCCGAAATTCCCCACGAGCACCCGCCCGTAGTCGGCGTCCGAGGCCAGCGGTCCGAGTGCCACCGCGGCACCGATCCTGAAGTCCGGACGGATCCGTGCCGCCAGCGCCTGCAGGCCATCGGGCAGTTGGCTTGCCTGCTCGACGGCGGGACCCGCCGCGGTCAGGGAGACACCGCCGGGAGCGGTGGCAGTTAGGGATCTGACCTGGAACGATCCGGCGTCGCTCGCGAGCCCCAGCCACAGCTGCCCGGAGCCGAAAATGCCGTGCAGGGACCGGGACAGCACAGTGTTCCCGCCGCTGCCCACCTCAAGCTTGTCCCCGGACCGTCGCACTGTGAGCTCCGCCCCGGGGTCCTGGAGCCGGACCCGCTCGTCATGCGCCGGTTGGGGATTGGTCACGGACTTTTGGCGTGAGCCGTCAAAGACCGCAATATCCAGGTCGTCGCCGCGCAGGGTGAGCCGCAGGCCCGCGGGTTCTATCCGGAACTCGTCGGCGATCACCGGCGGGCTGTCGTAGACCGTCAGGGAGGCATCGGCCGTCACGTCGGTGAACGATGCGCTGAGGGTGAAGTCACCGGTGGCCACGAGGTGTGTTCCGGCCAGGTTGACCGGCGGGTTTGGCTGCCCTCCCCCGCCGTCCTGTTCCACGATGCTCCGCGACGTGGCCGCCACCCGCAACCCGCCGTCGTCGGGCGTCACCCCTGACGTATGCTGCCAGTCCTGCTGGAGCAGGTTGACCACCATGTCAGGCTCCGGACTGTCCGGCGTGCAGCCTGCAAGGGCGAGCAGGACGCCGGACGCCAGCACGATCGCTACGCGCGGGCGCCAGGCCATCCTGTCTCCTCCCATCCGGTGCCCTCAATCCTGGGCCGGGCGTCAGGGTTTGGTCCAGCGGACGTCGTCGAAATACGCCTGCAGCCCGGAGTTGGCCTGGACGATGACCTGCAGGCTTGCCTTCGCCACCGTGGTGGTGCTTGGCGAGTAAGTCAGGTCCACGTTGGTCACTCCAGCGGCCGCCACGCCGAGCTTGTACTGCCCGGAGATCCACTGTCCTGCGGCGTTGTACTCGTCGATGTAGAAGCCCACCTCACCGCTGGTGCGGGCTGCGACATTCAGGTACCCGGCGATGTTGTAGGTCCCGGCCGTAACCGCCACCTGGGGTGAGAACAGATGCTTGTTCGCCGTCGTGGACGCCAGTTTGACGGAGTTGACCGGGTTGGCGGGACTTCCGTGGTTGGCTGCGTCCGCCACGATGGTGGGCGCGGAGTCAGTGGTCCAGCCCGAGCTGATCCCGGCGTCGAAGGTGCCGTTGGCCACCAGGTTGGTGGACGTTGGCGGCGGCGGGGTGGTCCCCGCGGTCAGGGCCAGCAACTGCACGTTGTCCAGGTAGGCCGTAATTCCGCTGCCGGTCACCCACACCTGGAGGCTGGCCTTGGCCACATTGGTGGAGCTCGGCGTGTAGGTGAAGTTCATGGCCTCCACCCACCTGGTGTTCTCGCGCTTGCGGAACTGTCCGGAGATCCACTGCCCGGCCGCGTTGTACTCGTCCACGTAGAAGCCCACTTCGCCGCTGGTGATGGCAGCGACGTTCAGGTAGGACTTGAACAGGTAGTTCGTGGTCGGTGACACTGCCACAGCCGGCGAGAACAGGTGCCCCGTTGCCGTCCCGGACACCATCTTGATGGACCGGGCAGCGTCCGGGAAGCTGCCGTTGGTTGCGGCGTCGGCCGTGATGGCCGCAGGTGCATCGGTGCGCCATCCGTCGGCGATTCCCGTGTTGAACGACGGGTTCGGCATCAGGTTCGGTGAACCGGTCACGAGGCCCTTGCTGACGTTGACGTTGCGGATTTGCCCGGCAGCCACCTTGGTCTTCACATAGGCGGCGAGCTGGTCCAGTTCCGCGGTGCCGTACTGGTAGTCATCGGGGACCTGGCTGGGGTTGGGCCGGATGTCATGGAACGTGAAGACCACCCACTGCTTGTTGGCGATGGCTGCGTCCACCTGGGCCTTCAGCGCCGTCACCGGGGTGGTGACTTCCTGGACCGGGACGTTGCGGAGCAGGTAGTCGCCCAGCGGCCAGATGTTGTTGCCCGTGTCGGCGAAGCCGCGCATGGAGCTGTAGTATTTGGCCACCCGCGCAACCGCCGACATGTCGTAGTCGCCGTAGGGTGGCGCGAAGGCCGTGGCATTGATGCCCTGGGCGGCCAGTGCCGACTTGCTGTTGGCGAGCTGGGCTTCCACCTGCGCTGCGGTCAGCTTGTTCGCCTGGCAGTCATCGCCAACGCTGACGAGGCACTGGTGGTTGACGGTGTGTGATCCGATCTCCCAGCCGTAGGTGTTCTGCAGCTGCAGGATCTGGCTCCAGGTCATGTAGGGCACATCGGTGTTGGCGCGGCAGGTGTTCGGTACTGTCGTCATGCCGACGCAGCCGGTGATCACGTAGTTCGTGCCCGTCAGCCCGTACTTCTGGAGGGTGGGCGCGGCCTGCGTCAGTGCGCTTTGGGCGCCGTCATCGAAAGTGAAGGACACGAGGGGCCCTGGTGCGGGGTTGTCCACGGCCGCGTTGGCCGCCCCCGGCGTCAGCAGCGCGGCGGCCATGGCCACCACCGCCACCACGGTGCTCATGAGCTTGACGCGCCAGGGCGCCAGGCTGGATCTGGTTCCGGTCATGTGCTGTTCCGTTCTTTTTGGGGCCGGCGGCGCCGGGTTACACCGCCGAAGTCTGGTCAGGGTCCCTGCAGCTTTTCGAAGGCCTGCATCACCGGCTGGACCTCGATATTGCTGTCGTCGATCAGTTGCAGCTGGGCGGCGAGGACGTCGCTGGTGATGGTGCTCCGGTCCGCCGCGATGCTGTGTTCCTGGGTGCCGGTGGACTGCGCCGTGGAAATCTGGTGGTAGACGAGGATGAGCCATCCGTTCATCCGGGCCGTCTCGGCCAACGCTTCAGACAACGTGGCCATGGTGGTCTGGTCCGTCACGTAGAAGACCTTCAGGTCCTGCTGGTCCAGGCTTTGCCGGGTATTGATGCCGTCGTCCGTGCCGCGGACGATGTCGAAGTATTTTTTGGCATACCAGTCCACCTGCGGGTCGTGGCGGCCGTACGGGGGCGCCAGGTCCCTGGTTTCAAAGCCGGCCGCTGCCAGCGCCTCTTCGCTCTTGCGCACCTGTTCGTCCAGGCGGTCCGTCCCGATGGAGGTCAGGTCCACGTGCTCGTAACTGTGCGCGGCGATCTCGTGTCCGGCCTGGTGCAGTTGCTGCACCTCGGCCGCGGTCATGAAGTTGGGTGTCTCGATGGAACTGGCGTTGACGTACTGGGTGGACCGGAATCCATGCCGGTCCAGCAGCGGAAGTGCACGGTCGTACACCGATTGCCAGCCGTCGTCGAAGGTGATCGAGACCATGGGCTGGCTCCAGCGGAGGGGACCGGGCTTCGTGGTGTCGGTGAGCGAGTAGTTGCGGACGCTGGTGGTGCCGTCCCCGTGGGCCACCAGCGTGACCATTGCCGAGGTGGCTCCGGCGGGTGCCTGGAATGCCTCGCTGACGGTGGTCCATTCTCCGGCGGGCAGCACGGTCTCCAGGCTGTGGAATGCGCGGCCACCGTTGGCGAGCTCGAACTCGGCCACCACATCCACCTCCCTGTCGGACCGGTAGGTGGCTCCGAATTCGAAGGACCTGTCACCGGTCACCGGGATGGGCTGGTACTGCCATTTCGCCTCGCCGGACTTGTAATTGGAAATGCGCGTCCAGAGGTAGCTGCCGCCTGCGTCCTGGCTCCGGCCGGACTCCGCCGTCAGCGCCCCGGAGGAATAGGGGGACCATGCATCGGGTCCGGAGGGCTGGATCCCTGTGATTCCAGGGTTCGGGATGAGGTTCGGGCCGGGCGGCGGTGAGGGCAGGAGCAGGACGTCGCTGGCCGGTTCCAGGTAGGCTCCTTCGATCTTGAGTGCGCCCTCGGATGCCAGCCTGAAGACGTACTCGACGGCGGTTGTCGCCTCGCCGCTGTCGAAGGCATCGCTCACCGTGTAAGGGGTGTTCCCGGGCCGCTCCAGCGGGTTCCGGAGCTGCTCCAGAACGGTGCTGCCATCGGCCAGGAACCGGCGGGCCAGCAGGGTGAAGTCGGTGTCGCTGGAGGCAAAGGCCTTGAAAAGGTAAGTCTGGTGGGGCTGGACGTCCACGCGGGGGGTTGTCAGCGTAACGTCGCCCGATCCGTAGCCGCTGATGTCCAGCCGGAGCGCCTGGCTTTGCAGCTCTCCGGCGGCCAGCTCAAGCGAGGTTTCGGCGGTCCCGCTGCGCCGGACGGTCCAGCCGCCCACCTGCCCGGCCGGGTCCGGCTGGCCGGATGCTGCGGGGATGACCCCCGCTGACGGGTCGAAGGCGGGGAGCAGGTTGGCGCCGGGCCGTGCCTGGGCCATGCTGCCGCTGCCCCGCGTGTACACCAGCCAACCGGCGGTGATCAGTGCCACCACAGCCAGGATGACCACGAGGGGGTTCAACAGCACACGAAGTAACCGCCGCCGCTTACGTGGCATTGGCCACCACCAGGCTGCCGGCCCGCTGCGGTGACTTCCAGGTGTTGATCTCGGGACGCCGGAAGAGGCCGCGGGAGCGCAAAATGCAGCGAAGCGCCGCCGTCAGCTGCACCAGGTCCATGATGTAGAACAGGAAGTATGCCGTAGGGGCGTAGACGGAGAGCCGGCTGCGTTCACGCACTGTCAGGTTCTCGTCCATCCACACGGTGAGCAGCGTGTAGGCGGTAATGGTGGCATAGGCACCAAGGACCAGCGCAGGGGTGTGCGTGGTCAGCGACCAGTAAACCGCGTAGGTCCAGGCCAGTGGCGATATCAACAGCGTGAATTCGCTCAGCAGGGCCATGGGCATCCGGTAGTAGGTCAGGGTAGGCGTGTACCTGCGGCTCGGGTTCAGCATCATGCCGCGGTACTTGATGAGGTTCTGGATGCTGCCGTACTTCCACCGGTAGCGCTGCTTGGCCAGGGCGCGCAGCGAGAGCACGCCCTCGGTCTTGGCCACCACGTCGGCACCGTAGATCATGCGGAAACGCCGGTTGCCCAGGTTGGTGATCTTGGCGCTCAGCCCGATGTCCTCGGTCACGGTGTCCGTGTCGTAGAAGTCCACTTTCCGCAGCACGCGCATCCGGTAGGTGGAGGCCACACCGCCCACCACGAACTCGGCGTTCAGGAGGGAGTAGAACTTCTTGGAGCGGTAGCCGATCATGTGCTCAAAGCGCTGCAGGATGCCGAGTACGGTGGTCTCCTCCAGGATCTGCACGTTGGCGGCGACTCCGGCCACGCACGGATCATCAAAGTAGGACAGCGCGTTGGTGATGGTTTCCGGCCCGATGATTGAATCGGCGTCCAGGGTCATGGCGAACTGGCCACGGGCGTGCCGGCGGAGCACCGAGTTGAGCGCTGCACCCTTTCCGATGTTGCGGCGCATCCGGACCAGGTGCAGGTCCATGGTGGGGTGCCGCAGTTGGTAGTCCCGGACCAGCCTGCCGGTCAGGTCCGATGAGGCGTCATCGGCGACGAAGACCTCGAAGGAACGGTAGATGCTTGTGCCGATGGACTCGAGTGTCCTGACGATCACCGCTTCCTCGTTGTGGGCGGCGATGACGATCGATACCAGCCCCGGAACTTCGGGGCGGGCCCGCCGGGTCCAGGTGGCCGTCGCGGCGCATTCCGGCTGGAATTGGCCGGGTGCCCGCACGCCCCTCATTCCCTTGCGCCGCTGCTGCCAGATGTCGTAGAAGTTGGCGCCCGCCAGGTAGAGGCCGAAGTGCACGACGTAGAGGATGCTGACGCCGGCAAACAGCCAGAAGATGACGAGTGCGAAGTCCATGCTCACCCCTCCGTGGAGCTGGCGAGAGCAGGAATGTGCCGGCGCCGGCCGCGGAAGATGCGGCGGTGCACCTGAACCGGCGCGGCCACGGTGGCCGATACCTCGGCGGGCTGCAGGTCGTCCCTGAAGGTGGCGTCCGCCGCCATGACCTCGATGAGTCCGGCCTGGGAACGTTCAGCCTGGGTGTCCGCCGCGGCGGCAGGACCAGGCGTCAGCACTGCCGGCATCAGCGCCCCGCGTGCCGGGGCCCCGGGCGCCGGAGCCCCGGGCGTCGGAGCCCCGGGCGTCGGAGCCTCGGGCGCCAGCGCCGGCGGTGCCGTAACAACGGGCTTCAGCACAGGCGGTGCCAGTGCAGCAGCAAGTGCCCTGCGGGTGGCACCCCTGCGGTACAGGCCTACGCCAACGAAGCGGATCACCACAGTGAGGACCACCAGCCCCCACAGCACCAGGCTCAGCTGGGCTACGAAATCGAGCAGGCCTTCGAACATGGCCCCGTCCCGGCCGAAGGTGGCCTGTGCAGGCACTGCAATGCTTTCGATGCCCCTCATCGGAGGCCCTCCCTTGCTGTGTACGAGAACTGCATCGCGTCATTTCCCCTCTGTGTTGTGCAGGATGTCCATGGCCGGCCTGGGGTGATGCGGCTGCCGCCGCCCGAGCCCTTTGCCGCCGTCCGCATGTTGGTAGGCGCTTACTCGCTTCGCTGTGAGGCGTTCGTCATTGTGGAGGGGCTTCGCTGTCCGGAAACTCCTCAAAGTTGCACTCCAGGGGCCGCTTTCCGGGGTCCCGGTGTGTCCAAGTTACGAGTAGCTGAGGACGCTTAACACGAGTACCAAGTACTCCAAAAAATTCTTGGGGATACTTACCGCAACCGGCCTTAACCAGTGGGTGGTTAGGTGTTTGCCGGGCAGGCAAGTAGGGGGCATTAGGTAGTCCGCCTTCCCGGCCGCCGGGAGTGGGTAGTTACCCGGGGAGGTGGGCTGCTGAAAGGGGAAAATACGTGTTAACCAAAAAGGCAGCACCCCCGCAATGCGGGGGTGCTGCCGTGGTGCTTGTCGGCCTGCTGTCTAGGCGTGGGCCTTGATGGCGACGGCCAGGACTTCGAGGCCGTCCGTCAGGAGCTCATCCGTGATGACCAGCGGCGGGAGCAAACGGATGACGTTGCCGTAGGTGCCGCAAGTGAGGATGATGACGCCTTCCTTCAGGCAGGCGGCGGCAACGGCCTTGGTCAGTTCCGGGTTGGGCTCCTTGGAGCCGGCCTGGACCAGTTCGATGGCGAGCATGGCACCACGCCCGCGGACGTCGCCGATCACCGACTTCCCCGAACCGGCAAGCTCACCCTGCAGTTCGCGGAGGCGGCCGGTGGCCAGTTCTTCGATGTGCTTGGCACGGTTGTTGAGGTCGTATTCCTCCATCGAGCCGATCGAGGCCAACGCAGCGGCGCAGGCCACCGGGTTGCCGCCGTAGGTGCCGCCGAGGCCGCCCGGGTGGACGGCGTCGAGCAGGTCTGCCCGGCCGGTGATGGCGGACAGCGGCATGCCGCCGGCGATGCCCTTGGCCATGGTCATGATGTCGGGGACGATGCCCTCGTGGTTGACGGCAAACCATTCGCCGGTGCGGCAGAATCCGGACTGGACTTCATCGGCGATGAAGACGATGCCCTTCTCCTTGGCCCAGGCTGCCAGCGCCGGCAGGAAGCCCTCGGCCGGGACGATGAAGCCGCCCTCGCCCTGGATGGGTTCAATGATGATCGCGGCCACCTGGTCGCCGCCGATCTGCTTCTCGATCATGGTGATGGCGCGCTTGGCGGCCTCGGCACCCGTGATGGCGGGGTTTTCCTCGCGGTACGGGTAGCTCATCGGCATCCGGTAGACCTCGGGCGCGAACGGGCCGAAGTTGGTCTTGTACGGCATGGCCTTGGCGGTCAGCGCCATGGTGAGGTTGGTGCGGCCGTGGTAGGCGTGGTCGAAGGCCACGACGGCGTCACGTCCGGTGGCCAGGCGGGCCACCTTGACCGCGTTTTCCACGGCCTCGGCGCCGGAGTTGAAGAGGACGGTGCGCTTTTCGTGGTCGCCCGGGGTGAGCCGGTTCAGCTGCTCGGCGACGGCCACGTAGCCTTCGTACGGGGTGACCATGAAGCAGGTGTGGGTGAAGTGCTCCACGGCTTCCTTGACGGCACCGACGACGGCGGGATCGGACGCGCCCACGCTGGTCACCGCAATGCCGGAGCCCAGGTCGATGAAGGAGTTGCCGTCGACGTCGTGGATGATGCCGCCGTCGGCGTCGGCAACATAGACCGGGACGCTGGAGGCGACGCCGGCAGCCACCACGGACTTGCGGCGCTCGGTCAGTGCCACGGACTTGGGGCCCGGGAAGTCGGCCTGGACGTTGCGCTTCTGCTCCAGGCGGAAGGTGAGGTCTGATGCGGTGGTGGTCATGAGGGTTTTCCTTCTAGGAGTCGAGGGCGGACATCACGTGCTTGATGCGCGTGTAGTCCTCCACGCCGTACATGGAGAGGTCCTTGCCGTAGCCGGACTGTTTGAAGCCGCCGTGGGGCATTTCGGCGGTGAGGAGGATGTGGGTGTTGATCCAGACAGCGCCGAAGTCGAGGTCCCGGCTCAGGCGCATGGCGGTGCCGTGATTGGTGGTCCAGACGCTGGAGGCGAGGGCGTATTCAACCCCGTTGGCCAGCTCCACGGCTTCTTCCTCGGTGCTGAACTTCTGGACCGTGATCACAGGGCCGAAGGTCTCCTGCTGCACCACATCATCGGTCTGCTTGGCGCCGGTGATGATGGTGGGCTCGAAGAAGTAGCCCTTCTCCCCCGCCCGGTGGCCACCGGTTTCGATGCGGCAGTTGGCCGGCAGGTTCTCCACCACGGAGGTGACGGCGTTGAAGTGGTTCACGTTGTTCAGCGGGCCGAAGTAGTTGTCTTCGTCGTTCTGCGAACCGGTGTGCAGGGTCCGGGTGTGCTCCACCATGGCGGCGACGACGTCGTCATGCACGGAGTCCTCCACCAGGACCCTGGTGATGGCGGTGCAGTCCTGGCCTGCGTTGAAGAAGGCGAATTCGGCGATGGCCGCGGCGCTCTTCTTGATGTCGGCGTCGGCGAACACGATGGCCGGCGCCTTGCCGCCAAGTTCCAGGTGGGCGCGCTTGAGGCCCTTGGCGGCGCCGGAAGCGACGGCAATGCCGGCACGGACCGAGCCGGTGATGGACACCAGGCCGGGGACCTTGTGGTCCACCATCATGGCGCCGGTCTTGCCGGTGCCGAGGACAACGTTCAGGACGCCTGCAGGCAGGATCTCTCCGGCCAGCCGGGCCAGCACCAGCGTGGATTCGGGCGTGGTGTCCGAGGGTTTGAGGACCACAGTGTTGCCCGCGGCCAGGGCCGGGCCGATCTTCCAGATGGCCATGAGGAACGGGTAGTTCCACGGGGCCACCTGGGCTACGACGCCAATGGGCTCGCGGCGGACATACGAGGTGTGGCCCTCGAAGTATTCGCCTGCCGACTTGCCCTCAAGGATGCGGGCGGCACCGGCGAAGAACCGCAGCTGGTCGGCACCGGCGGCAACTTCTTCGGACGCGATAAGGGAGCGGACCTGGCCGGTGTTGCGGTGCTGGGCCTCAACGAGTTCGTCGCTGTTGGCTTCGACGGCGTCGGCGAGCTTGAGCAGCATCAGCTGGCGCTGGCCGGGGGTTGCGTGTTTCCAGCTCTTGAACGCCTCCGCAGCCGCTGCCATGGCAGCGTCCACGTCAGCCTGCACGGAGATCGGTGAGTGCGCCACGACGTCGCCGTTGGTGGGGTTGACCACGTCCAGCACCTCAGTGCCGGCGGGAGTGACGAACTTCCCGTTGATGAAGTTCTGCAAGGTTTGGACCACGGTGTGCAACCTCTTTCATAGGGGCCAACGCGCCCGGCGGAGACCACGGCGGATGGATGGAACTGCCTTGAGCCTATGCCAGCCCCCAAGCCGAGTGAATAGCCACCTGCACACCCTTCGCGCAGGGGCTTAGTGCGGTTGTCCAGCATCCCCGTATCCTTGTTCCATGGCCATTTCCCTCGCAGCCCTGCTGGGCGTGAACTCCCTCAAGCTGTCCAAGGCAGGGGTAGCCGAGACCACCTGGCACCAGGACATTAACTGGGTTGCTGTCACGGAGCTGGAGGACCCGCAACGGTTCCTCAACGGCGGCGAACTGATCCTCACCACGGGACTGAGGTTGAAGTCCGCCCCGGAGCAGCGCCGCTTCGTCCGCCAGGTCCAGCGGGCCGGTGCCGTGGGGATCGGGTTCGGGGTGGGACTCTCGCACGAGGCGGTCCCGCCGGCGCTGCTGGCAGAGGCAAACCGGTGGGGCCTGCCAGTGGTGGAAGTCCCCTACGAGACCCCCTTCATCGCCATCACCAAGCTGGTGGCCGATGCGCAGTCCGCGGACCACTACTCCAAGCTTGAACGCCTGATCGCCGGGCACCAGATCCTGGCCCGTGCGCTGCTGACCGGCGGCGGCCTCGCCGAACTGCTCAAGCAACTCGGCAGCATGCTGCGCACGGACATCGCCCTCACGCAGTTCACGGCCCAGCTGTACAACAGCAGCTCCGCCGCGCCCGCAGCCGATTCCTGGTCCTCCTTTCCCATCCCCACGGGCCGCCGCGACGCCTGCACGCTCTGGGTCCGCCAGCCATTCGAGGACACCGGAATCGTGGGCTATGCCCAGAACCTCATCAGCGTGGAGCTGAACAACATGGTCAAGCAGCGGCAGTCTCAGCGTGCCCTGTGCGGGCAGGTGCTCGAGGACGTCATCCACGGCGCCCTGGAGACCAGCGAGGCGCAGCGGAGGCTTGCCGGGGTGGGCATCAACAGCACCCGCAAAAACGTCGTGCTGCTGGCCGTCTCCCCCGCCCACCACAAGGCATTGGGGAGCACCTCGGTTCCGCGCGCGCTGGAAGGCGCGGTGGCCGCCGTCGTGGGTAAGGACCTGGTGGTGGTGATCAACGACGACGGCGGCGCGGCGCCGGCGTTGGCGCGCCAGCTCAGCGACCACTTGGCGGAGGCGGGAATCCACGCGATCATCGGCATCGGCGGCGCCTACACAAAGCCGAACGGCCTGCGCTGGAGCTACTTCGAGGCCCGTGATGCGGCAGGACACGGACTGCCTGTCAACGAGCCTGAACGGTTAAGCCTGACCTCGCTCCTGCTGGCCAGCGAGGACGTGCCCCTGGCGGACATGGCCCACGAATCGCTGAACCCGCTGCGGGCCTTCGATGCCGCCCACGGTGCCGAGCTGATGACCACTTTGGAGAGCTACCTCACCAACAACGGTTCGGTGGCGGCCGTGGCGGAGCAGCTCACGCTGCACAGGAACACCGTCCGCTACCGGCTGGCCCAGATCACCGAACTGACAGGGTACGACCCCTCGGTCACGCCGGACCGGGTGCAGCTGTGGCTGGCCCTGGCCGTGGCCCGCCTGTCCGCACGGCAGGGGAAATAGCGGCCCGACCGCTGGGCACGGACCGCCCTGGAACCTAGGACGCGAGCCGCTGCGGAGCCGTGCGGGCGGTGGCCCGGCCCGCCCCTGACGAGGGCTGATTGATCTCGGCCCACACCTCGTCGAGGGAAAGCCCCAGGACGTCGGCGATGGCCGCAATGGTAGGGAAAGCAGGCGTGGCCACGCGGCCCGACTCGATCTTCCGCAGGGTCTCCGGAGACACCATGGCCTCTAGCGCAGTCCCAAGCATCGAGCGGTCCCCCCGTGCACGCCGCAGCAGCGCACCGAGGCGCTGTCCGCGCTGGACTTCTTCGGGGGTAAGCGGCAATCTGACCATGGTTCCAATAATAATACCGGGATAATATGGCCGGTATAGTTATTGGCCGTAAACCCCGCTGGAAACACAGGAAAGCCACCCTGGAACGGGCCAGCCACCGGAAAGGGCACCGCATGATCGAGATCCTCAACCCCGCCGAGATCGCCAAGGCCCGGGTGACGGGCGCCCTGGTGGCCGACATCCTCCAGGCCATGAAAGGCCGGGCCACCGTAGGCACAAACCTGCTGGAGATCGACCGCTGGACCGCGGAGATGATCACCGAAGCGGGCGCGGAATCGTGCTACGTGGACTACGCACCTTCCTTTGGCCGAGGTCCGTTCGGACACTACATCTGCACGGGAGTCAATGACGCCGTGCTGCACGGACTCCCCCGCGACTACGCGCTGGCGGACGGCGACCTGCTGACCCTTGACCTCGCCGTCGTCAAGGACGGCATTGCTGCCGACGCCGCCATCAGCTTCCTGGTGGGCGGTTCCGCTCCGGCCGAGAGCGTCGCCATGATCGACGCTACCGAGCGCGCCCTGGCCGCAGGCATCGCCGCCGCCGGGCCCAATGCCAAGATCGGGGACGTTTCCTACGCCATCGGCCGCGTCCTCACCGATGCCGGCTACCCCATCAACAGGCAGTTTGGCGGCCACGGCATCGGCTCCACCATGCACCAGGACCCGCACGTGCCCAACATGGGCCGGCCCGGACGCGGCTTCAAGCTCCGCCCCGGCCTGATGCTGGCCCTCGAACCGTGGATCATGGCGGATACCGCTGAACTCGTCACCGACTCGGACGGCTGGACACTCCGCAGCGCCACCGGCTGCCGGACTGCCCACACCGAACACACCATCGCCATCACCGAGGACGGGGCTGAAATCCTGACCCTGCCCACGGGAACACGCCCCTAACCCCGTTGCCCTATCAGATTTGGTCCCTAACACAGGGTTTTAGGGACCAAATCTGATAGGGCAACCGGGGGTTAGAGTACGCCGCCCCGCAAGAGGTCCCGCGACTTCCTGCGGGCCTTGCGGTACTTTTTCTCCGCCGCGGCCATGAGCTCACGCTGCCTGGCCAGCAGGTCCGCGAGGACTTCCGTGGCCGCCGGCGGCGCTTCGGAGCCCAGCCCGGCCAACAGCTCCCGGGCAATGACGGCATCGTGGTAATCGCCAAGAATCTTCTGCTGCCGGTGCGCGGCTTTGGCAACTTTTCGCGCACGTTTGCCGCTGACGGCCGCCGCAGATTCTGCGACATGCCGCAGCCGCTTGGCGTCCTTGCGCACCTGATGGAGGGCGGTGTCACGCTCGGGTCCCCGGCGGGCGTGCGAGGCCGCCTTATGGGAGCGCCGGATCCGCTTTGCCGCCTTGTCCACCGCTTTCGCCACCGCGCGCCGCCCCGGCTCCACGGCGGTGCCGCGGACCGGCGGGGTGTCCCGGAAATCTTCGAGGCTGTCCAGGAGACGGAAGTAGCGCTCGGATGCCAGCGCTTCCTGCAGGAGCCGGTAGCCGGCGTCGAACGTTGCCCCCGCGCGGCGGTCCAGGAAGTCCCGGGCCGCTTCTGTGCCCTCACCCGGCGGCAGTTCATCGATTTGGCCCAGCAAACGTGAGCGCAGCACCTCGGCATCCCGGGGCGCACCCAGCACCCCGCCAAGCCATGAGAGCTCGTCGCGAAGGCGCCGCACGGGAACGGCCCGGTAAAGCTTGCGGTAGGCGGCGAGCGCAGACCGCATCCGGCGGGCGGCAGAACGCATGTCGTGAATCGCTTCCGGCTCTTCCAGCCGCACCCCGGCGTCGCGTTCAAGAAGCTGGTTTAGCTGGCCCGCCAGGAAGACTGTGACGACGGCGGCGGCCGGAGCCTTCTTCCCCGCCAGCAGGGCTGTGCCGGCGCCCGGTTCACTGCCCGGGGCCTTCGAGGTTCCGCCTGCGCCCAGGGCCTTGGCCAGCTTGGACGCATGGCCTGCTGGACGGGCGCCGGCGGCGGCGAGGACCTGGCCGGCAGGTTCAAAGAGGCTGGTTGATCCATGGACCAGTTCCAGTTCCCATTCGCGCCAGTGCCTCCCGGCGGCGGCCGGCCCGCCGAGGGGTTGGGCTTCCACCCTGTCGTCGGCCAGGTCTGCCAGGTGCACGCCATCAGGTCCGTAGAGCGGGTAGGTTGTCCGCCCGGTCTTCAGCCGCACCACAGGCACAAGGGGGTTGCCGCGCACGAAGGCCTGCACGTAGGCCAGCAGGCTGTCGGGTACGACGTCCGGCTGGCCCAGCGGGGCGCGCATCTCGCGCCGCCGGGGTGCGGGCTCCGTCTGGGTCATTCCCTCAGGAACGGGGGCCTGGGCGGGAGGCTTCCGGGAGCTGGTTTCCTCGGCTGACGCCGCCTCCACCGGCAGCTTCAGGTGCCATCCGGCATCCGTCCCTCCCGTGCGCCGCCGCAGGGTAATGCGGCGGGACCGCAGGGCCTGCTGGGCGGTGTCGAAGTAGACGGCTTCCAGTTCGGCGGTGTGGGCCTCCCCAACCCGCGCCACTCCGGGAAGATGTTGGAGCTGCGGCACCACGGCATCATCGCCGACGTCGTACTTCTTCTCTACCTCCACTGCCTGCACAGCCTTCACAATCGCTCCTCCCACGCGTCCGGTACCGGCTGCGGCCCTACCGGCCGGGCCGCCGGGCTCCCGCTCGCATTCTATGGCCCCCACCTGCGGGGTCGGGAGAGGTTCCCCACAAAACCCTAGACATCAAACGTCTAACCTTTAGTCTGGAAAAATGTCCGCCTCACCACCGCCCGCCCCCGCCCGCGCGTCCCGCCCGCCCGCACCTGCCTTCACCGCTGGGGAAGCCCAGCTCAAAGCAGCGGAGCAGAACCCAGCGCAGCCCGACGCAGTGCAGCCCAGCCCAATTCAGGGCAATGTGGCGCAGCTGCTGGCAACGCCAAAGACGCGCACCGCCGTCGTGTTCAGCATCATCGCCCTGGTGCTCATCGGCCTGAACCTGCGCGCCGGCATTACAGGGGCTTCGGCGCTGCTGCACGACCTGCAGCTGGTACTCGGCTACGGCCCCCTGGTGGCGGCAGTCATCCCCTCAATCCCTACGCTGTGCTTTGCCCTGGCTGGGGCGGCGACGTCGTGGCTGACGGGCAAGATGGGCGTGGAGAAGGCCATCCTGCTCTCCCTGGCCCTGCTGGCCGGCGGACTCCTCCTCCGGGGCATCCCCGCAACGGGGATGCTGGTGGCCGGAACCGTGGTGGGCATGTCCGGGCTGGCTGTCTGCAACGTAGCCATGCCATCCTTCATCCGCGAACACTTTGCGGCCCGCACGTCGCTGATGACGGCGGTCTATACGGTCACCATGACCACCGGCGGTACGGTGACGGCTGTGGCCGTGGTGCCGCTGGCACAGGCCCTCGGCTCACCGTCAGCGGCGGTGGGGTCGATCGGCATCATGGCCCTGGCCGCGCTGCTGGGCTTCCTGCCCGTTGCGCTGCACGCCCACCGGCACAGCGCGCGGCCCACTGGCGGCGGCACCTTGCCGTGGCCCCTGCTGCGGACCCGCAAGGGTGCGCTCCTCACGGCGATCTTCACGCTGCAGGCGCTGCTGGCCTACGCCCTGCTGAGCTGGTTCCCCTACATGCTCACCACGCTGGGGCTCAGTGCCTCCGAGAGCGGCCTGATGTTCGGCGTGATGCAACTGGTGTCCGTCCCCGCCGGCGTGCTGCTGATTGCCCTTGGCTCCCGGCCCGGGATGCTGCGTCCCGCGTTCTACCTGGTCAGCACCACCATGGCCGCGGGCGTGGCGCTGCTGCTGTTCCTGCCGGTCAGCCTGTCAATCATTCCTGCAGTGCTGCTGGGATTCGGGTTGGGCATTTTTCCGCTGGTCATGGTGATGATCAGCCGCAGCGGAAGGGACACCGCCGAAACCACGGCGCTCTCTACGCTGGCCCAGTCCACCGGCTACCTCCTGGCCACAGCCGGCCCCTTCGGCATGGGCATGCTGCACAGTGCCACCGGCGGCTGGACCCTTCCGCTGGCACTGCTGCTGGTGCTGGCCGTGGTGCAGATGGCAGTGGCACACCTGCTCACGTCCGGGAAAGTAAAGTAGCAAGCCATGAGCCTTAGCCCGTCCGTCCGTCCGCCGCTTGCGGACGAGGTCACCGCCAAACTGCGCGCCATGATCCACTCCGGCGAGTGGCCGCTCCAACAGCGGATCCCTTCCGAGTCAGAGCTCATGGCCCGCCTGGGCGTTTCCCGAGGCACGCTCCGCGAAGCGGTCAAGGCCCTGGCGCACAGCGGAATGCTGGAGGTCCGGCGGGGTGATGGAACCTACGTGCGCGCCACCAGCGAGATTTCCGGCGCCGCCCGCCGGCTGTTCCAGGACCACACCGCCGAACACATCCTGGAGGTACGGCTGGGCCTGGACACCCAGGCGGCCCGGCTCGCCGCCAGGCACGCCACGTCCGACGACGTCTCGGCACTCCGGACGCTCCTCACCGCCCGGGACCAGGCCTGGCGCAGCGGCGACTGCGAAGCCTGGGCAACGGCAGACTGGGGCTTCCACGCGCGCGTGGCCCAGGCGTCGGGCAATCCCCTGTTGCATGAGCTGTACGTCAGCTTTGGCCCGGCCCTGCACCAGGACCTCCTGGCGCAGCAGAAGCGGCCGGGGTTCGACGGGCTTCCCCTGGAGGGGCACGGCATCCTGGTGGATGCGATCGAGCGCGGGGACGCCGACGCCGCGGTGGCCACCGTCAACCGGAACCTCAACTCCTGCGCCGAATGGCTCACCGCGTAGGCGGCTCGTTTTCGCCTGGGCCGGACCGGTCAGTAGGCTTACTAGCTGACCCAGCTCCCCCCTTCCGCTGTGCCCCGGTGGAATTCGCTAACCCTGAGGACCCTTCACATGGCCCTGTTCTCCCGCCATCCCCGCCGCACATGTTCCGAGCACGGAACTGCCGCCACCCCGGAGGGCGGCAGCAAAACCCCGCAGCAGCTGTGGGGTGACGGCTACGGCCGGGTGGGTATCCGCGCGGCCCAGACTCTGCTCATCCTCGCGGTGTCCGTAGTAGCGGTCTTCGCACTCCTGCAGGTCAAGCTGCTGGTGATCCCCATGCTGATCGCCCTGATCCTGGCGGCCGCCATCAGCCCGTTCGTGAACGTCCTCAAAAGGCGCGGCATCAACGACGCGCTAGCCACCGTCATCGCTTTCGTGTCGCTCCTGGTTGTCCTGGGCGGGGTTTTCACTGTCATCTATTTCTCGGTCCGGAGCCAATGGGACGACCTGGTCCAGCAGGCCAGTTCGGGGCTGGACCAGCTGCAAAGCTTCCTTCAAAGCGGGCCGCTGCACGTTGACGAAGCGCAAATCGATGCCGCCCGGAACGCGATCGTGGACTTCGCCACCAGCAGCCAGGCCCGCTCCGGTGCCATTACCGGACTGTCCGTGGTGACGGAATTCCTGACCGGGGCCGTGCTCCTGGTGGTCATCCTGTTCTTTTTCCTCAAGGACGGTGAGCGGATCTGGAGCTTCCTGATCAGCCCCTTCACGGGCGATCGCGCCAGCCGCCTGCGCCGTGTGGGTACGCGCAGCCAGGAAGTGCTGGGCGGCTATGTCCGCGGCACCGCCATCGTTGCCCTGGTGGACACGGTGGGCATTGGCGCCGCACTGCTGATCCTCCAGGTTCCGCTGGCGCTGCCCCTTGCCATGGTGGTGTTTATCGGCGCGTTCATTCCGATTGTTGGTGCCACCATGGCAGGTATCCTCGCCGCCCTGGTAGCCCTGGTAGCGAATGGTCCGGTGGTGGCGTTGATCGTGGTGGCAGTGGTGGTGGCCGTCAACCAGCTTGAGGGCAACCTGCTTCAGCCGGTGGTCATGGGCAAGTCCCTGCAGCTGCACGCACTGGTTATCCTTCTTGCCCTCACCGCGGGCACCCTCCTGGCAGGCATTGTGGGCGCGGTCCTGGCCGTACCAATCACTGCCGTTGCCTGGGCCATCATCAAAGTCTGGACCACCGACGACGGTCAGGGCGCAGGCCGGGACCCGATGGTCGCCGAAACCGCGGCGAAGTAGCCCCTAACGCACGACGGCGGCCCCGCACCTTTCGCAGTGAAGGGTGCGGGGCCGCCGTCGTACGCCCCTGCCCGCCTAACGGAGCGGGCAATGCCGCGGTCAGCGCTGCAAGCCGGCGAAGACGTTCTTGGGCCGCTGCATTTCGCCGTGCTTGGCGCCAAGGACCACCACTGCGCCCGCGAAGGCGGGGATGACCCACTGAAGGGCCTTCAGCTGCTGCTGCGCGGCCTTCAGCTCATCCGACGCGCCGGGCCGCGGCTCAGTAGCGCCTTCCGCCCCCTCGCCGGCAAGCTTCTCCACCTTTTTGCCGAGGATCCCGGAATAGAGCGTGACGGCCGCGCCCGCCACGGTCACGGCCGTCTTGATCACCGTGTCCCGGGCAACGCCGTCCTGCTTGGCGATGCGGCCCTTGTTCTCGAAAGCTATGGCGAGGTCGGCTGCGAGGTGCGTGGCGAACGCTGCCGTCTGGACCGGAGCCCACCGCATCCAGCCCGCACTCGAAAGCCGGGTGCGTTCGGATGGATCCTTTGCTTCCGCTGCCGCGCCGTTCAATCCGATGGCGCCCATCAATGAGCCGCCGAACCATGCTGCTGCCGTCAGATCGTGGACTGACCGGGCAATGAGGTTTCCTGCCATGTTGTACATTCCTAACGTTGAACCGGTTCCGAGCTGCCGCCGGAGCGGCGTTGGCTTTCCGTGGCCCAACCACGGCCACCGTCCGCCTATGGTAAGCACACTTACTAATGTTACGAAACCCCGTCTTCGCTTCCTGAAACGCGTAATATCGTGGCCATGGGAAATACAGGGACATTGTTCGGCTGGGCCTTCGGGGACCCCGCCCGTGAAAGTGAAGGCAAGTACGTGGACGGCCTCCAGGACGAGGCACTCCGGAACGCCCGCGAGACTGCCAAGGCCAAGCAGGTGGACGTGGTGGCGGGCTCGGAGGTCTTCACCGTCCTCAGCGGTGACGATTCCCTGGTGGAACTGGACAACGCGCCGGGCCGCCTGGTGGTCCGCTGCACCGTGCACGTCGAAGGACCCGGCGCGGAGAAGCTTCGTGCCGAAGGGCCCATGAACGGCTGACCGGTGTCCGACGGCGAATCCACGCTCAGCCAGGCGGCCGATGCCGTCGAGGAGGCGTCCAACCATAAGGTCCTGGACGTCCTTGCCCGGCTGGGCTTCGCAGTGATGGCGCTGCTCCACGTGATCGTGGGCGCCATCGCCGTTGCCATCGCTTTCGGCCAGCCCGGCCAGGCCGACGCCACCGGAGCCATCGAACAGCTGGCCGGCAACCCCTGGGGCCCTGCCATCATGTGGGCCTGCGTAGCGGCCTGCGCCGGCTTGTCACTGTGGCAGGCCAGCGAGGCCACCCTCCGCATGCGCGGCGAACCGCGCAAGGAACGGGTCTCGAAGCTTGTCTCCTCCGGATTCCTGGCCATCGCCTACGGCAGTGTGGGGCTGAGCTTCGCAGGCTTCGCCGTGGGGCTCCGTGGGGACTCCGGGGACAGCACCCGGGACTTCAGCGCTGCCCTGATGGGCCACCCGCTGGGACTGTGGGTACTGGTGGCGGTGGGGCTGACGATCATCGGGATAGGCGTCTACTTTGTGGCCAAGGGAGTTACCCGCGGCTTCAAGAAAGAAGAACTCTTCCACTTCAACGGGACCAGGCGGGGAAGGATCGTTGACAGCCTTGGCGTGGTGGGGCACATCGCCAAAGGCATTGCCCTTGGCCTCACCGGGCTGCTGTTCATCATCGCCGCGGCGAAGCACAGCCCGGAAGAGTCCACCGGCCTGGACGGAAGCCTCCAGGCCCTGCGCGACCACCCTTTCGGCCCCTACCTGCTGGTGGCCATTGGTGCCGGCTTCATTGCCTATGGGATCTTCGCCCTGATCCGTGCCCGGTTCGGACACATGTAGCCCGCGTGATTATGGGTAGGGAGTAGACATGACCCAGCACCCGGGCGGCGCACCCGCCGCCACACGCAGCGCCGGGCAGGCGTTCGCCGCCCTGTTCCGGCTCCTGAAGGTTGCCCGGCCCGAACGGCCCATCCACCCGCACGGGCTCGGACTGTCCGGCGAGCTCACCCGCACCGGCAACCCGGCGGCGCCAAGCGGCATCGACTGGCTCGACAACGCCGGAGTGGACGCCGTGGAAGCCCGGTTCTCCCGCTCAGTGGGCCTGCCGCAGACACTGCCCGACATCCTGGGGCTCGCGCTAAGGGTCACACCCTCCGCTAACGGCGACCTCCGTCCCGGCCCGGCAGATGTCCTGTTCGCTTCCACCGGGTGGCGGCTGCCGTGGCGCTTCCTGTTGAGGCCCCGGCTGGACGTTGCGGGCGCCACCATGACCACGCTGATGCCCTACCGTGGCCGGCAGGGCCCGGTCCTCCTGGGCCTGCGCACCCGCAGCCTCCCGCCCGGATCCCTCGCGTCCGGTGAGTGGGTCCTCGGGCTGCACTGGGCCACCCCATCCGGGCGGTGGCGGGAATGCGGCGAGCTGCGGTTGCACGCCGGACCCACTCCAAGTGACAGTCCCCTGCGGTTCGATCCGCTCGGACACCAGCCGCCCGGGGCTCAGGCCTACGCGTGGACGCGGCGCCTGCGGAAGCCCTCGTACCGCGCGGCCCAACGGACCGCACCTCCCGCCGTCGTACGCAACACCGGCCGGCAGCCGGAACGGCCCAAGCGAAACATCGCCAGCACCCCCGCAACCGGAAGGAACGCCATGTCCACCGTTTCGCAGCACTTCAGCTCCCCGCCGGGCGACGTCTGGCGGGTCATCGCCGACGGCTGGCTGTATTCCGGCTGGGTAGTTGGCGCGTCACGCATCCGGGACGTGGACGCAGAGTGGCCGCAGGTGGGATCCCGGCTGCACCACTCTGTGGGCGCCTGGCCGCTGGTGATCGATGACAGCTCCCGGGTCTCCGCCATGGTGCCCGGCCGTTCTCTGGAACTGGTGGCCCGGGGCTGGCCGATGGGCGAGGCCAAAGTGGAGATCACCCTTGAGGAAGCCGGGGACGGATGCCGCGTGACCATCGCCGAAGATGCCATTCGCGGACCTGGCAGGCTGGTGCCCAAGGCCATTCGGAATGCGGCCATCTCCGCCCGCAACCGGGAGACGCTCCGCAGGCTGGAACTGATGGCGGCCGGCGGGGCGGGCAAATAACGCCGCTGGGTCAAGCTCGATTAACGGCAAAGGCCCGCGGAACCGGTAGGTTCCGCGGGCCTTTGCACGGGCTTTAGACCTGTGCTGCGACGCCGTCGCGGGAGATGGCAACCATGTCCTCGCGCGGCACCACCTTGATGCGCTCACGCTTGACCTCAACACCGTGCGATCCGCCGGCCTCGGTGGCTGCGGCACCGAGGGCGAGCTCGTGGGCGTCCAGGGCCAGCCAGCCTTCCCAGCTGGTGAACTTCACGCCGCGGGCGTCCAGGAGTTCGACGACGGCGTCCTCGGCCGGTGCCGCGGCTACGGGCAGGTTTTCGCGGTCCTCGAGGAGGTAGGTCACGGTCTCCAGGGCGTCACCCTTGGTGTGGCCGATCAGGCCCACCGGTCCGCGCTTGATCCAGCCGGTGGCGTAGATGCCCGGCACGTGGTTGCCGTCAGCGTCCAGGACGCGACCGCCGTCGTTCGTCACAACGCCCTTCTTGTGGTCGAACTCTACGTCCGGCAGGGCGGAACCGAAGTAGCCGATGGCGCGGTACACGGCCTGGACCGGGTAGTCCACGAACTCGCCGGTGCCGCGGGCGTTACCGGTGCCGTCCAGTTCGGTGCGCTCGAACTTGATGCCTGCCACCTTGCCGGGGGTCTCGGCGTCGTCGTAGATCTCCACCGGGCTGTGCAGGAAGTGCAGGTGCAGGCGGCGGGAGGCCTTCAGCTCGGAGACGTCCTCAGGCTGCTCGGCGATCCAGTTGGTGAGCGTACCCACCATGGTCTTGGTCTGGTTGTTCGTCTGGATCTGGCGGTCCGATTCCTCGTCGAACTCGAAGTCCTCCGGGTACAGGATGATGTCCACGTCCTTGGAGTGGGACAGTTCGCGCAGTTCCAGCGGGGTGAACTTCACCTGGGCCGGTCCGCGGCGGCCGAAGACGTGGACGTCCGTGACCGGAGAATTCTTCAGGCCGGCGTAGACGTTGTCCGGGATTTCCGAGACCAGGAGGTCATCGGCGTGCTTGGACAGGACGCGGGCCACGTCCAGGGCCACGTTGCCGTTGCCGAGCACGGCGATTTCCTTGGCCTCGAGCGGCCATTCACGGGAGACATCGGGGTGGCCGTCGTACCAGGACACAAAGTCCGCGCCGCCGTAGGAGCCGTCCAGCTCGATGCCCGGGATGTTCAGGTCCGCATCCTTGATGGCGCCGGTGGCGAAGATGACGGCGTCATAGTGGGTGCGAAGGTCCTCGATGGTGAGGTCCGTGCCGTAGTCCACGTTGCCGAAGAAGCGGATGTCGCCGCGGTCCAGGACCTTGTGCAGGGCGTTGACGATGCCCTTGATGCGGGGGTGGTCCGGGGCCACGCCGTAGCGGATCAGGCCGTAGGGTGCCGGGTAGCGGTCAAAGAGGTCAATGCTGACGGTCAGCTCGCCGCTCTTGACGGCCTCGCTCTTGGTGAGGATGTCTGCGGCGTAGACGCCGGCCGGGCCGGAACCCACGACGGCGACGCGCAGCGGACGCTCGGCAGAGCCTACGGTGGTGCTAGATGACACGGCTGTGTTCCTTTTCTTCTGCATCGATTGCTGAGTACTTGTCGTTTAGAAGGCTCATAACGACAAGTACGGAGCAGTTGATGGGTTTCAGGTGGTGACGACGGTCTTGCGGGGCTGGTTGGGGCTTGTGGTGCTGTAGTCAGCGGTTTTGAAGTGCGACGGCGCGAACGGGCTCACGCGCACCACGTCACCAATGACAATCACTGCGGGATTCGCGACGCCGGCGGCTTCGGCCTGGTCCGCAATGGAACCGAGCGTCCCGATGGTGACACGCTGGTCCGGCAAATAGCCGTTCTCCACGATACCAACAGGGGTCCCGGCGGGCAGGCCGGCTTCGCCCAGCGCGGATGCCGACTCCCGCAGCTGGCCGACTCCCATGAGCAGGACGATCGTGTGGTCTGCGCGGGCGGGAACCTCGGAGAGTTCCTCGTGGCCGGTGACCACGCTGAAGCCCTTGGCGAGTCCGCGGTGGGTGACGGGAATGCCTGCGGCCGCGGGTACTGAAATGGCTGACGTTACGCCGGACACCACTTCAACCTCTACGCCGTGTTGCCGGCAGTGTTCGGCTTCCTCGCCGCCGCGGCCCAGGACGTACGGGTCGCCGCCCTTGAGCCGGACCACCCGGTGGCCCTTCAGCGCTTCCTCGACGAGGATCCGGTTGATCCCTGCCTGCGGTACGGGGTGGTGGCCGGGGGTCTTGCCCACTTCGATGATGCGGACATCGGGGGCGAGTTCGTTCAGGAGTTCACGGGGGCCCAGCCGGTCTGCGACGACGACGTCGGCCTGGCCCAGCAGCCGGCGGCCGCGGACGGTGATGAGGCCTGTGTCGCCGGGGCCGCCACCTACGAGGGCAACGGAGCCTCGGTGGGCGCGGCGCCGGCGCAGCGGCAGGTCTCCGGTTTCGAGGGCTGTGGCGACGGCGTTGCGGACTGCCATGGCGCGGCGCGGGTCTCCCCCGGCGTTGACGGCGATCTTCACGTCATCAACGACGGCGACGGCGGGCGTCCAGGCGGCGGAGGCTTCGTGGTCGGAGGCGTTGACGCACCAGACCCGCTGCGCCTCGGCGTCGGCCGATACTTGTGCGTCCACTTCCGAAGCGCCGGTGGCCGTCTGGATGAACCAGACGCCGTCCACGTCGCTGGAGCGGTAGGGCCGCGCTTCCCAAGTGAGCAGGCCGGCGTCGGCCATCTCCTGCAGCGCGGGCGAGGCAACCGGGGCCACGACGGTGACCAGGGCACCGGCGTCGAGCAACCCTTTGGCGCGGCGGGTGGCTACGGGTCCGCCGCCCACCACCAGCACGGGGCGGCCGAGCAGCCGCAGCGCCGTGGGGTAAATATCCTGAATTGCCATGGACCAACGGTAGGGCTGCGTCACAATGGCCCACAAAGGCTCAGCAACACCAGTTCACGTAAGGTAACGCTGCGTCACATAGCCGGGCTGCCGCCGTCGTGCCTGCTTCCGTCCTGGCCCGCTCGCGCGAGGAACCGGCCGCGGTCCCGGATGAGCCGTTCCAGGTAGCGCACAAGGACGAGCCGCTCAACGACGCGGCCCAGGCCTCCCAGCGGGGCGGTGAACTCCACCCGGTCCGTCATGATGCTGCCGCCGGCCGTGGGTTCAAACCCGTGCACGTGCCGGAAGGCCTTGAACGGCCCCTTCACCTGTTCGTCCGTGAAGCTGTGGGGGAAGTCAAGGCGGGTGATCCGGCTGGTCATGGTGAGGGGGACGCCAAAGTGCCGCGCCCGCTAGGTGACCTCCTGGCCCTCTCCGATCAGTCCCTCCGTGATGCCCGCTATGGCCCGCTCCCCCGAGTCCTTCTGCGAGTCCAGGTGCAGGTCGACGCTGCGGGCCCGGTCGAACAGCTCCTCCACCGGAAGCGGGGACTCGGTGCGGCATACGAAGCTGACGGTCATGGCGCCAGTCTGCCATTCTTCCCGGCCGCCTCGGGGCCGGTCGTGGGGCACACTGGCGGGCTTCGGCGTCGTGATGGCCCTATTCCCGGCGTGTCCGTGTCGAAGTGCCCCCGTTTGGCGGCGGAGCTGCGAGGGCCCGACGGCGGGAAGTCGCCGTCGGGCCCTAAGGTGCGTTGGGGAGGTGCTGGGTCAGCGGGTGCTGCCAGCCAGCAGGCCCCGGCGGCGCAGGAGGCGCTTTTCGATGGGTGCGAAGACCAGCAGTTCGATCAGGATGCCGACGCCGAGGATCAGCAGGATCGCCGACATCACTACCGTCATGTCGGACAGCGCACGGCCCTGGTCCAGCAGTGAGCCGAGACCGAAGCCGATGGTGCCGCCCACGGCGATGATTTCCGCGGCCATCAAGGAGCGCCAGGAGAAGGCCCAGCCCTGCTTGAGGCCACCCAGGTAACCGGGCAGCGCGGCGGGGAGGACCACTTGCAGGGCCATCTGAAGCCGGTTGGCGCCAAGGACGGTTCCTACCCGGCGGAACTGCGGCGGGATTTGGTCCACACCCGAGATCAGCCCGTTGATGATCGAGGGTATGGCGCCCATGAACACCACGAAGTAGACGGTGGCGTCGGTGAGGCCGAACCAGATGATCGCAGCAGGAACCCAGGCCACGGAGGGCAACACCTGCAGACCGGAAATCAGCGGTCCAAAGGCCCGGCGCAGCGGCGCAACCTGGGCCAGCAGCAGGCCCACCGGAGTGGCGATCGCCACCGAGATCAGGAAGCCCACCAGACCGCGCTGCAGCGAGGTCCACATGGCTTCCTGCAGCTTGCCTTCGCCCCAGAGCACGCCCATCTGGCCCACCACGTCAAGCGGGCCGGGGACCAGGTCGCGGCGTTTGACGCCCAGGGACACGTAGAACTGCCACACGAGCACCAGGACCACCAGGGCGGCCACCGGCAGGAGGATGCGGCTCCAGTCGACCCGGTGCTTACGCTCGGCATCGGACTGCAGCGAATCCAGCCCGGACTCCAGCTCCCGCAGGTCCTCGTTTCCGCTCGAAGTCCTTGTCAAAGCGGCATGGACATGCTCAGGGTTCTTGACGGGCTCAACCACCGGTTCGGTCTCGGCAAGGGGCGTGGGGTTACTTGGCATGGCGGCGAATCTCCTCACGCAGCCGGGCGGTGATGACCCCGGTGAGCTGGCCGGCGAGCCCGGCGTCGGTTCGGTGTTCCTCGGTCACGGCCCATTCCTGGACCACGCGGCCGGGACGGGAAGAGAGCAGCAGGACGCGCTGTCCCAGCCGGACAGCTTCGCGGACGTTGTGGGTGACGAAGACGATGGTGCGTCCGGTTTCCTTCCAGATCCGCTCCAGTTCGTCGTGCAGCAGGTCACGCGTGATGGCGTCAAGGGCGGCGAAGGGTTCGTCCATGAGCAGCAGCTGCCTGTCCTGGGCGAGCGAACGGGCCAGCGACACCCGCTGGCGCATGCCGCCGGACAGCTCGTGGGGGCGCTTGTCTCCGGCGGCGCCCAGGTGGACCAGTTCCAGGAGTTCCTGGGCCTTGGTACGGCGTTCGGCCTTGCCCACGCCACGCAGTTTCAGGGCCAGCTCGATGTTTTCCCGGGCCGTCAGCCAGGGGAAGAGTGCGGCGTCCTGGAACATGAAGGCTGCGCCGTCGCTGGGGACTTCGAGGGCGCCCGACGACGGCGCTTCCAGTCCGGCGATGATGTTCAGCAGGGTGGATTTGCCGCAGCCGGACGCACCGAGGAGGGCGACGAACTCGCCTTTCCCGATGTTGGCGTTGACGTCGTCCAGTACCGGGGCGCCGTCGCCGAAGCGCTTGCCCAGGTTCTCCAGTACGACTGGCATGGTGCCGTCCTTAGGTAGTGGGGTGGATCAGTCCTGGCCGAGGCCGGCTGCTGAAATTTTGCTGGTGCCGGTGGCGGCGGCAACTTCGTTGAGGGCCCGGAGGTCGAACAGCCCGTTGAGGTCGGCCTGCTTGGTGGTCCCTGCTTCAACGCCGTCCTGCAGCAGCCGGGGGTAGCTTCCGGCCAACGGGTCCAGGGTATAGGTGATGTTGGCCAGCGAGCGGGCCAGGACGTCGTCGGCGAGGGTGGCACCGGCGGACTCCTGAAGGCCTGCGTTGATGACGCTGGCCCTTTCCTGTTCCGGGGCCTCGTTCAGCCAGGCGACAGACTTTGCGTGGCCGGCCAGCAATGCCTTGACGGTGTCCGGGTGGTCGGCGGCGTACTTCTGGTTCACGATCAGGATGGTGGTGGGAAATTCACCGGGCTTGCCCGTGCCGGTCCCATCCCAAAGGTCCTTCTCATCCACCAGTACCTTGGCACCGGCCTGTAGCACCAGGCGTGAGGCCCACGGTTCAGGCAACCACGCGCCGTCGAGCTTCCCGTCCTGGAACAGCTTGAGCGTCTGGGCGTTGTCCGTGGGGTTGATGGCAACGTCGCCGCTGCCGTCCACATTGGTCTTGTACCCCTGGTCTGCGAGCCAGGCGCGGAGGGCCACATCCTGGGTGCCGCCCAGCTGCGGGGAAGCGAGGGTCTTTCCGCGGAGGTCCGCGGCCGAGTTGATCCCCGGCTTGACCACCAGCTGCGCCCCGCCCGCGGCTGCGCCGGCGATGACCTTCACGGACTGGCCGGAGCTCTTGACGAAGGAGTTGATGGCCGGGTTGGGGCCGATGTAGGCAGCGTCGATGGCCCCGGCGTTGAGGGCTTCGATGGCCGCGGGGCCGGCGTTGAACGATTCGGTGCTGAGCTGCGTGTTGCCGAGGGCTTCGGCGAGGAAACCCTTTTTGATGCCCACCAGTGCGGGAGCGTGCGTCACGTTTCCGAAGTAGCCGAGCTTGAGTGCGGCCGCCGGCGTTGGTTCGGCTGCCTGGGCCTCGGTGTTGCGGGAAATGTTGGAGGCAACAATGGCCCCGACAGCGATCAGCAGGACCAGCCCGATGGCCAGGGCGGCCTCGATGGCACGCTTGCGCTTGGGAACTGCGCTTTCGCCTGCCACGATGCGGGTCATCCCGGGCTTGGAACTAGTCATTGTTTCACCATAGGGAGTGGCCCAAAGCCGTTCAACGAAGCCTAAACCGGGGGTCACGCGGGTTCACGCGGCGTCATATTCAGCCGCACAGTCACCGGGTTTTGGCGCGTCAGCTGCCCTTAACGTTGACCAATCGGCGCAGCTTGTGCCGCATCGCGGCGGTGCCGCCGATACGGTCTGGAAACGCGAAATCGCTGGAACGCTGCGGGGACGCCGTAAAGGTACGGCGATTTCGCAGCGTTCCAGCGATTTCGGTGACAGCTAGATGCTGTAGCGCTCATCCTCGTGGTCGCCCGGGTGGTCCTTGACCAGGCCGGCGGCCAGCGTATTGCCGTCCAACGGGTCGATCACCAGGAACGCACCGGTACGGCGGTGGTGCAGGTAGTTCTCCAGCGGCAGCGGCGCGGCGAGCCGGAGCTGCGCGTGGCCGATGTCGTTGAGCTCCAGGCTGGAGGCGCCCTCAAGCTTGAAGGAGGCCAGGTCCAGCTTCCCGGACACACTTCGGACCAGCGCCTGGACGGTGCGGGTGCCGTGCTTGACCAGGACCTTCTGGCCCTCGCGGAGCGGCTTCGGGGACAGCCAGCACAGGGCGGCGTACAGGTCGGCCGAGGCTTCACGGACCGTCCCGGCCGCGGCGATGGTGTCACCGCGGGCGACGTCGAACTCGTCAGCAAGGCGGACGGCCACGGACTGCGGCGCGGCGGCTTCCTCCAGCGACTTGCCGGCGAAGTCGATGCCCGCCACGGTGGTGGTGCGCGGGGCCTGGCCCGGCGTCAGCACGGATACCTGGTCCCCCACCTTCACGGAGCCTTCGGTGATCTGGCCGGCGTACGCACGGTAGTCGCGGTAGGCCTCCACGTCCAGGCCCGCTGCTACGGCGTCGGGAGCCAGTGCTCCCTGCGGCCGGACCACCAGCTGGACAGGGAAGCGGAAGCTTTCCAAGTGGCTTTCGAGTTCGTCAGCGGCGGGCAGGGTCTCCAGGACCTCCAGCAGCGCGGGGCCCGTGTACCAGGGGGTGCGCTCCGAGCGCTCCACCACGTTGTCGCCGTCGAGCGCGGACACCGGGACCACCAGCAGATCGCTGATTCCATCGGAACCCAGGCCCAGTTCGCGGCCCACCTGCTGCACATCGGCTTCGATGTCGCGGAACACGGACTCGCTGAAGTCCACCAGGTCGATCTTGTTCACGGCCACGATCACGTGCGCCACGCGCAGCAGCTGCAGCACGGACAGGTGGCGGCGGGTCTGCTCCAGCACTCCCTTGCGCGCGTCGATGAGCACGACGACGGCATCCGCGGTGGACGCGCCGGTCACCGTGTTCTTGGTGTACTGAACGTGCCCGGGGCAGTCCGCCAGGATGAAGCTGCGGCGGTCAGTGGCGAAGTAGCGGTAGGCCACGTCTATGGTGATGCCCTGCTCGCGCTCGGCGCGCAGGCCGTCGGTCAGCAGGGCCAGGTCGATCCCGCCCTTTTCTCCGCCGAACCCGCGGTCGGCCGAGGTGCGGGCCACGGCGTCGAGCGTGTCAGCGAGGATGGCCTTGGAATCGTGAAGGAGGCGGCCCACCAGGGTGGACTTGCCGTCGTCGACCGATCCGGCGGTGGCGAAACGGAAGAGTGTGGTGGGCAGGGCTGTTTCCAGGCCACCGGCGGAGCCGGACAAAACAGTTTCGGTGCTCATTAGAAGTACCCGTCCTTCTTGCGGTCTTCCATGGCGGCCTCGGAGATGCGGTCATCTGCTCGGGTGGCGCCACGTTCGGTGAGGGTGGATGCGGCAACTTCAACCACGACGTCGGACACGGTGAAGGCGTTGGACTCGACGGCGCCCGTGCAGGACATATCGCCCACGGTGCGGTAGCGGACGGTCTTGGTGATGACGTCCTCGCCGTCACGCGGCTGGGAGACTTCACCTACTGCGCGCCACATGCCGTCGCGGGCGAAGACCTCGCGCTCGTGGGCGTAGTACAGGCCGGGCAGTTCGATGTTCTCGCGTTCGATGTAGCGCCAGATGTCCAGCTCGGTCCAGTTGCTGATGGGGAACGCACGGACGTGCTGGCCCACGGTGTGGCGGCCGTTGTACAGGTTCCACAGTTCGGGGCGCTGGTTGCGCGGATCCCACTGGCCGAACTCGTCACGCAGGCTCAGGATGCGCTCCTTGGCGCGGGCCTTGTCCTCGTCGCGGCGGCCGCCGCCGAACACGGCGTCGAACTTGTTCTGCTGGATGGCGTCCAGCAGCGGGACGGTCTGCAGGGGGTTACGGGTGCCGTCGGCACGCTCTGCAAGCTCGCCGCGGTCGATGAACTCCTGCACGGAGCCCACCACGAGCTTCAGGCCCAGGCGCTCCACGGTACGGTCGCGGAAGTCGATGACCTCGGGGAAGTTGTGCCCGGTGTCCACGTGCAGGACGGGGAACGGGACCTTCCCGGGCCAGAACGCCTTGGTGGCCAGGTGCAGCATCACCACGGAGTCCTTGCCGCCGGAGAACAGCAGCGCGGGCTTCTCGAATTCGGCAACAACCTCGCGGATGATGTGGATAGCTTCGGACTCGAGGGTGTCCAGGCTGGAGAGGCGCGTGGATACGGCGGCGTCGGTCACCTGGGTCTCCTCGGAAAGGTAAGTGCTCATACGTGAAGTCCGCATTCTGTCTTGTCGGAACCAGCCCAGCGGCCGGCGCGGGGGTCCTCGCCTGGCGCCACCTTGCGGGTGCAGGGCTGGCAGCCAATCGAGGGGTAACCCTGCGCGAGCAGCGGGTTGACGGGCAGGAGGTTGTCTTCGGAGTATTCGACCAACTGGTCGAAGGTCCAGGCAGCCATCGGGTTGACCTTGACCAGGCCGTTCTTGTCATCCCAACTGACCAGCGGCGTGTTGGTGCGGGTGGGGGCTTCGTCGCGGCGGACACCGGTGAACCAGAGTTCGTAGCCGGCCAGCGTGCGCTGCAGCGGCGCCACTTTGCGGAGGGCGCAGCACTGGGCGGCGTCGCGGGCAAAGAGGTCCTTGCCCAGCAGCCGGTCCTGCTGCTCCACCGTGTTCTCCGGAAGCACGTCCACCACGTTGACGCGGAGGTTCGCGGCCACCTCGTCACGCGTGGCGTAGGTTTCCGGGAAGTGGTAGCCGGTCTCCAGGAACAGGACGTCGACACCGGGCATCTGGTCAGCGACCAGCGCAGGGAGGACGGCGTCGGCCATGGAGCATGCCACCGAGACGGCGGGCAGGTCGAAGTTCCGCTCTACCCAGGCGATCACGTCGCGGGCGGGGGCGTCCCAGCCGAGTTCGGCGGCGCCGGCTTCAGCGAGGGCCTTGAGTTCTTCCTTGGAGCGCTTGCTGGTTGAGCTTGTGGGGACCGGAGTTTCGGCGGCCTTGGTTTCGACAAGGTCAACCACCGCTGCTTTCGCTTCGGCCGGGGCCGCTACGGGGTCCACTCCGAGTGCGTGCTTGGACATTACTGCAGTGCCTCCTCGTCTGCTGCGTGGGCCCACTCGGCGAAGGTCTGTCCTTCGGCACGCTGGGCCACGAACGTGCGGACCACGCGTTCCACGTAGTCGGGCAGGTCGTCAACGTACACCTTGAGCCCGCGGACAGTGCGGCCCAGGCCGGCCTCGCCGCGTTCGTTGGATGCCAGCCCGCCGCCCAGGTGGACCTGGAATCCCGGGGAGGGATCGCCGTCGGGCGTGGGCAGCATCATGCCCTTCAGGCCGATGTCCGCGGTCTGGATGCGGGCGCAGGAGTTGGGGCAGCCGTTGATGTGCAGCGACAGTGCCTGCGGAAGTTCGCCGGACGTGGCCAGGTCCGCCAGGCGGCGTTCCAGCTCGGCCACGGCGGTGGCGGCCGTGTGCTTGGTCTCCACGATGGCCAGCTTGCAGTACTCGATGCCGGTGCAGGCGATGGTGCCGCGGCGGAACACGGACGGGCGGGCGGAGAGGCCCAGTTCGTCCAGCTCGGCCACCAGCGGCTCCACCTGGTCCTTCTCGACGTCCAGGACAACAAGCTTCTGGTGCGGGGTGGTGCGCAGGCGGAAGGAGCCGCGGGCCTCGAGGGTGTCGGCGAGCTTGACCAGCGCGGCGCCGGACAGCCGGCCGGCCAGCGGGGTGGCGCCGATGAAGAACTTGCCGTCCTTCTGCTCGTGCACGCCGACATGGTCGCCGGGGGTGGTGGGCCTGGGCGCGGCAGGACCGTCGGCCAGCTTGTAGCCCAGGTATTCGTCCTCGAGGATCTGGCGGAACTTCTCCGGACCCCAGTCGGCCATCAGGAACTTCAGGCGGGCTTTGGTGCGCATGCGCCGGTAGCCGTAGTCGCGGAAGATACTGGTGACGCCTAGCCACACGTCGGCAGCTTCTTCGGGCTTCACGAAGGCACCCAGGCGCTTGCCCAGCATCGGGTTGGTGGACAGTGCGCCGCCGGCCCATAGGTCGTAGCCGATACCCAGTTCGGGGTGGCGGACCCCCACCAGGGCGAAGTCGTTGATCTCGTGGACAACGTCCTGGCTGGGGTGGCCGGTGATGGCGGTCTTGTACTTGCGCGGCAGGTTCGACAGCAGCGGGTTGCCGATGAACCGCTCCCCCAGCTCCGCGATCAGCGGGGTTGGATCGATGATCTCGTCCTTGGCGATGCCGGCCACGGGCGAGCCCAGGATGACGCGGGGCACGTCGCCGCAGGCCTCGGTGGTGGACAGGCCGACACCCTCCAGGCGGTTCCAGATCTCGGGGATGTCCTCCACCCGGATCCAGTGCAGCTGGATGTTCTGGCGGTCGGTGAGGTCGGCGGAGTCGCGGGCGAAGTCCACGGAGATCTGGCCGATGACGCGCAGCTGCTCGGTGGTGAGTGCACCGCCGTCGATCCTCACACGGAGCATGAAGTACTTGTCTTCGAGCTCGTGCGGCTCAAGGGTTGCGGTCTTGCCGCCGTCGATCCCGGGCTTGCGCTGGGTGTAGAGGCCCCACCAGCGGAACCGGCCGTGCAGGTCCTGGCCGGGGATCGCGTCGAAGCCCTCTTTGGCGTAGATGGTCTCGATACGCTCGCGCACGTTGAGGCCGTCGTCTTCCTGTTTCCAGGTTTCGTTGGCGTTCAGGGGCGTCTTGCCGTCCACCTTCCACTGCCCGTGCGGCTTTGCAGCGGGGCGGGACGGGCGGGCGGGGCGCTTGGAGGCAGCGGAGTCCGCGGACGCTCCGGCTAGAGCTGTATCAGTCATGCAACGACTGTAGGTCCCGCTCGAATAGCGTCACAAAGGACCGGAAATGCGAGGTCACCTAGGGAAACATTTCGTCACGAAACGCCGCATGCCCTTGAACGGTCACCCCGGCTGTGCATGGGCGGGGCCCGCTGGAACACCCTGTTGAGGGTTCTCCCGCCGCCGCGCTAACTAGCGGTTTCGTGCTGCTGGACGACGGCGGCGTCGTACCTGTCCAGGGCAATCTCGGCGAGCACCCGCGACGGAAGAAGTGGCTCGGTGACTACATCCGCTCCCGCCTTGCCCAGCTGGTCGTGGAAGAAGCCCGGCGCCAAAAGGTAGGAAGCGATCACTACCCGCCCGCCGACGTCGACCGCTCCCGCGGACTCCCCCGCCCCGGCACCTCCGGCCAGTTCCTCGCGAAGCATCGCGACGGCGTCGGGCACGGACGGCTGGGCGGAGGCACCATAGGCGGCCACCATCCGGTTGGACCGCAGCTCCCGCAGCTGTCCGAGGAGTTCCTCGACGCTGACGGCGGCATTGGGGTTGGAAGAACCGGCGGCCGCCAGGACAATGACGTCGTTATCCGTGGTGCCTGCCTCGCGCAGCCTTTGGTCCAGCAGCTGGGCCAGCCGCGGGTCCGGACCCAGGGGTGCGGCGGCCGCACTTCCCGGGCGGCTCTTCACTGCCCTCGCGATGTCCACCTTCACGTGGTAGCCCACGCTGAGCAGCAGGGGCACCACCACTGCAGGTTCCCCCTCAGGCAGGCCTGCCACCACGTCCACCAGGTCCGGCTGCTGCACATCGACGTAGGCTTCGCGGACATCAAGTCCCGGCCGGAGCTCGGCGATGGCGGAGCGCAGGGCGTTGACCTCGGCCGCTCCCTGGCTGCTGGACGTCCCGTGGGCACAGGCGATCATGATGGGGCTGTTCATAGGGGCTAGCGTAACGTTGGAGCCGCCCCGTCCGCCCTACTTGAATTACCTGGACCTTTGATGACCTTCGCCTTTGACAACGCCCCGGTATGGCTGGATCTGCTCGGTGTCTTCTTCTTTGCCGTGTCGGGCTCACTGCTCGCCGCGCGGAAGCATATTGACATTGTGGGTTCCCTGCTCTTGGCCTCGCTGGTGGGGCTTGGCGGCGGCGTGATCCGGGACATCATCCTCAACAGCGGCCCGCCGGCGGCGTTCACCACGCCCGCGTACCTCGTGCCCCCGGTCCTGGCCACGGCGCTGGTGTACTTCCTCTTTCCCTACGTCCAGCGCTACACCTCCATGCTCACGCTGTTCGACGCCGGCGGGCTGGCCCTGTTCTGCATGACCGGAACCGTGAAGGCGTTGGCCGCGGGCATGAACCCCGTGGCATCAGTCCTCCTGGGGGTCACAACAGCAGTGGGAGGCGGCCTGCTCCGAGACGTGACGGCCAACGAGGTACCCGAGCTGTTTAACGCGAAATCGATTTACGCGGTGCCTGCCTTCGTAGGGGCCGTGATGACCACGGTGCTGTGGATGGCGGGGGTCTTCAATGTCCTCACCGCCGCGGTTGTGGCCGCCGTCGTCTTCACCTTCCGCGTGCTGGCTTGGCGCCGGTCCTGGCAGGCTCCCCTGGCCGTCCACGGGCTGAACCGGCGGGGCAAAGACAGCAGCCTCTGACGCCGTCGAGGGCGCCCCCGGTGGCATTTGGGACGGCCTGCAATTGGCTAGGATATGAGCATGACTGACATGTTCCTCGAGAAGTTCCGCGCGCTTGTTCCAAAGTATCTCGAGGACGAATGGCAGGAAGAGGATGGCCTGTCCGCCGAGGAGCTGGACAAGGCCCTGGCCGACCACCAGTTCCAGATCCCGCTGGTCCTCCGCGAGTTCTACCTCGCCGTGGGTGGCTGCGAGGACCTGATGGAGGCCTACCACTACTTCTGGGACCCTGACGAGCTCGAAGTCGATGACGAAGGCTTCCTGATGTTCCTTGAGGACGAGGAAGAGGAATACACCTGGGGTTTCCGCGCCGGCGACCTCAGCGTCCCTGACCCCATCGTCTACCGCCGCAACAACGCCCGCGGCCAGTGGAAGTCCGAAGAAGGAACCTTCTCCGAGTTCGTCTTCGACATGTTCGAGTGGGCCTTCGGGGACGAGGAAGACTAGGGACCTCCCCCGGGTTGCCGACTGCCGGGTTACCTGGCGCCTGACTCGGAGTCCGAGCAACCTGGGCATCCGTCACGGGGCACATTGCCACGGACACGCCGGCGGAAAGCTCCCTGGCGCCCTCTTAGACGTTCAAAGTGCCCCACGACGGCGGGACTTACCTTGCGCGGTAGGATCCTCGGCGGCTCTGCTCAAGTACAGCCAGAACCTGTGCCACCATCCGCTCCGGGTGGTGGACCACGTCGTCGTAACCGAACCGGAGGCCCAAACGTCCTCCAACAACCGTCGCGTTGTTCCGCGACCGGTCTTTCTTGACCTGCTTGGGCTCCAGGTGGGTGGCGCCGTCCGTCTCCACTACCAGGCATTCCTCGATGAGGAAGTCCACTTCCCCCACACCGGGAAGTTCCACGTGCCTTCGCACGTGCAGTCCGGCCCGCCGGAAATGGTAGTTGGCCAGGACTTCCAGGATGGAGTCAGCCCGCGGAACGACGTGGTCCAGGACCGACCTCGCCCGGGCATTCCGGTTCCCGGTCAGCTTGCGGCGCAGGAATTCCACCGTTACGTCACCCCGTTGCGCGGCACACTGGACCATAGCCAGCGACTCGATCTCCGGCAAGCAATGCAGGCCATGAATCAAAGCGTCCGCCAGTCCGGCAATTGGCAGCCATGGGTGGGCAGGGTGGCGGGGCCTTCCATGGGCCACAGTTCCAGGCACTGTCCTTTTGTGCCCCGGGCTCACGTGCAGGGCCACCGGCTCCCGAACCGTCCACAGATGATAGGCCGGGGCGGCGGAAAGGCAGGTCAGGAGCGCGTTGTGTTCGAGGGCAAAGCTCAGTGCACCCGCCTGGTTCGGAAGGCCGTAAACGCCCCTGCGGATCCGGACAACCGTACCTGCCGCCAGCACCTTATCCACGTCAGTCCGGGTGTGCCCCGCTGCGCGAAGGGTGACTGTTCTCGCCATGCCTCCCCTGTGCTGGAGAAACTCTTCGATGTTCATGTTTCCAACGGTCGCCCGAAGCCGCAGTTTGCTGGAAGGGCATTTGGCGCCATGTGGACAACGGCCCCGGGTCACATTGACGCGGACACACTGCAAATAGGCGTCGTGGCGTCCTCATAGATGCTCAAAGTGCCCCACGACGGCGGGGAATCTCAGCACGAAAAGCTTGTGACACTCTCAGTAAATTAGGAGTTGCAATCTGTGACAGATGTGTCATAAGCTATTCACGGATCCGCTAAACGCCTCCGGCGGATCTGATGCGAACGGAGAGATAGCCCCGGTTCACAGCAGCTTCGGTTGCTGGGCACCGGGGCTATCCCGTTAACAGCAACCTGCAGCCGGACCACCAAGGACCACCGACGCAGAACCCCACTACACGCAGAAGCCCGGCACCATTGAAAGGCACCGGGCTTCGACGCATAAAGTACTCAGCTGGCGCGGTCCACCACGGCAACGGCGAAGTTGGACAGCGAGTCCTTGACGACTCCCTCGGGCAGGGGCGCCAGCGCAGCGATGGCTTCATCGGCCCACCGGCGGGCAACAACCCAGGATTCGGCGGTCACAGGGTGCTCCCGCAGTCCAGCCACAGCGGCGGCCAGAGCCTCATCGGAGGAGAGGTCCCCGTCAATGAGCTTCAGAAGTTCGACGGCGGACTGGTCGCCGGCCGCGGCATCGCGCCGGAGAAACAGGACCGGCAGCGTGGGGACGCCTTCGCGCAGGTCGGTTCCCGGGGACTTGCCGGACTTCACCTTCACACCAGTGACATCGATGACGTCGTCGGCGAGCTGGAAGGCAACACCTACCTTCTCGCCGTATTCCACCAGCACGTCCTCAAACGCTTCATCGGCGCCGGAGAAGATGGCACCGAACTGGCCGGAGGCGGCCACCAGGGAGCCGGTCTTGTCCGCGATGACGGACAGGTAATGCTCAATGGGGTCCTCATCCGGCCGCGGCCCCACGGTCTCGTGGAGCTGGCCCAGGCACAGCCGTTCGAACGTCCGCGCCTGGATGCCCAGCGCGCGGCCGCCCAGTTCGGACACCAGGATGGAGGCGCGCGCAAAGATCAGGTCGCCGGTAAGGACGGCCACCGAGTTGCCCCACACCTCGTGGGCCGTGGGAGCCCCACGGCGGAACGGCGCGGAGTCCATGACGTCGTCGTGGTACAGCGTGGCAAGGTGCGTCAGTTCAACCACGACGGCGGCCTGCACCACGGCGGGCAGCGATGCGTCCCCGAGGTGGGCGCAGAGCAGGGTCAGCAGCGGCCGGATGCGCTTGCCTCCGGCTTCCACCAGGTGCCGCGACGTCGCGTCAGCCAGCGGATCCGAGTTGGCGATGGCCTCACGCAGTTTCTTTTCGACGCGCGCCAGGTTGTTGGTGATGGCCGGGCCCAGCTCGGGGTCCCCGGCGATGGCGGCGAAGCCCGCCGGCAGCTGGAGGCCGGTGGCAATGGCGGTGGTGTTGAGACTGGGTTCGGAGTCCGGCAGGCCGTGCCCGGCATGCGTCCAGCTGTGGTCTGCGGAGTTGGTCACGGGTTAACCCTAACTTTTTGTTGCGGATACCGCTGGTTCGTCGCCGCGGGGGCATTGGATGTGGCCGGCACCAGTGATTCCAGGACCCGGATCACCCGGTCCTCGAAACCCTTCGCGGACGGGTCGGTCAGGTTGGCCAGGAGCCGGACCACGAACCGCATCAGCACCGGAATAGGCATGCCGGTCCGCAGCGCGAGCTTCATGATGGCGGGCTTTCCGATCAGCGTGGCAAACGCCCGGCCAAGGGTGAAGTGCGAACCCCACTGGTCCCGCACGTACTCCGCGTACCGGGAAAGGTGGGCATCGGCGTCGTACGATCCGCCCGAGGAAGCCGTGCGCGAGGAGGCGTCGATGATGAACTCGGCGGCGAAGCGCGCGGACTCCATAGCGTAGGAGATGCCCTCGCCGTTGAAGGGCGAGACCATGCCGCCGGCGTCACCCAGCAGCAGCAGACCGGGTGAGTAGTGCGGGGTGCGGTTGAAACCCATAGGGAGGGCCGCGCCGCGGATTTCGCCCACCTGGTTCGCCGGGGTGAAGCCCCACTCGGAGGGCATGCCTGCGGTCCATTCGCGCAGGACCTGCTTGTAGTCGAGCTTGCCGAAGTCCCTGGAGGAGTTCAGGATGCCCAGGCCCACGTTGGAGGTGCCGTCGCCGACGCCGAACACCCAGCCGTAGCCGGGGAGCAGCTTGCCGTCGCGGCCGGGGAGCTCCAGCCAGCCTTCCATCCAGTCGTCGTCCGTGCGGGGCGAGGTGAAGTAAGTCCTGACGGCCACGCCCAGGGGACGGTCGTCGCGCTTTTGGATGCCGAGGGACACGGCGGTGCGGGTTGAGTTGCCGTCTGCAGCAAGGACGACGTCGGCACTGAACTCGCGCGTCTCCCCCGTCTTGCGTCCAGACTCGTCCAGGATGGCTGCGCGGACACCGGTCACGCGGCCGGCGTCGTCCCTAAGTGCCTCGGTGACGCTGTGCCGTTCCAGGATGGTGGCGCCGGCGGACTCGGCATGCCGTGCCAGTTCCTCATCGAAGCCCAAGCGCGTGCGGATCAGACCGTATTGCGGAAAGTCGGACACCTCGGGCCAGGGCAGTTCGATGGTCCGGCCGCCGGCAATCAGCCGCAGTCCCTTGTTCCGGCGCCAGCCCTCGCCCTCAGGATGCGGGAGGCCGAGCTTCTGGATCTCGCGGACCGCCCGGGGCGTCAGCCCGTCTCCACAGACCTTCTCGCGCGGAAAGCTGGTCTTCTCCAGCACCGTGACAGAGAGACCGGCTTTGGCCAGGTAATACGCGGCGGTGGATCCGGCCGGACCCGCGCCGACAATCAGTACCTTCACAGGTCAGCGGGCGATGTTGCGGCGCAGCTTGGCCACCGGGCCCTTGTGCGCGGCGATCGCGGCGGCTGCGCTATCCGGGGCGCCAGCCGGCTTGAACGCGCGGTGGACCGCCACGATGCCGCCGGTGAGGTTGCGGTAGTTGACGTTCTCCCAGCCCTCGTCCTGCAGCCACGCAGCCAGGTGGTCCTGGTCCGGCCAGGCCCGGATGGACTCGGCGAGGTAGACGTACGCGTCCGGGTTGGAGGCAACCTTGACGGCGATGGCGGGCAGGGCACGCATCAGGTATTCGGTGTACATGGTGCGCCAGAGCGGGACAACGGGCTGCGAGAACTCGGCAATGACCAGCCGACCGCCGGGCTTGGTGACCCGGAGCATCTCCGCGAGGGCCTTCTTGGGCTCGTTGACGTTGCGCAGGCCAAAGGAAATGGTGGTGGCGTCGAAGGTGTTGTCCGCGAAGGGCAGGTTGGTGGCGTCACCGGCAATGAAGTCGATGTCCGGGCGGCGGCGCTTTCCCACCTTGAGCATCCCGAGCGAGAAATCACATGCCACTACGTCTATGCCTGCATCGGCATATGGCTCGCTGGACGTTCCGGTTCCGGCGGCAAGGTCCAGGACCCGCTGGCCCTTGGAGACTTCCATCGCATCAACCACGATTTTCCGCCAGCGGCGGGTCTGCCCCATGGACAGGACATCGTTGACGACGTCGTATTTCGGTGCGACGTCGTCAAACATCGTGGCTACTTCGTCCGGACGCTTATCCAAGGATGCTCGGTTCACCATGACATTGTCTCAAATGTTCCGGCGGGTCCGGACCAGTGCGGGTTCGCCGCGGCGAGGGGCGGATAGTTACTGCGAAGTACTGCGAATTACTGTCGGGGGTACTGTTGATCCATCATGACAAGCACGCTCGGCACCGGACTCCTGAAAAGCCTGACAGTCCCCCTGGATGGAAAAGATTTCCCCGGGGGGCTTCCTGCGTTTCTGGTGCGGGACGACGTCCTTTGCTGGACCCGGCGGGAAGCCGGCCTTGCAGGTTTCGGCGAGATCGCCCGGTTCACCGCAACCGGCCCCGAGCGCTTCCTCGAGGCCGATATCTGGTGGCGCCATCTGGTCCTCGAAGCCCGCGTCACCGATTCCGTAGAGCTTCCCGGCACCGGGCCCGTGGCTTTCGGGTCCTTCGCCTTCTCCAAAACCTCCGCCCACGAGTCCCGGCTCATCGTCCCGGAAATCGTCGTGGGAGTGCGGGACAACACGGCGTGGCTCACCCAGTTGACGTTCGACGACGGTCCGCTCACCGAAGCCGGCGCCCTCGCCGCCTTGGAGCGCTGGCTCGGCGGAGGGCCCGTCAGCTCCGGTGCGTCGGCGGGAGCCAAAGCTTCAGGAATTACGACGGCGGCAGCGGAAGCAGCCGGCGACGCCCGCCAGGGTGCGGTCCCCGCGAAGGAGGGCGGCGCCGTCGTACGCCCCCTCCCCCTGGCCGCGGGCGCAACACTGCACACCGGCTCGCTCAGCGAAGAAGCGTGGATGGACGCCGTGGCTGCGGGCGTGGAGGAAATCCGGACAGGTGCCCTGGAGAAACTCGTGCTGGCGCGCGACGTGGTGGCCACGATTCCCGGCGGCGTGAACGCCTCCCGGGTGCTGCGCGAACTGGCCGCCCGCTACCGCGAATGCTGGACCTACGGTGTGGACGGACTGGTGGGCGCCACTCCGGAGATGCTCATCCAGGTGGAAGGCCGGACCGCCCAGGCGCGCGTGCTGGCCGGCACCCTGGACCGCCGGGACGCACACGGCGAGGACGGCCTGCCCATGGATTACGCCACCCGGGTACTGGCTGGTTCGGAGAAGCAGCGGCATGAGCACGAGATTGCCATCCAGTCGCTGACCTCCCAGCTGGCCCCATTCTCCGAGGCCATGAACGCCCACGACGAACCCTTCATCCTGGAACTGCCCAACGTCTGGCACCTGGCCTCGGATGTCAAGGCCGAACTCGCCGAGGTGGAAGGCCACGTTCCCACCTGCCTGGCCCTCATCAACGCCCTGCATCCCACGGCTGCTGTCTGCGGAACACCCACCCAGGTGGCCGGTGCCCTGATCCGCAAACTGGAGCACCTGGACCGCGGACCCTACGCCGGCCCAGTGGGCTGGCTGGACGCCGCAGGCAACGGGGAGTGGGGCATCGCGCTGCGCGGCGCAGTGATCGAAGCCCCGGACACGGTTCGCCTGTATGCCGGCTGCGGCATCGTGGACGGCTCCCAGCCGGAGGCAGAGCTGGCCGAGACCTGGGCCAAGTTCAGGCCGATGCTTGAATCCCTCGGCATCCGCAGTTAGCCCAAACGTCCGGTATCCGAGACAGCATTGCTTCGCCTAGGCTTGAAACTGCGGGTAATTTAGTTATCCAATAGTGAAACTAAGTTTCCTGTGATGCACATCTCACAATCGGCGATACACTATCAACCGATTTAGTACCGCATACCCCTGCAACAAAAGGTAAGAAACATGCAGCTCAAGTCCCTGGCCACGGCCAAATTGACCGCCAAGGCAGCAGCACTCTTCGCCGTCGGAGCCCTCACCCTCACGGCGTGCGGCGGCAGCTCCACCCCCGCAGCTTCCGAAGGCGGCATCCAGCTCATCAACGCAGGCAAGCTCACGGTCTGCTCCGATGTCCCCTACGAGCCCTTCGAGTTCCAGAAGGACGGCAAGACGGTGGGCTTCGACATCGACATCGCCAATGAGGTGGCCAAGGACCTCAAGGCCGAGCTCAACATCGTGGACAGCTCCTTCGAGGCCATCGAGACCGGTACCGCGCTGACCGGCTGCGATGTCTCCATCTCCTCCGTGTCCATCACGGACACCCGCAAGCAGGTCATGGACTTCTCCGACCCCTACATGGATGACGACCTGACCCTTGTGGCGAAGGAAGGCTCCGGCGTGGAGAACATCGACTCCGCCAAGGGCAAGAAGGTGGGCGTGCAGCAGGCCACCACCGGCGCCAAGTACGCCCAGGAAAAGGGCATTGAGGCACAGCAGTTCGAGGACTCCGGCCTCCTGGTCCAGGCCCTCGAAGCCGGCACCATCGACGCCGCCCTGGGCAACCAGTCCGTGCTCGGCTACGCCATCAAGGACAACACCCAGTTCACCCGCGTTGAGGACTACGCCACCGGCGAGAAGCTCGGCATTGCCATCAAGAAGGGCAACACCGCAATGCTTGACCAGGTCAACGGCACGCTCAAGCGCCTGACCGATGACGGCAGCCTGGCGAAGTTCAAGACCACCTGGTTCGGCGAAACCGCCAAGTAGCCACCGCTTGGGGCCACCCCGGGCCCCGGTGAACAGAGTTTCAGGCAATGAGGCCCCGGTCGGCACGCACGGCAGCCGCCCGGGGCCTTAGCCACGCACAACGAATGTGAGCACCCCAATGGCAATGACCGCACGCCAGCGAGCCAGAGTAAGCCTGTATGTCCAGGCCGGAATCTTTGTGGTGGCCATCGCCGCACTGATCCTGGCCACGGACTGGAAGACCATGGCCACCAACGTCTTCAACTTCGGCAAGATCGGGCCGATGTTCCCGGACATCTTCCTGGTGGGCCTGAAGAACACACTGATCTACACGTTCCTCGGCTTCGTGGTGGGCCTCAGCGGCGGCCTGCTGCTGGCCCTGATGAAACTGTCCAGTTTCCCGCTTTACCGCTGGATTGCCACCGGCTACATCGAGTTCTTCCGCGGCATCCCGGCACTGCTGGTCTTCATCGCCTTCGGCTACGGGGTCCCGCTGGCCTTCGGCGTCCAGTGGAACGTGACCATCATCGTGATGATCTCGCTGGGCATCGTCGCCTCGGCCTACATCGCCGAAACCCTCCGCGCCGGCCTGCAGGCAGTGCCCAAGGGACAGCTGGAGGCAGCCCGTTCCCTGGGCATGCCGCAGTGGCGGGCCATGGTCACCATTGTCATTCCGCAGGCCTTCAAGATCGTTCTTCCGCCGCTGACCAACGAGGTCATCCTCCTCACCAAGGACTCATCGCTGATCTACGTCCTGGGCCTGACAGCTTCGCAGTACGAGCTCACCAAGTTCGGCCGCGACGGCATCTCCAGCCTGGGCGCCGGCCTCACGCCGCTCCTGGTGGCCGGTGCCTTCTACCTGGTGGTCACCATCCCCCTGAGCCTCCTGGCCCGGAAGTTCGAAAGCCGCTCCGCGCGGACCAAGCGATAGGCAGGGAAGCCATGAACGACGTCGTACCCACCACCACCGTGCACGCAGCCGGGGTGGACATCTCAGACCTCCGCAAGTCCTACGGTTCCAACGAGGTCCTCAAGGGCATCAGCCTGAACGTGAAGCCCGGTGAAGTGGTGTGCCTGATCGGCCCCTCCGGCTCCGGCAAGTCCACCCTGCTGCGCTGCGTCAACCTGCTGGAACAGCCCAACCAGGGCAGCATCCACGTGGGCGGTTTCGAAGCCACTGATCCCGATGTGGACATCGACAAGATGCGCCGCAAGGTGGGCATGGTGTTCCAGCAGTTCAACCTGTTCCCGCACCTGAACGCCCTGCGCAACTGTTCCATTGCGCAGACCAAGGTCCTGAAGCGCTCCCAGGCCGAAGCGGACAAGGTCTCGCTGCACAACCTGGAACGCGTGGGCCTGGGGCACCTCGCCGACCGTTTCCCGGACCAGCTCTCCGGCGGCCAGCAGCAGCGCGTGGCCATCGCCCGCGCCCTGAGCATGAACCCCGAACTGATGCTCTTTGACGAGCCCACCTCGGCGCTGGACCCGGAGACCGTTGGTGATGTCCTCTCCGTCATGCGGAACCTGGCCAAGGAAGGCATGACCATGCTGGTGGTCACCCACGAGATGGCCTTCGCACGCGAGGTGGCTGACCGCGTGGTCTTCATGGACGGCGGTGTTGTGGTGGAGGAAGGCGTGGCCGAGCAGGTCATCGGCTCCCCCGCCCAGCCGCGCACCAAGGAGTTCCTCCGCCGCGTGCTCGACCCCACGCACATCAACATCGAGGACTAGGCCAGGTCCTTCGGGCTATAAAACGCCAGGAATCCCCGGCGCTGCGGTATCGCCGCAGCGCCGGGGATTTCGTGCGTCATGGGACAATGTGGCCATCCAGGAACAGGAGTGAAGCATGAATCCCAGGACCTATCCGGCGGGCGTCCCGTGCTGGATCGATACCACGCAGCCCGATGTTGACGCCGCCGCGGCCTTCTACTCGGGGCTGTTCGGCTGGACATTCGAGGACGTCCTGCCGCCCGGCGCCCCCGGCCGGTACCTGATCGCCAAGCTCGACGGCCGGGACGTCGCAGGCCTGGGAAACGGCAGCGGCGCGGAAGCCGCCTGGAGCACGTACATTGCCGTTGACGACGCCGATGCCGCCGTCCAGCGGCTTGTTGCCGGAGGTGCCACCTTGCTTTCCCAGCCAGAGGACGCGGGCGAGGGCGGACGGGACGCGGCGTTGGCAGATCCGCAGGGGGCCGGGTTCCACGTTTGGCAGGCAAGACGGAGGCCAGGTGTGCAGGTGGCGAACGTGCCGGGATCCTGGAATTTCAGCGACCTGCATACACCGGACCCGGGCCCGGCCATCAGCTTCTACCAGGAGGCCTTCGGGTGGGAGGTGGACGACCTCGGCTTCGGAATGCTGGTCCGGCGGCCCGGCTACGGAGACCATCTGGAAGCGACGGTTGACCCGGACATCAGGGCGCGGCAGTCGGACATCGCTGCTCCGCCCGGTTTTGAGGACGCGATTGCCTGGATCGTCACCACAGGTCCGGACAGGCCGCCGCACTGGCACGTCACCTTCACCGTGGCTGACCGGGACCAAACCGCCGCCGACGCCGAGCGGCTGGGTGCCGAGGTTCTGCGCCGGGACGAGTCCGACTGGACACGCGAGGCGCTCATCCGGGACCCGCAGGGAGCCATCTTCTCCGCCAGCCAGTTCACTCCCCCGGGCGGCTGACCGCCCCGGGGTTTACCGCCTACTGCCCAGCGAGCACGCCTGTCACGGCTGCGGACACTGCATCCTTAATCCGTCCGTGGAGCTGCCGCAGGGCGCTGCGGTCGGTACGGACCTCCACAATGCTGCGTCCCTTGACCGGCCTGCCGAGCGCTTCGGCGACTCCCGCCGTCGTGGTCACCAGAGAATGGCCGACGCCGTAGCCCGCTGCGAGAGACGCAATGTCGGCTGAGTGCGGGGTGGCGAACAGGCGTTCGACGGCGTCTCCGTAGCGGCCGCCGTCGCGCACCGCGCCGTGCTCCAGCAGGTCGAAGATCGCTCCGCCGGAATCGTTGAGGACCACGATCCGAAGGTCGGGCACCTCCTCGCCGGTGCCGAGGAGCAGGCCGCCGGCGTCGTGCAGGAACGTGACGTCGCCCAGCAGGACGGTGGTTTCCTGGCGGCCGCCAATGGCCAGTCCGGTGGCCGTGGAAATGGTGCCGTCAATGCCCGCCAGGCCCCGGTTTGCGTACACGTTTGCGGCGGGGTCCGGGGCAGGCAGGGCCGCCAGGTCAGCGTCGCGGATGCCGTTGGAGGAGCCCAGGAGCAGCTGGCCGCGGGCGTGCTTCCACACCAAGGACGCCACGGAAGGGCCTGTTGCCATTGCCTCCGCAGCCAGCACTTGGTCCACAGCGTGCTGGGCTGCCGAGCCCGCCAAAAGCCAGGTGTCCAGCCACGCCGCTGATCCCCGCCCTGCGAAGTCCGCGAGATCGGCCAGGTCCGCCAGCGGCAGTTCAGTGCGGCGGCCGGGCTCGTACCAGGCCACGGGCACCGGCTGGTACAGCGCGGACTGGACGTCGGGGCGCGCCAGCAGCGCGGCCACCGGCCGGGACAGCGTGGGCCGGCCGAACAGCACAACCCGCTCCACCGGCTGGTCCGCCGCCGGGCCGAAGTGCTCCAGCAGCAACCGGTACGGGCCCACGGCGTTGGGGCCGAACCGGGCATTGGAGGACGGTTCGGCGAGCAGCGGCAGGTTGTGTGCCCTGGCAAACGCTTCGGCCACCGGGCCGGCGTCGTGCCCTGCCAGCACTACGGTGCGGCGCTCCGGCAGGTCTTCGGAGGCCGGGGGCAGATCCATGACCAGCGGCTCGGCACCGATCCGGAAGCGCCGGCGTGCCGCGTCCGCGGGAAGCCCCTCCCCCTCAGCCGGCACCAGCGGGTCCCGGAAGGCGAGGTTGAGCTGGACAGGGCCCGGCGGAATGTCATCGAACGCACCGGTCGCGGCGGACAGCGCGGTGCTGACGGCCCGTTCGGGGCTGACGCCGGCGGGAACGTCGACGGCGAACCGGACGTGGTCGCCAAACAGGTCCGGCTGGATGGTGGTCTGGTTCGCCCCGGTGCCGCGAAGCTCATCCGGCCGGTCCGCGGAGAGGACAACCAGCGGGACAGCGGCGTGGTTGGCCTCCATCACCGCCGGCATCAGGTTTCCGACGGCGGTCCCGGACGTCGTCAGCACGGCGGCGGGCGAGCCGGTTGCGAGGGCGAGTCCAAGGGCCGTGAAGCCCGCGGCCCGCTCATCGATCCGGACCAGCAGCTCCACCCGGCCCGCTGCCGATGCCTCGGCCAGTGCGTAGGCCATCGGTGCCGACCGCGATCCCGGGCATACCACCACGTGCTGCACACCGCCGTCGAGCAGGACCCCGACGGCGATGCGCGCCGAGGCAATGGCACTCAGCGCGGGCGCGTCCCCGGCTTCGGCTGGCGCATCGAATGTGGCGGCGTCGTGCCCGTCAGAAGTGGCGGCGTCGTGGGCGGGGTCGTTCAGCGAAGTCACCAACCCAGTCTGCCACCCTCCAACGCCCCCGCCCTCCCACGATGCGCCATCACTTTGAGTCCCTAAAGCCCGGTTTTAGGGACTCAAAGTGATAGGGCAACTGGAATTAGCCGCGGAACACCTGGATGACTGCCGGGCGCGGCGCGCGGACCTGGCCGGCCGCCGGCGTCGAGTCTGCTGCGACGTAGTCCGGGAAGTAGGACCGGGGTGCCTCGAATGTGCCGTCTTCTCCCGGGTGCTGGACCGAGACGAACACGGTGCGCTCCTCGTCGTGGACGATGGGGCCGCAGGTTTCGGCGTCCTGGGGTACGGCGAGGAACTGCTCAACCTTGCCGCGCTCGGCACCGTCCAGGGTGACCTTGAACAGGCCGTCGGCCCGGCCGATGCCGGAGGGGGCGCCGTCGGTGGAGATCCAGAGGTTGCCCACGGAGTCGAAGGCGAGGTTGTCCGGGCAGGAGATGGGCGAGACCTTGTCCGCGGGGAAGCCTGAGAAGTAGGTGACGTCGCCCTGCGCCGGGTCGCCGCAGACCATCAGCAGGTTCCAGGTGAAGGTGGTGGAGGTCTGGTCCCCGTTTTCGGTGATTTCCACGATGTGCCCGTCGCGGTTCTGGTTGCGCGGGTTGACCTCGGTGGCGGCCTCGTTGGTGCCGGTGCCGCGGTTGGAGTTGTTGGTGCAGGCAACGTAGACCTTGCCGGTGTGCAGGCTGGGCTCCACGTCCTCGCAGCGGTCCATCTTGGTGGGGCCCACCTTGTCCGCGGCCAGGCGGGTGTAGACCAGGACTTCCTCCACGGACATCCCGGCAACGGCGGACTTGCCGTCCACCACCAGGGGCAGCCATTCGCCGATGCCATCGAACGAGCCGTCCGAGGGAACAGCGCCGGTACCGGTGATCTCGGCGGCGGGCGAGTTGCCGGTGAACTTGGCCACGTAGAGGTTGCCGGCGGACAGCAACGTCATGTTGTGCTTGCGGTCCCCTTCGCGGTACTTGTCCTTGGAGACGAACTTGTAGAGGTAGTCGAAGCGCTCGTCATCGCCCGAGTAGGCAACCACGTGGCCGGATTTGGCGACAATCACGTTGGCGCCCTCGTGCTTGAAGCGGCCCAGTGAAGAGTGCTTCCTGGGCGTGGACGTGGGGTCGAAGGGATCCACTTCCACGATCCAGCCGAAGCGGTTGGACTCGTTGGCATAGCCGGCGTTGCGGGTGTCAAAGCGGGGATCGTCGAGTTCCCACTGGCGGGCCGTGGCCTTGGATGTCAGGCCATAGCGCTTGTCCGCGGCGGAGGTGCCCGGGGCCGCGAAGTAGCCGTTGAAGTTCTCCTCACCGGAGAGGATGGTTCCCCACGGAGTGGTGCCGCCGGCGCAGTTGCCCAGGGTTCCCTTGATGGCGCGGCCGCTGGGATCCGCCACGGTCTTGACCAGGGCGGAGCCAGCCACGGGGCCGGTGAGTTCGTAAACGGTGCTGTTCAGGAACCGCCGGTTCAGGTCTGCGCCCTTGACGTAGGACCACGGCTTGTTCTTGTTCTTGCGCTCAAGTTCCACCACGGAGAGACCATGCGCAGCTGCACCCACAGCGCGCACCTGCGCCGCCGGCATCGTGGCCGGGAACATGATGTTCTCGTTGGTGTACTCGTGGTTGGAGAACAGGACGGCACGGTTTCCCTTGCTGCCCGGGACCTCGATGATGTCGGTGTAGTCGTTGTTGTAACCGAACTGCTTTTCCTGGGCGGCAGCGGTTTGGTTGTTCAGGTCGAACGCAGGGGCGTCCTTGAAGATGGGGTCACCCCAGCGGATGACCGGCTGCCAGGTGAATCCGTCCGGAACGGTGACGGCGTCCACGGCGGCGTCCACCGACGGGATGGCGGTGAACTTGAGCTTCGACTTGCCGAAGCCCTCCTTCGCGGCTTTGGACAGTCCGGCAGCGTTGGCGGTTTCAGGCGAGCTAACGGCGCTTCCCAGTGCGACGGCGAGGGCACCGGCAGCGCCAAGGCCCAGGGCGGCGCGGCGGGACATGGTGGCCGAGGCGATGTCGCGGAAGTAGCTGTTGGAGCTGGTATTGCAGACGTCACCGGCGCAGGCGTTGTCGCACTTGAGGGCGCAAGTAACTGCGCTGCGCTTGCCCTTGGTATGGCCGAGCATCGGCAGGAGGTTGAACTTGCGGGTGGGCGTTTCAGACATGAGGGTGCCTTCCAAATGTTCCTCTGGGGTCGGTGACACACTGTCAGCCATGTCCTACGCGGCGGCATCGAAGAGGTGAAGCGCAGGTTAACCGCCCGTGACCTGCAGAAACTTCAGGAGATTGCACACGGCTTGGCGACAGAGCCGCCACAAATGAGCGCGCGTCTATCCGGCCAGGAGAGCGTGGACGCGGCGGAGCCGGGCCAGCCACCAGTCACGGCGTTCGCGCGGGGCCGCGTACTGCTCCAGCAGCCCGGGATCGGCGACGGCATCGCGGAGGGTGATGGCGCCGTCGTCGGCTGTCAGCGGATCCCTGGTGATGTCGGATTCGAAGAGGGACACCGTGCCCAGCCCGCAGGCGTGCGGCAAGTCGGGAAGGGCCGCTGCCAGTGCCAGCCCGGCGCGGATCCCCACGGAGGTGTCCAGCGCGGAGCTGACGACGGCGGGCAGCCCGGCCTGCGCCACGATGTCCAGTGCGCGCCGCACTCCCCCGAGCGGCGCTACCTTGACCACGATCAGGTCAGCCGCCCCGGCCCGCGCCACCTTGAGAGGATCGTCCTCCTTGCGCACGCTCTCGTCCGCGGCCACCAGCACCGGCGTTCCCGCAGCCCGCAGGCGCGAACGTACCTCGGCCAGGCCAGCGATGTCCGGGACGGGCTGCTCAGCGTATTCGAGGCCGACGGCGGACAGCCGGGTCAGTGCCCTGACCGCGGCGGGCACGTCCCACCCGCCGTTGGCGTCCACCCGGATTGCGGCGCCGGGGAGCTCCGCGCGGACGGCTTCCACCCGGGCGGAGTCGTCATCCAGGGTTTGGCCGCGCTCTGCCACCTTGACCTTGACGGCATCCACCCTGCCGAAACGCGCCAGGACCTCCGGCACCCTGGCAGCTTCCACGGCAGGCACGGTGGCGTTGACGGGTATCGCCGTGCGCAGGGGCTTCGGAAATCCCTGCCAGGCTGCCTCAATGGCGGCGGCCAGCCACCGCGAAGCCTCGGCATCGCCATACTCCGGGAACGGGCAGAACTCGCCCCACCCGGCGGGGCCATGGATCAGCAGCGATTCCCGTTCCATGATCCCGCGGAACTTCACCCGCATGGGCAGGCTGACAACGTGTGTCCCTGCCAGCAGATCGTCCAAGGGGTGAATCTGTGCGTCGCGGGCAGGCATGGGTTCACTGTACCGGCGGCCCGCGGGACCCTTGCATCCGCAGAATGCCTACGTGGAAAAACCTAGATCCACTTGTTGTGCTTGAAGGTGACGTACAGCCCCAAACCCATGGCCAGCATCAGGCCGATGGCGTAGGGGTAGCCGTAGGTCCAGGTCAGCTCGGGCATCGCGGTGAAGTTCATGCCGTAGATGGACGCCACAAGGGTGGGGGCGAACAGGATGGCGGCCCAGGAGGAGATGCGCTTGACCTGTTCGTTCTGCTCGAAGCTGGATTCGGTCATCCGCTGCATCTCCTCATTCTGGCGCTGCGCCACCAGGGCCGCGTTGACCGCCAGCGCGTTCTGGAGCAGCGCCCGGAAGGACGCCACGCGTTCATTGAGCCGCAGGACGTGGTCCAGCACATCGCGGAGGTGGTCCTGGAGGTCGGCATCAGCCGGGCGTTCCGGGGTTCCGGCCATCAGGGCCTGCAGGATCCCGGCCAGCGGGCTGGTGGCGCGCTGGAACGTGATGACCTGGCGGGAGAGTTCGTAGATGCGCCGGGAGACTTCGGGGTCGGCGCCGAAGAGGTCGTCCTCGATTTCGTCGATGTCGTTCTCCAGGCCGGCAGCCACTGGCTCGTACTCGTCCACCACCTGATCGAGGATCCCGTACAGCACAGCCTCGGGACCGAGGGCCAGGAACTCCGGCATCGATTCCATGCGCCGCCGGACCTTGGCCAGGTCCGGCGATTCTGCGTGCCGGACGGTCACCACGTACTCGTCACCGGCAAAGACGTGGATCTCGCCGAAGTCCACTTTCTCCACGTCATCCCGGTACCTGGCCGGCCGCAGCACCAGGAACAGGCATTCGCCGTAGTGTTCCAGCTTGGCCCGCTGGTGGCCGGCGAGGGCGTCCTCCACGGCGAGCGGGTTCAGGTCGAATTCCTCGCCCACCGACTGCAACTCCTCGGCGTCCGGGCGGTACAGGCCGATCCAGGCCATTCCTTCGCGCTGGCGCAACACGAAGTAGGTTTCGTCCAGGTTTTCCGGGTCCGCTGTCCGCAGCCCGTTCACGTAAACCGCATTGTCGACGATCGTCACGGCTTCGCCTCCTTAAGGAGCCACCGCAGGGCCCGCGCCGGACCCCTTGCACGAAGGGTAGACCTTCGGGACCGGCACGCCAACAGCCCCTTCTTTACATATCAATATGGGTATACGATTGGGGCCATGGCACGGGCAGCGACAACCGCAGATGCGTTCAACGCCGTGGCCGAGCCCCGCCGTCGGGAAATCCTGGACGTCCTGGCCGGCGGCGAACGCACCGTCAACGAATTGGTCCAGCTGCTGGAGCTGGCGCAGCCGCACGTGTCACGGCACCTGCGGGTGTTGCGGGAAGTTGGCGCCGTGGAAGTCCGCGACGCCGGGCGGCAACGGGTCTACCGGCTCCAGCCGCGGGCGCTGAAGCCCATCCACGACTGGGTGTCCGGCTACGCGGACCTTTGGGCGGAGCGCTTCGACCTCCTCGAGGGCGTGCTGGATGACCTCCGGAATCAGGACGACGGACACTAAGGAGCAGGACCGATGGCACAGGCAGGCGGCAGGACCATGGACGTGACCTTCCCCAGCGACGAGGAAATCCTCATCACCCGGACGGTGGACGCCCCGCCGCACCTCGTCTTCAAGGCCTGGACCACGCCGGAGCTCGTCCGGCGCTGGTGGCCGGGACGGCGCGGCGAAATGGCGGTGGTGGAGATGGACTTCCGGGTGGGCGGGAAGTGGCGGTACGCCATGCTGGCGCACGGCGATGCGGAGGTGGCCTTCCACGGCACCTACCGCGAGATCGTGCCGGATGCGCGGATTGTGCACACGGAGGTGATGGAGTTCCCGGGGGCGGCACAGGACAGCGAAGAAGGCGCGGTGGTCAACACGGTCACCTTTGAATCGGCCGACGGCGGCGCCGCCACCACCGTCAGCATCCGCACCCGGGCGGGCAGCAAGGAAGTCCGGGACATGATTGCGCAGTCCGGCATGGACGGCGGTGTCCGCGAACAGTTCGAGATCATCGGGGAAATCGCAGCGTCACTTACCTGAGGGAACCAATACATTAGGTCCATGACCCAGACCGCACCGGCCACCCGCACAGCCACGGCACCGCTGTATGCCGCCGGGTTTGTGACGGCCTTCGGTGCCCACAGCATCGCGGCAGGCCTGGGAGCGCAGAGCGGGAACATCGGCCTGACGCTGCTGAACCTCGGCATCCTGCTGGCCCTGTACGACGTCGCCGAAGTCTTCCTCAAACCCGTCTTCGGCGCCCTGAGCGACCGGGTGGGGCCCAAACCGGTCATCGTGGGCGGGCTCCTGGCCTTCGCTGCCCTGTCGCTCATCGGGCTGTGGGCCGCGGACCCGCTCATGCTCGCCCTGGCCCGGCTGGGACAGGGAGCCGCCGCCTCAGCCTTCTCGCCGGCGTCGTCCGCCATGGTGGCGAGGCTCGCCCGCGGAGGAAAGGCGGGCGCCTACTTTGGCCGCTACGGCTCCTGGAAGAGCCTTGGCTACATCATCGGCCCGATCCTGGGGGCCGGGCTGATCCTGGCCGGCGGTTTCGCCCTGCTGTTCGGCGCCCTGGCCGTGCTGGCAGCAGCCACGGCCGGATGGGTGCTGGCGGCGGTACCGCATCTCGAGCCGCTCCCCCGCCAGCGCTACACGGTCATGGACCTCGCCCGGCAGGTGGGTGAGCGCAGGTTCTGGGTTCCCACGCTGGTCCTCGCCGCCTCCACCGGTGCGCTCGGGGCGGCCATCGGTTTTCTTCCCGCGCTCGCCACCCGCCACGGCCTGGACGCCTTCGCGGGCACGGCCGCCGTCAGCGTACTGGCGCTCGGCTCGGTGCTGACCCAGCCGTGGGTGGGCAGGCTGCGGGACCAGGGCCGGGTCACGGATAGTAGGGGTACGACGGCGGGTCTCCTCCTGATTGCCGCCGGCGTCGCACTGCTGGCGGCCGCCCCCGCCGCTGTCACCATCTTCGTTGCGGCTGCGGCGATAGGCGTGGGCATCGGCGCCGCCACTCCCTTGGGCTTCGCGCACCTGGCGGACAGCACACCACCGGAACGGATGGGCCGCACCATGGGATCGGCCGAGCTCGGCAGGGAACTCGGCGACGCCGGCGGCCCGCTCCTGGTGGGCGGCGTGGCCACGCTGACCGCCCTCCCGTTCGGGCTGGGCGCCCTAGCGCTCGTGGTGGCCGCGGCCAGCATCCCCCGGCTGCCCCCAGCCAGCCCGTCCAGGTAGCAAACACCGACGGCGCGCCCAGCAGATGCGGAGAGGCCTCCCAGCTTTTTGTGACACGCTTAACGGCGATGACTTCCTCACGGCAAATGCACCCCAGGACGCCTGCCCGGCCCGCACCGGGATCGGGTGCCCTGTTCGTGCTGGCCACCCTGGCCTGTATTGCCGGGCTCGTGGCCACCTACTACTACTTCGTGCAGACCACCACCGGCCAGTTCATCGATGAGTCCGCCCTGGTGGAAGCGGTGGACGTCCACGGCCCCGCCGGCAAGGCAACCACCCGGTTCCTGGACCTGCTGCCCACCATCTCCCTGGTGATGGCCGCCGTCGTGATCCTGTTCGTCACCGTGATCCGGAAGCACTGGACCGAGGCCGGGATCGCCGTGGCGGCCTGCATCGGCGCGAACGTGGCCACGCAGGTCCTCAAGGACCTGCTCCCCGCCCGGCCGGACAAGGGGGTGGTGACCCTGGAACTGAACTCGCTGCCATCCGGGCACACCACCCTGGCGGCATCCGCTGCGGCGGCCGTGTTCCTCATGGCCTCACCCCGCTGGCGGCCCATGGCCGGGTTTGTGGGCGGCACATTTGCCATCGCCTCCGGAGTGTCCACCCTGATCAACCAGTGGCACCGCCCGGCAGATGTTGTGGCCGCGTTCCTGCTGGTGGGGGCATTCATGATTCCGGCCGGCTGGCTGATCCTGCGGCGCGGAACCTGGATCGCCTGGGAGGGTTTCAACCGGCACATCGGTTCCGCCAGGATCTGGCTGGTCCTTCCCGTGCTAATTGGGCTGGCCTCCGCGGCCGTGGCAGCCTATTCGCTGGTCCGGATTGCGCCGAGCCCATGGCAGGAAACCAGCACCACCAACTACTTCTGGGCCGGGATCTCGCTGATCGTGATTGCCGGCTACCTGGCCACGGTGGCCACCACGTCACTGTTCGCCTTCGCGGCGCGGTGCCGCTGACGCCAGGCCCGGCCGCAGCTCCCCTACCCCTCGTCAAGGTGCGGCGGGATGCCCAGACCGGACTGTCCGCCGTCGGGCTCCTCATCCATGGCCGCCGCGAGCTCAATCCCGTCCAGGTACCGGGCCGCCGGCCGCCCGGTGGCCACTGCCAGTTCCTCGAGGGACGCCAGGTGCTGCCGGGCAAGCTCAATGGCCACCCGTTCAAGGATGTCCGGGCCGTTCCTCATCACCAGATCGCCCAGGAACACCTGCATCCGCCCGGGAGGCTTCCCGCCGCTTTCGAGGTCCGCGGCCGCCAACCGGGTCAGGGCGGCAGCGGCAAGGGCGGGCTTGTCACTGAAAAGTTCCACCAACACCCCTCCCCTCCGTGATCGCGGTGAAACCACGGACCTTCGCTCCCAAAATATCCCGGCCCTGACCGGACGGTAGGGCCTTCCTACCCTTGGTGGGACGCTTTTGGGCGCTGAATGGTTCAAATCATGACTCGAATTTGAGTGTTCCTTGCGGCAGATCCGGCGGAAAGTTGATCGAGATGCCGAATAGTTGCTGCTACCGGGTCGCTGGGACCCGGCATAGCGGCTCCTGTTGGAGACGCTCCAAATTCTCCTGGCGGCGTCTTGAAGTGGGCGCCGCCAGGAACCCACTTCCCAGTCTTCTGGAATTCCCAGTCTTCTTGAACCGTTCCCGGCAGGGCAGCGGTTCTTCGCTTTTAACGGCCCTTAAGCCAAAACCAGCTCGGCAGAAGCTGGCGCCGCCCTCGGGGGGGTGGTGGCGGCGCCTGCTTCCGCCGAGCTGGCGGAGGCTTTCCACACGCTAGGCGGCGGCTGAGATGCAAGTGACTTTGTTGCTGTTGTTTCCCTGTTCGAGGCCGACAACAGCGGTGGCCGTGACTTGTGTCTGGTCAGCGTAGGTTGCCACCACACGGACCGTGAGCTGCGAGGTGGAGCGGTTGGCGGCAATGATTTGCGACCCGATGGTCAGGGTGACGGTGCTGGTGGTTCCCAGCACCACGGATTCGGTGTAGGACGGGCCGTAGGTCCCATTGGCCTGCCGCGCCGAATACGTCAGCGAGGTGGGTTTGCTGGTTCCCGCGGCGGACAGTGTGGCGACCTTTTGGGGGTTGTCGTTGGCGCAGGTGAATCCGGTGAAGGCCTGCAGCGGCCAGGCGACAGTCATGGTGGCGGTGGCGCTTTGCTGCCACAGGGCCGACGCCGCAGTTCCGCCGAGCCCCAGCATGACAGTGAGGACGAAGGCACCGACGGCAACCGCGGCACCTGGAAGGTTCCGGAACGTGCGCATCTAGGCCACGGCTCCGGCCGGACCGTTGCTGCCGCGAGGCTTGCGGACTGATTTGTAGACCGTAATGGCACCGTAGCCGATCAGGCCCACGGCGGCCAGGACGGTCCAGGTGCCGCGGTCCGAGTTGCCCAGGGCGTTGGCCACGAAGCCCACATACGGAACCGCATAGAACAGCTTGCCCTTGACCTGGATGGCCCGGACGGGCTCGGGATCGTTGGCGCCGTTGTTGTCGCCCTTGGTAATCAGCGTCTTCTCCCCCGACTGGGTGGACCCGAAACCGACAATCCGGTGCGTGTCCACGTCCGGGCGGCCGGAATACATCTGGAAGGTGATGACGTCGCCGTATTTGAGTTCGTCGAACGCCGCCGGCTTCATCACCATGAACGTGCCCGGCGGGAACTTCCCTGCCATCGACTTGGTCAGGATGGTGTAGGACTGCGAGCCGGTTGCCACGGGGATGACGATCAGGACCACGGCCGCGAACAGCGCCACGAGCATGGCGGACATGCTTAGGATCCGTCCGACGGCGGCCCACGCCCCGGCGCCCTTGCGGCGGCTTTCGTCAGCGGCCGACGGCGACGGGCCGGCGGTGCGGGACTTCTTGCGCGGTGCGCGGGCCGGGAAAGCCGGTCCGGCGGTCAGGTCAGCAGCCACCGGACACCCCGCACTGACGGGCGGTGAGCGGAAGGGTGATGTTCACTGCTTGTCCTTTCAGGGAGGTGGGGGCCGCGGAGCTGAGGCTGGCCTGGAAACAAAAGATGGTGGAACCGTTCTTGGCCACCGTGGGCGAGTCAAGTCCGCCGGCGCCGATCGCCACATAACCGGCGCTGTTGCTGCAGTCGGCGGTGGAGGTGGCCCGCTTGGCGGTCACACTGATGTAGCTGGCCAGGGTCCCGCCGCTGACGTTGGCGATGGTGGGCTGGCCCGCCGTGATGACCGTGTTGAACTGGCCGCCGGCGTTGGTGTTGTTGGTGACCTGCACTCCGCCGTACACCGGTGTCCCCGGGCCCAGGGTGCCTGCCGGTGACAGCGTCAGGGTGGCTGCTGTTCCGTTGGCCAAGGTCATGTTGGTGGTTTGGCCCGAGTTGACCGCGGTCATCGCCATGTCGAACGAAGCCGAGGACACGGATCCAGGTGCCGCTGATGTGGTGGCGTTCCACAGAGCGTAGCTGCCCTGGACGGTGAGGAGGCCCAGGAGCACTGCAGCGGCGATCAGGGCCGCCGCCTGCAGTGAGCGCTTGATGCGCATGGTGTCTCCTCCTGGTCCGTTTCCTAACTCTGCTGGTCGGGCGGCCCGTAGGCCGCCCGGCCCGGTCAGATCAGGAAAGACCAGTCTGGGTCAGCTGGGTCAGCGTGTAGCTCACGTTGCCGAGGTCGTAGTTCTTGGCAACATCGCTGCGGCCGGTTGTGGTGCTCTTGAATTCGAAAACAGTCGATGCCGTGACGGTCTGCGTCGCGCTCCCGTTGACAGGCTTCAGAACGGTATTCGACGTGACATCACCTGCGGTGTTGGTGAGCTTCAACGGGGAGATGGCGACGTTGTCAGCGGTGAAGGTGTTGGCCGGAACGTTCGCGAGCACCACGCTGGCGGCCATTTTGTCACCAACCAGCGTCACCGTCAGGGCCTGGGTGTAGGTGAGCTTGTCACCCGGAACCACCTTGTAGGTATTGATGTTGATAGTTGCGCCGGTGCGGTCAGTCCAGACACCGGCGGCAGCTGTGACGTTCAGGTCGCCGGCGACGATGGTGCCGGGAGCCGCCGCTGCCTCGGCGTTCCAGTTGGCCAGAGTTCCGCCGCCGCCCAGCAACAGTGCTGCGCCTACGGCGATGGCTGCGGTTCCCTTGATCAGAGTGCTGTTCTTCATGATGTGTCCCCTCAGACTTTGCTTACTTTGGTGGAAGTTGTCTTGCTGGGAACAACAATGCACAGCCAAACGCAGGAACATAGCGCGAAAAAAGGCAAAGAACGCTCAAGTTATTTGAAAGTTAAACCACGGCCTGAGCTGGGCTTTTATCCACCCGCAACGCGTGAAGGATCACAGCGTTGAGTTTGGCTCCGGAAGGGCCAGCTGCTCCGTGATGATCCGGGCGGTTTCCGGGTCGCCCAGGATCCGGAAGTGCCCGGCCGTGGGAAGCGCGATGTTGGTGGCGCCAGGCAGGATGCTTCCCTCGGGGATGTGTGGATCAAATGGACCGTAAATGGAGGTGATCCTGCTGTTGATGGCCTCTTCGCGGGCCAGCTCCAGGGTCAGGGCATTCCGCGGCGAGAACATCCGCAGGCTCGGCAGCAGCATATACCTGGCGTAGCTGGAACCGGAGAACGGGGTGCACACCGTGATCATCTTGCGGATCCGGTGCTCCGGGTCCATCATCAGCATCGCGTACTTGCCGATCAGGCCGCCCTTGCTGTGCGCCACGATGGCGGCGTCACGGAGCCCCGCCTCTTCGATGTGCTGGGACACCAGGCGGGCTGCCGCCGGGATCTCCAGCTTGTTCCGCTGCAGGACCGTGACCACGTGAACGGGGTGGCCGGCGTCGTGGATCCGCTGGATCAGGGGCAGCATGAACTGCCAGTTTTCGTACACACCGGGGATGATCACCACGGGGTTCCGCGTGCCCTGGTGGAAGGACCCGGGCTGCACCCGGGACAGCACGCCCTCCACCTGGCACATGGCCGCGTACTCATAGTCCTGAACCCACCACAGCGCCTTCTGCAGCGGGCTGGACCGAACCCGAGTCCCCGTTTCACCCATGTGTCGAGGATAACCGCGGTCCGGCGGGTACCCACCAAAGCTGCCGGCGAAACTCAGAAGACCTGCGGGTGCTCCGGGCGGAACCCGACGCCGATGAAGCGGGCTGCCGCCCGGCGTATCCGCGGGGCGAAGGCACGCAAAACCCACTTGGCCGGCAGGGGAACGAAGGCGCGCCGGCCGGGGCGCCGAGCGATGGCGCGGTGTCCCAGGCGCTGGATGCGCTGCATCTTTCGGACAGGTACCTCGCGGCGCTTCTGCACCGCTGCCAGCGTGGCGTCCCGCACCTCTCCGCGGGCAAGCCCGGGCACTGCGGCGTTGGCCAGTGCCACGGCATCCTGGATGGCGTAATTGACGCCAACCCCGAACATGGGCGACATCGCGTGCGCCGCGTCCCCGATGGCGATGAACCCGGGCCGGTGCCACACCTTTAGCCGATTGATCTTCACGGACAGGAGTTTGATCTGGTCCCAGCCCACGATGCTCTCCGCCGGGACGGCAAGGTGGGAAGCTGCGGCACCGATGCGGGCACGGAACGCGCCAAGTCCCTCGGCCTTGATGGCCTCGAAGCTGTCTTTGCGGATGATCATGCCGGATTGGTAGTAGCTGCCCCGGTCCAGGGTCAGCACCATGCCCTTGCCGGAGACGTATCCAAGCGTTGGCGGAAGCGGATCGCGGGGCTTGGGCAGATGGAACCACAGCACGTCGATGGGCACGCCCGAGCCGGTTGGGTACAGCCCTGCGTCGTTCCGGAGCGCTGATCCGCGACCGTCGGCAGCCACGGTCAGCGGCGCGCGGACGTCGAGGCCGCCGTCCGGATCCGTGGCCCGGACCCCGGCGACGCGGCCGCCGTCGTAAAGGAGTTCATCTGCCCGCGTACTCATCCGGAGCTCAAACCCCGGAAGTGCCGAGGCCTCCGCAGCAAGGAAGTTCAGGAAATCCCATTGCGGGGCAAACACCAGGAAGTTGTCCGGCGCCGGCAGGGTGCCGAAGTCCGCGATCGTGAAGCGCTCGCCGTCGAAGACCGCATCCATGGTGCTGATGCGGGTCAGTGGCAGGTCCAGGAACCGTTCCAGCAGGCCCAGTTCGCGCAACAGGGTGAGTGTGGACGGGTGGATGGTGTCACCGCGGAAGTCGCGGAGGAAGTCGGCATGCTTTTCCAGGACCGTGACCTGCAGGCCGGCCCGTGCGAGGAGGTAGCCCAGCACCATTCCGGCAGGCCCTCCCCCGGCGATGACGCAGTCCCGCGTGATGCTCCGGGGAGTATTCATGGGAACAGTGTCCACCACCACAGCCCGTTGCCCTATCACTTTTCGTCCCTAGAATGCGGTTTTAGGAACGAAAAGTGATGGCGCACGTCAGTAGTTGCGGCGGTGCTTCAGGCGGGGAATGACGACGGCGAACACGGCCGCCGCCGCGAAGCCCAGGATGCCGGTGGCCGAGATCCCCACGCCCAGGGATGCAGCAGCGGTGACCCCGGAGAGCAGCAGCGGCCCGCCCGTGGACCCGGCGTCGGCCATGAACCGCCACAGTCCCAGGAACTGGCCGCGGCCGCGGTCCGGCGAGAAATCGGCCCCCAGCGTCATCACCAGCCCCGAACTGATGCCGTTGCCGAACCCGATCAGCAGCGATGCCAGCAGCAGCCCGGTGAACGAGCCGGTCAGCGGGATCAGCACCAGCGCCGCTCCCATCAGCAGCGTGGAGGGTACGGCGACGAACTGCCGGCCCTTGCGGTCCATGAGCTTCCCGGCTGGATAGAAGACCAGCATGTCGATGGCCCCGGACAGGCCGTAAATCAGCGAGGCGGACGTGGCGTCCATGCCCAGGTGGTCGGCCCACAGCGGGATCACCACCTGCCGCGAGGAACGGAGGGCGGACAGCAGCAGGATGCCGATGCCTACCGACAGGAAGACCCCCGCATGGGACACCGCAACGCTCCGGAGCGTGGGCTGCGGGCCGGGATTGCCGCCGTCGGTCGCGTCCGGAGCGGCCAGGTCCGGGATGGTAAGGGACAGCAGCGCGGCCGCCGCCATGGCCACCACACCCACCCAGTAGGCGCCGTTGATGCCGCCAAACTGCATCACCGCAGCGCCCAGGAACGGCCCGATGAACACACCGATCCTGTTCACGCCGCCCAGCGTGGAGAGCGCACGGGCCCGGAATTCCACCGGCACCGCCTCGGTGAGGTACTTCTGCCGGGCCAGGCCAAAGACGCTTCCGGACATCCCGACGACGGTCATCGCCACGGCGAGCAGCACCAGGCCGTTGGGCGCCAGGGAGGACAACCCGGCAGCGGCGAGCGCCAGCCCGGCGGCGACGGACGCGCCCACGATGGACCAGCGCTCCCCGAACTTCAGCGTCACAAGCGAGGCCGGCAAGTTGAAGAACCAGGATCCAAGCCCCATCAGGGTGACAATGAGGGCCGCCACCGCCACAGTGGCGCCAAGGTCTCGGGCGGTCAGGGCCACCACGGGGAGGATGGCCCCCTGCCCCAGGCCAAAGAGCAGGGTGGGTCCAAAGGCGGCCACCGCAATGCTGCGCAGGTTGAAGGGCTCGGAACCACCGGGGGAAGTCATCAGATTTATCCTATGGCGGCGCCCTCCTTCGTCCCGGCGCGCAACGTCGCGCCGCGCAACAGAAGCTACTGCCGGGTCCGGGGTGCCAGCCCTGCCAGTGACCGGATCAGGGCCACCACCTCCACCACTGCACCGATAACCGAGCCCACCAGTCCCAGCGCCAGGAACACCCGCACCACCAGTGGCCACCCGGACCAGCCATCGCCGAAATCAAAGGGAAAAACATCCCAGAGCCTGAGCAATGCGGCCATCCCGAAGCCCAGGACCACCAGGTTTCCGAGCGCCTGCAGGCCCCTTGACCGGACCACCACGAAAACAAGGTTCACGATGATGCCGGCAATGAGGGCTGCGTTCACGGCATCGAGGACGCGGGTCATGTCCGGAGCCAGGAACGGGACCATGCGCCAGCCGGGCCACATGTTGATGGCCCACAGCAGGACAGTATTGACCAAGGCGGAGCCGACGCCGCCGCTGCGGCTGGTCGAAGCCATGCCACCAGCGTCACATCGGGCCGCGGCGGGCCGGAAGTGCCGAAGGTCCCGCAGGGCGGACGGCACCGGAATACTGGCCGCCCTTTCCCCAGGCAATTAATCCAGGGGTCACAAATGGGTCGCGGAGGAGTACATTTCGCCTTAGGGGTGCTGTTCCGCGCCCCCAGCCAAGGGGAGGTCAATGTAATGGGTGAAGTGTGGATCCGCACGCTCGGCAACGGGCTGGTCCGGGCAGACAGAGTCACGGAAATTTCATCCACCCGCGGATCCCTGCACGAGGACCAGGGGTATTCGTTGAAGGTCATCGTGGACGGCAAGGGCCATGTGCTCATTGACGACGCAGACCTCCAGGGTTCCCTTGGCGATCGGCTGGAGTACGCCCGGCACATGGAGGACGCCCTGCTGCTTGCCATGGATGAGGCCCGCGAAAACGATAACTCGGTGGTGGTGTCCTTCGAACCGGAGCGGCAGCGCTGGTCCGCGGCCCCCGTTGCGGTGTTGACCGGCGGGCTTCCGGAACTGGCGGGCAGGGTCCCCGAAGCAGTGGGCTGACAGGCGGTCACAGGATCAGCATCGAAGCCTCCGGTAATAAATTCGTCAAACTGTTGCGTGCATCACATTCAACCCCTACTCTGTATGAGGCTGATGAAAACGGCCACGCAAAAAGCTGCAGCGTCGCAGCCAATGCCGGGGAAGGCTTTACATCTTGAACTCTAAGCTCCACATTGTTGTCCGTGTTGATCTCGACCACGCACGTGCGAAGGTGATTGCAAAGGGGCATATCACCGTCCACAGCGTCAACGCCCTTTATGTAGTAGCAAAACGGGCAAACTCCCTGAAGGAAGGGCTGGACCTGGAACTGGACATCTCGCAGGCCTTCGTGGATGAAGCCGCACTGGAGATGCTGCGGACCGCGTCAGAAACCCGACATCTTCCCACCAGGATCGATCCGCTCCAGGCACCCTGCACCATCAGTGTCCTGGCACCGCGCCGCAAGGTACCCGCCGCCGCCACCCGCCTGGCCGCATAGCGAAGACCCTGGCACCACAGAGCCCACGATTCGGGCCCGCGTGCCAGCCATTCCTCAAGTTCCGCCCCTCGCCCTGTCCCATTGCCGCTGAACCCACACATACGGGTGGCGGCTGAGGACGGGGCGACGTGCGTTTAAGGGCGTGCCCAGGTATGGGATGCCAGCCATTCCCTGAGCCGCCGCTCGGTCAGCGGCCGCGCGAAGAGGTAGCCCTGGGCGAGGTCGCAGCCCATGTCCTGGAGCGTCTGGGCCTGGCCGGAGGTTTCCACTCCCTCGGCTACGGCGCGGATTCCCACGGCGTGCGCCAGATCGATGCAGCTGCCCACGATCGCGGCGTCCCCGGTATCCAGTCCCAGCCCCATGATGAAGGACCGGTCAATCTTGAGTTCGTTGATGGGGAATTTCTTCAGGTAGGTGAGGCTGGAGTAACCGGTGCCAAAGTCGTCGACGGCGAGCCCCACCCCCAGGTTCTTGAGGGCGGTCAGTGATTCCACGGCCGCGACGGGATCGGACATCAGGGCCGTTTCGGTGATTTCGAGCAGCAGCAGCGCCGGGTCCATGTTGCGCCGCTCCAGCGCGCTTTCCACCATGTCCACCAGCCCGGGATCGTTGAGTTGCCGGGCGGAAAGGTTGACGGCAAATTCCAGTCCGGCACCCTGCCGGTCATCCCGCCGCAGGCTTTCGGCCAGCTTCAGGGTCTCGTCCAGCACCCACGCACCCAGCGGACGCACCAGCCCGGATTCTTCGGCCATGGCAATGAATTCGGACGGCGGGAGCAGGCCCCTGGTGGGATGCTGCCAGCGCACCAGGGCCTCCACACCGCTGGCCCGCCCCGTGTGCAGGTCAATCCGGGGCTGGTAGTGGACGCGGAGGGCGCCTTCGCCGATGCCGCGGCGCAGTTCGCCGAGGGCACGGAGGCGGTCCACCGCCGGGTCCGACGGAGCCGGCCGGTGCAGCTCCCAGCGGTTCCGGCCGCGTTCCTTGGCCCGATACATGGCGATGTCCGCACGGCGGATGAGGTCTTCAACGGTGTCGTCCCCGCCCTGGGCAACCGCGATGCCAATGCTGGCCGACGTGACGATCTCCAGGTCCTCGAGATGGATCGGTGCCGCAAGGACCTCCAGCAGCCGGGCGGCCAGGGCGGCCGCTTCCTCCGTCCCGGCCACCGCGTCTACCACCACGAACTCGTCGCCGGACAGCCGCGCCACCGCACCGGGCGCCTGGACAGCGGAGGCCAGCCGTCCCGCCACGGACACCAGCAGGTTGTCCCCGGCGCCGTGGCCCAGGCTGTCGTTGACCGCCTTGAAGTGATCCAGGTCGATGAAGAGGGCGGCCAGCGGATTCCCCTCACCAGGGCTGTCCGTTGCTGCTCCAGCCGGTATTGAACCAACCCGTGCCTTCAGGCCGGCCCGGTTGGGCAGGCCGGTCAGGGCGTCGTGCAGGGCCAGCCGCTGCAGTTCCTCCTCCGCGAGGGCCCGCCTGGCATCCGATTCCTCGGCGGCACGCAGTGCGGATACCAGCTCTTTCTCGTACAGCCGGCGTTCGTGGGCGCTGAAGATGATTACGCGGACGCTGTCCGGTTCCTGCCCCGTCGCCGCGAACCGCGAGGCCGAGAGCAGCGCCGGGCGGCGAACGCCGTCGGAGCCAATGATGTCCACGGCAATCTCGGACACCGAGCCGGTAATGCCCAGCTGCGGAATGCAGTGGGTGGCGTAAAGGATCTGGTCGCCCACCGGCATCAGTGATTGCAGCTTCATTCCGAGCAGCTTCGCCCGGCCGTAGCCGGTCCACCGCACGAAGGTGTCGTTGACCGCGGTGATGTGGCCGTCGTCGTCCGTGATGAGGTAGCCGCACGGAGCCTGGTGGAAGAGCGTCTCGAAATTGGCCACGGGCCGGCCGGCGGTGTCCGTCACGGCCGTGGATTGAGGTAGTGCAGGATGGCTGCGGCCGTGGCCTCAGGAGCGCTCACATGGGGGCAGTGGCCGGTTGCCATCAGCTGCACCAGGGAGCTGTGGCTGAGTTGCCGGTGGACGTAGGAACCCACCGCCGCCGGTGCCAGCAGGTCATCGGTGCACTGCAGGATCAGGCTGTCGCACTGGACCTGCGGCAGGACATGGCGGGTGTCGGAAAGGAACGTGACCCGGGCAAAGTGCCGGGCGATGGACGGGTTGGTCCGGCAGATGCTGCTGCGGAGCTCCTCTGCGTACTCCGGGGTGCCGGGGTTGCCCATGGCCATCGGCGCCAGTGCGTCCGCCCAGGCGAAGTAGTTGCTGTCCAGGGACTCCAGCAGCCCCTGGATGTCCTCGTCCGAGAACCCGCCCACGTAACCGTCGTCGGCGTCGTCCGTATATCTGGGCGACGGGGCCACCAGGATGAGCCGGGCGAAACGTTCCGGCTCGCGGGCGGCGGCGAGCAGGGCGATCATGGCGCTGACGCTGTGGCCCACCAGGACCACGTCGGCCAGGTCCAGCGCCTCACAGATCTCCAGGACATCGGTGGCGTAGCCATCCAGGGCCCCGTACTTTTCCCGGTCGTACGCCTCCAGGTCGGAGTGGCCGGCACCCACATGGTCGAAGAGCACCACCCGGTAGTCCTTGGCGAAGTAGGGCACCAGCCGCCGCCACATGTCCTGGTCGCAGCCGTACCCGTGGGCGAACACCATCACCGGCCCGTCCGCACGGCCAAGCGTGGTGACGTTGTTGCGGTTGGCAACTGTCTCTGCGGTGAGTTCTCCGAGCATGATCCGGCCCTTAGGTAGTCAGCAGGGTGGCTTCTTCCTCAGATATTAGTAGTGGCAGCCCCGGAACCAACCACAAATTTGGCGCAAGAGCCCTGGGAGCCGCGGACGCACCCGCCCGCGGCTCCCAGGGAACAGGCCCGGGTAAGCGCCTAGCCGGTAACCCCGGTCAGCTCGTTGGGCACTGTCTCCAGCGTGCCGGTACCGGTGACCTTTCCGGTTTCGATGTCGACGGCCGAAATGGACTTCGACGCCGGATCGGTCACGTAGGCGGTGTGCCCGTTGACGAACAGGGTGGGCCGGGGCTGCTGCCAGTCCAGCGGTTCCTCCCACGGCGCGGTCACCGGGAAGACGTTTTTGACGGCCGCTGTTGCGGGATCGATGACGTGCAGGGCGCCGTCGGTGCCGAGCACCAGCGCCTCCCCGTGCGCCCCCCGGCCCAGGGAACGGAAGCTGTAGCTGGTGCCCAGGTCCACCAAGGCCAGGGATTTCGTCTCGGTGTTGATCAGGGAGACGGTCTCCGGCCGTTCCAGTTCGGCGTCCTTGTCCTTCTTGTAGTCACCCAGGGTCACCGGCGATTCCTCCGAGCCGGCCTGGTTGCCGATCCTCCCGTATTCAGTGGGGCTCGCCAGTTTGGTGATGGCGCCGTCGGCGTAGATCAGGACGCCAGTCTGGCATCCAATGACCACTGCCTCCCCGGCTGCCGTGGCCTCACCGTGAACGCCCGGGCAGTCCTCGTTCCGGGCGATTTCCTTGCCGTCGGCATCCGTCACCATGATGCCGGGCCGCTCCTTGTCGTTCCCCAGGGTGAGGACCAGCTCGCCATTGGCAAGTTCGACGGCGACGCCATGGTGGGCTTCTTCGGCGCGGTGTGTTTCCACCCGGGGCTGTCCGGCGGCCAGGTCGGCGGAGTTGAAGACGGTCACCTCGCCGGTGCCATCGCTGAAGAGGATGGTCTTTCCGTGGTGGCGGACAACGTGGCCGGGCTTGGTGGTGGGGAAGACGATGTCCGTCATGGCGGGCTCCTGGGCGTAGTGCCTGCCTCCGTCGGTCCACGCCCCGGTGTCCAGGACCTCGAATCCCTTGGCAGTGGAGATGACCACGTGGCGGCCGTCGCCGGCAGGGTTGATCCGGTTAAACCCCTCCATGGGGAAGTCGGCCAGCACCTTGAAGGTTTCCGGGTCAAGGACCTGGATGCCGCCGTCATAGGTGGTGACGAGGCGCGGCGCTGCCGAGTCCACGGTGGCAGCCGGTGTTGGCGGAGGGCTGGCGGGGCTCGAGGCGGCGGTGCCGCAGCCGGAGAGCAGCAGGCCCGCGGCGGCCAGCACCGTCATCAGGCGGACGGGTGCGGTGCGGTGATACATGGATTGTTCCTTCTGTGTGGGTGGGGGGCTCCGTGACTGGAGCCCGGGTCTGTATGGTGGCGCCGGATCAGGCCAGGGCCTCTGTGATGCGTTCGGCGTTGGCGCGCATCATGCCCAGGTAGGTTCCGGCGTCGGACCCCTCAGGGCCCAGGGATTCGGTGAACAGCGGGACCACTGCGATATCCTCGCCGGCCTCGGCGGCCAGGACTTCGGCCAGCCGCGCGGGCTGCGACGAATCGGCGAAGATGGCCCGCACCCCGGCTGACCGGATTTTGCCCGTGAGGTCGGCCAGGTCCGTGGGGCTGGGTGAGGCGAGCGTCGTGCCACTCGGGATCACGGCACCCACCACCTCGAAACCGAACCGGTCGGCCAGGTACCCGAACACGTGGTGGTTGGTGATGAGTTTCCGCTGGTTGGGCCCGATGCCGGCGAAACCGGCCTCCATGGCTGCCTCGAGTTCCTGCACTTGCCCGGTGTAGGCGGCTGTCTGCGCGTGCACCGCCGTCGCGTCAGCGCCTGCCACGTGCTCGTTGACCGCCGCGGCAATGGCCTCCGCGGCCTTGGCCACCCGGGACGGGTCGGTCCAGAAGTGCGGGTCCGGAGCGCCCTGCCCGGACTGGGTGAAGGAGAGGGGCCCGACGGCGTCCAGCACCGGCAACGCCGGCACACCTTCGGCCTCGGCTGCTTTCACATGGTTGAGGACGTTTTCTTCGAGGCCGCCGCCGTTGTGGATGATGAGGGCCGCATTTTCGATGCCGGCGGCCTGCCGGGCGGAAATGCCGAACGAGTGGGGATCGGCATTGGCAGCCATGAGGACCACCACCTCGGCCTGCTCCCCCACCACGTTGCGGGTGATGTCGCCCAGGATGTTGGTGGTTACCACCACCGTGGGGCGGTCTGCGGCAGCGGTTGAACATCCGCCCAACGCAAGCCCCAGGCCGAATCCCAGCACCAGCAGCACGCCCAGCCGGGCCGGCCAGCCTGCTTTCCCGGCACGGTTCCGCCCGGCGGCCCGGTCCCGTCGCGTGGCCAGGATCCCCCTCACAGTCCGGTCTCCAGCACGATATCCGCAGCAGGAACGTCGAAGCTCCGTGCCACCCGCAGCCCGTCCGCGTAATCAATCTCGTGGACTGCGGAGCGCGCGGGGTCGCTTACGTAGGCCCGGGAGGTGTCCACCAGGACCCGGGGAACAGCACCTGCCGGGGTGGACGGGGCAAGCAGCGGAACCTGCGCCTCAAGGGCCCCGGTGGCAGGGTTCATGGCCAGCAGGGACCCGTCAACGCCGGCAGCCAGGACCCGGCGCCCATCGCCCACCGCGGAGGCAGCAAGCACGGGAACCGGTGTGGGCAGGAACGTCCACTTGCGTTTGGCGGCATCGAGATGCCACACCCCGGCGTCACCCGCCGGCCCGGCCAGTTCGTTGGACCCGGGGCGGTGTTCCAGGTGCGTGGCCGGTGGACGGCCGGCGCCGCCGTCGGGATAAGGAATCTTCTCCCCACTGAAGGTGCCGCCGTCCCCCCTCACCAGCAGCGCCCCGTCCGAGCAGGCGAACACGATGCCCGCCCTGGTGGCGGAATGGCCGGCCAGGCCCGGGCAGTCCTGCCGGCCGAGCACCACCGCATCGCCGGCGTCGCGCACTTCAACCCCGTTGGCGGCAGCGGAACCGGTGGCCACGGATGCCAGGAAATGACCTTGGTACGGCACCACCACGCCGGCGTGCGGGGTGGTGGTGATCCGGGCGGACTCCGTCAGGTTGCCGGCGTCGAGGTCCTTGTGGCGGTACACGGCGGCGTACCCGCCGGTTTCCGAGAACACCGCGATGGAGGTGCCATCCCCGGCCACTGCGCCCGCATCCGGTACCTGCAGCAGGCCAACGGACCCGGGCTCGGCACTGTAGTAATGCTTGTGCTCGCCGTGGTCAACGGTCCAAGCGCCGGTATCGAAGAGGTCCACCCCCGCTCCCGTGGCCATCAGGGCGTACCGGCCGTCGCGGTAAGCGGCATTGACAGGGCCTTCAGTGCCCGCGGCGGATGACTCACCGGTGAGGAGTGACAGCAGCTGCCCCTCCCCTGTGGCGGCATTGACGGTGAGCAGGCCGGTTTGCGGTTCGGAGTTCTCCTGCGCACCGGCAATGTAGCCGTGCGGTTCAGCGGTTTCCGGCGCGGATGCCGCGTCCGGGCCGGGTGCCGAGCAGGCGGACAGCAGGAGGGGCACCGCGAGCAGGAGGGCTGCGGTTCTAGGCGTAGTGGTGCGGGGCACGGGTTTCCTTTTCCGGGTGTGGGGTTGAAGGGACGACGGCGGCGGGCGGGCTGCGCCGCTGCGAGCCGGTTGGGCGGGTGGCGGCATGGCACAGGGCGGAGGCGAAGTAGGACAAGGCGGCAACCAGGGCGATGGTGGCGCCGGCGGCAGTGGACGCGTACCAGGAGATCCACAGCCCTGCCACCACGCTGGCTACGCCGATGAGCGAACCGAGGGCCATCACCGCCCTTACGGACCTGGCCCACACCAGCGCCGCCGCCGGAGGGGCGATCAGCAACCCGAACACCAGGAGCGTTCCCACCACCTGGAAGGAGGCAGCCACGGCAACGGTGACCATGCCGAGCAGCACTGCATGTGCCAGCCGGGGCCGCAGCCCCAGGCTCGCCGCCTTCTGCGGATGGAATGTGGCGGCCGCCAGGGCGCGGTGGGAGAGCGCGGCCACGGCCAGCACCAGGCAGCCGACGGCGGCGAGCAGCGCCACGTCCTCCATGCCCACCGCCAGTACGTCACCAAAGAGCGTGCCGGTGAGGTCCACGGCGAACGAACCGGAGGCGGACACGATGATCACGCCCAGCGAGAGCATGGCCACGAACAGCAGGCCGATGGCGGTGTCCTGGGAGACGCGCCGGTTGCGGCTGATCGCGGCGACTCCGGCCGCCGTGGCCGCAGCGCTGAGCGCCGCACCCAGGAGGAGGTTGCCGCCCAGCAAGGACGCTATGGCGATTCCGGGGAGCAGCCCGTGGGACATAGCGTCGCCGAGGAAGGCCATGCCGCGCACCACCACCCACGTACCCACCACGGCGCAGAGGACAGCCACCAGGCTGCCGGCCAGGACGGCGCGCTGCACGAAGGAGGCGCCAAGGGGTTCAAGTATCCATTCCATCGCCGCCACTGTATCTTAATAAGAATCATTATCAATAAAGGAGGAGCATGGACGCCGTTAGGTTCAGCAATGTGGGATACGCCTATCCGGACCGGCAGGTGCTGGCGGGCGTCAGCCTGGCGTTCGCACCGGGGACGCACACCGTCCTGACCGGGCGTAACGGCTCAGGAAAGTCCACCCTGCTGGCCCTGGCCGCCGGAGTGCTGGCGCCGGACAGTGGCGCCGTCACCACCCACGCCCGGCCCGCATACGTCATCCAGCACATTGAGGCGCCTGGCACCATGCCGTGCACGGTACGCCAGGCGGTGGAGATGGGGCGCTGGCCGCACCGCCGGGGGCGTCCGCTCCGTGCCTTGGACCGCCGGGTGGTGGCGGACAGCATGGACCGGATGGGGATCATGGAGCTTGCCGGCCGCCAGCTGCGCGAGCTTTCCGGCGGGCAGCGGCAGCGCACGCTGATTGCCCAGGGGCTGGCACAGGAATCCCCCATCCTCCTCCTTGACGAACCCACCGCCGGGCTCGATGCCGACGCCCACCGGCTCATCCGGGCCGCCGTGGCGGAAGAGCTGCGGCGTGGCGCCACGGTCCTGGAGGCCAGCCATGACGCGGCGGACATCGGCCGGGCGGACCGCGTGATCACTGTGTCCGGCGGACAAGCAACCGAAGCGGGAGCTTTGGAGCGGGACTCCTCACAGCTGTGAGTGAGAGCGCGGGTTGAGGGGCCGGGGCCTGCTAGGACACGGCGGCGAAGGGGGACGCCTGCAGGTGGTCGATGGTCCGCATCGCACACCGGTTGACCGGCGCGTAGAAGGCAACTGCCAGCTTGGGAAGCCTGATGGTTTCCGCCTCGTACGCTGGTCCCCGGAGTTCCTCCTCAAGGTCCAGCATCAGGCCCGCCAAACGCTCCGCGCCCACCATCTGGCTGGAGACCTTCAGCGCACGGGCCGCCATAAGGGCGTCCGCTGTGTCAGCAGTGGACAGGGCAAGCCGGAGCCTGTCCACCCGGCGAGGCAGTCCCGCAATGAAGTCGGCCACGAAGACCTGCCGGCACCCATCGCCCTGCTCGCGATCAAGCTCCAATTCAAGAAGGAATGCCTTGTCCACAACAGGGGGCCTAGGGTTTGCGGGGATTCTCATGTCCGTCCTTCCGGGCTGCGGTGCCGCCAATTTCAAGCAGGCTAATCACTGCGGATTGGGGTTTGCTTGGCGGCAGAACTGCGCGTCTTGGGAGCCAAAGGTTCCTCCAAGGTGGTGGAAATTCCGTGCCCCATGGAGCTACTTCCCGCCGGTCAGCAGGGTGCCCTGGATGGCGGTAAGGGGCACGGACCCGTAGTCCCGTGAATCAACGGACACGCCCCTGTTGTCGCCCAGGACGAAGATGCTTCCGGCCGGGACGGTCACGGGGCCGAAATACGTGGCGTCGATGCGGCTGTGGTCAATGAACGGCTCATCAACGTGCAGGCCGTCCACAAAGAGTTCGGCGTCCCGGATGGCCACGCTTTGCCCCGCCACCGCAATGACCCGTTTGATGGCCACATGGCCGTCTTCCGGGCTTGTGAAGGCCACCACCATGCCGCGGTCCACCGTGCCTGGGGCCGCAGCAGGTTTGTACATGAGCACCACAGAGCCCCGGGCAATGGCAGGTTCCATGCTGTCCGACGAAACAGTGAAGGGCTCCACCAACCAGGCCCGGGCGCCCAGCAACGCCAGCGCCGGGAGCAGCGCCAGCACAATGCGGCGGGGAACGCGCCGGTCTGTTCCCGGCTGCCGCAACCACCGGCGGTGGCCGGGCTTTCCACCCCGGCCGCCGCCCGTCGTCGTGCGTTGTGTGGTCAATCCTCTTCGTCGTCCCACTCGGCTTTAGCGGCCGTCATGGGATCGTTGACGTCCAGGTCCGATTCCTTGAGGCCAACCCGGAACTGGACCATCATGTCGTGATCCTCGTGGGGCAAGTTGTGGCAGTGCATCATATAAAGGCCCTGCTGGGGGGTGAACTTCATGAGCAGCCGCACCTTTTCGTCTTCTCCCACATAGACCACATCCTTAGGGCCGCGTTCGTGCAGCATGGGCGGCTGGCCGTTGCGGCTGAGGATTTGGAAGTCCACCAGGTGGATGTGGACCGGGTGGAACCATCCCCCCGATTTGTTTTCGATTTCCCAGATCTCCACCGAGTTCAGCGCCGGGTCCGCTGCCACCTTCTTGTAACCGCTGGCAATGACGTCCTGCCAACTGTCATCGTTGATGGTCCACATGTTGGTGACATCGTTCCGCTTGACCCGGAATGAGCGGGTCTTTACCGACTGGCTCGCCTTGAGCGACATCGCTTCGCTCCCCGCCAGGGTGGTGGGGATGCGATTCCAGGTGGGGTCCGTGGTGTCCACCGGCTCATCGGTGACATCGAAGGCCATGATCTTGTTGGTGTAGTCGTAGTCCACGTTGTTCTTGTTGGACAGGTTCCGGAGCTCGATCCGCTGCCCGGTCTTGTACTTCCGGAAGTCGATCAGCACCTCGTAGCGCTCCGCCCCGCCGTGTCGGTAACTGGTCACGCTCTGGGCTGTGGGAACCAATCCTCCGTCCGTCCCGACCACCACCAAGGGATCGCCGGTGCTGAGGGTAGGCCGGAGTGAACGGGAGATGGAGGCGTTGAGGATCCTGAACCGGTAGACGCGCTTCTGGACCTTCATCACCGGCCAGGGCTTGCCGTTGACCAGGATCACGTCCCCCCAAAGGCCCGAATGGGTGTTGTCGTCGTAGCCCAGCGACCCGTCGGCGGCGAACATGACGTCGTTGACGGTCAGCGCCACATCGTAGCGGCCCTGCGGGAGCAGCTGGCGTTCGAGCGGATCGTGCATGTGGTACTGCGCCGCGAGGCCCGAGTACGCATTCAGGGCCGTGAAGTGGACGCCGTGGTCGTGGTACCAGAGGGTGCGTGCCGGCTGGAAGTTGGGGTAGTGGTAGTCCTTGTAGAAGCCCGGGTGCGTGATGTCGGAAGCGTAGCCGTCGTACTGCGGCAGCGACGCCGAGCCGTGCAGGTGGGTGGACGTGGACAGGGCATGCCCGTCGAGCGCGTGCTGGGCGGGGAGCTGGTTGCGGACCCGCAGCACCGCCTTCGTCCCCTGGTCGAGGCTGATGGTGGGCCCGGGAAAGATCCCGTTGTAGCCCAGGATCGGCGTGGTGAGCCGCGGAAGGATGTTGGCTGTGGCCGCTTTCTCCGTCACTTTGTAGTAGTTGACCGGCAAGCCGTCGGCAGGATCAATGCCGGTGGCGTAGGGCGCAAGGAACGGCGCCTGGACAAAGGCGGACTGGAACGGACGGGGCATCTCCTTGTCACTGAGCCGGCTGGCGGACTTCGCTTCCACGGACCCCGTGGGCAACATGGCGGCTCCCGCCCCGAGGACTCCCAGTCCTCCGATCAACAGGACCTGGCGGCGTGAAATGGACATTGGCTGTCTCCTTTGTTCAATAACCAGACTGTGCAGGGGCCAGCTTGGGGATTCCCTGCCCGGATTGCCTGGTTCTTGGAAAATCCATGGAAGTCCCGCAGCTGGCAGGACGGTTCACTTGGCGCTGCGGTGGTGTCCTGCCCCGAGTGACAGTCCCGGCCCGCCGGGCAGTTCCAGGGTCAGGTCGATGGCGCGGTCCGGGAGCTCGAACACCAGCGTGGCGTTCACGCTCTGGCCTTGCGGGACCAGGGCCGGGGCCGGCGTGGCCCAGACCGGCTTCCAGCTGCCCGTGCCCAGGGCCGAAACGGCATACCGGGACGGGTCGAAGGAAATGCCGTCCTTCTCCATGGCTGTCAGTTCCACGAGGATGCGGACGCGGTGCATTTCCCCGTCCGGCGGGCTGGCGAGTGCTGCCGGGGCTGATGGGGGCGCCCAGCCGTCGGCCTCGAGGGGTATGACCCCGTTGATTCGTCCCAGCCCGCCGTCGAGGCTTCCTGAAGCACCCAGCATTGCCGGCGGTGTCCGCGGCGCAGCAGTCACAATGCCCGCCACGAGGGTCCCCACCAGCGTGAGGAGGATGAGCGGGACAAGGACCCGGATGCGCCTGATGGTTGCTGTTGATGCCATGCCGGACAGTGTTCCCGGGGTTTCTAGGGAACTCCTTGGGGTCCGGCGGGGATCTGTTGCCGGCCGGCGTTCCCCTGGCGGATTCCACCACTCCGGGGTGGCGTAACCAGCGTTTCCGCAAGGTCACGTTCCTACCGTCAGGGCATGCGCGAACACCTTGCGCAAGCACCCAGGATCAGTGAGGTTCTCATGAAATCACCACAGCACGAACCGGGAGGGCCGCGGTTCCGCGCCAGTTACGGCAGGGCCGGCACCATTGCCGGCGTCTCCGCCTTACTCTGCGCCACGTCCCTGATGGCCATCCCCTCCGCCAATGCGGCCGTCCCCAACTTCCCGGACAACCTTGTGGTCTTCCCGGACCGGGACTTCATCACTATTGAGGGCTACCAGGACCGCGTGGGCCAGACCGCGCTGGTGGAAGTCACCCGGAAGGGGGCCGGAGTGATCGGGTCCGCCAAGGGCGTGGTCACCGCCGGGGACGTGGCCTTTGAAATCAACCACCCCGGCGGATACTGCTGGGGCGCCGGCACCGGGCTGAACGTCACCCCCGATATCCAGCCCGGGGACGTGGTTTCCATCAAGTTCAACGGCGCCGAGGCAGGCGCCACCACGGTCCAGGATGCCTACGTCACCGAGCATTCCTCCCTGTCCGGCACCACGCTGACCGTCAAGGGCCATGCCGGAGCCGGAGTCAACCCCGCCCAGATGGAGCAACGGATCGTGGAGCCGGCCCTCAAGGACACCAGTGTGGGCCGCCGAGACGTCCGGGCGGTCCCCGGACCGCTCACTGCCGAAGACGGTTACAGCTCCAGCCTTACGTTTGGCACTGACGGCACGTTCACGGCAACCTACGAGTTCAACGATGCTGCCACTGCCGAGATAGCTGCCGCCGCCTCCGGCGAGCGCGCCATGGCGTGGGAAGTCGAGGACGCCGACGCGAACCGCCAGGGCCTGACCATCGCCGAGTTCGGCGAGCTGGGCGGCCCCGGAATGGGCGGCTGCCCCAACGGCCCGCTGCAGTCCGGGCCCGCCGGGCCTACCAACGTCAAGGTGGCCACAGTGGGCGGCGACCTGAAGGTCAACTGGACGCCGGCTCAAGCAGTCCCCGGGACCCCCGCCATCACCGGGTACCGCGTCACCGCCGTCGGCCACACAGTCACCGGCCGCGAACAGGCCGAATCCGGCGTGCGCATCAGCGACCCCAAGGCCGCCGGCACCGCCATCAAGGGGCTCACCTCCGGCGAGGAGTACGACGTCTATGTGGTGTCCGTGAGCAGCGCGGGCGAGACGTTCCCTGCCGTTCCCTTCATCCCGGAGACAGACACTACGCTGCCCACCGTGACCGCTTCGCCTAATGGCGGCACCTTCCCGACGGCGCAGGAGCTGACGCTCACCGCCAGCGAACAGGGCAGCGACATCTACTACACCTTGGACGGGTCGGACCCTGTCGGCAGCGGCAGCGTCGCCTCCGAGGGAGCCATCTTGTACAAGGACCCGGTCCCTGTGACGGCAACCAGCAAGTTCACTTACGCGGCCATCGACCCCTCCGGGAACGTCTCTGACAAGGGCACTGTGGAGTTCACCATCACCAACGACCCCGTACCGGCCGCACCCGCCTTCACCGGAGCCCCGGTGGCCGGGAAGGGCACGGCCACGGTTTCCTGGACGGCACCCAATCCCGGTGCTGAAGGCCTGACCATCACCGGTTACACCGTCCAGGCCTACACGGCAGATGGCGCCGCATTCGGATCGGCGAAGAAGGTGGCCGGGGACGTGACCAGCCTCGTCTACGACGGCCTCGCCGGGGACACCCAGTACCGCTTCACGGTGCGGGCCGGCAACAGCAACGGCGACAGCCCCGAATCCGCCATGAGCGATCCGGTGACTGTCCAGGGCGATGTTGTGGCCAGCGCCGGACCCGACCAGAACGTTGCCCGCCGCACCACCGCAACCTCTGTAACGCTTGACGGCACGGGTTCCACCAGCGCAGGCGCCACGTACCAGTGGCGGCAGGTGCAGGCTGGCCCCACCGATCCTGACGGGGTGACACTGACCGGCAGCACTACGCTGCAGCCCACGTTCAACCTGCCCGTGTTCAAGTACCCCATGACCAACAAGCCGCTCACCTTCGAGCTGGCGGTCACGGCAGGCGGCGTCACCAAGACCGATGTGGTCACCGTGACTCCGGTTCCGGACCGGGTTACCGCGACCGGTCAGTGGAAGAGCAGGGACTTCCGGGTCAACGGCACCAGCAGTGCCGTGGGCGGGACGGTCACCGTCCGGGTTGGCGGCCCCGGTGGAACCATCATCGGCACGGCACCGGTAACGGCGGCCGCGGCACCGGAAACCGGCGGCGTCTTCACCCTCCGCTTGCGGGATGGCGGCGCACCGGCAACCAATCCCGGCAACATCTGGATCGAATCCACGCTGGGTGGCACGGCAGGACCCATCACCGTGGCGAACAAGTAATACCGGCTCAACCTACAGGCAGGTCCGGCGTCTCCCGCCCAGTGCGGGGGACGCCGGACCTTTGTTGTGGCACCGGCCCTTGTGGGGTCACGCGTCCTTGTGGCGGCACGGGGCTGCATGCAGCCACCGGGCAAAGTGCTAGCTGGTTTCTGCTTCCATGGCGGGGTTGCCATGGCGGCTGGCAGGGTACCGGCCGGCCCACCGGACCGTGGGCGTGGCAGCCCGGAACGTCGCCGTGACGAATGTTCCCCGGCCTGGGGCCGAACGGATGTGGAGGGTTCCCCCGGCCTGGTGGACGGTGTCTTTGAGGATCCGCAGGCCAAAATGGTCTTCCCGGTGTGCGGTGCGGGGGTTGAATCCCTTGCCATCGTCCGAGACTGTGATTTGGGTGAGCTCGCCGGATTGGCGGATCTGGATGTCCACAGCTGAGGCCCCGGAATGTTTGGTGGCGTTGACCAGCGCTTCGCGTGCCACGCGGTAGGCCAGGACCGCCCGGTCCCGGTCCAGTGAGACCTGGTCCGGGATGCTGGCGGTGAAAGCGATGCCTCGTTCCACCAGGGGTGCCTCCAGCCGCATGATGGATGCCTTCAGCCCCAGCTCTTCCAGGTCCGGCGGATAGAGTTCGCTGGTCATGGCGCGCAGGGCCCTGATGTCGCGCTGGAGCATGGTCCGTGCGTCGGCGAACACCTGCCGCTGGCCGGGTTGGCCGCGGCGCTCTTCCGATTCCAGGGCATAGGCCAGCCCGGACAGGTTCTGGATGACGTCGTCGTGCAGTTCACTGGCGATCTGGCGCCGTTCCTGGTCCGAGGCCTCGATGGCGCAGCGCAGCAGGGCGTTGCGCTGCGCCTGGTGGAACTGGATCCGCTTGGCCAGGCGGACCGCCGGGATCAGCAGGACCAGTTGCAGCACTGCCAGGGACAACAGCACGGGCGGGATCATGCTGAGGAGGACCGCTTGCTGTTCCGCGCGAACGGCCGCGCCCGAGGAATACGTTTCGAAGATCATCGGCGACCCGTCCTTGGCGGCGGAGCGGACGTAGACCTCCACCAGTTCCCCGGACGAGGCCTCAAACTCGTTTTCTTCAGCCGTCTGGGACTCGACAGTGGCCGTGGCCGGCCCGCCGGCCAGGAGCAGCTCCGCCCATTCCTCCTGTTCGAAGTCCTCCCCGATCAGTGACGGGACGTCCGAGTACACCACCTTGCCGTGCTGGTCCCACACCTTGATCCTGGTGACGCCTCCGTTGGCCAGCCACGGCGCCACCCGCTGGTCCAGTTCCTCCACGGCTGCGGAGTCCAGGGCGAGGAGCTGCGGGGTGATCAGCGGGCCAACAACGTTGTCGGCCAGGCGTTGGGTGAAGTCCCTCGCGTTGGCAAGGGCGTGCTGTTCCGCTGCATCGCGGATCCAGAAAGTCACCGGCGTGGCCACCAGGACCAGCGCCGCGAAGCCTGCTGCGAGGAACCTTGCCACAGCCATCCGCACCTCGCGCCGCTGGATGACCTCCGGCGCAACATCGGAACTGCCGCGGACGCCGCGGCGAAAGGCATTCACGATCTGCTGCCTGCGGTCAGGCAGCAGATTCCGGCGCGGATGCCGGTGAGGTTCCCAGCCGCGCCACCAGTGACGGGTGCACAATCATGTTGCCAGGACGGGCGTGCCGGAGCGCGTCCAGCATGACGCCCAAGGCGCCGTCCTTCGGCAGGAACCCGCAGATCCCCATGCCCGCAGCCTCCCGCAGTGCTTCCTGGGAGGGATTGCCGGTCAGCATCACCACCCGGGTTTGCGGGGCCTCGGACAGGATGCGTTCGGCCGCGTGCAGCCCGGAACCGTCGGCGAGGTGCAGGTCCATGATCACGACGTCGGGACGCAGTTCCCGGAACATTGTCACCGCCGATTCCACGGACTTGGCCGCGCCCAGGCTTTTGAGGTCCGGTTCCCGGTCCAGCGCGCCGGCCAGCAGGTCGGAGAAGATGGTGTGGTCGTCCACGATCAGGATGCGCAACCGGTCAGCAACCGGCGTGTCCGTCTCCGCCGCGGGTGCAGCCACAGGACGGGCATCGCGCGCCGGGCGGGGAGCAACACTGGTCTTGGCAGCCACCGCCGGCTCAGCCGTCCGCTCCAGGAGCCGCGCCTGTGCCTGCTTCAAGGCAGGAGACGGCGTGCACCCCAGCTCGGCGTCCATGATCCTTCGGCAGCGTTCGAAGGCACGCAGGGCCTCATTGTCCTGCCCGTTCCGTTCAAGCCCCAGGACCAAAACGTTCCATCCGCGTTCGTTGAGGGGATCCTCATTGGTGGCCGTCAGTCCCCACGCAACAGCCTTGTCGGCTTGTCCCAGGGCAAGGGCGCATTCCGCGGCCTGGACCCGGGCCAGTGCAACGCGCGCCGTGTGCAGCGCCCTCTCCTCCTCGGCCCAGGCAGGGAGGAGTTCATCCCCCAGGAGCGGGGCGGATCCAAGCTCCAATGCTTCACTGAGCAGTGCAAGCGCGGCCGCCGGGGCGGCGTGGCTGGCCTTCTTGGTCAGCGAGTCGAAACGGTCCAGGTCCAGGTCCACCAGGGAACGGTCCATCGCGTACCCGCCGGTCACTGTCCGCAAGGGTCCCGTCCTGCCCGATCCGGGCTGCAGGTTCCGGCGCAGGACGCTGACATAGCTTTCCAGCGTGGGAAGGGCAACAGCCGGATGGTTGCCGCCCCACAGCAGCTCCATGATGCGGGTCTTGGACACCGCCGAGCCGAGATTCAGGAGCAGGATCTCGAGGACCTGGCGGGGTTTGGGACCGCCCAGGTCATTGGCGCGGAGCTCTACATCCCCGCGCCGGATAGTCAGGGGGCCAAGAACCGAGATGCGGAGCGCCGGCGTCGTCGACGGCGCTCCGGATCCCGAACTCATCAGCCCTGCACCCATTTCCAACGTAGCCACCATGAATCCCCCGATACGTGATCGAACCTTCCGCGTTAATTCCAGTTCCCGGGCAAAAGTCAGACAACAGTAGTAGGTACTCACATCAGTTTTCCGGTTTTCCGCCCGACTACTTGGGCCGCCGGAAGCAGGTACTTGGCGCCCCAGACCGCCCCGCCGCCGCCGGACGGGAACCGGGGCGAGGTCCGCACCATATTTCCGCAGGTCAGAGCGGTGGACAGTCGGCACCGTGAACATTGGGGAAACCCTAGGTGGTCCCCCCGGTCCGCGTGCCGCCGCTGTCAAAGGAATCCCCAAGCGGGTCCCCCTAATTTGGCAGGAAGACGGCACCACAGCGCGGTATGACGAACCCGCCCTCCGCAGCCGCCAGCCGGAAAAGGATTGGAGACGCCCATGAACCTGCGTAGAACCCCCGCCTCTGCCCCTTCCAGCAGGTGGGAGGCAGGTCTCCTGGTCCGCTGGTGGCGGGCGATCTCGGCATCACTCCGGAACTTCCGGTCAGGCCTGAGGACCGTCCGGGTCAGGGTCCTCACCACGGTGCTGGCCTTCCTCGCGGTGGGGCTGTTCGTTGCCGGCACCACTACGCTTGCGCTGGACCTGCGGGACCTCAACAGCCGGGTCAGCGAAGACCTCCTGCACCAATCGGCACGCCTCCAGGACATCGTGGACCAAGGCCTTGCCGGCGGCGCCCCCTACCCCTCGCTCGATGATCTGTTCACCGTTTTCCTGCGCGGCGGCACCCTGGGCCGGTACGAGTCCGTGATGGCGAGCATTGCTGGAGGGGACACGTTCCTGCCGGCCGGAGCCCAGGCGCGCGACCTCGGCCAGCCGCAAGTACTCGAAACAGCGCTCGCCGTACCCCTGGACGGCAATACCGCCCTGCGGGATGTGGTCATGGACGGCCACCTGGTGCGGCTGGCCATCACCCCGGTGTCCTTGGGCGGGGATTCCCCGAACGGCGTGCTCGTGGCGGGGAACGAAATCGGGCTGCAGCGGGAGCAGATGATGGCCTCCTTCGGAACCTTCGCCATGGTTTCGCTGGCCATCCTGCTGCTTGCCGGCGCGGTGGGGTACGCCGTCACCGGACGCCTGTTCGTCCCCATCCGCCGGCTGCGCCAAGCCACCGAAACCACCACCTTCGAGGACGTGAGCAGCCGCGTATCGGTGCCGCCCGGTGACGACGACGTCTCGCAGCTGGCCACAGACTTCAACCGCATGCTGGACAGGCTGGAGGTGGGCATCGAGGACCAGCGGCAGTTTGTGGACGACGCCAGCCACGAGCTGAGGACGCCGCTGACCATCATCGGCGGCCACCTACAGCTGCTGCAGCCGGCAGATGCCCTGGACGTCGCTGAAACGCGGGTGCTGCTCCTGGAGGAAGTGGACCGGATGCAGTCCCTGGTCAACGAGCTCCTGGTCCTGGCCCGGAGCGGCCGTCCGGACTTTGTCCGGCCCGACTGGATCGATGCCGATTCCTTCCTGGAAGCCGCCATGGAGCGGATCCGCGTCCTGGGCGACCGGCACTGGCAGATTGAACAGCTTCCCGGCGGCTGGTTCCGGGCGGACCGGAACCGCCTTACCCAGGCCATCGAGCAGCTGGCGGCTAATGCCGTGCACTCCACAGAGCCAGGTGACATCATCTCCATTGGCGCGGCATGGGTGCCGGCCGGGGACGGTGCATCCGAGCAGCAGCATGAACCCACGATTGATATCTGGGTTGCCGACACGGGGTGCGGCATCGGCGCCGCAGACCAGGAACGGATCTTCGACCGGTTCGCCCGGGCCGGCGTCTCCAGGGGCGCCGAGGGCTCCGGACTGGGCCTGCCCATCGTCAAAGCGATCGCCGAGGCACATGGCGGCTCAGTGCGGCTGTCATCACGGGTCAACGTGGGCAGCAGGTTTGTCCTCTCCCTTCCGTCAGGAACCTCGTGGCTCGCATTCTGATCGCCGACGACGAGCCACGGATCGCCGCCTTCATCGCCAAGGGCCTCACGGCGGCCGGCTACACCACGTCCTCCGTGGAGGACGGCATCCGGGCATTGGACTACGGCAGTTCCGGTGAGTTCGACCTGCTGATCCTGGACATCGGGATGCCGCGGATGGACGGCTTCGGCGTGCTCTCGGCCCTCCGCGCCATGAACTGCACCATCCCGGTCATCGTGCTGACGGCACGGGATTCCCTTCCGGACACGCTGGCAGCGCTCGACGGCGGCGCGGACGACTACATGAGCAAGCCGTTCCGTTTCGAAGAGCTGCTCTCGCGCATCCGGCTTCGGCTGCGGGACGCTCCGGCAGCGCCGGCGGCCGCGGCCCCAACAAGCGGCGACGTCAGCCTGGACGTGGACCTCCGCTGCGCCATCGTCCGGGGCCGCACGGTGCCGCTGTCTGCCCGCGAGTTCGCCATGGCGCGGGCGTTCGTGGAGAACGCCAGCAAGCTGCTGAGCCGGGAACAGCTGCTCAGCCGGGTCTGGGGCTACGACTTCGACGGGTCCTCGAACGTGGTGGACGTCTACGTCGGGTACCTCCGCACCAAGCTGGGGCCGGAGCACTTCCAGTCCGTCCGGGGAGCCGGCTACCGCTTCACCCCTGTCCCGGCCGGCCCCACAAGGCCCGAGCCAGCACCGTGAACACACTGAATCACAACCCTGAACCATGGATGAGAGGTCTCTCATGGAAGATTCATTCCCCTTTCACAGCGGCGAGGAAGAGTGGTGGAACCATCAAATGAAAGGAAGACCAATGTCCAAGCTGTGGTACCTCCCACTCGCCGCCGTCCTCGGCGCTGCAAGCCTGACCGTCTGGGCACAGGCGAATGCCGGGCCGCCTCCCGCCGTCTCCCCCGGCGTCGTGGTTTCCAATGTTGATTCCGGGAGCAAGCCGGCTACGTTCGAAGACTCGCCCAAGCCCGACGATTCGTCGCCGGTGCTGGCCACTCCCACACCGACCGCCAGCATCACGGCGGTGCCTGAGCATACGCCGCAGACCCAGATCGTTCCGGCCGAGCCGTTGACCCTGCCTCCGGTCCAGGTCACGCACGCCCCCGGTCCGGTGGACGACAAGGGCGGCCTCCGTGCACCGGGCGTCTCCGACGACGGCCCCACCCACGACCTCAACGATGACAAGGGCGGGCTCCGTGCACCGGGTGTGTCCGACGACGGTCCCACACACGACCTCAACGATGACAAGGGCGGGCTCCGTGAACGGGAGGCATCCGACGATGGCAAGGGCCACGATTCCAAGGACGACAAAGGCGGTGACCGCTAGCGTTCCTTGGAATCACCAAGCTTTTCCCTAGAACGGTGCTCCACCATGGCTTTGCGTAGCCGGCTCAACTGGGAAGCCGGCGCTACTGGGGAGCAGTCACGGCATGGGGAAAGTACTTCGCGTATCAGCGCGCAAAAGCAACCGCACAGCCACCGGCGCAGGGTTACGTACCTTCGCTGCAGCAGGGGCGCTGGCGATGGTAGCGTCCATGGGCCTGCCGCCGCTGGCAGCCCAGGCCGTTCAGGCCCCTGTCGGGTCGGGGTTCACCGTCACCCCGGCCGACCTGTCCTACATCCTCAAGCAGATCAAGATCGCCGAAGCGCACGTGGCAAACACCACGTCCGCTACCGGCCCGTGCGGGGCGCTGATCGGCACCGGACCCAACCAGCTTGCCAGCCCGCTGCTGTCCCACGGCCTGCGGACCGTGGACGGCAGCTGCAACAACCTGCAGCCGGGCCAGGACACTTACGGCGCCTCAGACCAGGTGTTCCCGCGGCTGGCACCGAAATCCTTCGGACCCGCCGAGAGTGGCTCGTTCGGAGGACCGCCCGCGGCCACAAGCTACACGCAGAAATCGGGAAGCGTCTTCGATTCCCGTCCCCGGACCATCAGCAACCTCATCGCGGACCAGACGTCCACCAACCCGGCGGCGGTGGCGGCCGCCGGCTTCCCCGCCCGGTCCCAGGGCAACACCGGCGTGGTGCCGTGCACCACTGATCCCGCCCCCGGGGCACTCCCCCCGGTCGCGGCAGCACCCGAAGGCTGCGTCCCCTCGCACAACACACTGGACATCCCCAACGTCACCACCGATGTGGGCCTGTCACCGCCCTACAACTCACTCTTCACGCTGTTCGGCCAGTTTTTCGACCACGGCATCGACCAGACCGTCAAGGGAGGCGGAACCGTTTATGTGCCGCTGAAGGCCGACGATCCACTGATTGCCGGTCCTGACCACGCCTTCGGCACCGCCGACGACCTCAATCCGCACCTGCGTTTCATGGTCCTCACCCGCGGTCAGAACCAGCCGGGCCCGGACGGCATCCTGGGCACCTCCGACGATGTCCAGGACGCGCTGAACACCAACTCGCCGTGGGTGGATCAAAGCCAGACCTACGCGTCCCACTCCTCGCACCAGGTCTTCCTGCGCGAGTACACCAACAACTCTGAGGGCCGTCCGGTCTCCACCGGCGGCCTGCTGGGCGGCCCGGCGGGCACGGCCGCAGCCGGCGGCATGGCCACCTGGGCCGACACGAAGAAGCAGGCCCGGGAAATGCTCGGCATCCAACTCCTGGACAAGGACGCCCTCAACGTTCCCCTGCTGGCGGCCGACGCCTACGGCAAATTCATCCCCGGTCCCAAAGACGGGCTGCCGCAGTTCGTCACCCGGTCCGGGCTGGTGGAGGCGGACCGGACCGCGAACGGCGGCAGCGGAACGCTGGTACCGCAGGACGTCATGTACTTCAGCACACCGTTCCTGACGGACATCGCGCACAACGCAGATCCTTCGCCGCAGGACACCGACCACAACCCGGCAACACCCCCGGCGGCACCGGCCCCGGACGCGGACAACACCGCGTCTGCGGACTTCGCCGCGCAGGCTCCCGGGACGTACGACGACGAAATGCTGGGTGCGCACTTTATCGCCGGCGACGGACGGGTCAACGAGAACATCGGGCTCACGGCGATACACCAGGTGTTCCACTCCGAGCACGACCGCCTGGTGGGGGACATAAAGAACGTCCTCACCACGGACAAGTCCTCCCGCGGTGCTGCTGCCCTCACCGAATGGCGGGCGACGGCCGGCGCTGACGGCTGGAACGGCGAGCGCCTCTTCCAAGCGGCACGCTTCATCGCGGAAATGGAGTACCAGCACCTGGTCTTCGAGGAGTTTGCCCGCAAGATCCAGCCAGCGGTGAACATCTTCGAACCCTTCGCGTTCTCCCAGACCGACGTCAACCCGGCCATCAATGCGGAGTTTGCCCACTCGGTCTACCGTTTCGGGCACTCGATGCTCACCGAAACCATTTCACGGCGCAACGAGGACAGCCCGGGGCCCGACGGTGTGTGGGGCAACCAGGACGACGTGCCGGGTTCGCAGAACGACCTGCCGCTGCTGGGAGGATTCCTGAACCCGCCCGCCTACACCGACGGCGGCCCTGCGGGTCCGTTGACCTCCGAGGAAGCCGCCGGCAGCATCGTCATGGGAATGTCGGACCAGGTGGGCGCGGAACTTGATGAGTTCGTCACGGACACCCTGCGCAGCAAGCTGCTGGGCCTGCCGATGGACCTGGCTGCCATCAACCTCGCCCGCGGCCGGTCCGAGGGCATCCCCGCACTGAACGTCTTCCGACGGCAACTCCACGGCGCCACCAACGACAGCCAGCTCAAGCCGTACGCCAACTGGATCGACTTCGGCGAAAACATCAAGCACCCCGCTTCGCTGATCAACTTCATCGCCGCCTACGGCACCCACCCCTCCATCGTTTCCGCCACCACCCTGGACGCCAAGCGGAAAGCCGCCCGCCTGATCGTCAGCCCTGATGCCCTGGCCGGCGAGGTGGCCCCTGATGATGCGGTGGCCTTCATGAACAGCACCGATGCCTGGGCCAACAACGGCACCGCATCAACTACCGGCCTGGATGACATCGACCTGTGGATGGGCGGCCTGGCCGAACGGACCAACATGTTCGGTGGCCTGCTGGGCAGCACATTCAACTACGTCTTCGAGAGCCAGATGACGGACCTTCAGAACGGTGACCGCCTGTACTACCTGGCCCGCACCCCCGGGATGAACCTGATGGCGCAGCTTGAAGGGAATTCCTTCGCGGAGCTGATCATGCGCAACACGAACGCGAAAGCACTGAAGGCTGACGCGTTCGCCACCGCCGACTGCAAGTTCGAACTGAAGAACCTGGCGGGAACTGCGGAGGGTTTCGCAGCCTCCGGCAACAGGGTGGCGGACGATGCCGGAACCGAGTGCAGTGAGACCGAGTTGCTGCTCCGGATGCCCGACGGCACCATCAAGTACCGGGCTTCCAATTCCGTGGACCCCGTGGGGATCAACGGCCAGGCCGTGTACAACGGTACGGACCGCGCCGACCGCGTCCACGGCGGCGTGGACAACGACACCTTCTGGGGCGGAGAGGGCAACGACGTCATTGAAGGCGGCGACGGCGCCGATACGGTCCTCGGCGGCGAGGACAACGACGTGGTCACCGATCTTGCCGGCGACGACATCCTCAAGGGCGGCCCGGGCAATGACGCGCTCGACGGCGGCCCGGGCCTGGATCTCATGCTCGGCGGAGACGGCAAGGACTTCGTCAACGGCGGGGCGAATTCGAACGAGACCTTCGCCGGTGAAGGCGACGATTTCGTGATCGCCGGTGAAGGCCTGGACGGCGTCTTCGGCGGCGGCGGGGACGACTGGGCCGAAGGCGGCGACAGCCCCGACCTGCTCATTGGCGACTCCAGCAACCTGTTCTTCCTCGACGATTCGCAGAAACCCGGCCACGACATCCTTATCGGCCAGGGCGGTGACGACGACTACGACATGGAAGGCGGCGACGACATCGGCCTGGCCGGGCCGGGCATCGAGAAGGTGGCCGGTGCGTCAGGCTTCGACTGGGAAATCGGTGCCTACGATCCCCAGCCGCAGGACGCCGACCTGAACCTGCCGATCGCACCTTTGGACATCCTGCAGGTGGGCGTCCGGGACCGGTACAACGAGGTGGAAGCACTCTCCGGCGGCCCGTTCGCCGACACCCTCCGCGGTGACGACCTGACCCCCCGGACGGTGGGCGGCGGCGGCTTCATCGGCTGTGACGTCCTGGACCAGGCCGGCATCGACCGGATCCTGGGACTCGACCAGCTGATTCCTTCCCTGCCAACGGCGGTAGAGGACGTCATCAACGCGTCGGCGTCGAAGGAGTGCCCCATCCTCACCGGACCCCAGGTATGGGGCGAGGGCAACATCCTCCTCGGCGGCGGCGGCAACGACACCATCGAAGGCCGCGGCGGGAATGACATCATCGACGGCGACCGGTACCTCAGCGTCCGGCTCAGCGTCCGCACGGATCCCGCAGACCCGGCCACGGAGGTGGGCAGCGCAACGTCCATGACCGCCCAGTTCCAGCGTGCCGCGGACGGCACGCTGACCGGACCCACGCTCCAGCAGGCAGTCTTTGCCGGCAGCATCGACCCGGCGGACGTCGTGGCGGTGAGGGAGATCCTCAGCTCGGACGAGGGCACCGACACCGCACTGTTCTCGGACGCCGAGTTCAACTACACCATCACCACCACCGGCGGAGACGGCACGCTTGGCTCCCCCGGCTCCGTCACCACCGTCCAGCACAACGGCGGCCGGGACGGCACGGACACCCTGCGCAACGTCGAACTGCTCGTCTTCGGCAACGGCACCGGGACCGGCAACGGAGGGAACGGCGCCGACGACGGCGTGACCGAACCGCCGGAGGACGAGCCGGTCGAAGGCGGCGAGGGCGCAGGCGGCGGCATCGGCGAAGTCATCCCGGGCGACGGCGAAGTGGTGGTCATCATCGACCCCGTTCCAGACCCAGGGACGGGTCCCGGCATTCCGCCGGTTGACCCCGCACCGGCTGACCCGGCACCTGTGGACCCGCCAGCCAATCCCGCACCGGCAGATCCGCCGGCCAACCAAGAGCCAGCCAATCCCGCGCCGGTCGATCCGCCGGCCAACCAGGGGCCAGCCAATCCCGCACCGGCAGATCCCGCTCCGGCTGACCCCGCACCAGCTTCCGGCGGCGTTGCGGTCAGGACAGTTGATGCCACGGGGGCCCAGGTTGGCGAAATCATCGTCGCTGAGCCCGGCACCTCCCGGGTGGTGGTCCGCGGCCTGGAAAACGGAACGGCGTACCGGTTCCAGGCGGCCCCCACTAGTGGCGGCAGCGCGCCGTCATTCTCCGCACCCAGCAAACCTGTCGTCCCCGGCCCCGCAGCCGGACGCCGCAGCCAAGTGGGCGGCAGCGCCGTGGCACCGGTCCCCGCGGAGCCCGTAACGGAGCAGCAGCCAGCAGTCACCGGGGCCCTCCCGCTCGGTGGCCTGGCCGCCGTCGCGCCTGTCCTGCTGACGGCCCTGGGGCACTATCTGGCCACCGGCGAAGGGGGCACCACGCTGGGCCTGGTCATCGGGGGCTTGCTGGCAGCCGGCGCCTTGCTGGCTTTCCGGTTCCACTCCGCCCGTTCCAAGGGCAGGGCAGCCCGCGGCACGAGGGCCGGCGACAGGGCGTGATCCGGGCCTCAGGCCCCGGCCGTCTCCCCGGCCGTCTCCTCGGCCCGGGCCTGGGCGTAGGACGCGGACACCCGCCGGTAGACGGGAGTGAGGAAGGCCAGCAGGGCCGCCACGATCATGATGATCCCGGCCACCAGGAACACCAGGGCGATGCCTCTGGAGGTCCCTTCGCCCAGCAGCGGCGCGAGTTGCGCCGCCCCTTCACCGGACCGGGCATAGGGAATGATCCAGAACTGGGCGAGCGGTGCGATGAGGAAGGCCGTGACGGGCGCCGCCGCGGATTCGAAGGCCATGGCGAACCCGAACACCCGTCCCTGCTTATTCAGCGGAACAACCCGCTGGATCACGGTCTGCTCGGCGGCCTCAATGCACGGCACCAATGCCAAGTAGAGCCAGATTCCCACCACATACAGCCAGGCCCATTCCCGGATGGTGAACAGGGCGCCGAGCGCTCCCATGATGGCGACGGCGATCAGCATGGTCCGCAGTGGGTTGGCGCCCAGGCCGAATTTGCCGATCAGGGCGCCGCCAACAATGAATCCGGTGGAGCCTAGGGCTAAGAACAGGCCCCACAGCTCCACCGGAAACATCTCGAGCCCGTACGGGTCCATCAGGGCCATGTAGACGCCGCCGATGAAGTTGTTGAACGTGGAGAAGATGATCAGCGCGAACAACCCTGCCACGGCCAGCACGGCGGCGATGGAACCCCGGAGGTCGAAGCCGCCCTGGGCGTCGCTGGCTGCCACTTGGGTTTCCTCCGGCAGGCGGAGAGTCAGCAGGTGCAGGAAAGCCAGCGCGGTGAGGGCCACGGCGATGGCGATGGTCCAGCCCATGCCCAGGATCCCCACGGATAGCCCGGAAAATACTGACGTCACGATGAAGGCGAGTCCCTGGACCATCCCCACCAGGCCGTTGGCGTTGGCGCGCCGGTCCGGGTCGATGAGGATGGTGACGGTAGTGGACAGGGCAACGTTCCGCATGTTCTCCACCACCGCGCCCACCAGGATGATCAACGTGAAGATCCAGAACCAGGGTTGCCCCAGGTCCAGCAGGCCCGCACCGGGGGTCAGCAGGAATATCACGCCGGACAACACAAACATCACCAGGGTGAACGCAGCGGCGAAACGCATGACGGCCAGCTTGCGGTAGCGGTCCACGAAGGTGCCGAAGCTGATGCTGGAGAGGGCGATCAGCAGCATGTAGGCGCCACCCACCACGCCCGTGGCGATCACGTTGCGGGTTTCCAGGTAGACCCAGAACGTCAGGGCAAACCAAAGGTAGCTGGTGGTGACGTTGGCCAGTGCCGTGTTGATGAGGATGCCCGCGAACGTGCGAGACCGCTCCTCAGGGGTTCGAAGGGACGTGTCGACTGCAGCTTCCTGCCCAGACATGGGTCCCAGTCTACTGAGAACCAGCTGCCGCGGACATGGCTGACCCTCCCCTGCCTCACTCCTTCCGCCGCCCGGAGGGCCATCTGGTTCGCGGACGCCTAGGATGCTGTCATGAGGATTGCCGTCGCCGGTGGGACAGGGACCGTGGGCCGCCACGTGGTGGCCGTTGCCCTGGAGCGCGGGCACGAGGTGGTGGCCATGAGCCGTTCCGGCGGCGTGGACCTGGCAACCGGCCGCGGCCTCGACCAGGCGCTGGCAGGGGTTGAGACGGTGATCGACGTGGCCGGCATCAGCAGCACGGCCACCAAGAAGGCCGTGGACTACTTCACTAACGCGTCCCAGAACCTGCTGGCCGCGGAAAAGAAAGCCGGAGTGAAGCACCACGTGGTGTTGTCAATCGCAGGCATCGACGATGCACGCTCCGGCCTCTACGCCGGGAAACTGGTGCAGGAGGACACCGTCCGGCACGGGGACGTGCCGTGGACTCTTCTGCGTTCCACCCAGTTCCACGAGTTTGTGCCGCTGGTGGTGAAGGTCGCCTCGGCGGGCCCCGTCGTCGTGGTGCCGAAGATGTTCACCGCGCCGGTGGCCGCCCGCGAGGTGGCAGAGGCCCTGGTGGACGCTGCGGAGGCCGGGCCGCGGGGACGGATCCCCGATTTGGGCGGCCCCCGCACCGAGCAGCTGGCCGGCCTGGTGCGCACCTACCTGCAGAGGACCGGCCAGCGCAAAAAGGTCGTGGAGGCTCCCTTCCCCGGCCCCATGGGCAAGGCAATGCGCAGCGGTGCGCTGATCCCGGCGGCGGGTGCCGCCGTCGGGCGCCAAACGTTCCTGGACTGGCTGGACGATTTACCCCGCTGACCCGGATCAGCCGTGGGCAAGGATGGTGTCAATCAACTGGACCAGCTCGGCCGCATCGGCCGGAGTGACATCAGGTCCGGCTTTCACTGCTGTGGCAGCCAGGTTTCCCTTGATGCCGGTCATGGTCAGTGAGGTCTGCGCCTCGCCCGTGGCCAGGCTCTCCTTGGCCAGTGCGGCGAACGACTGATCCCCGCCCGTGGCAGCGTCTATTTCCTGAACTTCCGTGGTGACCTTCTGCCCCGCCAGTTCAGCGGTGAACTTTCCGCAGGCCGCCACCGCTTTCCGGGAGGCTTCCAGGTGGCCGGTCAGCTCTTTGGCATCCTTGAGGGCGATGGCCGTCACCACAATCGCCGTCTCGTCCGCAGCCGAAATGGTGGTGCCCGCCGCATAGGTGCTGTCCTCCGGGATCTGGGAGTTGCTGTCGGTAAAGACGTTGCACTCCGGCGGGGTGAAGACCGCTCCCTTCAGGATTTCCTTGGCTTTGATGATGCCCTGGTCGATCTGGGCCGCCGGAACAACTGTCAGCGCGCGCCCCTGCGAGTCCTTCAGGGTTCCCACAATTGAACTGAGGTCAGCATCGGTGTAGGTTTTCGCGGGGCTTGGGCTTGGACTGGGCGCCGGCGGCGAGGACGTTGCGGTCTGGGTTCCTGTGTCTGTTCCGCACCCCGCAAGGGCCAGGAATACCGTAACCAGGAGGGCTGCATGGGTTGGGCGCCTGCGCATAAACTGATCCCCGTTTCACTTGAGCGTCTTACGTGATGGGGCCAACCTAGGAGAACCGGCAACCGCCCAACAGAGTGGTCACTACCTGTTCCGTAAGTGTGCTGACTAATTCTCAGCCCGGCTGGCAGGACTCGGCCGGGCCGTAGCGGAACCAGTCCGGCAGTGCGGCGGTGAAGGCCTCCCGAACGGCGGGAGTGTTGGTGACGGTCCAGTCCACGCGGCCCTTGACCTCTACCTCGTTCTTATCCCACTCGAACCAGTTGATCATCTTGAGCTGCGGGAACTCGGTGGCCAGGTCCGGGCTGAACAGTTGCTCCCACCAGGCTCGCTTGATGTCCAGCTCGGCCGCACCGGCGGCGCCGGGAGCGAACAGCGCAGCGGATTCGGGGATGGCTACGGGTTTGCCGTGGTCCTGCCCGTAGACGTGGTAGAAATCCGTCAGCAGGCTGTCATCGCCGTTGGCGCCCACGTAGTTGCCGGTGAGCTGGTCCTTGAACTTGTTGGCCTCGGGCAGTTCGTTCTCGCCCCACGGATATTTCGCGCCCCAGTGGTACAGGGACATGCCCACCCAGTCCACCGCGTCGTCGCCCGGATAGTACGGTGCGTAGGAATCGTCCGCCATGGTGACGGTGCCGTCGCCGTCCGTGTCCAGGGCGGCGAAGTCCGCAGTTCCACGCTTGGCCTCGTACTGGCCGCCGGCGAACGGGTAGCCGCCGCCGTAGTTGGGCGCCCACATCATCGAAGAGCCTGGCGCCGTCGCGTGGACGGCCTTTGCCATCCGGGCGAAAGCGTCCACGTACGCGGCTGGCTGCTGGGACCACGGGTACCAGGAGCCATTCATCTCGTGGGCGAACCGGACGATCACGGGAACGCCGTCGTCGTTGAACGATGCGAGGTCCGCCGCGAGCCCGGCCACTGCCTCATCCGTGACGGCGCCCAGGCCCTGCATGGGTTCGAGGGTGAGCAGCATCGTCTGGCCGTCGGCGCGGATCTGGCTGACTGCCTGGTCCAGGTGCGCCTTCTCCTCCGCCGTGTAGGGGAATCCGGCGAAGGACACGCTGACGGCGGGTTTGTGGCCCAGGTCTGCGGCGTACTGGGACAGGGGTTTGGAGTGCAGGTCCAGGTTCACGCCAAAGAGCGCGCCCGACGCCGGCACCTGGCTCTTGCGGTCCGGCACCTCGCAGCGCGGCAAGGCGGGTGTGGCCTGGGCAGCGCTGTCCTGGCCCGCCTGGTCACGGGAGGCCAGCCCGTTGGCGATGCTGGCAATGCCGATGCCTGCCGCTGCCACGGCGATCACCACGGGCAGGGCGAAGTCCTTAAGCGACGAGCGCGTGAACCGGCGCTGCACGGGATCCTTGGACGTGGTTTCTTCACCGGACATGAAGGGTGGGCTGCCTTTCTGACCTGCGGTTTTACCCCCATCCTAGGGGGTGGCCCGGGAACCTGCCCGGTAAACAGGTGGTGCGGAACGGCGCCGCGGCGAAAGTAGAGTACCCACTACTCGTGTCCCCAACATCCGCGCCGCCTACATTCGAGGAAAGCCGCACATCGCCGCGCGGCACGGAGCGTAACGGGGGAAACCAGGTGACAGTACAACCGGCAGTTGGCAGCAGGCGCATGGACCGGCCGGGGTTCCTGCTGGACCTGATCACGGGCGCGGACACTGACCTGGACTCCGTCCAGCAGCTCGCGGACAGCGCGGCTGTGGCACTCGCAGCGTCTGCCGGGGTGCCCGTGGACGCCGCCGCAACCCTTACGCGGGCGGGAAACCTGCCTGCCACCGCCGGCAGCGCCACGCTTGCCTACAACGTGGCCTCGTCCGAAGACAGGTACAGCGACGGACCCATGGCACAGGCCGCCGCCTCCGCCACACCGGTCCAGGTCACCGGAGAAAACTCATCGCAGCGATGGGAACCATACCGCCGCCGTTTGGTGGGTGCCGGCTACGGAACTGCCCTGGCCGTGCCGCTCGCCCTGGATCCCCGGTCATCCTGCGCGCTGGTGTTCCTTGGTCCCGCCGGGTTTGAATTCACGCCGGAGCTGGTAGGCGAGGCCACCTGGTTTGCCGCTGTGGCGTCCCAAAGCATGAAGCTGGCCATCGAGGTGCGCAGTGTCCGGTCCGCCGGCGACAACCTCAAGGCCGTGCTGGAGAGCCGGACCTCCATTGATGTTGCGTGCGGCGTGATCATGGCGCAAAACCGCTGTTCCTACACGGAGGCCTTCGGCAAGCTGGCCGGGGTCTCCCGGCAGCGGAACCTCAAGGTGCGCAGCGTGGCGGAGAACGTACTCAAGGCACTGCCGAGCGGATCGCCGGCCACCCGGTTTGAGCCGCCCGCGCTGGCGTAGGAGGGCAGAACCTCAGATTAGTGGCGGGCCTTGGCCCGAATGACGCCGGCGGCGAAAAGCCCCACGGCGCCGAGTGAGGCCAGCATGCCGCCCAGTGCTGCAACGTATTCGGTAATGCTCATCGCGTCCACTCCCTTTCAGAACTGCCTGATGAGCCCAACGTACGCGTCAACAGTCAAGGTTCCCCGAAGGATCGCCCGCGGGTTGGGTCAAGATTGGTGCAGACCAGAAGGCCTGGCTGCCCGCTGACGCACTGCATGCCTCACAACGCCCCACGAACTGATGCGGGCAATCCAGGTCCTGGCCGTCCGATGACGGCAGCCTCACACGCATGGCGGACCGCCTAACCCGCAACCGCAAACATGGCGATTCCCACGGCCACCAACAGCGCGATTCCGAGGAATACGTACCCCTGGGCGCTTCCCTTGGCGGCACCGGGCAGCCGGCGGCGTCCACGCTTCCTAATAATTACTTCAGCCATGCACCGAATGTACGGTCCGGCAATCCCCCACACACGAGAACTGCGTACTTGTCTTGGTTAATTCCACTACTCGATTCAGCACCTGCCTGGCGCCGCGAACCCGGGTGCCCGCAAAGGAAACCTTCCGCCTCGCGCACGAAGTAGGCAGTATGCTTCAGGAACGTTGACGTAACCGGGGCATGGCTGGGGGCACGATGCTATTCGACTGGGGAGCCCGCTACTTCCGCACGCTCGGAAGGAGGGGCCGCACGGTCCTGTTCCAACTGCCGCTCACCGGCACCATGCTTCTGGTCGTGCTCCTGGCATCGGTCCTGCATCCTGACCTGAAGTGGTCCGCAGCGTTCGTTTCTTCCCTGGCTTTCCACGCCGTCCTGCTGGCCGCGTGCGCCGCTATCCCCTGGGACCGGTTCCCGGAGCGTGCGGTCCTGGCAATCCCCGTACTGGACTGCCTGGCTATCGGGCTCTCACGTGAAGCCGGTGACCAGTACCTGTCCGTGCTGAGCTTCCTGCTGGTCTTCCCGGTGGTCTGGCTGTCCCATGGACCGCACCGCGGCGGTGTGGCACTGGCGGTGATCGCTGCCATCCTCAGTGTGGCCCTCCCGCCCATCATCCTCGGTTCGGGCTTTACCAGTGCTTCTTTCATCCGGGCAGTGCTGCTGCCGGTCATCCTGGCCGCCATCGCCTTCACCACCTTTGGTGTGGCCAACGCACTGCGCCTGCAACGGCAGCGGCTGGAGGAACGTGAGGCCGAGGTCCGGGAACTCCTCGCGGCCAGTGAGGACCGGGAACAGCTGCTCGGCACCGTGATGGACACCGTCAGCGTGGATGTCTGGGCGCTTGACCGGGAGGGACGGACCATCCTCACCAACCGCCACCGCGGTGGCCTGTCCGCTGGCGCCGTCCGGCAGGACCCCGTACCCGCGGAGGCTGACATGCCAGTTTTCGGCATCGACCGGAAGGATACCCTCCCACCCGAACAGCACCCCCGGGCACGCGCAGCACAGGGGCAGTCCTTCACCGACGAGCTCGTATGGATCGGCGCGGGCAACAGCCAGCGTGCCTACTCTGCAACCTGCCGGCTTATCCCTGGCTCCGACGGCCGGCAGGCGGGAGCTGTCCTGGCCCTCACCGACGTCACTGCACTGGTGGAAGCCCTCTCGGCCAAGGACCAGTTCGTGGCCAGCGTCTCCCATGAACTGCGCACGCCCCTGACCTCAATCCTGGGTTACCTCTCCATCGCCATGGACGAGGAAGGGCTGGATCCGGAACTGGAGCACTGCCTGGAGGTTGCCAAGCGAAACGCCGAGCGCCTGCTGAACCTGGTGGCGGACCTGCTGACCATCGCCTCCGGCACGCTCACCGTCCGGCCACGCCAGTCGGACCTGGGGGAGGTTGCCGCGCAGAGCGTGGACGCCGCGCAGCCACGGGCCGCGGCCGGCGGCATCACGCTCACCCTGGAAACCGAAGGGCCCGCACCGGGCCGCTTCGATCCCGACCGGCTGGGCCAGGCCATCGACAACCTGGTCTCGAACGCCATCAAATACACCCCAAAGGGTGGCCGGGTCACAGTCCGCGTGCGCACTGAGGACGGGAGCCTGGTGTGCGAGGTGGCTGATACCGGAGTTGGCATGACGGACCAGGACCTGGCGAACGCCTTCACGCGCTTCTTCCGGACAGCCACCGCCCACTCGTCAGCCATTCCGGGCGCAGGCCTGGGCCTGGCCATCACCCGGTCCATCCTGGAGAACCACCGCGGCAGCGTCACGCTGGCCAGCAGCCACGGCGAAGGGACCACTGCCAAGCTGACGCTTCCCGAATCGCATGCGGCGGATGCCTCCCTCGCCGCCACAAAGTAGCAAGAGCCGGGCACAGGCCAGGCCGGGCACTCCGGTATGAAGCCCGGCACCCGGCCTGCAGCCGAAGCAGCACCGCCGGCTCAGCCCTGCTTGACGAGTGCCGCCTCAAGGTTGATCTTGACCTTGTCGCTGACCAGTACTCCCCCGGCTTCCAGGGCAGCGTTCCACGTCAGGCCGAACGACTTCCGGCTGATCTCCGTTTCGGCGGAGAACCCTGCCCGCGTGGCACCGAACGGGTCCACGGCGACGCCGGTGAACTCGACCTCCAGTTCCACGGGCTGGGTGACGCCCTTGATGGTGAGGTCGCCCGTGAGTGTGTAATCCTCGCCGTCGCCCTCGATGGATGTACCGCGGAAGGTCATCTCCGGGTACTTTTCGACGTCGAAGAAGTCCGGGCCGCGGACGTGGCCGTCACGGTTGGCGTCGCCCGAGTCGAAGCTGGCGGTGGACACCGTGGCGTGCAGGCTTGAGTCCTGCAGGGAGTTCCCCACCCGGGCTTCGGCCTCGGCCTGGGTGAAGCGGCCCCGGACCTTGCTGATGCCTGCGTGCCGGACACTGAACCCGATCTCGCTGTGGGACATGTCCAGGGTCCACGTTCCGGGGGTCAGTTCCTGGGGAAGAGTCATGGCCTATCTCCTCTTGCTCGAAGGTCTGCGGGCACGGGCAGCCCGCCGCCGGCGTGTGCCGTCGTGGCCAGCCTATTCCGCGCAGCGCCGCCTGGGCAGGGCCGATGGGCCATAGTTCATCTGCCGGCTACCGGGCAGTCACCAGTTCACGCGCCTTCTCGGCTTCAGGCTTGGGCGCAGGACGTACGACGGCGGGCTCCAGCCTTTGGTTTGCCCAGCGGCGGATGGGTACCTCCACCAGCCGCGAGGATGCGAACGCCAGCACCACCGTGAGGACGGCGGCGAGCCCGACGCGGAGGGACAGCGACGGCACGAGCGGCAGCAACAGGAGGTAGACGGGAATGTGCCAGAGGTACATGCCGTAGGAGAGTTCGCGGCCCGGCCAGGCGAGCCAGGGGTGGCTGAGCACCCGGCCCAGAAAGCCCGCAGGCTGCAGGACCAGCGAGCCGATCAGCACCGCTGCCAGCAGCGAGAGCGTGGTGGGGCCCGCTGTCCAGAACACGGTGAACCAGGTGCCGGGCGTGTCGGGTTCCTTGAGCAGGAACAGCGCCGCCATCAGCATCGTGCCCGCGGCCGGGGCGCCCCAGCGGGCAGCCGAGACAAGGGAGGCATGCACCCGGGAGCCGCTGCGGACGGCGGTGAACAGCAGGGCCAGGGCACAGCCGATCAGCAGTTCGTCGGCCCGGGTGTCCGGCCCGTTGTAGAGCCGGTTCAGCGGCGCACCGGACATCACCAGGGCGAAGCGTTCCAGCATGAAGGCTGCGGCGAGTCCGGCAGTGGCCCATGCCGCAGTCCGCAGCCTGCAGTACCGCAGCATGACTAGAAGCAGCACCGGCCACACCAGGTAGAACTGCTCCTCCACGGCGAGCGTCCAAGTGGGGCCCAGCGTCTCGCCGGCAATCGAGTCGCCGAACGCTCCCACGTGCGCGAAGTTCATCACGTAGGCAACGGCCGGGAGGATGAATCCTGCCTGCCCGCCCCAGCCCGAAGCCGGGAAGACGAAGCCGACGACGGCTATCGCCGCGCACAGTGCCAGCAGCGCCGGCCAGAGCCTGGCCAGCCGCTTGGCGTAGAAGATGCCCATGCGGACACGGCCCGTCGCGAGCCTCTCCTTCATGATCAGCAGCGTGATAACGAAGCCGCTGAGGGTGAAGAAAACGTCCACGCCGATGAAGCCGCCGGGCATCTGGGCGGTGAGGGTATGGAAGAAGAACACCCCCACAACGGCCACCGTACGGAGGCCGTCGAGGGAGTGTTTCCGCCCGGAAAGGATGCTCGTTTCGTGCCCTGGCTTGTGCGCTGTTTTATGCGCGGACGCGCCCTCCGCAACCGACAAATTTCCACTGCTTGACCTAAGAACCACTAAGCAAGCATATATAACGTTTCGGTAACTAGGCTAAACGGGAGCTGGGAAAAGCCTCCATGGATCACCCCGGAAGGAAGTATCCGGAGACGTCAGCGATCAGGTGCGTGACCCCCGCCGAGCGGTTGAACAGGGCCACCCCTCCGTGCTGGAGAATCGGTGTCGTAACCGAGTTTGCAACGATCTGGCCCCTGTCGAAGTTGACGCTGGAGATGTCCGGACGGGTTACCCCCACAGGGAAAGCAGTGACGAATCCATTCGACGTCGCCTGGGCCACGGTGAGGTTCATTACCATCGCCGTGGCACCTGCGGGAATGCCGTGTTCCCGGGCAACTTGGAAGGACGTTGTGTCATCCGGCGCGAGCGGGTAAATCGAGCGGGTATCCAGGAAGCGCGTCGGGGCGGCCAGCGGCTGGAAGGTGCCGCCCGCCGTCGGGGTTCCGGACAGGTAGTAGCCGGAGACGTCCGCGATCAGGTGGGTGGCCCCGTTGGAGCGGTTGTAAAGCATCACTTTCCCGTCCGGGCCCACCGGGACGGTCACGGAGTTGGGGATGATCTGTCCGGCGGCAAAGTTGATGTTGGAGGCGTTAGGCCGGTTAACCCCCGTGGGATACGCGGTGACGAAGCCGTTGGACTTCGCTTCCGCCACCGTCAGGTTCAGTACGACGGCGGAGACGGTGGCAGGCAATCCGTTGGCTCCTGCCACCTGGAAGGCCCGGGCTGTATCGGGTGCGACGGCGGTGGTGCTTCGTGTGTCCAGAAAGCGCTTGGGTGCTATCGACTTGAAGGCGCCCGGCGCTGTCACCTCGCCCTCGCGGTAGTAGCCGGAGATGTCGGCAATGAGGTGAGTGGCCCCCGCGGACCTGTTGAAGAGTGTCACCTTTCCGTCGGCGCCCACGGGCACAGTGACGGAGTTGGCCACGATCTGGCCCTTGTCGAAGTTCAGGTTGGATGCGTCCGGACGCGCGGTCCCGGAAGCGTAGGCAGTGACAAACCCGAAGGACCGCGCCTCCGCGACCGTCAAATTGAAGACCACTGCGGACACCTTGGCCGGTATACCGTTGCGCCCTGCCACCTGGAAGGAGACGGTGGAATCTTTGGCCACGATGGAACTGCTCCGGGTGTCGAGGGCCCGGAACGGGGTGACGGTGATCAGCGATCCGGCAACCGGTGCAAAGGTGGTGGCGTAGGTGTGGGACCACTGGATATTGGCACCGGCCATCAGCGTGTAGCCGGGGATCGACCGTGCAAACACGCTGACAGTTCCTGACCCTGCGTGGGTTCCGGCGGGAAGGACTGACCCAGCGAAACCGACGTACTCCACGCCCTGCACTTCCGGCACCGTCAAGGTGTCATTGGCAGTGCCATCCTTGTCGGAGAATGTCACCGCGGCCGGAATGACCGTTTTCGCCGGCAGGTCTTGGTTCGTCAAGGCCAGGGCCTTGGCGGCGTCCACCAGTCCGGCACCGCAGCCTTCGGGGCAGGCGACCGGTAGAGGCCGGGCCGTGGCTTTGAGCCGGGCTTTCACCATGTCCGGGGTGTAGGTGCTGCCCACTTCAGACATGAGCATGGCCGCGATTGCGGATACGTGCGGGGCGGCCATCGAGGTGCCTTGCAAGAGTTCGTAGGCTTCGCCCTCCGGCACGGTGAAGCCGAAGTTCGAGGTGGAGACGATGCCGGTCCAGGGGTTCTCGCTGGTCATGTTGCTGCCGCCGGGGGCGGTGATGTCCACGGCGGACCCGTAGTTTGAGTAGTCGGCACGGGCGCCGTCTACTCCGGAGGCCGCCACAGTGATGACGTTCTGGCAGTTGGCCGGGCTGATTTCCGCTGCTGGCTGGCCGGAGTTCCCGGCGGCCACCACAACTACCGTGCCGGCGTTGTGGGCAAAGTTGATGGCGTTTTGTTCGGTAAGCGAGCAGGCAGCGGTTCCGCCGAGGCTGAGGTTGACTACGTGGGCGCGTCTCGGATTGGCGGGTACTCCGGACACGGCGCCGCCGGCGGCCCAGATGATGGAGTCCGCAACGTCCGAGATGTAGCCTCCGCAGGGGCCGATGGCGCGAATGGGGAGGATCTTGGCGGCGGGTGCGGCACCAATGATGCCGTTGTTGTTATTGCCGACAGCGGCGATGGTTCCGGCCACGTGTGTGCCATGCCAAGATGAGCGGGACGCCGGGAAGCCTGGCTCGCACTGGTTGTCACTGGCCCAGTCCCCCTGGTCCTGCGGGTTGGGATCACGCCCGTCGCCGTCCCGGGCCCAGCCCGGGTTGGACAGCATGTCGTAGCCGGAGAGGACATTGGCAGCCAGGTCCGAATGGTAGGTGATGCCACTGTCCACCACGGCCACCACGGCGCCTTCGCCGCTGTTGTAGTCCCAGGCGCCAGGTACCCGGATGCCCGCGGCATCGTCCCACAGGTTCCACTGGGACGGGTATCCGGGGTCGTTGGGGGCAGTAGCGGTTGCCTGGACGACAGTGTCCGGCTCAGCGTAGGCCACGTCGGGGCTGGAGCGGAGTGCCGCCAGGAAGGTGTCAGCCTCGGCACCGTGAAGTGACTTGCCGGTCTTCACCACCTGCGCGCCGGTCGCGGTAGCCCGCACGTACTGGGCGGCAGTGCCCACGCGGCCTGCGGCTGACCGTGCTGCCTGGGCCGTCACGGCTGCTTCGGAAGCAATGTTGCCGCGGCTCTTGAGGCCCACAATGAACTGGTCCGTTGGTACGGCAGCCGAAGCGGACCGTGGACTCGGGTCCCGCAGGGGCAGCTCGGCGGCCGCGGTTGGTTTGGCGGGCTGGGGTGGCTCGGTGGCCTGGGCGGGAAGGGCCGTCAGGGCAGCACCGGCGAGCACGGTGACCAGCGTGAGGGCAGCGGCAGCGAAGGGCCGGGGGTTGAACATGGGCGGGCATCCTTGAGACGGGCGCCAGCCACGAACGGGGGCCTAGCGCGGACAGCCGGGAATCACCAGCTGACCCCCGCCCTGATTATAGCCATCGAGTTGACTATTCGGAGGACATTACGGAACCGGACCCATGGGATTTTGAGGGTGGTCTCCCGGGGCCAGATGCCCTGACCACCCGGCACTGCGCCGGTGGTATTTCCCGCAACGTGCACAGCGGCGCCGGTAGCCGCCATCCGGCGCCACTTCCGCCAGCCAGTGGTGTCCCACGTTGAGCCTGCACAACAGCACCCGCAACATCAGTCCGCCCCGTTCCTACGAGTCAGGCCAGCCGACGGGAGCGTGTGTCCAGCTTCCGCCCCAGTCATCGATTCGGCGGCACCGCTGGCACTGCTTATAGCGTCGGCCGTCCTCAGCGTGTTCCAGATGCCACTCATGGCGGATGTTCAGCTTGCACAGCAGGGCCCACAACACAGCGTTCTCCTCCCGCAGGATTCCAGCGTCCGCCCTTGCTCACATTATGTTCCCGAGCGGGGCCCGGGAACAGAGGCCCGACTGAGACGCGGGGAGGTCCCGGACCCTGCCGGCCGGCTACCGGCTCAGGGTGTGCAGGCGGTCCCGCGCCGCGTGCTCCACGAGGATGGGCACAAAGTCCCGCACCCTGCCGCGGTCCAGTGACCGGTGCTCCTCCTGGACAACGTCCTCGATCACCTGCCGGGACACGCCGGGGTGCCGTTCGGCAAGCCGGTCCACTACGGCGGACAGTGCCCGCACCTCTTCGCTGACGCCCATCGGCACAGGATCAGGCATCGCCCGCAGTGGTTCAAGTCTTGACTTATCCCGGCGCCTGCAGGCGAAGAACGAACGACGGCGGCCCATACCTGGCCGGGCAAACGGACTGCATACTGGCCTGATGAGCAATGCGGAGAAAGTACTGGCAGGCATTGAGGCGGAGATGGGCTGGATCCGGGAGACGTACCGGGACCTGCACCGCCATCCCGAATTGAGCCTTGAGGAGCACCGGACCGCCGGGCTGGTGGAGGACAAACTCGCCGCGTTCGGTTACCGCGTGGTCCGTCTGGGAGGCACCGGCGTCGTGGGCGTGCTGGAAAACGGCGTCGGGCCCACTGTGCTGGCGCGGGCGGACATGGATGCGCTTCCCGTTACCGAGGCCACCGAACTTTCCTACGCGTCTGAGGTGGCCGGCGTCATGCACGCCTGCGGACACGATGTGCATGTCAGTACCCTTCTGGGCGCCGCCAAACTGATGGCGGACGGCCGCGGCGCCTGGTCCGGCACCTACATCGCCCTCTTCCAGCCCGCCGAGGAGGTGGGTGCCGGGTCCAGGGCAATGGTCGACGACGGCCTGGCCGCCAAGGTGCCGCGGCCCGACGTCGCGCTGGCCCAGCATGTGATGCCGGCCCCGGCGGGAACTGTTTCGACCACGGCCGGCCCGGTGCTCTCCGCCGGCGACTCCCTTCGGATCACCGTGTACGGCAAGGGCGCCCACGGGTCCATGCCGCACATGGCCGTTGACCCCGTAGTGCTGGGGGCGGCCATCGTGCTGCGGCTGCAGACCGTCGTGTCGCGGGAAATACGGCCTGGCGAGTTTGCCGTCCTGACCGTCGGGGCACTGAACGCCGGAACCAAGTCCAACATCATCCCGGACCGGGCCGAGTTGCTCCTGAACATCCGCACCTACGATCCCCAGGTGCGGTCCACAATTCTGGCGGCCATCGAGCGGATTGTCAGAGGGGAATGCCTGGCCGCGGAGTCCCCGCGCGAGCCGGACTTCGAGTTTTACGACCAGTTCCCGCTGACGGACAATGATGCCGCCGTGACGGAACAGGTCACCGCCGCCTTCACATCCTATTTCGGCGCCGCTGCGGTGGGCCGCGCGCAGCCCCAAACCGCGTCCGAGGACTTCAGCCACATCCCGGATGCCTTCGGGGTGCCCTACACCTTCTGGCTGTTGGGCGGCGTGGACCCGGCAGCGTATGCAGAGGCCGTGCAGCAGGGAACCGTAAGCCGCGACATCCCCGGCAACCACTCGCCCTTCTTCGCCCCGGTGCTGGACCCCACCCTGTCCATGGGAGTCCAGGCCCAGGTGGTGGCGGCATTGTCGTGGCTCGCCCCGGACACCAACCGCCCGTAAACGCCAGTCCCCGCTCCGAACCCGATTCGCGTCTTCGATTTCGACCCGCAAATTCGACCCCGACCTCCAGATACCCCGTGCGCCAGCGAATGTGCGCGTCGAAATTGCCGTTGCGCGTCGCGGCGAACACAATCCCAGGCTGACCATTCCCAACAACCAGCCGCGGGCAAGTTCCCGGCCGCGCCAGTCTTGAGGAATTCTTGACCCTAATTGGCGCAGATGTTGAGCCGGTTCCCGCACAGTTTGCAGTGAAGGATGGGAATGCATGGGGGTGCACCTGGGAACTGAGGCCCAGTCAGCCCATTCCTGCAGTCGGCGTAAAACCCGATGGTCTCGATCGCTTGGCGGCGTCGTTACGGCGCCGCCAGGCGGTCCACCACAAATTCACAAAGACCGGGGCCGACGGCGGAGGCGGCGGATCAGCGTTGATCCGCAAATAGCCGCCGGCCCCCACACTTCTTAATCACCAGCTCGCAAGGGCAGCCCTAATCCACCAGCGCTGCCCAGGACTCCAGGAACTTGTCCGCGATGTAGGCGTGCCCGGCGGTGTTCGGGTGCGCGCCGTCGGCATCGAATCCTGGGCTGTTCGCGGCGGTGAACCAGCGGCCCTCCACTGCGTCAATGAACGGGGCGTTTGCCGCATCGGCACCGGCCCGGACTGCACTATTCACATCCCGCAGGTCCTCCCCCAGCGGCTGCGGCGCCGACGGCCCGAGCACCACCACCTGCACCCCCGGCCAGAACCGGCGGGCCGCTTCGATGGTCTGGCGGGTTGCCGCAGTGATCTCACCGCTGTCCGTGATCTGGGCGTCGTTCTGCCCGCCCTGGAGGATCAGCAGGTTGGGGACGAACGCAGGGTTGTTGGCAGCGGTCTGCCGCAGCCGGACCTCGTATTCGCCGCCCTGGTCATCCCTGGCTCCGCCGCCCCAAGCGAACCCGGTTCCCCCGCGGCCGTCGATGTTGGTGGGATACCCCAGCGAGCCCGCCACGAGGTTCGCCCAGCTTTCGTCCGGCTGGTCCGCGCCGTCGCCAGCGGTGTAGGAGTCCCCCATGATGAGCAGGACGGGACTGGCGGGCAGCTCGATCTTTGCGGGCCTGCCCGTTGAGGTGGACGTGGGAGTAGGAGAGGGTGAAACGGCAGCAGGCGAACCGGCGGCCGATGCCGCAGGGGTGCTCGCCGCCGCCACCGGGGCGGTCCCGCCCGGGTCCCGTGGGCCCATGAGGGCCAGCGCGGCAACCCCGAAGGCCGCAACCGCCAGCACCAAAAGTGCCGCGTACTTGATCCACTCCCCCACAGGCGCGCCCGGGCGCCGACCGTTTCCCCTCACCCGCAAAATCTTACTTGCCGGCACCTGCCGTCGCCGCGCTCAAGACGACTCCCCACACAGGAAAGACGTACGACGGCGGCACGCGGCCGCCGTCGTACGTCCTTCTCTTGCGCTGGTTCAGGCCGCTCCGGACTCAGGCGGGCATCCTGCGCAGGGTCAGGTAGGAACCGACCGCCAGCAGCCCGGTGACCGGGATGGCCCACAACGTCAGGCCCAGCGCTCCGGTGGCCATGAACCATTGGCCCACGGCCGGCCAGGCCTGCTGGAACGTCACCAGCGCAATGAAGCCGACCAGTGCCAGGCCCAACGCCAGCAGGACGATGGTCAGTCCCAGGGCGCCGAACCGCTTGAAAATGGTGGCGAACCAGAAACCGATGGTGAAGAAGAACATGGTGGCCGTGAAGTAGGCCAGCGCGGCCGCGAACGGTCCGGCCGCCCACACCCAGTCCAGGTAGGCGAAGTAGCCGTTGATCCCGTAGCCGCCGGTGGCCTGCTCGAACAGCCCCAGCAGCACGAACACCAGGGACATGCCCACCCCACTGACCGCCGCGGCCGCGAGCGAGCCCAGGAAGAACTCCCGCCGCGTGAGGCTCATGGCCTGCGAGAAGGGGAACGTCATTGTCATGGCCTGGATGCCGATGGCGAGGAAGTACCACAGGGGCGCCTGCGAACCGCCGCCGGCCTTGACCTCGGTGACGCCGGCGCCCCCGATGATCCAGAAAATCATGATCGACAGGACCCACGAGCCAGCCAGCACCAGCGCCGGTACCCAGATGAAGGTTTGGGTGTTGACGAACTGCAGCCGGACAACGTTGAGCATGCGGTTGCGCGGCACCTGGTGTTGCAGGGCTGCGCCGGAATCAAGGGTTGTCATCGCAGGCTTCCTTCCTGGGTATCGGCGTCGGAGCCGGTTGATGCGAAAGCGTCGCCGGTGGAGCGGTCGCGGCCGGAGCGCTGCTGGGTGAGGCGCACAATGAGTTGCTGCAGTGAGACGGGCGCGAGTTCGAGGCCGTCGGCAACAACGGCGGCGCGTTCGGCGCCGTCCAGGCGGCCCAGGAAGGTCACCGATGCCACCCGGCCCAGGCCTTCGCGGTGGATGACTTCCCGGCCGTTCACGGCCCGCTCCACTGCGGCGGCGTCGCCCACCACATTGGTGGCCAATGCCCGGGCGTCCTCAGCCGATTCGTCCATGATGATGCGTCCGGCGTCGATCAGGAGCACCCGTTCGATGAGGTTGGAGACTTCGTCGATGAGGTGGCTGGAGAGCAGGATGGTCCGCGGGACTTCGGCGTAGTCGGCCAGCAGCCGGTCGTAGAAGATCTGCCGGGCCACGGCGTCGAGCCCCAGGTACGGTTCGTCGAAGAAGGTGACTTCCGCCCGGGATGCCAGGCCGATGATGACCCCCACGGCTGAGAGCTGCCCGCGGGAGAGCTTCTTGATGGTGCGTTTTAGCGGGAGCTGGAAATCGTCGATCAGTTCATCGGCCAGGCCCTGGTCCCACCGGGGAAAGAACAGCCGGGCGGCCGCAAACGCGTGGCGCGGGGTGGCGTCGTCCGGGTATTTCTGGCTTTCCCGGACAAAGCACATGCGGCTGAGGACGCGGGCGTTCTCGTACGGGTTCTCGCCGAACACGCGCACCTCGCCGCTGGTGGGCAGGTTCTGGGCCGTGAGGATGGACATGGCGGTGGTCTTGCCGGCGCCGTTGCGTCCCAGCAGACCGTAGATGGCGTCCTGCTCGATGTCGAAGCTGACACCGTCCAGGGCGAGGGCGTCCTTGTATCGCTTGGTGAGGTTCCTGACCTGTATTACGGAGTTCATCGCGTCCTTCGATCTGGCAGGTTTATGGTTTTGCCGGTGAAACGCCGGCACCGGTGCGGACCAGGTCCGCGACGTCTTCGGGCCCCAACCCGATCCTGCGGGCCTCGGCCAGCAGTGGTTGCACATACCGCTCGGCGAAATCGCTGCGGCGCTCCTTGAGCAGGAGGTCGCGGGCACCCCGGGCGACGAACATTCCGATGCCCCGGCGCTTGTACAGCACGCCCTTGTCCACGAGCATGTTCACGCCTTTGGCCGCAGTAGCCGGATTGATGCGGTGGAACACGGCGAGCTCGTTTGTTGACGGCGCCTGCGACTCCTCGGCGATGCTGCCGTCCAGGATCGATGCCTCGACCTGTTCGGCGATCTGCACGAAGAGTGGTTTGCCTTCGTCCATCAGGCGACCTCCCGGCCAGTTGGTTACTTACTTGACTAACTAACCATGGAAGCGGCTGCTCCGTCAAGGGGAGATAGCTCCGGCCGGGGCCCGCGGAACGGTGTTAGGCAACCGTGACCTCCCGGCAGTTCCGCTGCGGGGCCACAGCCACTACTGTCAACAGCACCATCCGGCTTTACGGAAAAGAGGCGACGATGAGCATCGACATCGGAATTGGTAGCAGCCTCAGCAGCGAGGACGCGGCCCACTTTGTGGCCACAACGGAAGCAATCACGTCCGCCCTGCAGCAGGTCCGGGAAGTCCACTCCGCGTACAGCTGGGTGTGGACGCACGAGATCCGCTGCCGCGGCTGCCACGCCCGCCTCGAGATACCGGTGCTTGCCAGCACCAAGGCCAACGCGGATAAGGCTTTCGCCGCGCACCAGTCGGCGGAGCTGGACGCCTTCCTGGCCGCGGGCGGCGGACCCACCCTCCCGTGAGAAGACGTACGACGGCGGCGCGCGGCCGCCGTCGTACGCTTCCGTTTGACGCTGGCCGCCTCAAAAAGCCGGCGGCGGGCGGGCTACCCGTCCAGTACCGCGGCGGTGCTGTTCTGCGGCACCACGACGTGGACGGCATTGCGCTCAACCGTGAAGTCTGCGGGCGTGACAGTGGCGATCTCGCCGTCGAGGTTGACCGGCATGGGCGGATCGGTGACCAGCCGGACGCGCTGGGTGGTGAGGTGGTGCACGTCGCTGCGCTCCACGAAGCTGCCGTCCTTGAGCAGCCGGGCGATCCGTACGTGTTCACGCAGCGGTGCGCCGGGGATGGCGTAGATGTCGAGGGTGTGGTCGTCAATGCCGGCGGTGGGTGAGACGGCGTTTCCTCCCCCGTAGTGCTTGCCGTTGCCCACGGCCACCTGCAGCAGGTTCTCAAGCTCGATGGCCTGGTGGTCGCCGTCGGGGAATTCGAGTCGCGCCTGGAACGGCTGGTGCCGGGCGTAGGCGCGGACGGCTGCGACAACGTAGGCGAGCGGGCCGAGGCGGCGTTTCAGGCGCGGGCTGAGGGTTTCGGTGACTCCCACCGAAAGACCGACGGAGGCCACGTTGAGGAAGGGCTGGCCGTTGACGCGGCCGAGGTCGATGTCCACCACTTTGCCGTCGGCGAGCGCGGCGCAGGCGGCAGGTAGAGTGCCGGGGATCTCCAGGGTGCGGGCGAGGTCGTTGGCTGTTCCCAACGGCAGGACACCGAGTACCGTCCCGGTTCCGGCGAGCCTGCCAGCGGCAAAGGACACGGTTCCGTCGCCGCCGCCCACCACCACCAGGTCGTGGCCCATGGCAATCACCTGGTCAAGGGTCCCGGACAGGTCCGTGCCGGACTGGATCCTGTGGACGGCTGTGACGGACAGGCCGGCGTTCCGCAGCATGTCCACCGCCTGGTCCGCCGCTACCGCTCCCAGGCGTGCGCCGGCGTTGATCACCACGGCAACGGACTGGGCGTCTCGGGCGGCTTTCATGGGCTCCATCCTAGGGTGATGGAGCTGGGAGGACCCTGCGTGTTTCCTGTGCAGGGTGATCTTGAAGCCTAAGGCCGGCGACGCCTTCCGGGTAGAGGGCCCGGCGGTCTCACGGACGGGCCCGGCGCCGCCGGCACATACAAGTAGACGCTTTTGCGGCAGTTGCGGCACCAGTAGCTATTACGCCAATTTCCGCTGGGATGCCTGCCGGGGCGGCCAAGTGGTACTCAACCGTTCGCCATTTTTTGGCGTTTGGGGGCAGATCCAACTGGGTAAGGGAGCAGCAGAGAACCCCGCGGAAAGTGATATCCCCCGCGGGGTTTCTCGCGTCAGATCCGTGGCCCGCTACGCCAGGCGCCTTACATTGGTGAGCCCTTGGACCACCGCGGGAGTGCTGCTGCTCGTCGTGGTGCCATTGCAGAGCTGGCCTTCGCCGTTGTAACCCCATGCCCGTACCGTTCCATCGGTGAGCTGCGCGTACGTGCTGAATCCATTCGTCGTAATCGCGGCAACCCGTGCCAGACCAATAACCTGGGCAGGTGAACGGGTAACCGTTGTGGTGCCGTTGCCAACCTGGCCGTTGGGGTTGTATCCCCAGGCACGGACCGTCCCATCAGCCAACACAGCGTAGGCCGTGCCGTAACCGGCCGAGATCGAAGCTACTCGGGTCAGGCCAGCCACTGTAACCGGAACGTTGCTGTTTTCTCTGATTGAGCCGTCACCCAATCCGCCGGAACGGTTTCCGCCCCAAGCACGAACTGTGCCATCGCTGAGCAGGGCATAGGCACCTCCACCTGCGGTCGTAATGGAAGTGACGCCGAAGAGCCCGGAGACCGGGACGGGGGCCGGAATGCTGTTGGTCCATATTGGGCTGCCGGAACCAGTCTGGCCGTCAAGGTTGGACCCCCAGGCGCGAACCGTTCCATCGGTGAGCAGCGCGTAGGCGTTCTGATAAGCAACAGCGATCGACTCTACGCCAGTGAGGCCCCTGACCCGGACCGGCGCATTCCTGTCGGTCGTAGTGCCATCGCCCAATTGACCGTTGTAGTTGTGACCCCAGGCCCATACTTTCCCGTCGGCTAGCACCGCATAAGTGGCGAGAAAGGTAGCGCTGAGGGAGGTAACTCCCGTCAGGCCGACTACCTTGACCGGGGTGCTGATGTAGGCGGTGGCACTGTTAAAGGGCGTGGTGGGGCTGCAGCCCGAGGTGCCGTTACCCAACATGCCGTCGCAATTGTTGCCCCAGGCCCGGACTGTCCCGTCAGCCAACAACGCATATGCGGTGTCGGTATCGGCAACAATCGAGGTCACTCCTCTGAGTCCAACCACTTGGACCGGAGCGTCGCGGTAGTGGGTGGTGCCGTCGCCCAGTTGGCCCATGTTGTTCTGGCCCCAGGCCCAAACCGTGCCGTCAGCCCGTAACACGTACCTGCTGTCGCGACCTTGGGCGGACATGACCACATCCGTGAACCCCGCTACGCCGATCGGTGCGAGACTGCTTTGAAAGTTGCCATTGCCAAGCTGCCCGGAGCCGTTGGCGCCCCAGACGACCGCTGAGCTCGTTGTCATTCCGGGGAGGTAGTATCCGGACACATCCGCAATCAGATGGGAGGTGGCTGCGGACCGGTTGAAAAGGGTCACCTTTCCATCGATGCCCACCGGGACTGTGACAGAGTTCGGAATCGTCTGTCCGGCGGCAAAGTTTACATTCGAGGCATTGGGCCGGCCTGACCCCGACGCGTAGGCCGAAATGAACCCGAACGACGCCGGGCTGGTGACCGTGAGGTTGAAAGTCACGGCCGCAGCGTTCGCTGGAACTCCCTTCACCCCACCGACTTGAAATGAGGCCACCCCGTCGGCTCCCGCAGCGCCCCTGTTGCGGGTATCCAGAAAACGGGCCGGTGATACGGGAACAAATGTGCCTGCCGCGGTCGGCGTCCCAGCGAGGTAGTAGCCGGAGACGTCCGCGATCAATTGTGTGTTGCCCGAGGAGCGGTTGAAGAGGGTGACTTTGCCGTCGAGACCCACAGGGACCGTAACGGAGTTCGGAACCGTCTGGTCTGTTGCGAAGTTGAGGTTGGAGGAGTTCGGGCGGGCAGAACCGGAGGCATAGGCCGTGATGAACCCGAACGATGTCGGGTTGGCTACGGTGAGGTTAAAGGTGACTGCCGAGACCGTCGCCGGAATTCCGCCCACTCCGCCGACTTGGAAGGATACGGTGCCGTCCGGGCCCACGGGCGCGCCGGTCCGGGTGTCCAGGAGCCTGGCGGGGTCAACAGGGACGAAGGCTCCGGGTTCTGTCGGACGTCCGGCGAGGTAGTAGCCGGAGACGTCCGCGATTAATTGGGTACTGCCGGAGGAGCGGTTGAAGAGGGTTACCTTGCCGTCGGCACCGACCGGGACGGTGACGGAGTTCGCAACAGTTTGGCCCGCGGCGAAGTTCAGGTTGGACGCGTCGGGCCGGTTGCTTCCCGATGCATAGGCGGAGACGAAGCCGTATGACTGCGGGCCGGTGACGGTGAGGTTAAAAACCACTGCGGAAGCGTCTGCCGGAATCCCGTTTACGCCGCCTACTTGGAAGGAAACCGTCCTGTCCGGACCCGCTGGCGCACTGTTTCGTGTATCCAGGAACCGAGCCGGCGCCACCGAAACAAAGGCACCTTCTGTGGTGGCCTTCGCTGTGGTTCCCACCAATGCCACAGGCGTAGGGGCTGGGGCCGCCGCTGTATCCGCCCGCGCACCAGGCGCGGCCACACCACACAAGACCAGAAGGAGACCCATGGTGGCCGCCACACGGGCAGTTCCCCTCTTGATCCGTGCACTCGAAAAGACCACGCTGCCCCCAATTGACCTGCCGCAAAATGTGGGCAAACCCCCACTAGTTCCTGCGCAAGATACCACGCAGGGGGCGCAGTTGAGCATTTCGGATTAGTGAAGGCAGTGACCCCGTACTGCTCATGTTGCACCCGGGACCTGCTTTCGGGAGCCGGAGGCTTATTTCAGTAGACACCTACAGCTGAACCGCTTCACCCCGGTCGTCGGTGATTCGGGCCATGGACTCCAGAGATTCAAGGGACTTCACCATCCGCGCGTGGGCCGCCTCTGCGGAAGCAGCAGTGGCCGACTGGCGCTCGCGCAACTCCACTACAGCGGTGTCGAGCATCCCGGCCGTGGCCGGGAGAGGCTCAGGCGACGGATGCGTGATGTACTCGGCCAGGGAGCTGAGCGCTGCCTGGACTTTCAATGCGGCATCGTCGTCCGCCCGGAGCAGCAGCGCTGTCCTGGCTCTCTGGATCCGCTCGATCAGATGGGACGTGTATGTCTGGTCGTCGCCATCGGCTTCACCCATGTAGACGAGTTTGTCGCCGCTCCTGAGGACTATCTCACGGGCCCGAACCAGCCATCGCTGATGTTCAGCGCCCCGGATCCTGGCGGTAATCATCCCGGCCAAAGCGACGCCAGGCATGAGGCCGAACAGATATCCGTAGACGAGCCACGGCGGAACCGTGTTTAGCCAACCTGGCATAATCTCGCGTGAGATGAAATTGGCGACCAGCAGCAGGAGCCCCAACCCTAAGGCCGTCTTCGTCCCCCAGTTCCAACCATCTTCGTTGCGCACCGGTTCTGTGACGCCGGCAGTTTCGGCGGCGGACAAACCGGCGTTAAGCATCGGTGCAACGGCGGTTTCTCTTACGGGGGCAAGCGGGTTCATCGCCGCGTAGACGATGACCGGTGGTAGCGCTTCCACCGCCATTCCTTGCTTTGCCATCTTTGTCCTTCGAAGGAGGGGTGTGCCTGTCGTGCCGGCCAGACGGACTCCACGCTGGCAGACTCGGACCCGATCCTGCCCGCGCTCTGGTCGTTGGAATCTGAGCGAACGTCACCCCCGAAATAGCACCAGCACATGCGTCAAAGGTAGACGCCGCCCGCTAGCTTTCCCGGTGGGTTTCCTGGAGCCGCTTGATGAACCAGCGGGACTGTTCCGGGCCGTAGGGCAGCACGGGGATGGCCTTGGTGGCGTCGTCCGGGGTGTCGCGGATGGACTGGCGGGCCTGGCGGACCGCTGTGGTCAGGGTGTTGGCCATGGTCTTGACGAACCCGTCGCTGCACGGCTTTCCGTGCCCGGGGATGAGGAATTCGTAGCGGTGGCGCAGCGCGGAGATGTGCCGCAGCGCGTCCGCCCACTCCTCGGGGAACGAGTCCTCGAAGGACGGGTGCGCGCCCTGCTCTACCAGGTCCCCCACGTACAGGGTGGTGGAGGTGCCCACCAGCAGATCGCCGTCGGTGTGGCCGCGGCCCAGGTAGAACAGCGTGGCCGTTACGCCGCCCAGATCCACCAGGACCGGCTGGTCGCGGACGATCGCGTTGGGCACCACCAGCTCCACGTTCTCGCCCTCACCGGTGGACATCTCCGGTTCCAGCGTGCCCACGAAGCGGCGCTGCAGGTCACCGCGCTGGTCGATCTCGGTGGCGCAGTTCTCGTGCGCCCAGAATTCCGTGACGCCCGCTTCGGCGAACACCGCGTTGCCGAAGAAGTGGTCGTAATGGGCGTGGGTATTGACGACGACGAGCGGCAGCTGGGTCTTCTCCCGCACCGCGTCCAGGATCTCCTTGCCCTGGCGGGGGCCGCAGCCGGTGTCGATCACCATGGCCCGCTCGGTCCCGACGATCAGTCCGGTGTTCAGCAGCGATCCCTCGGTGACCAGCACATAGTTGTCCGCGCCGACCTCAAGCCATTCCGACATTGTTTCTCCGTACCTCCGGCAAAGCAGTGTGCGTTCGTGTAGTCGTCGATTGTACCCATGGGTCCTTGGCCGGGCCTGTAATAACCCGCGGGGCAGCCTGCCGACACCCACATTTGTTGTCGACCCGCATGTTCGATGGCGCCCACGATATAGCGGCCGCGCCGTCGGATTTGCGCGTCGGAATCGGGTTTGCGCAGCGAAAGTGCACGCCAGGCGGTCAGGCCCTTGGAGGTGCCACGGAATGGCGCCGCACCAGCGGGCAGTCCATCACGGTGGGGGCAGCCGCCATCAGGGCCAGGTCAGTCTTGCCCTCGATGGCATCGATTAGCTGCTCCACGGCCCAGGCCCCCATTTCGTAGTGCGGCAACGCCACGGTGGTGAGGGCCGGGTAGAGGTTGGCGGCGATGAGCTGCTGGTCATCGAAACCCACGATGGACAGGTCAGCAGGAATGGCAAGGCCCAGTTCGGCGGCTGCCCGGTAGGCGCCCATGGCCATCCGGTCGTTGTAGCAGAACAAGGCCGTGGGCACGTCAGCGCCGGCGCCACGTTCGAGGATCCGGCGTGCCGCCTCATAGCCGCCCTGCACCTCGGAGGACGCGGACTCCACCGGTGCCGCACCGCCGTCGAGCCCTGCTTCGTCCAGCGTGTTCCGGAAGCCCTGGAGGCGGAGGTGGGTGGCCGGGACGTCATCGGTGTTGTTCAGGAAACCTATCCGGGTGTGGCCCGCCTCCACCAGGGCGGACACCGCAGTCCGGGCGCCGCTTTCCTCGTCCGGAATCACCGCGGTGATGTTTCCACCGGTGGAAACGGAGTCCACCAGGACCGACGGCACATTGCCGAGGTTGGGCGGCAGGTCAACGTTGCGGTGGTACATGGTGGCGTACAGGATGCCGTCCACCCTCCGTTCGAGGAGGGCCTCGACGTCGGCCTGCCGCGAATCCAGGGTGGCCGCGGCTGAGGTGTTGAGGATCATCAGGTTGTAGCCTCGGGCCTTGGCGGCCTCGTCCGCGCCCAGGATGATCCGGCCCGCGTGCGGCGTGGTGGCGATGTCCTCGCTCAGCAGCCCCAGCATCCCGGTCCGCTGGGTCCGCAGCGCCTGGGCCAGGCGGTTGGGTTCGTAGCCGAGCTGTTCTGCTGCGGCCCTGACCTTCTCCTTGGTTTCGGGCCTGACGCGGGCATACGCCACCTCGTTGAGGACATGGGAGACGGTGGTCACGGACACCCCGGCAGCCAGTGCCACGTCCTTGATTCCCACGTTTTTGTTGCCCATCCGTCTCCCACGCCCTCATGGTCTGATGCCGCCCGCGCCACCGGGCATGTGTCTCCTAGAAACCTACCGTGGGTGTGGCCCTGATGGCGTTGACTGCCCTGTCCGCAACCACCTGGGTGTCGCTTCCGGAGTCCAGGATGGTGTTGCTGGCTGACCCTGGATCCACCAGGACGGCGGTCACGGCGAGATCCGCGGCCTCGGTTGCCAGCAGTGCGTCCACCTGGGCTTCGAAGCAGGAGTCACTCGACGCAGAGTCCACATCCATCGCCACCACATGGTTGGTGGAGACGAAGTTTCCGGTGCCTTCCTTCAGCCGGATGATCACCGGCGTGGCGCCCTCAGGCCGGATTTCGTTCGCGTCCACCACCTCCGAGAAGTGGTTCCCGATGACCGAATTGTTGTTGCCGCTGATGCTCAGCAGCCCGGTGAGGTCATCCAGCCCGTTGTCCACGCCGAAAAACGGCGTCCAGGGCTCGTGGTCGCGGAGGAAGTGGTTGGTGGCCACGAGGTTCTCCGAGCTGTTCTCCTCCAACCGCACCATCCCGGGGTAGAACGCATGCAGCCGGTTGTTGGTGACGCTGGACCGTGTGACCCCCTTGAAGTGGACGCTGCTGGCGCCGCGCGGGAAGACATTGTTCGCGGTGACCAAGAGTCCGCCGTGGTTTTCGGCATAGATGGAGTGCCCGCGGGGGCCTGCCCCCACCAGGTTGTCGGTGATCTTTGAGGCCTGCCCCCAGCCGCGCAGCTCGATGCAGCTGCCGCACTCGGCGATGAAGTTGTGGTGGATGGACAGCGCATCCGCTTTGTGGATGGTCAGTGCATTCTCCAGGTAGACGAAACCCATGTCCGCAACGCGGAAGGAATCGTTGGCGCTGGCCACGTGGATGCCGGTCTTCCCGTTGGCGTAGGTGTTCTCCGGGTGCCTGCCGGAACCGTCGGCCGTGAAGTGCAGCCCGTCGATGCAGAAGTTGGAAAACTCCACCGAGCTGATCCGGGGGCTGCCCTCCCGCGCCACGAGGAACGCCGCGCCGGCGGACTCCTCCCCGGCGGCGGCATGCTCGCCACCGGCGGCTGGAAGGTCCACAATGACGCGGCTCCCGCCGGGCCACAGTTCGTGCAGGTCCGGCCATTCCTCCTCCGGGACGTTGAAGCGGATGCTGGAGGACGTGAACCCGTGCCCCGAGCCTTCGATCCGCAGGAAGCTGATGTCGATCAGCACCTGGGTGCGGAGGTGGTAGTCCCCCGGCGGAAGGTAGATCACCGCGCCGGGCTTCCCGCCGTGTTCCACGTCGGCGGCGGTCTGCCGGCCTTTGATATCGGCGATGATGCTGTTGATGACTTCGCCGATGTCCTTGGCCGGGTTGCCCACGGGCCATTCCGTTACGTCGTAGCGGTTGTTGCTTGGCATTGGTTCTTCCTTGGTGTGGTTGCTCAGCGGGCTGCCGGTTCGTGCTCCGGGAGGTCTGCCCGGAGTTCTTCCAGTGTGGGCGGATGGGCGCCGGGCCGCCGGACGGTGATGGCTGCGGCCTTGGCTGCCATCCGCCCCAGTGCCTCCAGCACCGATGGTGCCAGCCCGTCGGCTCCGCGCATCAACAGCCCGTAGATCAGGGCGGACATGTAGGAATCGCCGGCGCCGATGGTGTCCGCCACAACGGACTTGAGGGAAGGCACGGCCACCTGTGCGTCACGGGTGGTGAGCAGGGAACCATCCGCTCCCCTGGTGATGGCCACCAGGGCCGGCCCCAGCCAGAGGATCCGCCGGGAAACTTCGTCCAGGGTCAGCCGGGGGTAGAGCCACCGCGCGTCCTCGTCGCTGAGTTTCACCACCTCGGTGAACGGCAGGAGCTCTTCGAAGATGGCTACAGCCTCAAAGTGGCTGCCCAGCAGGGACGGCCTGACGTTGGGATCGTATGTGACCATGCAGCGCCGGTGCGACTGCTCCAGCAGCTCGCGCACCACGGAGGCGCCGGGTTCCAGGAAGGTGGCTATGGAGCCGGTATGCAGGATCTTCGGGAGGGCCGCCGGGGCAGTCCGGGACAGGTCCCAGCGGATGTCAAAGTCGTACCGGGCCGAGCCGTCCGAGGCCAGGACAGCGGTGGCCGTGGCCGTTGTGCCTGTCCCCCGGGATCCCGGCAGGAGCCGGACACCCGCGCTGTGGAGATGCTGTTCGATGGCGGCGCCGTGGGGGTCGCTGCCGATCGAGGTCATCAGGCCGGTACCCACTCCGAGCCTTCCGAGCCCGTAGGCGACGTTCGCGGGCGATCCGCCGGGGTGCTCTTCGGTGCCGCGGGGTGAGACGACGATGTCCACGAGGGCTTCGCCGACCACCACCACGTCAAGGTGCTCCGTGGCGTCGTCGCCTGTGTACTGGTCTGCTGGCATGGTGGCCTTCCTGTAGGTGTTGAGGGACGGTTTAGCTGAGCGCGGTGACGGTCAGCGTCCGGATGCTTGCCGGGCCGCCGGTGGCCGTCAGCCGGTTCCGCGTCTGGCCGGCGAGTGGGAAAACGAGGTCGGTGAGGACCACCTGGCCGTCCTGCGCGAACACCTCCACCGAGCAATGGTCGACGACGATGCGCAGCTTGAGCACGCCGTCCGCCAGGTTGAGCGGGGCTGCTTCCGCCGACGGGAACTTTGCGTGGAAATTGGTGTTGCCCGACTGCCGGCGGTCCAGGACCAGCTCTGCGCTGGCCGGGTGGTAGCTCAGCACCGTTCCCGCGCTGCCGTCCTCGTTTTCGAGCAGGTGGAAGGACACCTGCCCTGCGGTTCCGGGGAGGATTTCGGCGTCGATGACCTGGGCTGCGCCGGGGACGGCATCCGGCAACCGGAAGGCAGCGTCCGCCAGGTCAAAGGTGCCGGAACGGACGCATTCGCCGGTGCCGGGCAGGCTGGTTCCGGAGCTGCCGCCGCCCAGTACGGGTTCTTGGACCAGGCGGGCGGAGCCGCCATCCGCTGTGAGCCGCAGCTCGCGCGCCAGGGTCATCGAGGAGCGCCAGGGGGCAGTGGGCAGCTGGTTGGCGTAGTCCCAGTTGTTCATCCAGCCGATGATGATGCGCCGGCCGTCCGGGACGTTGCTGAAGGATACGGACGCGTAGCAGTCCCTCCCCCAGTCCAGCCAGAGGCAGCACCGGAGTGCCGCCGTCGCCCCGGCTGCGTCACCCAGCGCGCTGATCCCGGCCGGCGCAGCAAGCGAGGACTCGTCCGCAACGAAACTGGCACCGTCGAAATGGCCCACGAAGTACTGGCCGCCGGAACCACCAGCCACGGCCCCGGGGTTGACGTTGACAATCAGCACCCACTTGGTGTTGCCCGGGTCCCCGTCAACGGCGAGCGGAAAGAGGTCCGGGCACTCCCACTCACCGGCGTCGGCGTTCGCGGGGCCGAAGTCGCTGAGATAGTCCCAAACTTTGAGGTCCTCGGAGCGGTACAGGACCACTTTCTGGTGCTGCGCTTCAACAGCGGCCATAACCCAGTAAGCGCCGTTCTCCCCTTGGTAACGGAAGACTTTTGGGTCGCGGAAGTGCGCGGAGTTCCTGCTGAGGACAGGGTTTCCCCCGAATTTGCTCCAGCTCATGCCGCCGTCCGTGCTGAAGGCCAGGGACTGCGCCTGCGTGCCGCCGTGCTCGGATCCGGCCTTGAACGCGCTGGTGTAGATAGCCACCAGGGCCGGTGATTCGGCCGTGCCGAGGCCGGAGGTGTTGCCGTGGTCCACCACCACGCTCCCGGAAAAGATGTCTTCCGTCTCGTCGCAGGCGATGGCCACGGGGTGTTCGGTCCAGTGCAGCAGGTCGCGGGAGGTGGCGTGGCCCCAGGACATGTTGCCCCAGACGTTGCCGAACGGGTTGTTCTGGTAGAAGAGGTGGTACTGACCGCCGTAGTACACCAGGCCGTTGGGATCGTTCAGCCAGGTGTCCCGTGCCGTGTAGTGCAGGGCAGGCCTCCACCCGGTGGTGGCGGGGGCGGTTTCGGGGAGTGCGGCTTCAACGCTGCTGGACATGTAAGGCGTTCCTCTGGGGACGTGGAAGGTACTGGCTGCTAGGTCCGTGGGGCCGCGATGGAGTCGCGGCGTACCAGGGGGCAGCCCAGGATGGTCGGGTGGAGTGCCATGAGGGCCAGGTCGGTTTTGCCCTCGACGGCGTCAATCAGGTGTTCGGTGGCCCAGGCGCCCATCTCGTAGTGCGGCAGGGCCACGGTGGTCAGGCCCGGGTGGATGTTCGCGGCAAGGAGTTCCTGGTTGTCGAAGCCGGCCACGGACAGGTCCTCCGGGATCCGGAGCCCCAGCTCTGCGGCGGCGCGGTAGGCACCGATCGCCATGCGGTCGTTGTAGCAGAACAGGGCCGTGGGCGCCTCCGCGCGGTCGTCGCGTGCAAGGATCCGGAGGGCTGCCTCGTAGCCGCCCTGCACCTCGGAGACCGCAGACTCGACGGGTGCCGCGCCGCCGTCGAGCCCTGCATCCGACAGGGTGGCCCGGAAGGCGCGGAGCCGCTGGTGGGTTGCGGGGACGTCGTCCGTGTTGTTGATGAAGCCAACCCGGGTGTGCCCGGCTTCGAGGAGCGCGGCCACGGCTGCGCGTGCGCCGCCCTCTTCGTCCGGGATGACGGCCGTGATGTCGCCTCCGGCCGCCACGGAGTCCACCAGGACGGAGGGCACGCTGCCGAGGTTGGCCGGCAGCTCCACGTTGCGGTGGTACATGGTGGCGTAGAGGATGCCGTCCACCCGGCGTTCCAGGAGGGCCTCGACGTCGGCCTGCCGGGATTCCAGGCTGGCCGACGCTGACGTGTTGATGATCATGAGGTTGTAGCCGCGGGCCTTGGCGGCCTCGTCAGCGCCCAGGATGATGCGGCCGGCGTGGGGCGTGGTGGCGATGTCCTCGCTCACCAGCCCCAGCATGCCCGTCCGCTGGGTGCGCAGGGCCCGGGCCAGGCGGTTGGGACCGTAGCCCAGTTGCTCGGCAGCGGACCTGACCCTGTCCTTGGTTGCGGGGCTGACCCGGGCGTGGGAAACCTCGTTGAGGACGTGCGAAACAGTGGTCACGGACACGCCGGCGGCCACCGCCACGTCCTTGATCCCGATGTTCCTGTTGCTCATCTCGCGCGTCCTTCTGGTTGGTTGGTGGTGCTCAGCCCTTGACGGCGCCGAGCGTCATGCCGGCCACGATCTTGCGCTGCAGGAGCAGCGTCAGGAGGATGACCGGGATGGAGTAGACGGCCGCCAGTGCGGTCATGGAACCCCAGTCCAGGCCGAACTGGGTCTGGAAGTTGGCGATCACCACGGGGGTGGTCTGCGAGCGGATGGCCGTCATCAGGAGGGCGAAGAGGAACTCGTTCCAGGAGGCCAGGAAGGCGAAGATCGCGGTCACGGCGATGCCGCCGGACACTACAGGGATCACCACCCGCCAGAGCGCGCCGAGCCTGCTGCATCCGTCCACGGTGGCCGCCTCCTCCAGGTCCTGCGGGACGGCCTCGAAGAAGCTGGACATCAGCCAGATGGAAAGCGGCAGCGAGATGGTGGTGTGCGCGATGGACAGGGCGATGGGGGTATCGGAGAGGCCCAGCGTCCCCATCATGGAGGCCAGCGGGATGCCGATGGCCACCGGCGGCACCATGCGCGTCACCAGCGCGGCCATGATGAAGATCCGGCCGCTGAGGGTTTTGTACCGGGTGATCCCGTAGGCCGCGGGGACGGCCAGGGCCAGGGACAGGACGGTGCTGATGATGGCTGTCTGGACGCTGTTGATGAACGAGGCCAGGACCCCGCTGCGGCCCAGGGCGTTGGTGTAGTTCTCCAGCGTCCATTCCCTGGGGAGGATGGTGGGCGGCACCGCGATGGTGTCGATGGGCGTCTTGAAGGACGTGAACAGCAGGTACAGGAACGGGAACCCGTAGAGCACCATGGCCGCTGCCAGCAGGACCCACAGCAGGGTCCGGGTGCTGCGCCGGCCCGCTTCCAGGCCTTCGCGGTTGACGCCGCGGCGCTTGCGGGGACGGACGACGGCGGGTGCTGCGGAAGGTGCCCCAGCCGCCCGGGCCGGGGTGCCGGCGTCGTGCTTCATGCGTTCGGCGACGCGCATCAGTTGTCCTTTCCTGGCCGCCAGATGGTGGCCACCGCGAAGAACGCGACGGCGAGCATCGCCAGCAGGTAGATGGTGCCCATGGCGCTGGCCAGCCCGGGATCGCCGAAGCGGATCATGGTGCGGTAAATCAGCAGGCTCATGGTTTCCGAGGCGGACTGCGGGCCGCCGTTGGTTTGGATGAGGATGGTGTCGAAGGCTCGGGCAGCGTCGATGCCGCGGACCACCAGGGCCACGGCAATGACGGGGCGCAGCAGCGGCAGGATGATCCGGAAAAGCAGGTCCGGGGCCCGTGCGCCGTCCAGCCGGGCGGCTTCGATGAGGTCGCCCGGGATGTTCTGCAGCCCGGCGAACAGCACCAGGCACATGAAGGAGGTGGTGAGCCAGATGTCCGGGATCGCCACCGAGAACAGCACGATGTTGGGGTCCGAGAGCCAGCCGATCTGGTTGGGGTCGGACAGGATGCCTGCCTGGTGCAGGAGGGTCCCGATGAGGCCGAAGTTGTCGATCATCAGGAACTTCCACAGCAGGCCGGCCACGATGGGGGCGATCATCAGCGGGTACATGAATACGGTCCGCCAGATCTGGGAGCTCTTGCCCAGCATGGTGAACAGCAGTGCCATGCCCAGGCCGAGGGCGAACTCGAGGGTTACCACCACCAGGGTGTAGGCCAGGGTCCGCCAGCCGGCGCCGGTGAAGGCCTCGGAGGCGAAGGCGCGGACGTAGTTATCCAGGCCCACGAAGTCGCGGGGGCCGCCGGCGATCGGCGAGATTTTGTAGAAGCTGTCCGCCACCAGGCGGAACAGGGGAAAGGCTACGAATATTGCCAGGAACAGCGCCGCTGGCGCCATCAGGAACAGGGCGAAGCGGCGATCGGAGATGCGCACGGGTTTCTCTTCCGCTGGTTGGGGCCGCGGCCGGCACCGGTGAGTCAGGTGCCGGCCGCGGTGGTCTTACTTGAGGAGGTCCTCGATCTGCTTCTTGGCATCGGCGAGGAGGGTGGCGGAGTCACCGCCGGCCACGGCATTCTGCAGCATGGGGATCAGGACGGTGTCCACAATCTGCTGCCACTTTTCGGTGGCGGGGCGGGTGGCCGTGGCCTTGCCGTTGAGGGTTTCGATCAGCGGCTTGAAGCTTTCGTAGCCGGGCTGGTCCTGGTACTTCTCGAAGGCGGAGATGCGGGCGGCCAGGCCCAGGCTGGATTCGATGCCCGTGCTGTTGTAGTCATAGGCGCACTTGACGAACTTCTTGGCGGCCTCGGCGTTCTTGGTGGCCTTCGGCACGGTGAGGTACCAGGGGCCGGGTACCCCGCCGACACCGGCGGACCCGGCGATCATGGGGGCGGCGCCCACCTTGCCGGCCACTGCGGCGTCCTTGGGGATCTGGCGGTAGGCGTGGGCCCAGAAGCGGGTCATGGCCGTTTTGCCCTGGTTGAACAGGTTCTGCGCCGCGGCCCAGTCCACCTGGGCTGCGCCGGACGGGGCGTCCTTGGCCAGGCCCACATAGAAGTCCAGGGCTTCCTTGTGGGCGGCGTTGTCGATGACCACCTTGTCCCCGTCCAGGACCATGGGTGAGCCGGCCTGCAGGACGTGGGCCAGCCACTCGGTTTCCACTGCGCCCTTGACATCCGTGCCGAACATGCCGTCCTTGGTGAAGAACTCGGAGATGTCCTGGTACTGCTTCCACGTGGTGGGGGCGGCCAGGGCGTAGCCGTACTTGGCCTGGAAGTCCGCCTTGTTCTTGGCGTCCTCGAACAGGTCCTTGCGGTAGAGGATGATTTCGGCGTTGGTCCACGCCGGCATGCCGATGAAGTGGCCGTCCACGTTGGCTTCCTTGACCAGGGCCGGGAAGATGTCCTTCTTGGCCTCATCAGTGAAGAGCTCGTCGATCGGCTGGACGGCGTCCTTGAAGCTGGGCAGCCAGACCGAGTCCAGGGCTGCGACGTCGAAGGAGACGTTGCCGGAGGAGAATTCGCTGGAGAGCCGGTTGAACATGCCGTCGTAGGGCAGTTCGACGAAGTTGGCGGTGACGCCGGTTTCGGCCTTGCACTGTTCGGCGACGCCGGTCAGTTCGGCGTGGCCGCCGGCTTCCACCAGGACGTTGACGGTGTTGGTGCCGGCGCTTCCCGACGTGTTCGCCGGGCCCCCTGCGCCGCACGCTGAGGCTGCCAGTGCGACGGCGGTGCAGATGCCGCCAACGGCGATCCTGCTGATGAATGTACGAGTGGACATCTCTGTCGACTCACTTTCTCTCGAACGGAAGTGGTGAGAATGATCTGGGGTGCAAAATCGTTTTGCCAAAACGACTTGGCATTCACCATAGGCCTGGCCGTATTGGAGTGTCAAGAGTCACTGTCGTGCCAAAAAACCGGGTGAAATTTTGGCGTTGACAGCGGCCATTGCGCCCTCCTAGCCTCGGTACGTCCGACGTCACAAAACGTTTTGGCACTTTCCCTGCCACAGACCCGGACACCTACCCATCCAACGGCTCATTGAGGAGACACGAGTGACCAACAAGAGTGCGGAAACCACTGACCCGGGCCGACGCAGGCTCCTGGGAGCCGGCGCTGTTGCCGCCCTTGCCGGGGCTCTAACCCTGGGCACCACAGGACCTGCGCAGGCGGCGGACAAGGCACAGGAATCGAACATCTACGATGTCACCTCCTGGAAAATCAAAGGCCGGCCCGCGGTGACGGCACAGGCGGATATCGGCGCGGTGATCAACGACATCATCGCGGACATCAAAAAGCGCCAGGCCACAGCGGACACCAGGCCGGGGGCCGTCATCACCATCCCTCCGGGCGACTACGACCTTCGAACCCAGGTGGTGGTGGACATCAGCTACCTGACCATTGCCGGCTTCGGCCACGGGTTCTTCTCCCGGAGCATCACGGACAATGCGGACACGTCCGGCTGGTTGGACCTGCAGCCGGGCGGCAGCCACATCCGTGTGCTTACTGGGCCAACAGCTCCGCAGGCCTTCCTGGTGCGGCGGGACGGAAGCCCCCGCCTGTCCGGGGTTGTCTTCCGCGATTTCTGCCTTGACGGTGTGGAGTTCCCGCCGGATGGCAACAGTTACCGCAACGGCAGGACAGGCATCGAAGTCGCATCGGACAACGATTCCTTCCACATCACGGGCATGGGCTTTGTGTATCTGGAACACGCGCTGATAGTCCGCGGCGCCGATGCCCTGCGTGTACACGACAACATGATCGCCGAGTGCGGCAACTGCGTCGAACTCACCGGCGCGGGACAGGCCACCATCGTCAGTGACAATCTCATGGGTGCCGGACCGGACGGGGTCACCCTCCTGGCGGAGAACCACGAGGGCCTCCTGGTTACCGGCAACAACCTGTTCCCCCGGGGCAGGAGCCTGGTGGAAATGACCGGCTGCAACAGATGCTCGGTGACGTCGAACAGGTTCCAGGGCTTCTTCCCCGGGATGATGCGGCTCGTCAACAACTGCAAGGAAAACCTGGTCACCGGCAACCATTTCCGGCGGGGCATGGAGGGCTTCCCGCCGTTCATTGGAAAATCCAACGGTCTGGACGATCTGTACGGAGTGGTCAGCATTGCAGGCGACAACAACCTCTTCTCCAACAACCTCATCGCTTACGACGTTGCCCCGGACAGGATTGTGCCGGCAGGCGCCCGGCCCACCATGGTCCTCATCGCCGGCGGCGACAGCAATGTCGTAGCCACGAATCATGTGGTGAGCAGCGTCGAGGCGCAGAACGTCGTCCTGGACGCTTCCACCGTCCGCTCGAAGGTGCTCGACAGCGGTCCTGCTTCAAGGGTCACGTCCTACAGTGCCGATAGCGCTGTCCGCCCAACCCCTTAGTTGCTGAACTGCGTTCCCCGACGCGCACATCCGTTTTCGACCCGCATAGTTGATGGCGCTACCCGGATCTGGGTAGCGCCATCTTTTTGGAGCGTCGGAATCGAATATCAGCGTCGGGAATCCGCCGGTGGTTGAGCCTGTCGGAACCCCGGATTTCGACAAGCTCAATCACCGGTCGACGAGCTCAACCACCGGATGGTCCCGTTAGATGTCGGCGAGGAGGCTCTGCGGGTTTTCGATCGCATCGGCTACGAAGCGGAGGAAGCCGGCCGCAGTGCCGCCGTCGCAGACCCGGTGGTCAAAGGTCAGGGTCAGCTCGGTGACCTTGCGGACCGCCAGCTCTCCGTTGACCACCCACGGCTTGTCGATGATCCGGCCCACGCCCAGGATGCCAACCTCCGGGTGGTTGATGATCGCCGCGGAACCGTCCACGCCGAACACACCGTAGTTGTTGAGCGTGAAGGTGCCGCCGCCCAGTTCCGCCGGGGTCGCCTTGCCCTGGCGTGCGACGTCGGTCAGCCGGCGGATCTCTGCGTCCAGTTCTCGGGCACTCAGCTTTTCGGCGCCGCGGACGGACGGGACCACCAGGCCCCGGTCGGTCTGCGCGGCGAAGCCCAGGTTGATCCCGTCGAACCCGACGATCTCCTGCGACCCGTCTTCAGCAGTCTCGATCCGGGTGTTCAGCTCCGGGTACTTTTTTAGCCCGGCTGTGACAAAACGGGCGATGAACGCGAGCAGGCCCGGAACTTCGGCCCCGCTGGCCTTCATACCGGCACGGAGTTCCAGCAGTCCGGTGGCGTCCACGTCCACCCACACCGTTGCCTCAGGGATCTCCGCCCTGCTGCGGGACATGTTCGCCGCCACAGCTTTGCGGACACCACGGACCGGGGTGCGCGACGAAATAGCGAGGCCGGTGCGGGCGTCCCTATCCTCCGGTGATCGAGCCTGTCGAGATCCAGGAATCTCAGGCTCAGCCACAGGGGTTTGGACAGGCTCAACCAACGACTCAGACTCAACCACCGGTGGGGCCACGCCCGCAGGGTTCCCTGGCCGAGCTTGCGAGGTTAGGGAGCGGGTGGGGAGGATGGCTGCCTCGACGTCACGGCGCATGATCAAGCCGCTGTCACCGGAACCGGAGATGTCACCGAGATCCACACCGTGCTCCTTCGCCATCCGACGGACCAGCGGCGAAATGACGGCACCCAGTTTTCCGGGAACGCGGGTCCGCAGCAGGGTGAGCTCGTCCTCCTTGGACAGTTTGGTTTCGACAGGCTCAACCACCGAGACAGAAGACTTGCGGGCGCGGGTGCGCCGCGCCTGGCCATGCCCGCCGGGGGTACCGTACCCGATCAGCACATTCCCGGACCCAGCTTTCTCCTCTTCCCGGTAGGTCTCGGCTGCCGCCTCGGACGCAGCCGCCGCAGATGATGCCGCCCCGGGAGTGGCATCGGGCCTTCCTGAGCCGGCAGCATCGTCCGCAGGACGAATGCTGTCCGGCGAAGGGGCGGGGGCGGCATCATCCGCGGCGGCACCAACAGAGATGGGCGTCACCGAGATCAGCGGCTTCCCCACGTCCAGGGTCTCCCCCGGCTTCCCGTGCAGCTCGGCCACGATGCCGGCGTAGGGGGAAGGCACCTCGACGGCGGACTTGGCGGTCTCCACCTCGGCGATGGGCTGGTCCACCTCGATCGAATCGCCCACGGCAACATGCCAGGACACCAGTTCGGCTTCGGTCAGTCCTTCGCCCAGGTCCGGCAGCAGGAACACACGCGTTTCGCTCATATAAATCAGTCCTCCCACTGCAGGTCGTCAACGGCGTCGAGGATGCGGTCCACGCCGGGCAGGTAATACTTCTCGAGTTTCGGCGCCGGGTACGGGACGTCGAACCCGGTGACGCGGCGGATCGGTGCGGCCAGGTGGTGGAAGCAGCGCTCCTGCACGCGGGCCACGATCTCGGAGGACACGGACGCGAACCCGTGGGCCTCGGCGATGACTACGGCACGGCCAGTTTTGCGAACCGACGCAGCAACTGTTTCATCGTCGAACGGCACGATGGTCCGCACGTCGATCACCTCCAGCGAGCGCCCTTCCAGCGCAGCGGCCTCGGCGGCGGCCAAAGCAGTAGGCACGGACGGACCGTACGCGATCAGCGTCGCGTCGGTGCCGGGACGCGCGACGGCGGCCCTCCCCTCCGAGCCTTCTCCCGCCGTCGTGCCTTCCTCATGAAGGCGCCGCAGCTCGCCGAGGTCCACGGAGTCCTTGGTCCAGTACATCTTCTTCGGTTCCATGAAGACCACGGGATCGTCCGAGTCGATCGCTTCGCGGAGCATCCGGTACCCGTCGGCCACGGTGGCGGGCGTGTAGACCTTCAGGCCGGCAGTGTGGGCATAGTAGGCCTCGGAGGAATCGCAGTGGTGTTCCACTCCCCCAATGCCGCCGCCGTAGGGAATACGGATGACCAGCGGCAGCTTCACGGCGCCGCGGGTGCGGTTGTGCATCTTGGCCACGTGGCTGACGATCTGCTCAAAGGCAGGGTAGGCGAAGGCATCGAACTGCATCTCGATGACCGGGCGCATGCCGTTGATGGCCATGCCCACGGCCATGCCCACGATGCCGGACTCGGCCAGCGGAGTGTCGAAGCAGCGCTGCTCGCCGAAGGTGGCGGTGAGTCCGTCGGTGATGCGGAAGACGCCGCCCAGGAGTCCGACATCCTCGCCGAACACCAGGACGGAGGAATCGGCGTGCATTGCGTCGGCCAGGGCTGTGTTGAGGGCCTTGGCCATGGTGACCGGCTGCGGGCCGGCAGCGTCAGCGGACGCCGCGGCGGAGGCTGCGGCCCGGGCGGTGGCGGCGGAAACGTTGCCGTTGGCCTCGGACGAGGTGGTGATGGTGGGGCTCACTTGCCGGCCTCCTTCGAGTCAGAATCGGATGCTGCGTCGCGGGCGAGTTCGTCGGCTAAAAACGCAGACTGTTCCTTCAGCTGCGGCGTCTGCACCGCGAACACGTGCCGGAAGAGTTCCTGCGGGTCCACGGGCACGTCCTCGCCGAGGCCTTCGCGCAGCTGCGCGGCAACCGCCTCAGCCTTCGCACGGATCCGGGCCTCGCCGTCGTCGTCCAAAATTCCTCGGCCGGTGAGGTAGGTGCGCATCCGGTTCACCGGGTCCTTGGCCCGCCACTCGGCAACCTCGGCGCTCTCCCGGTAGCGGGTGTCGTCGTCGGCGTTCGTATGGGCCTGCATGCGATAGGTGTTGGCTTCCACCAGCAGCGGGCCGGAGCCGTCCCTGCACAGGGCCACGGCACGGTCCAACACTGCGAGGAGCGCCACCACATCGTTGCCGTCAACCCGTTCGCCGGCCATGCCGTAGCCCACCGCCTTGTGAGCGAGCGACGGCGCCGCAGACTGGTGCGCCAGCGGCACCGAGATGGCGTACTTGTTGTTCTGGACGAAGAAGATGACGGGCAGGTGGAAGACGGCGGCAAAGTTCAGCGCCTCATGAAAATCGCCTTCGCTGGTGGCGCCGTCGCCGCACATGGCCAGCACCACGGTGTCCTCGCCGCGGAGCTTTGCGGCGTGCGCTACGCCGACGGCGTGCAGCAGCTGGGTGGTCAGCGGGGTGGACTGGATGCCCACCTTGTACTGGAGCGGATCGTAGCCGCCGTGCCAGTCGCCGCGGAAGATGGTCATCACCTGGACCGGGTCCACGCCGCGGGTCATCACGGCCACGGCGTCGCGGTACGTGGGGAACATCCAGTCCCCGTCACCCAGGCAGAGGGCGGCGGCCACCTGGCAGGCTTCCTGGCCGTGGCTGGAGGGGTAGACGGCCATGCGGCCCTGCCGCACCAGGGCGGAGTTCTGGTCATTGACGCGGCGGCCGACGACGAGTTGTTCGTATGCTTCGAGCAGTTCCTTGTCGCCGGGCACAGGGTATTCGTGGCCGGGCTGGGTGCCTTGCTCGCCTTCGGGCTTGAGCCTGCCCTCCGGATCCACCATCTGGATCTGGTGCCGGGCGGGGAGCATGTAGTCCTCCACCGTAATACCGAACTTCTTGACCGCCTCGGTGAGGGCGTTGTCCGGCCCGGTGTTACGGGCGGTATCCGGGGCCGTGTGGTTCGCGGAGATCGTCATTGGTCCGTCCTTCTGTTGCCACTATTCCTTCCAAGTATCGACCTGTGGCTGGTTTCGTATCCAGCACCTGCGGGAATCGTGGAGAAGATGCATCTGGAGCAGTGATCTGAGAGACGATCTGTAAATGTGAGCTGGCTTACGGGCCGGGTTGTGGACGAAATGGCGCCGGGCCTGAGCGCGGGTGGGGGTTCCACTGTTTCCAAAAGTTCTAGACGGGCAGCGGCACGTTGACAGCCTGCCCCTTCCTACCTCGCTTACGCTACGTGGAACGGCGACGTCGTCGAACAGCACAACCAACGCACCGTCGAGAAAGGACCTAGCGCAATGCAGTATGTAGTCCTGCAAGTAATCCTCAAGGAGAAGCTTTGGGGAACCGGATCCGGGAACCTCACTTCATTGGAGAGCACCATCAATGCTCAGGCAGCTAAGGGATACCGGCTTCACACCATAACCACGTCCAGCAGCGGCAGTAAGGGACTTGGCGGCGGTGACCGCATCCAGGCCACGATGGTATTCGAGAGCCTGACATAGCGTCCTGACCACAGCCATCACGAGCTGTATTCAAGCGTTCGGGAAGGCCTGCCCCAGGGTCCCCCAGTACGGCGGCAGTCTGCCCGCATCTCGCCCAGTACGGACACGCGCTCATTCGCAGGACGTTTTGTTGCTGAACTTGGACGGATCCCTGAGAACTTCATTGAGCGCTTCCACGGGAACGGCGACGAAGTCCCCGCCTCCACCCGCGTACGCAACGCCCACGATGCTTCCTGAAGAGTCGACGAGCGGACTGCCTGAGCTCCCGTGTTCAATCGGTGCGCTGTTGCACATCATTTGAAAGGGCGACGAATTGAACGGATCGGTCCCGTACCTCACCACTTTGCCCCTAGTGGTGGTGAGCTCGCCGCCAAGTGGGTATCCGACGGCTGTAACCAGCCGCTAGGGGGTCATGCGGTATCCCACACCATGCACCGTTTCGATCCACCGCGGCCTCCTGGTGGTCTCGCCGAGCCGCTTGCGGAGGTTGCTGACCTGCACCTCCACGGCGCGCTCCTCTTTCGCACTAACAAAAGACCCGGTGTGGTAGGGATCGTTGCGGAGCCGCCGGACCAGGTCCGCCTTGGTCTGGATGGTCCGCCCGTTTTCCATGAGGACCAGGAGGATGTCGAACTGGCTCCGCGTCAGGCTGACGGCAACACCGTCAACCGCAACCTGCCGGGTGCCCTCGTGAAGGGTCAGTCCACGGTGTGCAAAATCGATTTTGCCCGTGGGCTGGGCGGGATGCCCGAGATCACGCGCCCCCTCAGGAGCGGCCACCAAACCCAGGACCTCCGGAACGAGGGCGGCCCCGGGGCGAACCTGACGGGCCGCGGGAAGTTGCTGCCTGGCGGGAGGGACAATGATCCTCGGCCTGCGGAACATCGCCCTGACGCGTGCTTTAAGCTCGCGCGTCCGGAAGGGCTTAATGAGGTAGTCGTCGGCACCTGCCTCAAACCCCATGAGCGCGTCCGCTTCGTCCGCGCGCCTGCTGATGATGATCACGTACGCGTCGCTGAAGGTCCTGATGCGCCGGGAGACCTCTATGCCGTCAAAGTCGGGCAGGCCAATATCAACGGTGACGATGTCCGGTTTGTACTCAACAACCCTTGCAAGTCCTTCAGAGCCCGATGACGTCGGATGCACGGAAAAACCGGACTGCCTCAGAACCTCCGTCAACGATGCCCGGATAGCGCCATCATCCTCGATAACCACAGCAACGCCGCGCTCCCCCAAAATCCCCCCCCTATGTCATGGAGCCCCTGGCTAGGGTCTGATCAAACGCGTCCTTCCCTGCTGCCTTCGGCTGCCGCCTCAACATACAGGCAGGCAGGGGCTGAGCCCGCTGCCGGCCTTTCCATACGCATTCGGCGCCGCGCTTCCTGCGGATGGTTACTACTTTGGATGTCTCAGTTAATGAAATCCTTCATCCAGGCCTTCAGGTCCTCACCGAATTCCACCCGCTCTGATGCAAGGGTGATGACGGCCTTCAGGTAGCTGAGTTTGTCGCCGGTATCAAAGCGGCGGCCCTTAAACACCACACCGTAGACGCCGGAGCCTTCGCCTTCGCCGGCGGCCAGGGTCTGGAGCGCATCCGTCAGCTGGATTTCGTTGCCACGCCCAGGCGCGGTGTTCTCCAGCACCCCGAACACGGACGGGTGCAGCACGTATCGGCCGATGACGGCCAGGTTGGAGGGCGCATCGGCAACAGCCGGCTTCTCCACCAGGCTGTTCACCCGGACAAAGTCCTCACCCTCAACGGCCGTGATGTCCGCGCAGCCGTAGGCACTGATCTGCGACGGGTCCACCTCGATCAGGGCAATCACCGAGCCGCCGGTCTTTTGCTGCACCTCGATCATCGTGGTCAGCAGGTCCTCAGCCTCATCTATGAGGTCATCCCCGAGCAGCACGGCAAACGGCTCATCGCCTACGTGCTGCTTGGCGCACAGCACCGCATGGCCGAGGCCTTTGGCCTCCCCCTGGCGCACGTAGTGGATGGGACCCAGCTCAGAAGCGGCCTGGATGGACTGCAGCCGGTCCTTGTCGCCCTTCTGTTCCAGCAGGCGCTCCAGGCCGGGTGCGCGGTCGAAGTGGTCTTCGAGGGCGCGCTTGCTGCGGCCCGTAATCATCAGGACATCGTCCAGGCCGGATTTGATGGCCTCTTCCACCACGTACTGGATGGCCGGACGGTCAACCACCGGCAACATCTCCTTCGGCATCGCCTTGGTGGCGGGAAGGAAGCGAGTTCCCAATCCGGCAGCAGGAATGACGGCTTTGGTAACAGCTCTTCCGTTAGTCATGGGAGAACCCTATAAACGCATCCGGCAGGACGGCAAAGTCAAACAATGGCCTGAAAATGAACTACTTCACATTTAATCTCACTGCCGCCTCATGGCAACTACTAAAGTCGATAGATTTTTCCTTGTCAGGCGGCTTATCCCACCGCGGAGGCACCTTCCGCGCGCCGTCGAACCACACATTAAGAGATTTTAATCACGCCGAATAATATGGACGCGAATTCGGCCAGATTGATGCCATGCAGTACAGTCTGCGCGCGGCCGCGACTGCGCTGGAGCCCATCAAACCAGCCTGACCTGCGGCGATGTGGCTCTGACTGCGTTTTGCCAGCTCGCTGAGGAAATCCTGAGAAGTAGGCCGCACGTTTATCAATTCTTGAGCCGCTTGAGAGAAGAAGCTGAGAATTCACTGGTTTGCTGGGTATTCAGGGAACCAAGTAGTGCCATTTCGAAAATTGAGTACCCGCTACCCGTGCGAATTCATTGCGTTCGCTTGTGTAATTGGGATTGTTCATTTTCCGGCCTCCTCCGCAGTGGCCGGGCTCCAGCTGGAGTCGACGGCGGAAGCCAGCTCCCTGAGACCGGGTTGGCCCCCCAGTCCGTCGTCGACTCCGTCACCTGCCCTACCTGCCGGTGACCATCAGTTGAATCGTCAAGCGCCTGCCTGGCCTGTCATTGAAGACAGACGGGCGGGCATTTTCATGCCCTGAACAACAAGGCCGCAGCACCGCTGCGGTCCGCCGCCGTGGCCCCCAGGCCGTCATTGCCAGACCTAGAGGAAAGAACCACATCTTTTGAAGTCCTTGCTGCAAGATACGTATGCCCGTCAAATGTCCATGATCATTCTCGCGGGACTGGTGTTGTCGGCTTGTGTACCCTTCGCCGTCCAGTTCTTTGCCACCGGCTCCCAGTTGCCCGTCTTCTTGGCAGCCGTCCTCCCGGCACTCCTGGCCCTGGCCCTGATCCTCAGGCCGGGCGTCGCCGGGCGGGACCGCTACGGCAACCAGCGCGCCACTGAGCGCCTGGGCGCCCAGCTACTCCTGTACTTGTCCCCCGTCCTGCTGCTGAACATCGTCTACCCGCTGGTCAGCCCCACCATGGCTGCCGTGGACGTGGACGGGGTGCCGCTGACCCTGGTGGTGCTCGCGTCCTCGATTACCGTCCCGTGGATGGCGCAGGCAGCGTGCCTTCCCATCTACCGTGTGCTGGGTGACCTCATGGCTGCGCGGGACCTTGCCGCCATTACCCAGCGGTTCTGCCAGTACTGGCCCACCATTTTCCTGCAAACGCTGCCCCTGATTGCCGCCTTCGCCGTTCCCATGTGGCTGGCCACCGGGTGGTCCGCAACAGTCATGCTGGACTACGTCATCCTGTGTGTCCTCCACCTGCTGTTCGTCCAGTCGCTCGTCCTGGCCAACGTGGCCAACCGCCGGGGCCTGTGGGCCATCGCCTGGTCCGGCTACGCTGCTGCCCTCTTTATCTCCCCCACCACCTGGTGGCTGCCGCCGCTGGTGGGCACCCTCACCCAGATCATTGCCATGCGCAGCGGACTCCGCCACCTTGGCTTCGTCCAGCGCCTCAGCATGCGCGTGGTGGGCCAGGACCTGGTCCGCGGCATCTTCATGGGCGCCGTCTTGTGGGCTGACAAGTTCGCCCTGTTCGCCGTGACCAAAGGCGACTTCAACGTCGTCGCAGTGTTCGCCGCGATGCTGCCCGCCGTGGTGGCCTACAACTACTACTTCGTCCAGCTGGCCCCCACCGTGGACAAGGCCCTGGGCCGGCTCCACAAAGACATCGCCGAAGCCCCCATCAGCTCCCTCAAGGGCAGTTCCGGCCGGCTCACCCGTGTGGTTGACCGGTCCGTGTTGCTCACGGGCGCCATCGCCGCGCTCCTGACGCTGGCCGTCTCACTGGTGATGGCCGGCGTCGACCCGGCACAGACAGTGCTTGCGGTGGCGGCTTCGGCTGCGTCCTGGGGCTTCATGGTCCTCACCCTCCTGAGCTACGAACTCGACTTCATCGGCGAGAAGGTGACACCGCAGCTCCTTGGGGCCGTCCACCTGGCCGTCTGTGTCCTCGCGTTCGTGGCAGGCGGACTCTTCGGTCCCCTGACCGGAGCATCAGGAAGCTACCTGCTGCTCGGCGCCGTGGACTTCATCTTGATTGTCATTGCCTGGATGTTCTACAGGCAGCACTGGAGCCAGCCGGAGTACACGCTCTTCTGGCGCCACGCCACCACCTGGTAACCGCCGCAACGGTCACCACACACCAGCACCAACCACCCAGCAGCACCACCAAACGCCTGATTACCAGAATGCATAAGGGGAACATTTTGTACTCGACACTGAAAAGCCCGAAGACACTGCCCAAGGACGTCCTGCCGCTGCGGGCTTCCGGACCGGCGCCGGCCGCAAAGCCTGAGTACGAAGACGTTGACGTAGCCATCGTCATGGAGTCCACCTACCCTTTCCTCAAGGGCGGGGTGTCCGCAGTGGTCCACGACATCGTGACCCATAACCCGGACCTGAGCTACGGCATCATCCATATCGCCTGGGATTCCAAGTCGCCGTCGACAGACCTCTACGGCATGCCGCCCAACGTCCGCTGGGTCCGCACCGTGTTCCTCAGCATGGAAGAGCACCGGCAGGATTTCCTTTCGGTGTCAGCCAAGGACCTGGGCATGACGTCCCAGCAGCGCGAGCAGCTCTCCCACCGGCTCTTCGACTCCATCTATGCGCTCTCGGAATACGGCGACGTTGAGGGACTGTGGGAGCTGATCGATGAGGGCCTGAACGAGCGCACCCGGAAGTACCCGCTCTGGGCACTGCTGGGGTCCCGGGAATTCATGGAGGCGCTGCAGGTGCGCATGCCCCAACTGGATCTCTCCCTGGCCAACTCGTTCTGGACGTTGCGGAACTTCTTCTCGCTGGCGTTCGCCGTGCTGGGTGAGACCATGCCGCGCGCCAGCGTCTATCACGCCCACACCACCGGCTACGCCTCGCTGCTCGGGGCCGCAGCGGCACGGGACCATGACACGTCCTTCCTGCTGACTGAACACAACCTCTACGTCCGCGACACCGTCAACACCCTGCTGGACCGGAACATGGCCCTGTCCATCACGGAAGACGATTACCGGACCTTCGACGTCACCGCGGAGCAGCGCGCCTGGATGGCGTGGTGGACCGAAATGGGCCGCTTCTGCTATCCCAGCGCCCGGCTGATCACCTACCTGTACCCCAGTGCCATCACCGAGGCTGCCCGCCTGGGCACGGACATCGACAAGTCAGTGGTGGTGCCCAATGGCATGGTCATCGAGGAGTTCGATGACAAGTACCGTGCCCGGCGGCAGGCGCTGGCCACGATGGAAAAGGAAGGCTCGGACTACGTCTGGCACCTTGTCTACATCGCCCGCGTGGTGCCCATCAAGGGTCTGCTTGACCTTCTCTCCAGCCTCGAAATCCTGAGGGACCGCGGCTACCCCAACATCCACCTGGACGTCCTGGGCCCCACCGAGCACGTGCCCGAATACTACGAGGCGTGCCTCGCAAAGATCGAGGCGCTGGGCCTCATGGACCACGTCACCATCCACGGCACGGTCCACGTGCGGGACATGCTGGACCAGTTCGACCTCCTGGTGCTGCCCAGCTACAACGAGGGCCAGCCCATCGTCATCCTCGAGGCCATGGCGGCCGGCATCCCCACCGTGGGTTCGGACGTGGGAGGCGTTGCCCAGCAGATCGCGGACAACCTCATCACCCCGGACGGGCGCACCATCGGCCCCTGCGGCGAAACCGTCACCCCGGGCGATGTCCACCAGATGGCTGACGGGATCCAGGCAGTGATCGGCAACCTGGACGAGTACGCCGCGTATGCAGCCAATGCCCGCACCCGGGTCCAGGAGCTCTTCCAGATGCACGAGGTCATGTCCTCGTACAACCAGATCTACCGTGCCCTGGGCGATCTCCCGGTCGCCGACGATATGGCTGAGCTCATCGACGACAAGGTTCCGGCAGAGCTGTGAGCGGGGTCGGCGCCTGGATCAGGTACGGCGATCCGATCACCCCGGACCAGCTGGCCTTCGCGGCGGAACACTACCGCGCGGCCATCCTGCAGCCCTGGGAGACGGACGCGGCAGCGGAGCTGAAGCGGCTCCGCCCGGATATGACAGTGCTGTGCTACAAATGCCTGTCCTCCACCCGCGATTACGAGCCCGGCCCGGTGTACAGCTCCGGTGTCAGCCATCAGGAGGCCGAGGACCAGGGCGGGGACTGGTTCGCCACCCGGCTGGACGGTTCCCGGATCCAGTGGAACGGCTACGGCGGGCACTGGCAGATGAATGTCCGGGACGCCGGGTACCGCGAGCGCTGGGTCCGGAATGTCACCGCGGAGCTTGCGGATTCACCGTTCGACGGGGTGATGGCTGATAACGACGTCTTCGAGGACTACTACCAGCTGAACCTTCCCATCCGGGAAGCGACGTCCATGGCCGAGCTCAGGGACGGGCTGGACCTGCTGGTGCATGCCGCCGGCCGGTCACTGAACGGCGTGGGGAAAATCCTGGTGCCCAACATTGCGGAATCACGACGGCGGCCCGGGCGTTGGGCCTCGCACGCCGCCTATGGCGGGGGTTTCGAAGAGGTATGGCTGGGTTACGGACCGAAGAACCTTTTCGATCCCCGGACCGCCGAGGCCCAGCTGCCGCAGGTGGAAGGCCCCGGCCTGTCCATCCTGCGCGTTCCCACCGACGGGGATGACTCCCATCCCAACTTCACGTACGGGCTGGCGGCCTTCTGGATCTTCGGCGCCGGCCGCGGATCGTATTCGGCAACAGCCCATGACGATTACAGCCGCACCCAGCACATCCCCGAGCTCGACTGGAGCCTGGGCAGTCCGGCGGAAGAGCCCAAGGGCCGCAACCACGTCTGGTCCCGGGAATTCAGCAACGGCTGGGCGGCCGTGAACTTCAACCAGGACGGCCGCCGCCGCCACAAGGTCAAGGTGCCGGCCGGCTTAGCGGATGCCGCCGGGAACCCGGCCCCGTCATCAGTGGTCCTGCAGGCACAGCGGGGCGTCATCTATCAGCGAGGACAGAACAATTAGGATTCTCATCACCGGCGGCTGCGGGTACATCGGATCGCACACCATCCTGCGGCTCCTCGAAGCCGGGCACGACATCACCGTCATCGACAACCTCAGCAATTCCCTCTCGGAATCACTGCTGCGCGTAGAGAAACTGACCGGACGGGAGATCGCCTTCGTTGAAGGGGACATCGCCGACAGGTCCTGCCTCGAGCGGATCTTCGACCAGGACGATATTGAGTCGGTCATCCATTTCGCCGGGTACAAGGCCGTGGGCGAGTCCGTGGACCAGCCGCTGCGCTATTACGGCAACAACGTCAGCGGAACCCTGACCCTCCTGGAGACCATGGACGCCTACGGCATCCGGAACCTGGTGTTCAGTTCCTCCGCCACCGTGTATGGCGCCAACCCCCAGATGCCACTGCGCGAGGACTTCCCGCTGCGGGCCACCAACCCGTACGGCCGGACCAAGCAGCACATTGAAGAGATCCTGGTGGATCTGCAGGCGGCGGACAGCCGGTGGAGGATTGCGCTGCTGCGCTACTTCAACCCCGTGGGCGCCCACCCTTCAGGGCTCATCGGCGAAGACCCGCAGGGCCCGCCCAACAACCTCTTCCCCTTCGTCACCCAGGTGGCGGTGGGCCGCAGGGACAAGGTCAGCGTCTTCGGCAACGACTACCCCACCGCTGACGGGACAGGGGTCCGCGACTACATTCACGTCATGGACCTCGCCGCAGGCCACGCAGCCGCGTTGGACTACCTGTCCGGGCACCCGGGGCTGCACACGTGGAACCTTGGGACCGGACGCGGCTACTCGGTGCTGGAAATCATCCACGCATTCGAGGCCGCCTCCGGCACCAGCGTGCCCTACGAGCTGGTGGACCGCCGCCCGGGCGACGCGCCGGTCAGCCTGGCCGATCCCTCCAGCGCCTTCCGCGACCTGGGGTGGAAGGCGTCGGAGACGCTGGAGAGCATGTGCGCGGACGCGTGGCGCTGGCAGCAGCACAACCCGGACGGGTACCGGGCGAAGGCCCTGCCTGCATGAGGCGCCCGACGGCGTAACTTGCCTGCCGCCGTCGGGCGTTCAGGGAGCAGGGAGGTACTTCCGGCCCAGGGTCAGCCAGCCGGCCTTGGTCTGGTCCTGCGAGGCGTTGGCGAAGCGCAGGGGCACTCCGTTGGCGAGTGGGTTTACGGCGCGCACCAGCAGGGTGTAGTTGCCGGGGGCCAGCCCGCTGGCACTGACCGGCGACTTCCACTGGACCGTCATCCCGGGCTTCACGGCGGTGAGCTTCCATGATGTGGACCAGGTCCTGGCTATGTTTCCAGCGTCGTCCACAGCTGCGATCTGCACCGGCCAGTCGTAATAGAAAGGTGCCACCCCCACGTTGCTGACCATGACACTGACGTCGCTCTGGCCGGCCACGGTTCCGCGGGTGACGGCGAAGGATGTCGCGTGGAACCGGTAGCCCAGGGACTGGGCCGCGGCGGTGGCGTTGCTGAGCGCCTGTCCCGAGTAACCGGGGCTGAAGGCGTGCTGGTTGAGAAGCCAGGAGGCGTGGGTGGCCTGCACGCTGTCCGTGAACTTGTTGTCGGCACCGCTTTCCACCACGGGGCAGAGCATGGGAGCGTCGAAAATGCAGTGCTGGATTTCGGGCCGGAGTTCTCCGCCCACCGGCTGGGTGAGCCATTTCTGGGTGGCGCCGGCCTGCGCCATCTTGTCCATGAAGTGCCACCCTGGCCCCGGCAACGTGCTCACGGCGAAGGAATCGTCGTGGTAGCCCACGTTCAGGCTGCTGTTGGCGGCGTCCGGGTACCTGACCTGGAGCTTGGTTTTGGTGAAGGCCTTCGTGTAGGCCTGCAGCACGCGCTGCTGGGAGGCGGGGGATGCGAGCCAGTTCTCGGGGGACGCCCACCCGTCGTGCGGGTAGGTGTGCCATTCGCCCCAGAAGCCCAGGAGGCCCATCTGGATGAACCCGATCCGCGGATCGCCGTTGTAACGGGACCCCAGGGCGGCGATGAAACCGTCCATGGCGTCCAGCAGGCGGGGGTCGTCGTAGTTCGGGGAGACGCTGATCCCGCCGTTCCCGTGGTCCCAGTAGGTGTGGGTGGCGAGGCCGGTGTTCAGGAGGTACGCGGGGACACCGGAAGGCTTTCCCGGATAGTCAAGGTAGAACCTGAAGACCGACTGGTGGCCGCGCCCGGCGATGGCGTTCAGCTGCGATTCAAATCCTGACCAGTTGTACGTGCCCGGTCCGGTCACTACGGAGCTGACCGGCACGTAGAACCACTCCATGGAATGGGGCACCCCGGTGTAACTGCCGGCGTACGGAACGAAACCTGCAAGGGGACTGCTCGCCGGGACAGGTCCGGCGGCCAGGGTAGCCCACTCACCCGGCGGATCCGCTGCTTCGGCCGGAGGAGCCGCTGATCTGGAAGGAATGATCAACAGCGCTGCCGCCGCAACGCAGGAGAGGAACACCGCAATGAAGAGCCTGTGGCCACGCCTTTTACCGCGCACACGGTACGTCAATGTATCCAATTGAATTTCCCCCTGAAAACCCGGTGCCAAGCACCCAATGAGACCAAGCAGTGAAAAACATCAGTAAGACCAGGTACCTCCAACGCCACTCCCAGTGCGGCGCTTCAAACTCACTACGTGGCACTGATCCTAAAGCCGCAGACCACCGTTTCCCCATGGGTTTCCCGATCTTTTTCCGGGAACTTTTTTCCGGACCCACACCTACCCCGAGGCAGTACGCATGACCCCCACACAATCCCAGTCCCCCGGCCTGAAGTCCCAGCTGGAGCAGAAAGCCCTGGCCCGCGTGGCGGATGCCCGGCCGGCGGTGGACCACTCGGTGCTGGACCGGTTAGAGGCAGACCTGGAGGAAGACGCCGTGTACACCCCGGTGTTCGTGGCCAACTTCATCCAATGCCTCCCCCACAGGGTGGAACGGCTGCGCGCTGCCCTGGTCTCGGGTGACCTTGCGGATTCCTTCGATGCGGTCCTGAGCCTGAAGACGTCCAGCCAGATGGTGGGCGCGGAGCAGCTGGCCTTCCTGGCAAGGCAGTTGGAAACCGGGCTGCGTCGTAAGGCCGTGGCTGCCGACCCGGCGGTGGCGCTGCCGCAGCTTGCAGCTACGTTCCTGGCACCCATCACCCGGGGCAGCAGGGAGACCGTCCACAGCCTCACGTCCCGGCATGCGAACCCGCTTCGACGCTGACAGCTCCGGTTCCTGGGTAGTCACTATTCCGTCCGGCGGCGGACCGGTGGCAGGTTTCGTATCCCGCATCACCGGCAACCGTGCAGAGCTGCTTAGTGAATGCCTAGACTGGGAGACGATTTGTACATGTGAGCTGGCTTACGGCAGGGGTTGTGGACGGGATGGCGGCAAGGGACGGCAGAGATGAACCGGCGGAGCTTGATGACATTGACCGGAGCATCATTGCGGAGCTGACCCGGGACGGCCGGATGTCCGTGACGCAGGTGGCGGAGAACGTCCACATCTCCCGGGCGCATGCCTATACCCGGATCAACCGGCTCACGTCCGAGGGCGTGCTGTCCCGGTTCACGGCCTTGGTGGATCCCATCAAGGCCGGGCTGAAATCCTCGGCGTACGTCACGCTGAAGCTGAAGCAGGATTCCTGGCGGGAACTGCGGGACCAGTTGGGCGCCATTCCGGAGGTGCACCACATCGCCTTGGTGGGCGGCGACTTCGACGTCATCCTGCTGGTCCGCGCCGTGGACAACATCGACCTCCGCCGGGTCATCTTTGACCAACTGCAGTCCATGCCGGGGGTGCTGGATACCCAGACGTTCCTGGTGTTCGAGGACGTGGATACGCGCTAGCCCGGGCTCGTGCGCCGAAGGCACCGGGGCGCTACTTGCTCGCCTCTGGAGCCCAACAACGGCGGGGCGCGGGGTTCGGCGGGCCAGTCCGAGTACAGCGGAGAACGCGAGTAGCCGGGCCAGGAATCAAGTACCCGTGCCGGACCGCGCCCAAATAATCGCGTACCGGTACGTGTTGTTGGGCCCCGGGGCGCCCGGCAAATATTGGGTCATCGATCCACCGGAAGGCACCTGGATGGAGCCACCAATGGGGGAACGGGTTCTCAATCACATTCACAAGGAGTCTTTCCATGCGCCCTATGACCAAGAAGAACAAAGTCGCCGCTGTTGCCGTGTCCGCTGCCCTGCTGGCAGCCGGCGGTGGTGCCGCGTACGCCTACTGGAGCACCAACGGCTCCGGTACGGGTTCCGCAGCAGCGTCCTCCGGCACGAAGGACGTGGTCCTGCACACCGCGTTCTCGAAGGACATCGCACCCGGAGAAACACGGGAAGTGACGTACACGGCGGACAACCCCAACACTTCCAGCACCGTTGTCGGTTCCCTCGCAGCAACCGTTGCAACGAGTAATGCGGCCTGCCTTCCTGCTTGGTTCGATATCACAGCCCCGGCTGCTTCCACCGCGGTCAGCGCTGGGGCAACCGGAGCAGACTTGGGCAAGGGCACCCTGACGTTCAACGATCTCGCCACGAACCAGGATGCCTGCAAGGGCGCCACGATCACCGTAAACGTCACCAGCAAGTAAGCATGCGAGCGGGCCGGGGATGGGTGAAAACCCCGTCCCCGGCTTGCCGTCATTTGCACCGAATGGGAAGGGGCACGGGGTGCACAATCAGGACGGACGGCCGCGGCGCCGCAGGCGGGCGGCAGTCAAGGGAGCGCTGATTGCGCTGGTGCTGCTGCTGGGCAGCGCGGGGGCGCTCATTGCAGCCTCGAACAACCCGAAGCCGGGCATCACCGTACAGGTCTCCCCCGCCAGCCAGTCCGTCCAACAGGGACAGTCCGCCGCCTACACCGTGACTGTCACGTCCACGGGCGGTTTCAGCGGGGCGGTCAACCTGGCGGCGGCGGGACTTCCGGCAGGCGCCAGCGGTGCCTTCACACCGCAATCCGTCACACTGGCCTCCGGCGGCACGGCAACGGCCGCCCTGACGGCAGCAACCGCCACCACCACCCCGGCCGGCACCAGTCCGGTCACCATCACCGGCAGCAGCGGAAAAGTCTCCGGCAACGTGGACGCCAGCCTCACCGTGAACTACAAGATGACCAGCGCCTTCTCCGTGGCGGCCACGCCGGATTCCGTGACCATCCCGCCCGGAGCCACCGCGGTGTACAGCCTGCAATTGGCCCGCAACAACTTCAGCGGCCCGGTCAGCTTCAGCGTCCTTGGCGGCCTCCCGGCAGGCGCCACGGCCCAGTTCTCACCCAACCCGGCCACCGGCAGTTCCACCACCCTGCAAGTGGCCACCACCGCAGCCTCCCCCACCGGAACGTCCAACCTCTACCTGGTGGGAACCGGCAAAGACGCCGCCGGGAAAGCACAGTATGCCTACGCAAACGTCCAGCTGGTCCTGGACTCCACCGTCAAACAGTTCGCCATCTCCGGGAAGGTCCCCGGCACCCTCTCCCCGGGCACGTCAGCGGCCCTGGACCTGCAGATCAGCAATCCCATCAACAAGTCGCTGTCGCTGACCAACCTGTCCGTCGCCGTCGCTGGTGTTACCCGGAACGCGGACGCCGTTGCCAGGAACCTGGCCTGCACGCCGGCCGATTTCGCCGTCGCCCAGTACAGCGGGCCCTACCCGCTGACCGTCCCCGCCGCCGGCGGAACCCTGTCCGGGCTCCGCGTGGCGCAGTCCGCCTGGCCGCGGGTGGGAATGCTGGACACGTCCGCCAACCAGGACGGCTGCAAAGGCGCAACCCTCCAGCTCGCCTACTCAGGATCAGGACAGGGGAACTGAGATGAGGACCACCACAAGAACAAAGCGCCTCAAAACGGCGGCCCTCGCCGGAATCCTGATTACCGCCGGCGCAGGAACGGCCTACGCCTACTGGACCACCACGGGAACCGGCAACGGGTCCGCAGCGGCTGCCGCCATGCAAACGGTCGCCGTGGATGCCCTCGTGGCCGGCGACAACCCCAAGAACGCCCTCTATCCGGGCGGCAGCGCCGACGTCGTCCTCCGGCTCACCAACCCCAACCCGTATGCGGTGCAGGTCTACCGCGTCACCGGCACGGGCCCCGCAGTGGCCGATGCCGCCCATTCCGGCTGCACCATCACCGGAGTCACCTTCACCGGCCCGGCAGCGCCAATCTCCCCCGCCCCCTCCGTTGCCGCGAACTCGTCAGCGCTCATTACCCTCCCCGGAGCAGCCGCCATGGACACCACCTCCCTTGCAGCCTGCCAGGGCGCAACGTTCAACCTTCCCGTGACGGTGGAGGTGCGCAAATGAGCCTCGCAACACGCGTCCCTGCGCTGCTCCGGGGCCGTCGGCCGCGGAAGCTGACCGTGGCCTGGTTTGTCGCTGCGTTCCTGTTGCTGCTGGGCACCGGCTCAGCGGCCTACGCGTTCTGGGCCTCCACCACCACCAGCAACGCCGCCGCAGCCGCCGACGCCCTGACGCCCGGTTCCAAGCCGGCGGTGTCCGCCAGCGGATCTTCCCTGTCCGTCACGTGGGCAGGCGGGACCACCGTCAACGGGCGGGCCGCCACGGGCTACACCGTCACCCGCTACGCGGCAGCTTCGGGCGGCACCGGCATCCCGGGCACCGGCGGCTGCGCCGGCACGGTGACCACTCTCAGCTGCACGGAACAGAACGTGCAGGGCGGGATCTGGTACTACACGGTCACCCCGGCCATCGCCCTGTGGACCGGCGTCGAAAGCCCCCGCAGCACGGGCACCAGCAACGACGCGAACGCCCCCGTGGCCACCGTTTCGGGCATCTCGCCCACCCCCAACACCGCGGGATGGAACAGTTCCAGCCCCGTCACGGTGGGCATCACGGCCGACGACGGCGCGTCAGGTTCCGGCGTCGCCTCCATCTCGTATGTGGTCGACGGCGGCGCGCAGCAGACGGTGGGCGGCGCCGTCACCAGCGTCCCGGTCAGCGGGGACGGGACGCACACCGTGTCATACTTCGCGACCGACAAGGTGGGCAACGCCGGGTCCGCCCGGACCCTGACCGTGCGGATCGATACGCAGGCGCCGGCAGCACCGGTCCTGACGGTGCCGGCCTACGTGAACCTGGCCAACGCCGCCGCGGTGCCCGTTTCCGGCACCACGGAGCCGGGGGCGAAGATCACGCTGACGGCCGCCGATGCGGGGGTGGTGCACTCCGCAGCGCCCGTGACCGCCACGGCGGACGGCAGCGGCAACTGGTCCGCCACGCTGAACCTCGGCAGCCTGGACCAGGGCACAGTTACCTATTCGGCTACCGCAACCGACGCAGCTGGCAATGTCAGCGCTGCAAGGACGGCCTCGAGCGTGAAGGACACCGTGGCCCCGGCGGCGGCACAGTCCCTGGGCGTGCCGGCCTACGTGAACATTGCCACCGCCTCCTCGGTGCGGATTTCGGGTACCGCGGAGACCGGGGCAACAGTGAAGGTCTCCGCCACCAGCCCGGGCTCGGCCCAGCCTGCCACGGGCACCGCCACGGCCAGCGACGGCACCTGGTCCGCGAACCTCAACCTCGCGTCGCTCAAGGACGGCACCGTGACGTACACGGTCACGGTCACCGACTCCGCAGGCAACACCAGTGCGGCCGCCACCGTCACTAATGCGAAGGACACCGTGGCGCCGGCTGTGACCATTACAGCACCGCTGTTTGCCAGCGGCAGCAGTAAGGTAAACGGCACTGTGGAGGCCGGAATTGCCGTGACGGTCACCGTCAGGGACTCCGCCGTAAAATCGGTGATGTCCCAGGTCACGCCCTCGGGGACAGCATGGTCCACCACGGTGGACATTTCTTCTCTGGCCGATGGCACCCTCACCTACACGGCGTCCGCCACGGACGCGGCGGGCAACAACACCACAGCCACCGCGTCGGGCACCACCACTAAGGACACCGTGCCGCCAACTCTCACCGGCATCACAGGCACAAATGGAAACAAAGCCGGTCTGGACAGAGGAGACCTTCTAGCGATCTCGTTCTCCGAGGCCATGGATCCCGCCAAGTTCTGCCCCGGCTGGAATGGGGGCTCCCTGACAGGGACGATAACCCTGTCCAACGGCGCCAATACAGCCAACGACGCGGTCAGCTTCACAAGCAGCAGCTGCACGGGCCTTGACTTGGGAACCGTCCTGCTGGGGGCCGACTACGTAGGATCAACGGCTGTCACGTTCTCCGGCAATGGCAATAACGTTTCGACCCTTTCATGGGACTCCTCGGGCAAAGTACTGACACTGCGATTTGGCGTCGCCTCCGGAAATGTCGCCAACCCGACCCAAGGGTCCCCCTCGTATTCCCCGCCGCTGTCCGGTCTCACAGACCTGGCCGGGAACCCGCTGGGCACCAGCAACCCAACGATTGCCCAAACCACGTTCTGACCGACTCGTGCCAGCAACGGGCTCAGCACTCTAACGGACCGTTAAAACCAGTGGCCCTGCAGTCCCAAAGACTGCAGGGCCACCCGCCTTTAACCGGGCGGGCTGCGTGTAGATCCGCCGTCCAGTCGGCTGTGGCTGGAAGCTGTATCCACTTTCGACCCGCACACTCGTCATCGCGGCCCAGATAGGGGGTGCGAGGACGAACATGCGCAGCGTAACTGAATATGCGCCGCGATGACTCCCCCAGTCGCCGGTCCCGTTAGGACCCCTACGCCACGGTGGCGTGATCCTGTTGCGCCCGGCGTTGGCTGGAAGCTGTATCCACTTTCGACCCGCACACTCGTCATCGCGGCCCAGATAGAGGGTGCGAGAACGAACATGCGCGTCGAAAGTGAGGTAGTGCGTCGTCACCCGTTGGCGGTAGGTACAGGCACGGGCGTCGCTCCTTCCCCAGGCGCCACGGTGGGTGCAGGTGGCGCATTGTCCACGGACGACGTCGGCTGCCCGCCTCCCGCCGGCTGGGTCGCTGGGGCCGTGGGTACGGGTGTCGCGGCCGGGGCGGGGGCGAACGTTTCGGCAGGTGCACCGGCCGGTGCCGTTGGGCGGCCGGAGCCGGGTGACACCGTGGGCCCGGAAGAAGGGCCGCCACTGGGCCCAGCACTGGCCCCACCAGTCGGCGGAGTAGTGGCCACCGACGTTCCGTCCGCAGCCGGAGAGCCCTTCACGATGGCCGTGATCTGCTCCTTGAAGCCGTTGAGGGTGGCCTGGATTTCGGAGAGCGGGACGTTGCGGAGGTTCCGTCCGTACTCGGCAATCTGCGCCCACAGCGCTTCAAGCTGCTGCTTGCTGTCCCCGTCCAGCGGCCCGTCGAGCGTGATGACCAGCTGGCTGGCCAGCGCGTAGGTGAGGCAGTCCAGGCAGTTGTAGTTGGCCGCCGCCGACAGGTTCTCCGGCACGATCACATCCGTCTGCCCCACCACCAGCACCACCTGGAATCCCACGGCAACCGCAGCGCAGCCGGAACAGTTGGCGAACGCGTAGGCCTCGTTGGCTGTGGTGACGGGAGCCCCGTCCTCCGCCCACACCAGCGCGAACGCCACGCTGTAGGCAACGGAGCCGTCCGTGGTGTTGACGGCGAGCGCCTGGTTTCCGTCGGCTTCCGGGGCGGCAGGCCGGTCGAACGGGAACACCCAGGACGGTGCAGCGGGCGCAGCATCCGAAGCAGCGTCAGCCCCACCGCCGTCACTCCCAGCAGTCCCGGACGAATCCGCCCGTACCGGCACCAGCACCATGCTCAGCTGCGGGTTGTCCCGCGTGGGCTTCGCGGCGCCGGCCGGCCACAGCGCAACGGTCTGCCCGGTTCCGCCCTGCCGGAGCTCACCCAAGTCGCGGGCAGGCAGGATGGCGCGGGTGGCATCGCCCAGCGTCCCGCGTTCGTACGCCTGCACCGGACGGTACGTCCCGCCGTCGGGCCACCATGCCCAGGCGAGCCCGCCCAGCAACACACCAACCAAAGCCATGGCAGCTGTCCGCTGCAGCGCCTTGCCGCGGGTTTTCGTCCACAACCCGGTGACCAGCTGCCGCAACAGCCGCACCACGATGTACAGCAGGCCCAGTACCGGGATGGCCACGATGACTATGGCCACAGCCCGCACGGCTGCGCCTAAAACATCCCCATCGGCGAGCGACGCCAGCAGCATCTCCTGCTGCTTGCCCACACTGGCCCATCCTGTGGCCAGCAGCCGCGGCAGGGACAGCACCATCATCACCATGCTGAACAGCAGCACAGGGACGGTTACCAGCACCCATACGGTGACCACGGCCCGTGCCCACGGCTTGAGTACCTTGCTTTCAGGGTTCCCCCACCGCCAGGGCAGGATCCCCAGGAGCGTTGGTTTGATGCGCTGGAAGAGGTCCGGGACGCCGGTGGCGTCGGCCAGGATGTGGTAGCCGTCGTACTTCACCAGCGGGATCAGCTGGCGGACCATCTGCAGGATCTGCGTGACCACCACCAGCAGCAGCGCGTCGAAACCGGTGGCCCACCACAGCCCCATGATGGCCACGGCAACGATGGCGTTGAAGTAGAGGCCACCCAGGTCCGTGCGGATCCTGCCGCCGCGGCCCAACCGGTAGGAATCGGTGACGTCTGTGAAGAACGCCGGCCACAGCAGGTACAGCCCGGCGCCCATGGCTCCCGGTGTTGCACCGCCCTTGCGGGTGGCGGCGGCGTGGCCGAATTCGTGGAATCCTGCGGACAGGATGGTGACGGCGAGGATCAGCAGCAGGAGGGCGGGCTGTTCGAAAGCCTCATGCGTGGCCGAGCCAAGGCCCTTGACCATGAGCACCCACCAGCACGCGGCCAGGAACGCAACCGTCACGGCCACCATCAGCAGCGGGTGGAACAGCACGGCGAACGGGGCGGTGATCCTGCGCGTGCGCTCGGGATCGGACACGATGTAGCGGAACCGCAGGCCCAGCAGCGGGTTGGACTTCCTGACCTCGGGCTGGCTGCCGTCCGCGAGCCGGAGCACGCCCATCGGCAACAACTGCGAGTCCATCAGGGTCCGCACGTTGTCCGCGCTGACCAGCCGCCCGGAGCTTTCGCTGACGTGCCGGGCGATGCCCTCGAGGTCCTGCGTCCCGTCGGCAGCCTCCAGCACCAGGTACAGGAGCCTGGTCAGCTGCAGGGTCTGGCCGTCGGCGCGGCGCACCAGGGCGGGCGGTTCGCGGTAGCCGGACCCCTCTGCGGTGCCCAGCAGCTGGACGCCGTCGGCGCGGGCGGGAAGGTGGGCGCCCGCCGTCGTCCGTTGGCCGGACGGTTCCTGGGCAACGGCAGCGTACGACGGCGGCGGGCCGGCTTCGGGAGCCGGCCCGCCGTGGGTCTGGGTCACGTTGGCTTACTGCTGCAGGTCGGACTGCTGGCCGGCGGTGGCATTGGCCGCGCCGTCGATGTGCTGCGAGATGGTGGCGCTCTGATCCGAGATGGCGTACGCCTGGCTGTCGATGGAGCCGATGTTGGCAGCCACGGCGGCGTCGATTGGTGCGGCCACGTTGGCGTTCGCTGCCACAGCGCCGTTGATGGGAGCGGCGATGGCTGCGTCTGCGTCCAGGTTCACGTCCACATTCAGCAGGTTGCCGTTGAGGGCGCCGGCCGCATCGGTCACGGGGTCGGTGACGGCATCGGTGCCGGGCAGAGCAGACACCGCGCCATCCGTGGTGCCGGCGTCGGTGGCGCCCGCTGCGCCCGTGTCTGTTGCGCCGTCGCCCTGCCCGATCACGCTGTCCTGCTGGGAGTCGGCGTTGGCGTCAGCGGTAATGCCCTGGTCAATGGCCGCGTCCTGGGTTGACAGGGCCTGCGCGTCCGAACCGTAGGAAAGGATGTTGGCCGAGGCTGCGGCGTCGATGGGAGCGGCAACGTTGGCGTTGGCGGCGACTGCCAGGTCGATGGGGGCAGCGGCGTTGATGCCCAGATCCAGGTCAGCGTTCAGGTCGAGGACCGATGCCACTTCCTTGTCCGGCAGGGCGGTGGCCTGCTCCTGCAGCAGTTCGTCGTCGGTAAGGGGACGCATCTGGTTGTCCATGCTTGAAAAACCTCCGGTGCAGCGCGGGGGCTCTGCCCCCAGCGGGCAGCCCGCGCTCCACAATAGTAAGCATGATTAGCAGTTTTGCGAAGGGAAGCTGTATCCACTTTCGACCCGCATATTCGATGTCGCGGCCCAGATAGGGGGTGCGTCAACGAATCTGCGCAGCGTCAACGCACACGCGCAGCGCAAACGACCCTGAGCAGCGGAAACGGCACGGCCGGCGGCCCTCATTGAGGACAACCTGAGGGACTTCCGGGAACTTGAACGAGTCTTGAACTTTTCTTGTCAGTGGTGCCCGGTTGGCCTTGAAACTGGGGCGGGAAAGTTGTTGTTGTCAGCCGATGGGGCTGGCAAACAGTCCGCAGGCCGCACAGGCCGGCCATCACGAAACGGATCACCATCATGGGTCTCAACCTCAAGTCCACCACCGGCAAGGTCCTCGCTTCCACCGCCCTGGTTGCCGCCGCAGCATCCGTTGCAGGCCTGGGTACCTACGGTGCCTTCACCTCCACCACCAGCGCCAGCGAGACCGTGGCCTCCGGCACCGTCAACGTGGCCCTCGGCGCCACCGGCACCGCTGCGAACCGCCTCAGCGTCGCAGCAAGTGGCCTGGTTGCCGGCGACACCGTCCAGCGCGCCGTGACCCTCTCCAACACGGGCAACCAGAACCTCTCCGCCATCACCCTGACCACGGCAGCGACGCCGTCGTCCAAGCTGGACACGGACACCGCGGCAGGCCTCCAGCTGACCGTCGACGCCTGCTCCGTCCCGTGGACCGAAGCCGGCACCTCCCCCGCCTTCACCTACACCTGCTCCGGCACGGTCACCCAGGTCCTCGCTCCCCGCGCAGTGGTGGGTGCCAACATGGCGCTGACCGGCCTGAACTCCGTCACCTCGGCCGCTGCTGACAACCTCCGCGTCACCGTCACGCTGCCGGCCGCCGCTGACAACTCCTTCCAGGGCCTGTCCAGCACCGTCGGCTTCAGCTTCACCGGCACCCAGCGCACCGCCACCAGCAAGTAACCACTCCGCACAAAGCCGTTCCGCACGGCGGCGCGGATGCCCAGGCATCCGCGCCGCGGAATCAATAACCCCACCACACCTGAACCGAGGGCATCATGACCACGCAAGCACAGTCCTACCCCGGACGGCGACGCGCCGCCGCCACGCCCTCGCACCGCAGCGCCAGCACCAGCAGCACCGCAACGGCCCGTTCCGTAAACGGCGCAGCGAAGAAAGCCGCCAAACTGGCCGGCAGGGTCCTGATGGTGGGCATCATGGTGGTGGCAGCGGCCGCTTTCCTCTTCCTGGCAGTCGGGCCCCGCGTCTTCGGCTACCAGACCTCAACCATGCTGACCGGTTCCATGTCGCCGCTGATCAACCCGGGCGACGTGGTGGTCAGCGTTCCCACCCCCGTTGCTGACCTCAAGGTGGGCGACATCGTCACATACCACATCCCCGTGGAGGACCAGCGGATCGAGACCCACCGCATCACCGACGTGACCCGCGCCGGCGTCTCCACCACCATCCAGACCAAGGGCGACGCCAACAACGGCGCGGACCCCTGGAACGCCACGCTGGCCGAGGACCACGCGTTCACCACCGTGGCCGTCATCCCGCACCTTGGCGATGCCATCCGCGCCCTCCGCTCCCCGGTGGTAGGCAAGGTACTCCTCTACGGCGCGCCGGCAGTGCTGGTCGTGCTGCTGCTGACCAGCATCTGGTCGAAGCCCAAGGAGCCCAAAGAAGAATCCTCCAGTCCTGCGCAGGGCACGGCGGTTCCCGCTACTATCCCCTCATGAGTAAAGTCGCTGCGGACGCCCCGGACCCCACCGGGCAGGCAGACGGCGCCATCCTGGACAGGTCCTGCCTCACCGACCTGGCCGATCAGCTCGCCTCACCGCAGGCGGCCGCCGAATTCGCGGCAGTGTTCGTGGAGATGCTGCCGGGAAGGGTGGAGGCCATCGAAGCCCCGCTGGCGGACACCCGGGTGCAGGCCGCACGCACGGCAGCGCTGTCCCTGGGTTCGTCGGCCGCGATGGTCGGAGCCCGCCAGCTGGTCCGCGATGCCGGGCTCATTAACCAGCACCTCAAAACCGGATCGCTGGAAGCAGCCCGGGATGTTGCGGCACGGCTCAGCGCGGACGCCGCAGCAGTGTCCGCCGCCATCGAAGAAATGCTCGCCGGGCAGTAGCCGTCAGGACGGGAGCGTCAGGACAGGGACGACGGCGGCACCAGGCCGTAGCCCACGCCCCGCACAGTGCGGATAATCTGTGCCTCGGAGCCTCCCGCGCGGATCTTCCGCCGCAGGTTGCCGATGTGCACTTCCACGAGGTGTTCGTCCGTGGCCCACTCATCCCCCCACACCCGACGCAGCAGGGATTCCTTGGTCCACACCCTGCGTGGCGCCCCCATGAACGCGGCCAGCAGGTCGAATTCGGTCCGGGTCAGCACCACCTCGTTGCCGGCCACGTGGACGGTGCGCGACTCGGTATCCACGCTCACGGACCCGTGAACGCTCGCCGCATCCCCCTCGGCAACCGTGGCAGCCTGGGCGGGCGTCGCTGACTGATCCACTTCCGAGGCCGCCGGCCCGGCAACCGCTGCAGTGCCGCCGTCGGGCGCTCCGTTCCGGGGACGCCGGAACATGGCGGTGATGCGCGCGCCCAGGGACCGGGGGCTGAAGGGCTTGGTCACAAAGTCGTCGGCGCCGATCTGCAGCCCCAGGAGCTCGTCGATCTCCTCCACGCGGGCGGTGATCATCACTACGTAGGCGTCGGAGAACTCGCGCAGGCGCCGGCACACTTCGGTCCCGTCCAGGTCCGGGAGATTGAGGTCCAGGGTGATCAGTTCCGGCTGATGTTCCCGGATCCGGGCCAGACCGTCCATGCCGTTTCCGGCCACCACCACATCAAAGCCCTGCATGCTGAGTGTCCTGTTCAGCAGCATCTGGATGTCTTTGTCGTCTTCAACAACAACGGCCCTGCGGTTGGCGGATTCATGTCCCATGGTGCCTAGCATTCCAGATAAGGCGGCCCTAACCTGCCACGATGACGGGGACTCGCGGGCATTCTTGAAGAAACCTTGAACTATCCCCCGGCCGGTGTTGAAGCGCGTGGCCCAGAATTGAATCAAGCAACCACAACGGAAGGCACCAGCGGGACATGGGCAGGTCAAGGCATTCAGGCGCAGCACGGCATATGGGCCGTCTGCTTGCCGGTTTGATTGTGGCCCTTTTCCTGGCAGCCACCCCGGCCATGGCCCAGGCCGCGTTCAGGGCCACCGCCACGGCGCCGCTCTCCGCGTCCACCTACGTCATCCCGGCCCCGGGCAGCATTGCCGGCACGTATTCCTGCGATACCACCCGGCCGTTCGGCTCCACCATCAACGTCACCAGCTACGGCAAGGTTGCGCGGGCCACGGCCTACCAGCTCACCGTCATCGCACCAGATGGCACCTCACAGACCCAGTCCTTCACCGGGAACACGGTGAGCATGACCAAAGCCTCCTCGCTCCGGAACGGCACGTTCACCTATGAACTCAGCGCCCTCGTGGGGACCTGGACCGGCTCGCCCTACCGGGGTACCTACACCTGCTGACCTTGCGGCCATCGACGCGCACATTCGAGACCGCGGCCCGGATAGGGGGTGCGTCAAAGAACTTCCGCAGCGAAAACGGGCATGGGCAGCGCAAACGCAGGTGCGCCCTACGGGCTATGGCCGGTGCGCTGACGCGTCGCCCCAGTACTGGTAGCTGTCATAGCAGTCGCGGGAGCAGAACACCGCAGCCGGCGTGGGGAGCAGGGCCAGCCCGCAGTACCGGCAGGTGGGCTTGGGTCGCAGAATCTGCTTCACGATTCTCAGCATGGATGAAGGCTAAGCGCCCGGTCCGCGTCTGTGACCAGTGGAGCGATACCCCACTTTCCAGGCAAGTAATACCTACTCGCACCCGGCCCCGGCACGGTTCCTGACGGCAGGATGTCCGACGGCGGCGCAACGGCTGCAGGGGCATCGCACCATGGCAGGCGCAGTCCCTTTTCCGACGCGCAGACCCATTCTCGATGCGCATCTGCGCCATCGCGCCCCAGATATCCGGGGCGCCAGCGCATCACAGCGTCGAAAACGAGGTAGCGCGTCGAAAACGGGGAGGCCCCAGGCACCCTAGGGGAACGGCCGGGAGCGTCACCCGAGGGAGTCAGAGCGGCCGACGGCGGCCCGGCCGGCGGCGAGCACGGCCGTCACGGAGGCCGCCAGCTCAGCCAGCAGTGGTTCCGCGGGCCAGTTCGAGGGAGGGCGGTGCCTTCGGTGTTCAGTGGTGCGTGAGGGCGGCCGTCACCACGGCGACGGTGAGGACCAGCAGGACGGTGAGGATGGTGTAACCGATCCACTTGGGGCGGGCTTTGTGGGGGTTGATGTCGACATACGGCATGGTCAGCGGTTTTTGCCTCGGGGCGCGGTCCGGACGGGGATCCGGAGCGTGCGGCGCTTGAGCCGCAGCACTTGGTACAGGACAGCGAAAGGGACCAGCAGCGTGCCAAGCAGTGCGGCCAGCGCGAGGGCATAGTCAGTCAAAGCCACGGCAGACTCCGTTGATTGTAGTGATCCTCATTTGAAAGTACCCAACCACGTGACAGCACTTTTGACAAATCTAGTCATTCGATTGGCAGATATCGTTATCCCGTCCGGATGGGCTGAAAGGTCCCGACGGCGGCCCGGCCGGCTGCGAGCACGGCCGTCACGGAGGCTGCCAGCTCAGCCAGCAGTGGTTCCGCGGCTGCCCAGTTGCCCGTGCACACCAGCCCCTGCAGCGCCTCGGCGAGCGCCGAAAGCCGGCAGGCACCCACCATCGTGGAGGAAACCTTCAGGCTCAGGACCCGGTCCATGGCGGCCGCTCCGTCCTCAAGCGCAACGGCGGCGCAGAGGGTGGCCAGCCGTTCCGGGAGGAAGTCGAGGTAGGCGGACAGGAACGTCAGGGCCGAAGCGTGGTCCAGCTCCTCCCCCATCTCCCGGATGCACGCCGGGTCAAGGACGGGGAGGCCATGGACGAGAAGGTGCCCGTTCATGCGGACCACCGCCCGTCGTCGTGATACTCCTCGTCCAGCCCGTGCGGGGTCTTCTCCCACTTGTGCGGGCTGGTGAGCATCTGCCAGGCGGCGCGCCACGCAGCCACCGAGTGCAGCACCCAGTACGCCGGGTTCAGCAGTGCGAAGATGGCGATCCGCCACCCGTGCCGCCGCCAGGTGGCCACCCCGGACACCACGATCATCATGGCGTTGCCGAACAGCATGGACACCACCCCGCCCACCAGCAGCCACTCCGGCAGGACCAGGCCCACGAAGTTGTACCCCACGTAGGTGACGATGGTGAAGCCCAGCACCAGCGGGTAGGCCAGGAACGCCAGCGGGGTCCCCAGGATCAGGCCCAGGAACCCCACGGCGCCGGCCACCCCGGTGCGCTGGACGTACCGGAGCGTGTTGCGGGTGTTTACGGCGGCGGTGACCATGTAGCCCTTGATCCAGCGGGTGCGCTGCTTGATCCACGCAGGCACCTGCGAGCAGGCCTCCTCCCACGTGGTGGAGTTGATGACGCCCACGCGGTAGCCTTCGACGGCGGCGCGCAGCCCCAGGTCCGCATCTTCCGTCACGTTCCACGGGTCCCAGGCGCCCACCAGCCGCAGCAGCCGGGTATCGAAGTGGTTGGACGTGCCGCCCAGCGGCAGCGGGATGCCGGAACGGTCCAGGCCCGGGAGCATGGAATCGAACCAGTGGGTGTACTCGATGGTGAACAGCCGGGTGAGGACGTTCTGGTCCGCGTTGAAGTAGTTCAGGGCGGCCTGCACACAGATCAGCGGCCGGCGGTCCGGGTCCAGGTACTGCCGCTCGAAAGCGTCCTGCCGGAAAGCATCGATGGCGGCGCGGAGCTGGCCGGGATCGGGCCGGTCCTCGGCGTCGAAAATCACCACGTACTCGCCCCGGGCGAACGTGAGCCCGTAGTTGCAGGCCCGCGGCTTGGTCTGCGGCTCGCCGCGGGGCACCACCAGGATCCGCACGTACTCCGGCGGCCGGGAGCGTTTGGCGGCCTCGATGGTTTCGGTGTCGTCCTCCTCCAGCAGCACCAGCACGTCCAGCTTTGACCGGGGGTAGTCCAGCTGGCCCAGGTTGCCCAGGAGCTTGTCGATGATGTTGGCCTCACGGAACACCGGGATGAGGATGGTGTACACGGGCAGGTCCGCGTCAGCAATCCGGGCAACCTCCTCCACGGGCAGTCCGCGGCGGCGGAACTCCCGGGCACGGGCCTTCGCCGCGGACCGGTCATGCAGCGCGTCGAACGGCTGCCGCAGGCTGGCGACGGTCTTGAACCCGATGCTCACCAGGAACACCACGTTCACGGCGGTGAGCAGCACGATGGTGGTCAGCAAGGCATTCAGCGCCAGCCCGGCCAGCAGGGCGCTAAGGAGCACGGCAGGCAGGAGCCGCTGCCACAGGGTCAGCGCGGTCCGGGCCGAGCCGTCCGGCAGTTCTTCGGCCAGCCGTTCGGCGGATTCGTAAAGCAGGTGGTTGCGGAAGGCCCGCTGGATGGAGTGGTTGATGTCCCAGTCGGTGGTGGTCCGGAACACCACGTCCGTGGCGCCGGTGGCCCGCATGGCGGCAGCGCGGATCTCCTCACTGGGCTTCACGGCGGTGGCCACCGTCAGCACGCCGTCCGCCAGGTGCCACGGCAGCCAGCCGGGCTCGGACACCTCACTGAACCTCAACCGTTCCAGCAGCGCATCATCCGACGGGTGGGACACCAGGTCCACCAGAGGCGCGTCCCACTGCTCGGCCAGGACCTCGTAGACGTGCCGGCGGTTCAGCCCGGTTTCGAGGATGATGTGCCGGCCCAGCAGGCCGCCCTCGGTGGCGGCGCGCAGCAGGGCACGGTCCAGCTGCTCCGGGGTGATGAGACCGGCCTGGAGCAGGGTCTGGCCCAGCGCGAGCGACTGCCGCCCCGGGCCAGCAGCCAGCGGCCCGGGGACGGATCCGGGCGGGTCGAGAACCGGTACTGCCTCGGACATCAGTCCACCGTCCTTTCGTAGATCCGGTGGGTGGGGCTGCTGAATGCCACCGCGTAGCGGGAGTTGAAGGTGGGGTCCGCGCTGATGGCCTGGTACACCAGGTCCGTGAAGCCGGAGTCCTGCGGCCCGGCGCCGGCCTCCACGTTCACGAACACCCATTCGGCGTACCGGGCGGGTTCCTCGAGCGCCGGGGCGAAGTGGTCGCCGGAGGCGCGGTTGTAGATGTTGCCCAGCGGGATGCCCATGGTGGGAAGGACCGCGTTCCCGCGGGCGCTTTCGTCCATGAGGATCCCGCCGCCGCGGTAATGGTCCTTCAGCCAGCGGGCGGCGGCGAACGAATCGGTGTTGGACTCGTGGGACATGCGCCCCTCGGCCAGGATGGCCAGGCGGCCGGCGGGATCCTGCAGCCACCACGCGTTCTGCGCGGCAAGGGCCAGCAGGAGTGCGGCGGCCACCAGGGAACGCGTACGACGGCGGCGCGTCGCCTCGTGCACGAACGCCGCCACCAGCACGGCGGCCAGGGGCAGTGCGGTGAGGGCGAAGCGGTTGTTCCACCAAGTGCTGGGGAGGGAGTGGTCATTGTTGATGGCGGTCTGCCCCAGGTACAGGCTCACCAGAGCGAACGCGTAGGCGCTGCCCGTGACGGCGATCAGCAGGGTGCCGGTGGCGAGGCCCCGGCGGAACACCACCACTACGGCTCCGCACGCGGCTGCGGCGAGCACCACCACGCCCAGGGTTTCGAACAGTGACCAGTGGAAGGTCCAGAGGGTCAGCCCCAGGTTGCCCTTGGTGGGGAGCAGTCCGCCGTCGGTGATGTTCTTCTGCTGCGCGTAGGCGGAGTACTGGCCGAACATGAATTCCAGCGGGTTGCCGTAGATGGCCCAGTTGTAGGAGAGCCACCAGAGCACGGCTGCGGCGGGGACCATGGCGTAGCCGGATGCCATTTTGAGGGCTTCGGGGACCTGTCCGGAGCGGCGCAGCTCGGTGATGAGGACGAACAGGGTGCCGGTGAGCACCAGCGCCCAGCCCTCGTAGCGGGAGAGCACCGCGGCGCCGGACGGGATGCCGGCGAACACGGCGAGCTCGCCGGCGCTCATCCGGCGGCGGCTGGTGGCCCAGTGCGCCAGCCCGGCCATGCCGGCCACCAGGCACATGAGAAGCACGGGTTCGGTGAGGGCGGTGGTGTACGTGTAGAGGATTGCCGGGTTGGCCAGGACCACCAGCACGGCGGCGAGCCGCCCGGCCCGGCCGTAGCCCAGGCGCGCGGAGATCCGGTAGAGCCCGGAGGTGGTGGCGGCCAGGGCCAGGATGCCCAGGATGCAGGCGCCCCAGCCGGTGCTGAACATCCAGAGGTTGATGATGAACGGCATCAGGAGCAGGTGCGGCAAGGGCAGCCACACGGTGCCCAGCTGTTCGAAGCCGGGGGCTTTGCTGTCGAACACGCGGCGGGCGATGGTGAGGTGGCTTTGGGCGTCCGAGTAGTCCAGGTTGCTGCCGGAGCTGGTGGTGTAGAGGCAGGCGAGGAAGCCCACCACGGCCGCGGCCCCGGCGATCACGGCGGTGCCGGGGACGTGGCGGCCGGCCACCGGGGCACCGAGGGACGCCCAGGTGCGGGCCGGCCACGGGGCCCGCTCCCCCACACCGTCCGTGACCGGGGCGGCCCGCCTAGCCGGCGGGGCCTGGAGGCTACTGGCCACTGGGGGTGTCCGCGGCGGCGGCCTGTTCCCGGGCCTCGGCGTAGGCGCCGGCGTGCCGCTTGTGCCGGCGGCGCAGGAGGACGCGTGCCGTGAAGGCGAGCAGCAGCACGGCGGCGGCCGCAACTATCCAGAGGGCCAGGGGCCGGAACCCGTCCGTCACTTCGGCCTGGGGCGTGATGGCGTTGCTTTCGAGCAGGACAGGGTCGCCGGTGGTCTGGGTGACCAGCAGGTTCCGGGAGAGAGCGCTCCAGCCCCCGGGCTGCTGCTGCACGTGGGCGGCCAGGCTGCCCTGCAGGGTACCGGCAGTGGTGGCGCCGGTGGCGTTCTCGGGGGCCCAGCCGCCCAGGAGCAGGAGGTTGCGGCCGTTCTGTTCGAACCCTTCCAGGACGCCGTAGGGGGCGGTGGTGCCCACGCCGAATTCGATGTCGCGGGCAGCTACGGTGCGGAAGCCGGCCAGGCGGAGCGGTGCCGCTACTTTCTCGGCCGTTTCCGCGGTGGCGCCCACCAGGAGGCCGGAGTCGCTGGAGTCCAGGAGGCCGGCGGCGTCGGTGAGGCGGACGTCCAGGAGCCCTGCGGAGTCGCGCTGCAGGGCGAAGGCGAGCGCGGCGGCGCTGATGGTGTTCTCCTGGGCGGTGGCGCCGTCGTCGAACGCTATGGGGAGGGTGCTGCCCAGGACCTGGGGGAAGCGGGCGAAACCGGGCTTGAGGGAGTGGCCGCGTTCGGCGGTGAGTTTGCTGCCGGTGGTGTCCACGGTGAGTTCCATGGGGAGCAGGCCGGCGGGGCCGGAGCAGTCGCCGCCGGCGGGGAGGGCGGTGAGGCGCAGGCGCAGGCCGTTGCGGGACTGGATCTGCCCGGCGGGGACGCTGGCGGTGAGGTCGAAGGAGTCGCCGTCCAGGGTGTGGGAGCTGAGCAGGTAGTCGTTCCAGTAGACGGAGAGGGCTGCCTGTCCCCCGGCGGGCACGGCAGTGTGGGTGCCGCTGAGGTGGAGGGTCACGGCGGAGACGGGGCCGCCGAACTGGGACTGGTTGACGCCCAGGTAGGTTTCCTGGGTGCCGTAGCCGGCCAGTTTGATGGTGTTGGCGCCGAGGTCCGCGAGGGTCTGTTCGGGCCCGGCGGCCGCGGGGACGGTAGCGGTCATGCCGGTGACGGTAGTGGAATCGGCCAGGGCTGATTTGGTGTTGGCCAGTGCCTGGGCAGCGCTGCGGAGTTCCTCGCCATGGCCGGTGAGGGCCAGGGCGGGGCGGCCGGATTCGGTGGTGAGGGTGGTGCTGACGGCGTCCTGCTCTTCCGGCGTCGCGGCGGCGATGGTGATAATCCGGGAGCCGGAGGGCAGGGCGGCTGCCCGGGCAGCGGCGTCCGGTTCGGGGACCAGGGTGAGGGTGGCGTCCGGGTAGCGGTGGGCCATGGCAGCGGCGGCGGCCAGGATGGCGGCGGAAACGTCCGACGGCGGATTGGCCGGCACCGGGATGAGGACGGCAGGCGCGGAGGGGGCCAGGAATTCGGCCACGGTGGCGGGGGCGGCCTCGGCGCCGCTGGTGGTGAGGGCCACCTTGCTGAGGGTGGCGGCGGACTGGGCGGCGGTGCAGACGTTCTGGACGGCGGGGAGGTAGTCCAGATTCAGGACCAGCTCGTGGTCAGTGAGGTCCGCCGCGGTGACGGGGGCGTCCAGGGTGAGGGCCGCGCCGGCGGGGGCTTCGAGGAGGGTGCGTCCCTTGGCGGTGACGCGGATGGTGCCCTGGACGGCCTGCCCGGCGACGGCGATGGTGCCGGTGACGCGGGTGGGGTTGAGTCCGTCTGCCAAGTGCAGGGAGAGCTGCTGCCCGGTCTGGCCGGGCAGGGCTGAGACGGAAGCGGTGGACGCCGGGGCTGCCGTGCCGTCGGTGTGCGAGGCGGGGACGCCGGCTTTGGCCGCTGCGGGGGTGGCGGCATTCGCGGCAGGTGCCGCGAGGAGGAGGCCGGTGGCAAGCAGGGAGGCGCAGGTGAGCACGGCGCTCCCTGCCCTGAGACGTGAGAGCATCCCCTAAGCTTCGGCGGGCCAGTTCAAGGGAGGGCCGTGCCTACGCTCAAGACTTGGTCAAGAAGCTGTGGCGGGGCTGGTCACGTGGCTTAGCTTCTGAATGTCTGGAACGTGGACGTGCACTATTTCGCGATGGGAGCGGAATGCGTATTATTCGTCATCCGCTTGAGTTCCCCTTTGCTAGGTAGTTTTATTCCGTCGGGAAAGTGGGCTTGCTGGTATTGCCACGTCTCTAGGCAAGCCCGAGAGCAGAAGGTGGGCGGCGGGTTACGCCTGAACGCTTCACCACAGAACCGACACTTCGGCCCTAGCCCCATAATTCGAATTAGCGTAAGCAGCATTCCCGCAGGGTATGTTGCTGCTTCGGCAGGTTTGAACCGTAGAAGCTACCTGTATTTGTAGTTCCGGACTACCTGCTGAGCACATGACGCAGGAAGATAGCAAGCAACGAGACAGGGCCTTACGGAGAAGTTGCGGCTTTGAGTCCTAGCGGTACCCGTCCACGATGGCGGCGGCGATTTCCTTGTACGCACGGCGGGTTTCGGGCTTGAGGACGTCGAGGGTCACCAGGTCTCCGTCAGCAACGCCCCGGTCGTGGGGAACCGCGATGAGCTGGCGGCAGATACCGGCCAGGTGGTCCTCGATAGCGTCCTTGTCCACGCGGGACGATACTTCGTCCTTGTCGGTGATCACCACGATGGCGTTCCGGGCCAGGTCCTCATACCCGTGGCCAGCCAGCCATTGCAGGGTGCTGCGGGCACGCTTCGCACCTGACACCGCGTAGCCTGCGGCGATGACGAGGTTGTCCGCCGACTGCAGGATTCCGCTCATAGCGTTGTGCGTCACGCCCGTGCCGCAGTCGGTCAGAGCCACGGAGTAGTAGCCGGAGATGAGCTTGCGGATCCGCAGGTACTCCTCAGCGGTGAGCGAGTCCGAGACTTCCGGGTCCTGCTCCCCCGCAATGAGGTGCAGCCGGCCGGCGTGGTGCATGTACCGGGCAAGCGCGGTCAAGGAGTCGATGGACTCTATGTTGTCGAGCAGGTCTGTGATGGTCCGCGGACTGGCCTGCTGGTAAATGCCCTCTCCCAAGGCGCGCTCCACGAGGTCGCCCGAGTCCGGGTTGGCATCGATGGCACAGGGCGCATCGCCGCGGAACTCAGCAAGTGTGAGGCCGACTCCGACTGTGGTGGAGGTCTTGCCGATGCCGCCCTTGAGGCTCAGGATGGCGGTATTGTAGCTGCCCTGCAGCTGACGTGAAATCCGGCGGGCCAATTCGTCTTCCTGGCGCTGCTTGGGCCCAGGTCCCATGTTCCAGGAACCCCCGGTCAGCTTGTACATGGCGCCGCGGAAACCGCCCACAGGCCGCGGTTTTTGCTCCTTGACGAACAGCCCGGGCGAGCTGATGAAGTCCGGCGCAGGGCTGCCTGCGATGGCGTCAGCCACTGTTGGGCGGCTTCGACGAAATGACGGAGTCTCAGGAGTAGCATCTGACGACCGCAAGGAGACTTCCTGAACGGCATCGGTAGCAGTGGAACCATTGGGAACGGCGGAAATAGGCGCGTCCGATTGGATTGCAGACAGCGCGGAAACCGGTGGCCGCGTCGGCGCCGCAGGCCCGGCCGCAGCGGGCTTAGCTGCGTCGGCCGCTGCGGCTGCTTCCGCCCAGGACGAGCGGCGCGTCGCAGGCCCTCCGGCGTCGTTCTTGCGAGGCGTGTTGGGGGTTACGGCTGGCATGGTTCCTGTCCAGGCATCCTCAAGCGAGCCATCGGCACGACGAATGTCGCGGCGTCGGCGCAGTTGCGGCTGCCCTGCATCTTCTCCTGGGGCGCCTGCATTCTGATCCGCCGGTTGTGGCATGTCTGTCCCCCCGGACGATCGGCAAACTGTTATGCAGCACTAGTTCAAAGAGTAAGTCTAGGTGCTGTCTGCAGCGTGAACAGCAAGGCTGTCGGTTCAGTGGACCGTCAAAGCCGCCGTCACAACGCCAATACTCAGAAATAGGAGGACGCACAAAATTGTGTAGCCAACCCATTTCGGACGGCCCTTGTGCGGATTGATGTCGACATACGGCATGTCAGCTCTGTTTCTTTTTGAGTTCAGGACGGGTGGGGATCCCGAGTGGACGGCGCTTGAGCCGCAGCATGTGGCAACAAACGGCGAACGGATGCTCCCCTCGTTCGCCGGCCCCTCACTGACGTCACCTAAGCACGTGACATCCTAATTGACAAGTTATGTCATGTCGGTGTTGAGGGCAGGTCGCGGGTGAACTAAAGCAAATATTGACTGAGAAACGCTTGAAAGTAGCTATGGATGACTCCTTTCAGACCGCCGCAGCGCCCCCCTGGCCGAGGCTTCTCTCGACTTCACCACTCACCGTTCGATCCGTCTGGCCCGCGGCGGAGAATCTAGAGCAGAACATGCTCCGCCCGCTTACTTCGCAGCCGCCATGGTCGCTCGCCATGAGCCACTGGATTACGATTGCCTCGCAATCCACACGCACGGGCGGTATTCATCAGCGAATAGCCCGGGCTAGGGTCGTATCTTGACATATCTGTGGAAGCGCACGGCGGACGGTACAGCCGCGACCAATCGCGCCGGTACAATTGGCCAGACCGGACACCTACTGGCGCTCGAGCTGCGAGCATGGCCAAGGCATTGTAATCAGGGGGACAAGATTGAATCTTAGCGACTACCTGCGCATCTTGCGGCGCAACTGGCTGCTGATCGTTGCATTAGCGTTAGCGGGGCTGCTAGCAGGGGGCGTTGCTTCAATAATGACGAAGCCCACCTATACAGCCGAAACACAGCTTTTTGTTGCAATTCAGAGTTCCGGCTCTGTGCAGGAACTTCAGCAGGGAAATACGTTCAGTCAAGCACGCGTTGAATCCTATGTCCAAACCGTGAATTCGCCCGCAGTACTACAACCAGCGATCGACTCGTTAGGATTAGATCTCACCGCCCGCGAACTGGCCGCAGCAGTAAAGGCGAGCACTGAGCCAAACACAGTCCTTATAAATGTCGCAGTATCTGACAACTCGGCAGTGCAGGCTTCCGCGATCGCTCAGGCCGTGGCTGATAGTTTGATCAAAACTGTCGATAATTTGGAAAAACCTAAAACGGGCGGAGCCTCTCCAGTTAGCCTCTCGGTCATAAAGCCAGCCTTGGCGCCCCCAGCCCCGTCGTCACCGAATACACGTCTTAATATATTGGCTGGACTGCTTCTAGGACTCGCTGTTGGTGTGGCAGGTGCACTTTTCCGTTCGACGCTCGACAGCGCTATACGCGGTGACTCGGATTTGAGGAAGGTAACGGATGCGCCCATTATCGGGGCCATATCGTTCGACCAAAGCGCAGTAAAGAAACCCCTGCTTACTCAGACGGGATTCCAGAGCCCCCGCGCTGAGTCCTTCAGGCAGCTCAGAACCAACCTCCAGTTCGCCAATGTGTCGGGTCAAGCCAAGACGATCCTGCTGACGTCTTCCCTACCAGGCGAAGGAAAAAGCACTACCGCCGCAAACTTAGCTATAGCTCTTGCCCAGTCCGGGCAAGTAGTGTGCCTGATCGACGCCGACCTACGTCGTCCAATGATTCATGACTATCTAGGCCTGGACCGAAGCGTCGGCCTGACAACGGCGTTAGTCGGCGAAGCCGACATCGATGATCTCCTGCAACACTGGGGAGAGGACGGTTTGTACGTTTTGACGTCCGGACAATTGCCACCCAACCCAAGTGAACTTCTCGGCTCGTCCCAGATGAGGACTTTACTTGAACGGCTGGAACTGGCCTTCGACGTCATAATCGTCGACGCGCCACCACTCCTACCAGTCACCGACGCTGCCGTACTTTCTCAGAGCGTAGGTGGCGTTGTCCTCGTCGTCGGCACCCAAAAACTTAAACAACGTGACCTGGAGAAATCCCTGACGGCGCTCGAATTGGTCGGCGCTCACATGCTCGGTGTCGTGCTGAACCGTGTCCCTGCGAAGGGGCCAGACGCCTACTCCTACGGATATGGCTATGAATCGACTGAACACGCCGCCGAGACGCCAAAGCGATGGAACCGATCGGGGACCAGAAGCGCTTCCCAAAAGCAGGCAGCACTCCCCCCATTGCAGAACTTGGCGTCCTCGGAACCTCAGCGGGTTGTGGAGGAACGACCTCCCCGAGTCTTCCCTGTTCACGACAGCAATTAGATCCAAACTGTCAAAATTTCCAACTCTTGAATAGACCTAGTATTTTATTCATCTCAAATTACCGGGTTATAGGCGAATAAAATGAGCAAAGCAGAAACGCATTTTCGTAGAGTCGTAATAGTGGAGCACTTTGATCCGGAAAACCTTACGCCGGGCGGAATAGATTCGATCATTCACGATATTGTGAAATACTCCGATGGAATTCAGTTCGCGGTGGTTGGAATTGCTACATCAAAAAGCAAGCAACTCGGCAAATGGACAGAAATCGATTTTGCTGGGCGGCGAATCTCTTATCTCCCGGTCGCACAGCTTGATCGTTTTCGGACCGGGGGGCTGAGATCGAGGTTGCCTCATTCGCTTCAATTTGCGCTCGGGCTCCTCCTGTTTCGACGCCGCCTTCCTCTCGGTGAATACCATGCCCACCGCATCGAAACTGGGCTACTACTTGCCATGATGCTGCTAGGAAAGCCTGTCCAGTTCATACACAATGATTCGGCAGGTCTACTCAGCAACGAGTCTGATTCCGTCTGGCGGCGGATTCCCTTCGCCTACAGAACAATCGAGCGCGCGGTGGCTCGCGTAGCCAAACGCATAGTGCTTTTCAACGTGTCCGATAGTGAACGACTTCGCGAGCAAAGACAAGATCTGATCGTCAGCCGCACTTGGTTCGATACCGATATCTTTCTTGCTACTACAAAGTCTCTTAAGTCAAAGGATGAGGATCTCCGGGTCTGCTGGGTTGGGCGCCTGGACCATCAGAAAGATCCATTCCTTGCCCTCCAAGTTGTACAGTCACTAAAGGCACTGGGACGCCGAACGCGGTTGGTGATGATCGGGGACGGTGCCTTGAGGGAAATGATCCAAGAAGCTCTCCCGCGTCTAGATCTGATCAACAACGTTGAACTTGCTGGCGCACTACCACGGGCCGAGGTTGCAAGGCGCATGGCTAATTCTGACGTTCTCTTGATGACGTCACGATACGAAGGTTCTCCGGTGGTACTGCTTGAAGCTGGCGCGTCCGGGCTCCCGGTGGTCGCAACCTCGGGTTCAGACCCAGACAGTGCGCTTCAAAGGGGAACCAATGGGGAACGCGTCACAAGCCGCGATGCCAGCGAACTCGCTGAGGCAATATTGCGCTCCGAAGGCCTCTCCTCCGACCTGTGTCGTAAGTCCGTCGTGGACAGGTCTGCCAAGTCCAGCGTTCCGACGCTAATCGAAGCCATCGAGCAGTAGCAGGTGAATACGGTTCGGCTGCGGGGAGTCGGCACCTGCGAGAAGTTGGCCCTCTGGGGCTTGTTGCTGCAACGCCTCATCGCCATTGCTTGCGAGGATGAGGGATGAACCCCAGGAGTAGCGGAAACGATCTTTCTGGCATTCGCAACGTTCGACGCACTGTCGGCAAGTATCCCGGTGCAGGTCGGGCAGCGGGGCTAGAGCGCGCATTAGCCTATTTCATTGTCGTAGGAAGTCAGATCCCGCTTGGGAGCAGTCAGTATCTCAGAATATCGTTGGCGGCCATAATTCCCTTGCTTCCGGTCTTTCTTTCTGGATGGAGCCGGGGAAAATGGGAAAAGTGCATCATAGCTCTCGTTATATCCAGCATTGTCTCCGGACTACTGCTGGCTTTGAAAAATTCCGATCAGTCCCGAAGCTTCGATTCTCGTGCCGCGTTATCGGAGTCGTTGCTGCCTCTAATCCTTGTCATAGCAGCAGCTAGCTTTTATTGGTCATATAGGGTCCTCGGGGCAAAGCAGTTCTTGGTTTTGTGGTCTATTTCTGCTGCTCTCTTCGCCCCTTTGATGGGAGGGCGCTTTCTCGAGAATCCGTGGAAGTTCGGACTGGCCCTTCCGCTTTCACTGCTTGCCATCATTATTGCGGGTTACTACTCGTCGAAAATGGTTACATTAGCGATCGTAGCTCTCATGGCACTTAGCGCTTCATTGTCCTTTCGTTCCTGGCTCCTTGTACTGGGGATGGCGCTCCTTATCCACCTCTTCCGGAGCTCCAAAGTCAAGGCGCCAGCCTCGAACGGCAGATGGCGAAAAATAGGAATAGTAATTGCATTGGGTACCGCGACGGTATTCGGGGGAAACCTCATGTCAGACCTTGCCCTTCAAGGTCGCCTAGGTGAATATGCTCAGACAAGAACACAGCAATCCATAGAGGCCTCTGGAAACCCATTTTTCGGAAGCCGGGCTGAATGGGGAGGCGCCGTAGCGCTAGCTCAGACAGAACCGCTTGGCATGGGTGTGGGCATCGCACCATCAAGCAGCGACTGGGCGACCACAATTAGCTCACTCAGCCTTACAGAAGGCCTTAAAGACAGAAGCAACGTAGCCGACAGTTTTCGCGCCGGTCGAATTGAGTTTCACTCAACGCTCTGGAATTACTGGAGCTACTTCGGCCTTGCTGGAGCGGCCCTATCGGGGTTTGCAATATATTTTCTGTTCAAGGCAGTTCTTTCGCTTCACACATACACGTCCAATCGAATCGGGATTCCGGTCGGTGCATTGGCCGTACTCTTCACAGGGGCAATTTGGGACATCCTATTTAGCCCGGTGAACAGCTGGACACTTGCCTTCGCACTCGTGGTGTGTGTCGCGGTAATCCGAATGGAAGCCGAAGCTCACACCGCGGCTAATGCAGAGAAGGACGCGCCTAAGTGAGAAGTCCGCAGGCCTTAGAAGAGACAATAACGCCGAGGCGGCGTCGAGCCCTATCAGACGTAACAGGCTCAACTGCCGCCCGCGCCATAGTAATGCCCGTGTCTGCCATCGCCGTGCTATATTCCTCCACGATAATCACACAGCAGAGGGGCATTGAAGGATTTGCTCTTTTTGCAATATTTATTTCTCTGCCTTATATGGTCCCGGTTTCGGATTTCGGAATATCTGTTTCCGTCACAGACACCCTGGCAACAAAAGGTAAGGAGAGTCCCGAGTTTCGATTCGTTTGGCGTAGAACGCTGACTGTCCTCTGCCTCATATGCTTGCTTGCCGTGGTCGCCGCGGCGATACTTGCCGTGACGGGATGCTGGTCGCAGATTCTTGGACTGCCCGCAAGCCAGGACACGGAATTCGCCGGCTTATTGATGATGACCATTATGGCTTTGGGGATTCCCCTGGGCGCGGGACAACGGGTCCTTCTCGGGATGGGGAGTCAGACTCTGGCGACGGTTCTGAACTCCTCCTCGGGTTGCGTTTCGCTTGGATTAGTTTGGCTCGTGTTACAAACGAATCCGTCCGGCTACGCTCAACTGGCGGCTGCGTACGGCGCAGGTCCTCTTCTGATGCAGCTCCTGGTATTTCTCATAGCAGTGAGAAAACTAGGCAGAGAACCATGGAGACGACGGTCCGACCAAGCACAGACTAAAATCAGGGTATTGAAACTGGCGGTTCCAATGGCGGTTCTCTCTATTGCGTTGCCGCTCACATATCAGACAGATCGAGTTTTGCTGGCGCATTCCTCCGACCTAATTCAGGTCGCCAACTACTCGTACGTCAGCATGTATTATATGCCGCTGTTGTCGATAATCACGGTTGGAAGCCAAGCTCTTTGGCCACTATTCATGCGGAACCTGAAGAATCCGCGACGGCTGCAGAGGCAATATAAACGTGCAGACAAACTATTTCTAGGCATTTCAGCAGCAATGATGGCGGGGCTGATCCTCCTAGGTCCGGTCGCAACTCAGATCGTCAGCAACAACGCTGGCAGTGCGCCGCTGGTCCTATACGTTGTTTTTGGAGTCATGTTGCTCCTCTTCGGAGTGAATGCAACATCGGGGATGCTCCTTATGGATTACTCCGGTAGGAAGATTCAAGCTACAGGCGCCGTCGTCATGCTGGCGACCAAAGTTCCGTTGAGCCTTCTACTGATCCCGACCTTTGGAGCAACTGGGGCCGTGGCGGCAACGCTGTTGCCCCTCTTCCTCTGCATGGTGATGCCAACAAAAGTCGTAGCCCTACGGAGAATCAAGAAAGGGATATCAAAATGACCTCACTCGGCGATGCGATCCGCACTGATTATTCACGCATCCAGCCTGGACGCAAGTACTCCGTTTTACGAGCTCTGGATGCCACTACGACAAACCCTGGCATGCTGGCGACACTAATATATCGGCTTCAGTGCCTACTATTCGACCGTGGTTACAGACGGCTGGCGGGCCTCGCGAGGGTGGCAAATAATTCACTAACGGGCGCCGATATTCTTCCAGGGTCCAGTATTGGGGCGGGCCTGCTGCTGCCCCACCCAAACGGAGTTGTTATAGGTCATGGTGTGCGCATTGGAAGCAGTTGCACGATTCTCCAAGGTGTGACTATTGGGGAGAAGTTTGCTGATGGCAGAGCTCCGCACGACTATCCTCAGATTGGCAATGGTGTCGTCATCGGTGCGGGAGCCATTCTGCTAGGGAATCTTGCGGTTGGCGATGGTGCCAGCATTGCAGCGAATGCCGTTGTGCTTAGTGACGTTCCGGCTAATTCTGTGGTCGCAGGAAGCCCTGCCAGGATTATCCGGACTTTGACCAGCCCCGACTTCCGTTATGAGGCCTGATCGCTTAGACGCTGGTAACCGGCTCTTCACGTTTGGTAGGGAATTGAGTTCGTCTCTCTGAAGGCAAAGGGGCCCGTGGCCCTGCCTGGATGAGTGTGTCTAAACATTCAACCTGGAAAAGGACCACGAGCCGTGATCGAGCCTACCGGGGTCGCAGCCGACCCTGCCAGGGTGCCGAGCTGCGGTGTTATCGCGTCCAGGTGGGAAAAGCGCCGCTTCCAGCGGCTCCGCGATATTCCCGTCGCCGGCCCGGTAGACGTTCTCTGGTCCAAGTACCGCTGGTACTGTGAAGAGCAAGCGTGTGACCGGCTCTCGTTTTCCGAATCCACGCCCCAGGTCCCACGCCGTGCCCGCTCGACGGGCAGGCTGAGGGACCATCTCGTGGACGCGGTCATCCGCTCTGGCAGGGCGGTATCGGAAACAGCGGCCGGCTTCGCTGTGTCCTGGTGGATGGTCCGGGCCGCGGTGACCGAGGCCTGCCTGCTGCAACTGCCGGACGTGGACAAGCTCAGCCCAGAGCACTGGGCATTGATGAGCACCGGTTCCGGTCCGTTCGCTACTTCCAGGACCCGTCAACGAACGCGTGGACCCGGTTCGAGCCGTGGATGACAACGATCGTTGACCTGGAAACCGGCCAGGTCCTCGGCGTCGTTGACGGCCGAGACCACAAGGGCGTCGGAGACTGGCTGTTCGCCCGGCCGTTGGAGTGGCGGCTGGCGGTGCAGGTCGTGGCGATCGCCCCTTCTGCGGCGTTCCGCATAGCGTTGCGAATGTGGCTCCCGCGCACCGCGGTCGATCACGTCCATCTGATCTCGCTGGCGAACCAGCCATGACCGAGACCCGGCAGAACCTCTCACAGCAGGTCAAGGGCCGCCGCGGACGGACGACCGACAAGGCTTGGAACCATCGGGTGGTCCTGCTGCGCGGGGGCGACACGCAACGCCGCCAACTACAAGTCGGTTATTCTGTTGAGAGTGCTGTCCGAACGGCGGCATGGCGCCCACGCCAGAAATCCATTTCCCCACGAACCGCGAAGAGCCGGGTAGGCTTTGAGTCGACCGCGCACCAACGTCGAGGCTCCCCGACCTTTCCTCAATTCCTGGAAGCGTCAGCCATCGGTCCGAGCCTTGTGCGTCAGCGCAGGATCAAAAGCAGCCACCATGGCAACCAATCGGCAGCGATTCCTTGCTCTCGTGCACGGAACGATGAGTCTAACCGGCCAGGCTCTCCAGATAGGATCGCAACGACCTTCCACTTGTTTCCGGGGAGAATCGCTCGAGCCACTTTTCGAGTTGGTTGAGGTCCATCTCCAAAGCCTTGGCCTTCAAAATGGCCTCGGCGTAGTCCTTCGGAGAATCTCCAGCAGCAAACTCACCAGTCACACCCGGGACAATCGCATCGGCTGAGCCTAGGCATCTGGACGAAACCACACTAGGCAAGCCTATTGCCGCGGCCTCCACCAGCACATTTCCAAATCCTTCGGCAAGTGATGTTAGGAGGACAACACCAGTAGCCGGAGCCGCTGCAAACCAATCCTCAACCCAACCATAGAACTTGGCTTCAACGCCTGCGTCGCGTGCCCCCTGCTCAACTTCTGCTCGCAGTGGGCCGTCGCCAAAGAAGTGAAGCACCACCTTCGCGTTTGCGTGCGAGATATTAGACAACAACTTCGCCGCCTCCAGCGCCACCAGTGGACGTTTCTGATCGGCCAGCCGGGCCGGAACGATTATGTTCAAAGCTCCGTCATCCACCTGGTGGGCAGCAGTTGCAAGCGAACTAGAGGAGCTGTCGGCTCTTTCCCTCTGCCACATCTGCACTTTCGCAGTCGCAGGGTTCGGGACGACACGCATCTTATCGCTTTTAATGCGGTACAAAGCTCCTGCCTCGGCAGCAACTGGATGTGAGATCGCAATGTAACCGTCGGCAAGCGGGTAGAGCGCCTTCGAAATGGCTCTCGTGAGGTGGACGCTTTTGCCATGCACATGCGGGAAGGGTACTTCTACGTTTCGGCCGCTAATAAAGACCTTCGGTCGCCGCCTAAATACGTGCCCCCTTCCCCCCAAAATTGCTAGGAGGTTAAAGTACGGCAAAAGACCGATCACCGTATCAAACTGCCTGTGGCGAACCAGTTTCCGTACCTCACGTACGTGATCGACTGGACCGTGCCCGCCAAGGTTTACGACCTCAGCACCTGACGGATGTACATCCGAAGGCTTCGGATGTGTCAATGCAAGTGTGACCGAATCACCATTGCCTACGAGCCATCTGGCCCACTCTCGTGCTACAAACTCCGCGCCTCCGCCACTCAGGCTGGGAACAATAATGCAAACCCTCAACTGATTACCCGTTTCTTCCAGAAATTTAAAAACTCAACGGACGCTCTGTCGCATCGATGTTCCCGACATCTCACGATTTCGAAGATGCTTTGTAGTTTGGAAACCACATAGGCATTATAGTTGACGAGTCACGAGCCGCTATCACGCGAGCAGGAGAGCCAGCGATCGTTACTCCAGGCGGAAAACTCTTGTTCACAACCGAGTTTGCTCCAATAACAACGCCATCACCGATTCGAATGTCGCCATAGATAACTGCACCCGGACCAATGTAGACGTAATCACCAATCGTCGGAACGCCCCCATTTGCCACACCGATATTTGTCGCCGAGTGTATTCTACAAAATTTTCCAATTTGCGCACGAGAATTGACTACAATACTGCCGTAATGCGCGATTGAAAGACCGCCTGCCGCAACTCCAGGCGGGAAAGAGAGGCCCGTTCGCACCGACAAACGCTGAAGTCTGAACTTTGACAACGTGGCAATAACTCGCGCTAGACGACCCGTTTTTGAGTTCCAGTATTCCACGCGCCTCAGAAGACGCTGATAATACACTTCCGGCTTCCGGAAGACGGACAAGAAGTGCCATCGCTCGAGGTTGTGGGCTGCCAGATCCATCTTCAAAAGTAGCTGATAATCATCGTAGTTCATTTCTTAAATCCCTTGCTCGAGATTAATCCTCGTTTAAGAACTACGTGTAACATCTATCCCTTTCCGCGACTTAAACCTAGCGCTGGCCCACGCCCGCGCCGACCAGTATCTCGCCACCAGTGAGGTGAATAGACTGTCGATCGTTTCTGATCGACAAACCGCCAGACCATTTTCGGTTCGAATCTTGCTGTACCGTTTGGCAACATCGCCGAGACTTCCTTGGGAGTGAGCACCTCCTACCAAGAAATCCGTGAGGGGACGCGCCCACACCACAGGAGCCGACCGGAGAGCAGCTCTGACGCCCAGTTCCTGATCGGCAGACCATCCGAATTCGGGACGAAATCCTTCGAGTTCCAACAATAGGTTTCGGCTCATAAAGGTCGCCGGGTGAGGGACGTACGAGAGGCCCAACTGCACCTTCCGGCGCTGGAAAGGGACCAGATTAAATGAGCTTAGCTTGTGACGATCGGCGTCGATGTAGTTGATACCACCGTAACCCCAAAGCCAGGAGCCTTCTGCCCATTGGTTCGCCACATATGAGAGAACCCTGTCGTCGGTGAAAGTGTCTCCGCCGTTCAGAAATACGACCAAATCGCCCGTCGCCATATCAAGGCCCTTATTCATAGCCTGATATAGACCATCATCCGGTTCGCTTAGCTTTCTAGTTTCGAAACGCGGCGCATAAGCTCTCAGCCACTCTGGCGTACCGTCACTAGAAGCACCGTCAACGACTACGTGCTGAATATTTGCGTACTGTTGGGCCTGCACGTTGGCGGCCGTTTGGCGTAGGCCCTCAAGATTGTTCCATACTACTGTTACAACCGATATTTTTGGTTCGGATCTAATTTCCAATTACATCACCCTTGAGTCACTCGGGACAGAGATCTCGTGGAGCCTATTGACGACTCAACACGGTTTCATACAAGATTATTTGATCGCAATAGGGCTGACACAAAACTACGATCGACAATGCTGTTTATGCCGTCTTCGTAAGAAAGCCCTTTAATTGAAGCTTCGCTGGGCCACGTAGAGACCTTCTCCATCAGGGAGTCATAACTCATCAGAAGACGTGCGGGGTTACCGGCGACCACGGAGCCGTCGGGAATAGATTTGGTTACGACCGAGCCCGCCCCAATAACGCAACGGTCACCGACTTTCACGCCCGGCATTATTATGGATCCTATGCCCACGAAAACATCTGAACCGATTTCTACTCTGGCATAGCGGAATCTGCGGCCCTCTTGATCACGATAGAGCCACCCGACCCCGTCGTGCGTGAGAATGCGCACGCCACTACTGATCGTCACGTTACTTCCCACCGATACCAGCCAGGGCTCGGAACCGAACAGCAAGCTCAGGATTCGGCAGTTTTCCCCTACTGTGACGCCCATCCATCGGGCAGCAGCTGCCCCACCGGACCGATAGTTTATGAGTCGAGAAACTATACTCTTTGCAATTTCTTTCATCGGGATACCCCCTGCTTAGCTTTCTTTCGCATTTGCTGCTTCAGCAAGACTGGAGTCTGATGCCTCACTACGAGTCCAACGAATTTAGCGTTACCAAAAAGATAACGCCGCCAAAGTCGTTTGGGTTCAGTTGTAAGGCGATACAGCCATTCAAAGCCGCTATTTTGAATCCAAACTGGGGCCTCAGTTACCGTACCCGCAGAGAAGTCGAAGGCGGCGCCGACGCCGACACAGACTTTGCCGGTTCTGGTAGCCAATTCACTAGCCAGGAAATCCTGCTTTGGCGTTCCTATACCAACCCAAACAACATCGGGTGATGCTGGCTCAGTGGCAGCTGCGCATTCGGAAATGAAGTCTTCATCGAGGGGACCAAAAGGGGGTGCGTAAGTCCCGACAACTTGCACACCCGGATATCTGGCTTTAACGGCCGATTCTAGGCGGAAGAGAGTTTCAGGCGTCGCTCCAAGAAAGAAGTGTTTGAGGCTATCCTCTCGCCCCTTATCGAGGGTCATTTCGAAAAAGCTTGGACCCCTCACGCGACCAGCCGGTTTCCTCAGCCCCTCCATGCGTCCAGGAACTGCTCTCATGACGGCCGCAACCGGCGCACCATCCGGGAAATTGACCCCACTATCGTTCAGGAGCCGATGGTATCGGTCATCCTGGCCGGCCAGAGCTACACAGTATGAGTTTGCGAGCCTTACGGCCACGCCGGGATTTTCCGACGCTGCAGTAGAGACAAGCCACTCCACGGCATGGTCAAGGTCGGAAACCGCGAAAGGGACACCACCCACATCTATGGTCCGGAGACCTCGATGCGCTGCGCCGTACCACCCTGCTTTGTAGTCCAAACGTCCCCCCAGTAACTGCCCATATTCGAATAAAGCCCCGAACGCTCTCGCGTTTGGGTCTCCAGCTAGACGCCCCAGGTCGCTCCACAGCTGTCGGAGGCGGATTTGCTCGTAGTGGAGTGCCACAAGATTACCTCTTCTGGGGTCCCCTAAAGCTCACGGCAACAGTGCAAGTTCGTTTTCGAACAGGTGCTCGTGTCCCGTGGACAAGGGCCATACGGCTTGTCACGCAGCGAAGCAGCGCGCAACATGTGCGTCGAGTCTTGAGGGAGAGCTATGATGTGCGTATTCACTGGCATTGTCGCGGCCCTTCAGGCGCCCGCGGCATTTTTTTCGCACTTGGGGGCACCATGACAAAGCGAGCACTTATTACAGGCATCACCGGGCAGGACGGGTCCTATCTCGCAGAACTGCTCTTGATGAAGGGTTACGAAGTTCATGGCCTGATTCGCCGGGCTTCGACCTTTAACACCTCCCGCGTCGATCACCTATACGTTGACCCTCATGATCCGCAGGCCAAACTCTTTCTTCATTACGGTGATCTGAGTGACGGGGCTCGGCTGGTCACACTGCTTGCTGAAATCCGACCTGATGAGGTCTATAACTTAGCCGCCCAGTCTCACGTTCGGGTGTCGTTTGACGAGCCAGAGCACACAGGCGACACAACCGGTGTAGGAACGATTCGCCTTCTGGAAGCAGTCCGGATGTCCGGAATCGAAACAAAGTTTTACCAAGCGTCGTCTTCAGAGATGTTCGGCGCAACGCCTCCTCCACAGAACGAGGAAACCCCGTTTTACCCGCGGTCACCGTACGGCGCGGCCAAGGTTTATAGCTATTGGATAACGAAAAACTACCGTGAAGCTTACGGAATGTTCGCTGTCAACGGAATTTTGTTTAATCACGAGTCTCCAAGGCGCGGTGAAACGTTTGTCACGAGGAAGATAACGCGCGCCGTGGCCGCAATCAAAGCCGGTAAACAGGATCTTTTGTATATGGGTAACCTCGACGCAGTGCGCGACTGGGGGTACGCCGCTGAATATGTCGAAGGAATGTGGCGGATGCTTCAGGCTGAAGAGCCTGATGACTTCGTCCTGGCAACGGGCGGAAACTACACCGTTAAAGATTTCCTTAAAATTGCGTTCGAACACGCCGGGTTGAATTGGGAAAACCACGTTCGTTTCGACGAACGTTACCTTCGTCCCACAGAAGTAGACGCACTCGTCGGCGACGCATCAAAGGCGCAGGAAAAACTGGGCTGGAAGGCGTCGGTTCATACTCCAGAGCTGGCCCGGATCATGGTTGATGCTGATATTGAAGCGTTGAAGCATGCTGGTAATCACTGGATCGATACGGTTAATCTTGAAAGCTGGAAGAACTAGTGGCTGAAGACGTCTCCTTTGAACCGGCGCCGCTTGATAGGGCTTCAGCATTTTATGTGGCGGGTCACAATGGGCTAGTCGGATCCGCTATCTGGCGGAAACTGCAAGATGAAGGATTCTCGAATCTGATCGGACGTTCGTCGTCTGAGCTGGATCTCAAGAACCGCGAAGCAGTTTTCGATTTCTTCCGCGAAAATAAGCCACGCTATGTGGTCTTGGCGGCGGCTAAGGTAGGTGGGATTCTAGCGAACAACACGTATCCCGTAGATTTTCTCAGCGAGAATCTACGCATCCAGGTGAACGTTCTGGATGCAGCGAGGCAATGGGGTGTTGAACGCCTTCTGTTCCTCGGTTCTTCCTGCATCTACCCCAAGTTTGCCGAACAACCTATCCGCGAAGACTCGCTATTGACTGGCCACTTGGAGCCTACAAACGACGCGTACGCCATTGCCAAGATTGCCGGAATCATGCAGATTCAAGCAGTGCGTCGACAGTACGGTCTGCCTTGGATTTCCGCAATGCCAACTAACCTGTACGGTCCTGGTGACAATTTTTCGCCCCAAGGGTCTCATGTGTTGCCCGCGCTCATCCGTCGATACGACGAAGCTGCAAAGGCAGGCCAAGCATCGGTTACGAACTGGGGCACAGGTGCCCCTATGCGCGAATTTCTGCATGTAGACGACATGGCCGACGCCTGTCTCCACTTGCTAGAAAACTATGACGGTTCATCGCAGGTAAATGTTGGAACCGGTTCAGATGTCACCATCAAGGACCTGGCTGCGGTTATCGCTTCGGCTGTTGGATATACGGGGAAGATTGAATGGGATGTGACCAAGCCGGACGGTACACCCCGGAAGCTTTTGGATGTTTCAATGTTGACCCAAGCGGGATGGAAGGCGTCCATTCCTCTGGAAGAGGGCATACGTTCCACCGTTGAGTGGTACCGGCAAAACATCGAGAGCATTCGCAGCTAATTGCGCAGAATGGCTGGGTGATGAAGCTCAGAGCTGGGGGATTTTTTTGAAAGAGGTGCGGGACTGGCGTTCCAGATGCAGCCGCCAATTGCGGGTCGTTGACGCGCTCGTCATAATCTGGGCGGTTGCAGGCGCATATGTCATCCGTTTTGGTTGGGCGTCCGACCCTCTCGAAACGGGCCAAGACGGAATTTATCTGTGGCTCTCCATTGCCCTGGTTGTAGCGTGGTGGACCATGCTTGGCGCATGGAATAGCCGGCAAAGCCGTCTGTTGGGAGCTGGTCCAGACGAATACAAGCGAGTGGCTGCTGCGTCGCTGTGGTTGTTCGGTCTTGTAGCCATAGTTTCGTACGTACTACGACTTGACACGGCCCGTGGTTACGTCGGAGTTGCATTGCCCGCAGGGCTGTTTGGCCTGATACTCGCGCGATGGCTCATCAGGCAACACCTCAACGTGAACAGACAAATGGGAAAGAGTATGTCCCGCTTGCTGCTGCTTGGTGGGCCGAGCGCAGTAGCGCACTTGGCGCGGTCCCTTGGTACAGCGAAACATGCCGGGTATCTTCCTGTTGCTGTCTATACTCCCAACACATCCGAGATACCGTCTTTCGAGCCTGAATCGGGGCTTCCCGTCGTTGGAAATTTGCCAGACGCACCTTCAATTGTTGAAGCAATCGAGGCTTGTAATGCTGACGCGGTTGCTGTTTCCGCGGGGGTTCAACTGCACCCTCAGACTCTTCGGCACCTCGGTTGGGAACTGGCCGCTCGCAACATCGGGCTAATCATGGCTCCAGCTCTCACGGATGTAGCAGGCCCACGAATTCATACACAACAGGTTGCAGGACTTCCACTCATACATGTGACCACCCCGACGCTTGAGGGGGGTCAAAGGGTAGCGAAACGTCTCTTCGACGTCCTGGTCACGAGCGTTCTTGTGGTCCTCAGTCTTCCTCTCATGGCTGTCGTCGCCTTATTGATCAAGCTGGACGATGGCGGCCCCATCCTCTTCAAACAGGACCGGGTTGGCATCGGAGGAGCGCCCTTTCAAATGCTGAAATTTCGGTCAATGGTAGTGGACGCAGAAGGACGGCTCGAATTGCTCAAGGACCGCAGCGAAGGTAGCGGTCTTCTTTTCAAGATGAAGAACGATCCCCGGGTTACCCCAGTAGGTCGGTTCATTCGGAAGTTTAGCCTCGACGAGCTTCCCCAACTTGTAAACGTGGTAGCTGGGTCCATGAGCCTTGTGGGTCCCCGCCCCCCGTTACCGTCCGAAGTGGAGGCCTACGAGCAAGATGTTCGGCGCAGGCTGCTGGTCAAACCGGGCCTCACCGGGCTTTGGCAAGTAAGCGGTCGTTCCAACTTGTCTTGGCAAGACTCTGTTCGTCTTGACCTTTACTACGTCGAGAATTGGTCGCTCGCGGGCGACCTGCTCATTCTAATAAAGACCTTCCGCGCTGTTTTCAAGAGTGCCGGAGCCTATTGATTCGCTGGCGGTCAGATGATTGACCCTGGAAGGACAAAGAAATGCGAATAACGGTTATTGGTTGCGGTTACCTTGGTGCCGTCCACGCTGCGTGCATGGCTAAGCTAGGACACGAGGTGGTAGGGATCGATGTGGACGAACGCAAAATTGCTGATTTATCTGCTGCACGCGCCCCATTTTTCGAGCCGGGCCTAGGAGTACTGCTCGAAGAGGTCTTGGAAACTGGGAGGCTGTCGTTCACCACTGACGCTTCAGCTGCCAGGGGAAGCAGTGTCCATTTCATCTGCGTTGGAACGCCACAAAAAAAGGGGGAGAATGCCGCCGATCTGACCTATGTCGACGCGGCGATAACGAGTTTGATCCCCCATATAGCTCCGGGCGATATCATTGTTGGCAAATCGACAGTGCCCGTCGGAACAGCGTCACGACTCGCCGGTACCATCGAAGAGGCTCAGCTCGAAGCTCATTTACTCTGGAACCCAGAGTTTCTACGCGAAGGACACGCTGTCTCAGATACACTGCACCCGGACAGGCTGGTCTACGGCGTGGCGGACGGTTCTGAGGAGCACGAAGCGGTACAGCTCCTCGACCTCGTTTACGCAGGACCCATAGAGTCCGGTACGCCTCGGTTAGTGACAGATCTGCCAACGGCCGAACTAGTAAAAACCGCCGCTAACTCATTTCTCGCCACCAAAATTTCTTTCATAAACGCCATGGCGGAGCTATGCGATGCCGCTGGCGCCGATGTCACACTCTTGGCCGATGCGATTGGGCTGGACGACCGGATCGGACGCAAGTTCCTCAATGCGGGCATCGGATTTGGTGGCGGTTGTCTGCCAAAGGACATACGAGCTTTTATGGCACGAGCCGGTGAGCTGGGCGCCGACCAAGCGCTGACCTTTCTTCGGGAGGTTGACGCCATCAACATGCGGCGAAGGACTCGGGTCGTAGAACTCACTCGTGAACTTTGCGGCGGTTCTCTGATGGGACAACGGATCACGGTGCTGGGCGCCGCTTTCAAGCCCAACAGCGATGATGTTCGGGATTCTCCGTCGCTAAGCATCGCAGCCCAACTGCAGCTTCAGGGGGCAGTGGTGACAGTTACGGACCCCGAAGCACTTGAGAACGCCGCTCGACGTTTTCCAGAATTGCACTACGAAAAGTTCACTGAGGAGGCCCTTAGGCGGGCTGACGCAGTGCTGCTTTTGACGGAGTGGCGCGAGTACGTCGAGATAGATCCCTTCGATGCGGCGAGGCTCGTCTCATCGGCCAAGCTTCTGGATGGCCGGAACGTACTTGATGCAGCGAAATGGCGCGCCGCTGGGTGGACGTATCGCGGACTCGGACGTCCCTGATCGTGAATGGCGACACATCACCGAATCCGGAATCCTTCGGTTCCCGCCTTGGAAGAGATCGAAATACGGGAAGCATTCGAACAAACAAGCTCGTCAAAATAGGGTTGCCAATTTTTGTTCTCATGTTGCTATCTGCCGTCACGTTGGGCTGGCTTGGAGTAAAAGCTGCATCTATCAAAGCTGAGTTGGAGTCCGCTACTGCGCTAATCCCAGTATTGAAGGAAGAAATTCGCGCATCAGACGCCGATGCGGCAAAGGTTACCGCAGCCAAATTGAGGGAGCACACTTCGGCCGCCCGTGTGGCTGCCGATGATCCGATCTGGATGCTTTCAATTGGCCTACCAATCCTAGGTCCGAATCTCGGGGCAGTCTCTGAAATGGCAAGGTCCGCTGACGACGTGGCGGGCCTCGGGATCAGTCCCTTGGTAAACGTCTACGGATCACTCGACTGGGACACGCTTATGCCCAACGGCTCCGGAACTGACTTGAGGCCTCTTACTACAGCGGCTCCGACTGTTGCTTCAGCAGCTCATACTGTTCGGGCTTCATCTGAGAGGCTCCAGGACATCGACGCAACGATGCTCCTACCGCAGGTAGCGGATCCGCTTCGGCAGGCGGTACAACAGCTAAATGAGGCCAGCGGGGCGCTAGCTTCCGCCGCTGATGTTGCAACTGTTGCTCCGGGAATGCTGGGGGCGGAGTCGGCCAAGAGCTACCTGCTCATGATTCAAAATAACGCAGAGGCGCGCGCATCCGGAGGCATCCCCGGCGCCCTTGCCGTCCTGACACTCGACAATGGAAGACTTTCACTCGGATCCCAGAGCAGCGCTACCGGGCTTGGTTCGGTATCGCCACCGATCTCCGTAGATGCAGAGCAACAACATATCTATTCGACTCGGCTTGGAAAGTACATGCAGGACGTAAATTTAACTCCTGACTTTCCCACGGCGGCAGCTACTGCTCAGGCGATATGGGAGAAAAAGACAGGACAAAAGGTCGACGGAGTGCTTTCCATCGACCCGATAGTTCTCAGCTACATTCTGCAGTCTACGGGGCCCATTGCAATCACTGGGGACGAGCTCGATGTAGCCAAGGCGGCCGGGCTGCCAGTCAAATTGGATGGAAACAATGTCGTTCCCACCCTTCTTTCAGACGTGTATAAAAAAATTGAAGCCCCAGAGCTTCAAGATGCGTATTTCGCAGGTGTGGCTAGGGAAGTTTTCTCAGTTCTTTCCGGTGCTCATGGAGAGGCTCAGGGTCTGATCAGTGGCCTCGTCCGTGGGACGGAAGAAGGAAGGGTCCTCATATGGTCGTCACACGAATCTGAACAATCCGTAATCGCCAACTACCCTCTTGGCGGCGCCATCTCAGGGCCGAGCGTCTCGCCCGCCCAATTCGCCGTCTACTTCAATGACGGAACAGGCGCAAAAATGGACTACTATGTCAAACGCACTGTTCAACTTATCAAGAAATGCCCGGTAGATGGCTACGAGCAGACTGTAGTTCGCGTGACGAGTACAAACACGGCTCCCCTGGACGCAGCAACGTCGCTACCGTCCTACGTGACAGGAGCCGGTATGTTCGGAGTCCCACCTGGCACTGTGCAGACGAATATCGTTTCATATGGCCCGGCCCAGGCTAACGTGGAATCGGTGACGATCGAGGGCCAGAAGACGCCGTTTGCGCCTCATCGGCACGCAAGCAGACCGGTAGGCACTATCGCTCAGCAACTCGCACCAGGCGAAACCAAGACGGTCGACTTCACCTTCGGCAAAATAGTTCAACACAATGAACCACGCCTGATTGTCACGCCGACCGTACAGGCGGTGAAGGACGTTATCTTGACGACGGAAAACGCTGGATGCCCAGAAGCGGAGTGAAGGCCTCGTTAACACTATGTAAACCGACTGGATTGAGGTTGGTCACACTCTCTGTCAAGTGATATCTTCGTTCTGGGATATCTATCCGTAGGTCTGCACTTGGTCTCGTGCGGAGGGGAATTCCCCACATCGGGTATCAACACTTATACGTCTCCGGGGGGACACACATGAAGAAAACACTCGCAGCACTCGCGCTTGCAGGCTCCATCGCTCTTATCGGTTCGGCTCCCGCCATGGCCGCAACCTACCCGGCCCTCCCGCCGCAGGCAGCCGTCTCCGACGGTACCGTTGGCCCGGGCGAAACCTTTGTTTTCCGCGGCCAAGGCTTTCTGGCGGGCGAATCCTTGACCATCCGGGTCACGCCGGGTCAGGCTCCTGCCTCGAACGGCGCCAACATCGCCGGCGGTCGGTCCGTCGCAGCACGCATTAGCGTGGTTACCGAGGCTCAGACTCTCAAGACCACCGCTGACGCCCAAGGCGCGTTCTCTCTGCCCATCGCCATCAACGAAGCAGGTACCTACTCCCTCACCGCCACCGGCGACGTCTCCGGTGTCACCGTTGGCCCCATCACGGTCACCGTAGCCGCTTCGCTGGCAAACACCGGCGGTAACGCCGGTGGAGCTCCTCTGGCCAACACCGGCTCTGGCCTGGCCAACACCGGCGCTGACTCCGGCCTGGTCCTCTGGACCTTGGTTGGTGCCGGCGCACTGGCAGCTGGCGCAACCTCCGTTGTGGTAGTCCGCCGCCGCGCCAAGTCTGAAGCCACTGCCTAAGAGTATCGAGCAATAGCACCAAAGAAGGTGGGTGGTCTCCAAACGGAGACCACCCACCTTCTGCGTTAAGCCTTGTGATATCAAGTAGAGCTATGGGAACGGGGCGAGTGAAGCATCTTCACAATCGGCGAATCTGGCAAACCGTTCTGGCCGCCATGCTGATCCCCCTCGCGCTCATCGCGTTCTGGCCAACCCCGGTCGACCGCCCGGTCCAAGGACTGCTCGCCGACACTCTGAGCTTCCTTCACCGCCATGGAATCCCCGACTGGTTCAACTACCAGTTTGTTGAAGCAACCGCCAACGTCATGCTGTTCGTCCCGGTAGGCTTCGTCAGCGCGCTCTCCTTTCCCGAAAAGCGCTGGTGGCAAGTTGGCGCCTTCGGACTGCTCGTTTCTGGATGCATTGAACTGGGTCAACTGATTTTCCTGCATGACAGGTTTGCGAGCCCCACGGACATTGTGACCAACATGTCAGGCACTGTCATTGGAGCCCTTATATCGGCTTTGGCCGGTAAATGGCTGGAGGCCCATCACCTTGCGGCAACGAACCTCCAGTAAGCCGGATTCAAAAGCTAGTTGACGAAGCCTTTCATCCAGGTCTTCAGATCCTCGCCGAACTCAACACGCTCGGAAGCAATGGTAATGACGGCCTTCAGGTAGCTGAGCTTGTCACCGGTATCAAAGCGGCGGCCCTTGAAGACCACGCCGTACACACCGGAGCCTTCGCCTTCGCCGGCAGCAAGGGTCTGCAGGGCATCCGTCAACTGGATTTCATTGCCACGCCCAGGCGCGGTGTTCTCCAGCACTCCGAAAACAGACGGGTGCAGCACGTACCGGCCGATGACGGCTAAGTTGGAGGGCGCATCGGCAACAGCCGGCTTCTCCACCAGGCTGTTCACCCGGACGAAGTCCTCACCCTCAACGGCCGTGATGTCCGCGCAGCCATAGGCGCTGATCTGGGACGGATCCACCTCGATCAGGGCAATCACCGAACCGCCGGTCTTCTGCTGCACGTCAATCATGGTGGCCAGCAGCGACTCAGCCTCATCGATGAGGTCGTCACCGAGCAGTACGGCAAACGGCTCGTTACCCACGTGCTGCTTGCCGCAGAGCACCGCATGGCCCAGGCCTTTGGCTTCGCCCTGGCGCACGTAGTGGATAGGACCCAGCTCAGAGGCGGCCTGGATGGACTGCAGCCGGTCCTTGTCGCCCTTCTGTTCCAGCAGGCGCTCCAGGCCGGGTGCCCGGTCGAAGTGGTCTTCGAGGGCGCGCTTGCTGCGGCCAGTGATCATCAGGACGTCGTCCAGGCCGGATTTGATGGCCTCTTCGACGACGTACTGGATGGCCGGGCGGTCAACCACCGGCAGCATTTCCTTCGGCATTGCCTTGGTGGCGGGCAGGAAGCGAGTTCCCAATCCGGCAGCAGGAATGACGGCTTTAGTTACGGCTCTCCCCATAGTCATAGCTGAACTTTATAAATTCTCTGGCACTAATGACAATTGAAGCCTCAAGGTTTCGACAAGCTCAACCACCGAGTGAGGTTTCGACGAGCTCAGCCATCGAGTGATATTTCGATCAGGTCAACTACCGGGTGTGGTCTTCAAGCTCTACCGCCGGGTGTGGTCTCGACAGGATCAACCGCGGTAGCGCTTTAGGTCGCGTGCAATTTTCGGAAGGGCACGCAGAAAACGGCTCCACCGGGCAGCATGCTGGACAAGGAGTCCTTTCAAGGACATATCTGAGTAGATGTTTCCGGCTAGGAAGGCTGCTCTAGGCGGGAAGACTGCGCGCCAGAGCAAAAGCGGTTTGTCCTGCCAACGGGCCTGGACCAGTGCCATGATCCGTGCGCTCCCGAGTTCTTGCACCAGAAGTCGGTTACGCCACTCCGCAGACGGCTCCGGCCAGACGAGCCCCTCGCTGTTCGGAACCACGTCTTGAAGGAGAGGACGCATCGCCGCCAAGCTTCCCGTCCTCACCGACAGATCCAGAACCGGCAGTGCCATTGATCGCTGAGAAACGAAGCCCGAAAGAAGGTTGAGCTCGTCCCTGCGGGCGGGCAACTGGGACGACCGCAGCGCATGCAGAGCCAGGATCAGAATGGCCAGCGGTTTGGATGGAACGCGAATGTCCTGGCCGGCCAGGGCAAATTGCTCGGTGTTGGCCCACATCGTCTCAAAGCAATCAGCGGCCGGAGCTTCCATTCCGGGGAAGCGGAAGTGCACATCGATGCAGCAGGGCCACTCCGGGTGGTCCACCGTCACAGAGTGCTTGGGAAACGTCTTGCTGTCAGGATCAACCGGCCGCTTCCGCCACCCCTTCTCCTGCAATGCCCCCACCACTGCATCTAGGTCCTGGGGGGATACAAACACGTCCACATCACCTGAAGTCTTTGGCTTGCGCAACCCTTGGAGGACGCTGACGGGCCCCTTGATGAAGAAGGCCCTGACGCCCAATTCGGCCGCCACGCGGGCCACGAGGGCATGCCCCAGGAGCACGCCTTCAGCAACGCTCAGTTCGGTATTTTCGTTCGGGTTGTTCATGGGACACCTAGACCCTCGCCCGGCGTCCGCTAAGCGCCGCCTCCAGCGTCCCGTCCGTTGCCTCGTCCTTGAAGGCAGCCAGCGGCGTTATAGCAGTTCCGGCCGTATTGTCCGGTGCCGCCGTGTACGTCCCGTAGTAGGAGTACGAGCCGGCCCCGCGGGTGGGGACGTAGTTCAGCACCGCTCCCAGGACGCGGCCCTTCACCTTGTCCAGGTTTCCCAGCGACTGGGCCAGCTGGTCCTGTGTGGTCTTCCCGGTCCGGATCACCACTATGGCGCCGTCCGCCACCCGGGACAGGACGGCGGCGTCGGTCACCGGCAGCAGCGGCGGCGCGTCGATGAGCACCGTCGCGTTCTGGGCCAGGGCGGTGAGCATGTTTTTCATGGCCCGCGATCCCAACAGTTCGCTGGGGTTGGGCGGGATACGGCCCGAACCCAGCACTGAGAGGTTGGGCAGCGCGCTCCATGGCTGCAGCACGTCCTCCAGCTCGGCTGTACCCGCGAGGACATCGGTGACGCCGGCGCCCGGAACCAAATTGAAGACGTCCACCAGTGTGGGGCGGCGGAGGTCGCCGTCCACCACTACCACTTTCTCGCCGGCGGCGGCCATGGTGACCGCCAGGTTCGCGGTGACGGTGGACTTACCTTCCGACTGCACGGAACTGGTGACCACGATGATCCGCGGCGGCTGGTCCACATCCAGGAAGCTGAGGTTGGTGCGCAGTTCGCGGAGGGCTTCGGCCATCGCTCCCCCGCCGTCGTGGGTATTGGCGGACATGCCCGCGTCCAGGACCGTACTTCGGGCATCCAGGCGGTGATCCAGCGGCAAGGTGCCAATGGCCGGAACCCCAAACAGCTGTTCAATCTCGGCGGCATCGCGGATGCGCCGGTCCAGGTACCGGCGGATCACCGCGTACGCTACGCCGAGAGCAAGGCCCACCAGAGCGCCCAGGGCGAGGTTCAGCTTGGTGTTCGGCGAGGTGGGGCTCGCGGGCAGCACCGCCTTGCCCAACGGCAGCACACGGACCGCCGTGGCTGTCGCACCCGCGGCCGTGCCGGCGTCGGACACTGCTTCGCTGCCGCCCTCGGTGGGCGGCGCCGTCTCTATGGCTTCAACCTGGGCTGCGAGCCCGTTGACCCAGGCATCGGCCACGCGCTGGGCCGTGGCCGGATCCGTGGATTCTGCGGTGACCCGGATCTCCGCGGTGTCCAGCGGCACTTTCACGCTGATGCTGCCGAGCAGCGCGTCCGCGGTGGTGTTCAACTGCAGAGCCGAGATGACCCGGTCCGCCACGAGCCTCGATTTCGCTACGGATTCGTAGTTTTTGACCTTGGCCTTGGCCAGGCTGTCGCCGGCGAGGGACAGGCTCACGTTGTCCGAGCCGGGCGTCACCACAATCCCGCTGGAATCTGACGCGTAGACCTTCGGCTGCAGGACAGTCCAGCCCATGGCGGCCATAGTGGCCAGCAGCGTGAGGCTGACGATCCCTTTCCAGTACGTCCGGACCACCTGAAGGTAGTCCCTGAGATCCAGGCCAGCCGGCGCCTCTGCAGGAGCTGCCGTAGTGCTCATTTGGGGTTCCTAACTTACGTCTTTTCGTCTGAGTTGCGCGGTGCGCTTGCGCAGAAGGTTGGTGGGCCTTGCGGCCAGGATCAGGTGCCCTGTTTCAGGACGCCTTCGGAAATCAGGCGGTTCATAGCGCGTACGACGGCGTCACTGTATCCTTCCGGCGTGCCGTGCACCTTGGCCACTGCTTCAGTGAGCCGGGGCGGCGTGAGCGGTTCTACGGCGGCTTCCCAGATGGCCGGCCCGATCCCCGCGAGCTGCACGATGCCGCTGTCCAGCATGACGAGCAGTTGATCCCCGATAGCGACGGCATCCTTGTGGCCTGCCCGCCGGACGAAGTTGGCCGGAAGCTCTCCGGCCGTGGCTGCAAGGCTTGCCCGTGGTTCCCATTCCTGTTCCGTGTGCAGCTGCTTCCCGAACAGGGGTGCCAAGGCTTCTGGCAGGTCCGTGGCTTCCGAGTACGTCACCTGCCACACTCCCCCGATGCTGCCGATCAGGCGGCAGAGCGACTGAAGCGGCTGGTCGATCTTTCCCTGGGAGGACGAATCCGGAATCAGGGCCATCACTGCGTCTGCCAGTGGGACGCGCCGCAGAACCGGCGTAACTGGCTCCGCAGCTACTACACGGTCCAGCAACACCATTGAGCTGAGCTGAAGCCCTGGCGGGGCCTTCAGGAGCTCCAGATCAGCCGGTCCCACCTGCCGCTTGGGTGCTCCCGCGCCCTGCTTCACCGACAACGGTTTGGGATAGGGGACCACCGAACCATCCGGCCTGATAGCCACCGTCTCATCCGTAACGTAGCCGTAGGTCTTTCCAAGCACTGAGGCTGCCGTTGTTTTGCCTGTACCCGACTTTGCGACGAGCGCGACAACCGCACCCGTGGTGAGGTCCGCTACTGCGCAGGCGTGCAGCATGGTCAGTTTTCCGGCGTTGGCCAGAATGGCCGCGACCGTGAGGCGGGATGTCAGATTTTCGGCCAACTCTTCGAAGGATGAAGCTCCGAGTTCGAACTCCTCAACCCCTTGCATCGGTGTTTGGAAGGCCACGCATGCAGAGACCGGCTGAACGGTGGCCGGTGCGGCAGGCAACGGGGTGGCTTCCAGCGCGACGCTGCTGGTGCAGCGCGACCAGGCTGTGGCCATGCCCTGTCGCTGCTCCCGGTTGACCCCCTCGCCCCACCGGACGACGAACTCGACGCCCAGGATCTGCAGCCACAGCAGATCACCGCGAGCAGCCAGTCCGCTTTGGTGTCGTCTCGCCGCGGTCAGGACCTCCCCCATGCCTCCCCCAAACTCCGGTGCCGCTACGCGGCGTTGGCCGGTTCAATCAGGCGGCGGGCTTCCAGGCTGGCCAGGAAGAGCTCGGCCTGGACTTGCATCTGCCCCAACTCGTCCTCGAAGGTCTCCTCAAGCCGGCCGTAAATCTCCTGATCGGAACGATGACCGTCAATCAGTTCCCAGATGACGGCTGCCGGGCCTTCCAATACGACTGGCTGCGACTCATCGAGATGGAGCAGGGCAACCCGCTGGCCCCCTGTACGCGCTTCCGCCACGAGTCCTCCCCGTTTCCAGACCATGACCTATCTGAGCTCCAACGCTCCGCCAAGGAACCGCTTGTCCAGGCCTACAGGCGATGTGAACGAGATGGCGAGTTCAAAAGACTTAGGTCCCACCCAGTTCCTAGGTGGCTCAGTGTGGTTGAACGTAAGCGAGAAGAACTTATTGACCCCAGCACCGACTCCTCCAGCGATGGTGAATCCCGTGTCAGATGCGCCTATCTGGTCGAGCACCCCCTCGCTCAGAATCTGAACTCCCACTCGTGGAGCGGACGAGTCTGACGAAGTGACAGTAATCCTGCCGCTGATGGCACCAGTAGGGGCTCCGCCCGAGTTATGTATGTAGAAGCCCTTGGGCCCGAGCCCGTTGCGTGCTTGGCCTGGGGAGCCCGGCTTGGTTGAGAGCACGAACTTGATTGCGGTGTTGGGATCTAGCAGAGGATCCACTTGCCCGGGCGATGCCGCAGCTGCCGGAGATGCGACAGCGGTGACGATGACCGGCACGGACCAGGCAACGCCCTTCACTACGCGCCTACGGCTGAAACCGCTTTCTTTCGACTCGATCTCTTCGTTCAACATCTCAGACAAATGTGCCCCCACAGTAGGTTTCAGCTACGGGCCGGCATCAGAGGCCGCCCGTGATGACGCCGGTGACTTCCGGCTGCTCCTACTGTCGCGAACGTTGATTAAGGTTTCTGCAAACGAGACACAAGTTTCACTCAAGAACTCTTGTAATTCTTGAGCGAATCGCTCTTGACCTGCGGCAATACGTTCTGCAGCCGTCTTCCAGGGCCGCCCCGCCCGCACGTGACCGCCCGAGGCGGCGGCAGCAGCGCCGTCGTACGCCGGACCGGGCTTCAACCTGCCGATAAAGCACCCAAATGATGTCGATTTCGGCCCTCAAGGCCAACTTTTCGCAGCATTCGCCGAGTTTTCCCGCAGGATTCGCTCAAGGCCAGCTCAATGCCAGCGCAAGGCCTTTACGATCATCCGTGTGCCGCCCGGCGCAGGTGACCGGCAGCCAGCGTTGCTGCCATGACGGTTCTGGGGAGAGATCGCCGTGTATAAAACTTTCAAGACATTCCTCTCGGCAGTGGCCGCAGCCCTTGGCCTGGCCCTCGCCCTGGCAGTGGTGCAACCCGCCGCAGCGCAGGCCGCCGCGGGCCAGATTTCCCTCAGCCCCACCACCGGCCCGGCCGGATCCGCCATCACGGTGACAGGCAGCGGCTTCAAAGCCTCCACCAACGGAACCGTCATCATCGGATCCACCACCTTCCCCCTGAAGACCACAAGCACGGGCACGTTCAGTGCCCCCGCCACCATCCCGGCGGCCGCCACGGGCAAGATCACGGTGACCGCCAAAACGTCGTCCGTGCAGGCCTCCGCTGTGTTCACCGTGACAGCACCCACCACGACGACGGCCCCGGCCCCGGCCCCGGCGCCCACGGTCAGCACCGCACGGCTCCAGTTCGGTGCCGCCACCAACGGCGGTCCGCTCGCCAGTGCGGAACTCGATGAGGTTGCTGCGCTGGCCGGCGAAGCACCGTCCAGCGTGCTGTTCTACAAGGACTTCCTGCAGCCCGCACCCATCACCGAGATGAACGCCGTCCGCTCGCGCGGCGCCGTGCCGCTGGTCACCTGGGAGCCCTGGGCCTGGGGCGGCGGCGTCAACCAGCCCGCCTACAGCCTGGACCGGATTGCCGCCGGCGACTTTGACGCCCACATCGCCCAGTGGGGGCAGGCACTGGCCGCCTGGGGCTACCCGGTCCAGCTGCGCTTCGCCCACGAAATGAACGGCGACTGGTACCCCTGGGCCGAGAGCGTCAACGGCAACCAGCCCGGCGACTACGTCCTGGCCTGGCGGCACGTCCACGACGTGGTCGAGGCCCAGGGAGCCACCAACGTGTCCTGGGTCTGGAGCCCCAACGTCCCCTACTGGGGTTCCACCGATCTCGCCGGCCTGTACCCGGGCGCCGGCTACGTGGATGTAGTTGCGTTGGATGGCTACAACTGGGGCACGTCCGCGTCCTGGAGCGGCTGGATCTCGCCGCAGGACCTCTTCGCCCCGGGCATCGCCCAGCTGCGGGAGCTGGCGCCCGGAACCCCCATCCTGATCGCCGAAACGGCGTCCAGCGAAGCCGGCGGCGACAAAGCCGCCTGGAACACGCAACTGATCTCCTACCTCGCCGCGCAGCCGGACGTTATGGGCTTCGTGTGGTTCCACATCCAAAAAGAAGCTGACTGGAGGATCAACAGCAGCGCCGCCTCAGCAACCGCATTCAAGAACGCACTGCAGGCACGCCGCACCTCCTGACGGGTTGCGCGTAAACGCCGCCGGCCCGGCCGATACTTTCAGCCGGGCCGGCGGTGTGTCCATCAGGGCCGGACTTTGGGATTCTTGCGCAGCAGCGCCAGGCACGCCACACCGATGAGCATGACGCCCAGGGCAGTGAGCAGCGACGAGCCAACATTCAGGCCTGTGTAGGCCAGGGCGGCTGCTCCGGTGGCGGGAACTGCGGTGGTCATTCCATACATGGTTACTAGATATCCTCTGCTGTGTATTGGGCTTCCCAGCGGTCGATGCGCCGCCGGGTGATCTTGGTTTTCAGGACAGCGCACCAAGAGGCAAGGAACCAGCCCGAGCGCAGCCACATGAACAGTTCCTGGGGGAAGAAGGTTGCTGCCAGCAGCACGTCCTTCCAGTCCCGGTGCGGGATCCGCAGGGCACGCTTGATGTCCAGCGCCACGAAGAGCACGGGCACCAGCCACCAGAACAGGATGAACTTGAAGACGCCCAGGGCGAGCGACAGGATCATCACGGAGATCCACAGTGCCTTCAGGAACACGCCCAGCAGTCCCATGGCCTGCTGCCCCCAGTCGCGCAGGGTCAGCCTGTTGATGCCGAGGTCCAGCAGGTCCTCCACGGTGCCCACCTGCCACTTCATCCGCTGGCCCCACAGCGCCTTAATGGTCTTCATCGAGTCCGTGTAGGCGCGCACGTCCGGGGAGACCTGGCAGATGTAGCCCAGTTCCCGGATCCGGTAGGTCAGCTCGAAATCCTCCACCTGCGAGGTGTACACCCAGGGACCTTCACGGTCGTCCCGGGCGGCGATCTCCCGCAGCACCGCATTGTTGATGGCACAGCCTGTTCCCGCGAGGACGCTGGTCTGCTTGCGGCGGAGCGCGGTGTCCGTCCAGGTGGCGAACTCGGCTTTCTGCAGCCGGCTCAGGAAGCCGGGGTCCTGCATGGTGAATTTCGACGACGACCCGCCCAGCCGTGCCGAGCGCCGCCCGGCGAACTCCCGCTCCCAGGCCTCGAGGGCGTTGGGGGGAAGCACCGTGTCCGCGTCGAGGCAAACCAGCACGTCGGCGTCGTACGCGTATTCTGCCCAGGCCCGGTTCAGGGCCTCGGACTTGCGGTGCTCCAGCCGCGGCAGCTCCATCACGGTGACCGGGTACTTCCGGGCCTCCCGGGCGGTGCCGTCGGTGCAGCCGTTGGGGACCACCACCACCAGGTCCGCCGGGCGGGTCTGGCCCATCAGGCCGTCCAGGGTGGACCCGATGGAACCCGCTTCGTTGTAGGCCGGCACCAGGACGACCACCCGCAGGATCCCCTTGGGGGCGGGGGCGGCGGGTTCGTTGGCGGGAGCCGGGGTGGTTTCCGCGCCGGCGTCGATGCCGGCGGAACCGAAGGTGTCAGTTGGGGTGGGAAGCAGGGTGGACTGCATGGAGGTCTCCTCGAATGTTGTGAGGCCCCCCATTGGGCCGCACAGTCATTCTTCAAAAGGCCTCTCAACTTTCGCCCCGCCATTCAGTCAAGGTTGCGCCAAGGTCTCCTCTATTTCTTGAACTTTCAATGAGGGTCTGACCTGCGGAAACGTTAGGTGCACCCCATCCTGTTGCCTGAATCACTTTTCATCCTGCTGGCCTCGCGGGGACAAAAATGGCCCCGCGGGAAGTTCCCACGGGGCCATGCCGTCACCCATTTGCTCTGCATGCGGCTGGCAGTCTGGTGCCGTCGCCCACAAGAAGGTAGCTAGGCGGACAGGCTAAGGCCGTACCAAGAAGAAATCATTGGCAGCGTCAAGCGATACATCACCCGACAGATCAGTATCGCCGGGGCAGCCCAAAAGGCTAGCTACACGATGGAAGCCCGACTAGTTTCCCAGTAGCGAAGACCGGCTTCCTCGAAGCGTGACTCCAAAGCCTCAAGACCGTCGGCGACTTTGAGATCCCGTTCTGCCTTCGTAATCGGTAGCAGCCAAAGGAATTGCACGTGGCGGTCACCGACGTGCGCGATCTCCAGGTCAGGGCCGAAGGGGTAGGGCAAGGACACCAGAAAGTGATCACATTGGGACCCCGCCACCCACGGCTCCCCCAAAGGGAGGGTATGTCCCAGGCCCAGCTTGCCGCCTTCGTGGTAAAAGACAGTCATTGCAAGCAGTTCGACAGTTCGGATGTCTTCAATAGCCGAGCAGAGTATGAACTCTGTCCCAACGTTCTCTGCCTCGGTCGCAGCCCAACCACCAACAGAAACGTAAGTCCAGAGCCCTTTGGGATTTGATGGGGCCACTCTCAACACTCGGAAGTGTGGGTTCTGCTCCAGGATCGGGCCAGAAGGCCAGGTGAACGCTTCAATTTCGCGCCCATCAAAGAAGTTCCGGACATGCTGCTCGAGGGTTCCGCAGACATCGTCGCAAGGGGGAAAATCGACCACGGGCTACAGCCAAACCCAGCAGAAGGCGATGCCATCCGGCCGATCAATTACACCCGCAGCTTCCACATCAGTCCATGCGGAAAAATCGTCAGAATGTCCACCCATGAATGACATTCTCCACGACTAGCAAAGACTCAGCTAAATGGAGCCAATCAAGGGCGGTAGCCCGACGCCGTCGAACACCGCACAGTCAGCCAGAGGGCACTGGCCAATTTGGAAGCATCCGCGCCTTCGCCGCTAAGCCTCGTTTACCGGCCGGTGAACTTGGGCTCGCGCTTCTCCTGGAACGCCGTGAAACCCTCGGCGTAGTCGTCGGTCTTGCAGAGGCGTGCCTGCTCCTCGTTCTCCTCCTGCATGGACTCCCACAGGCCCAGCCGCTGGTCGCGGATGTGCGCCACCAGCTCCTTGGAGGCCACGAACGCGCCCGTGGCGCCGGAGGCCACCTTCTCCACGATCGCGCGGGTTGACTCCAGCAGCGAGTCCGCAGGCATGGCCCGGCTGAACATTCCCTGCGCCACGGCCTCGGTGCCCGAGATCAGGTCCGCCGTGTAGATCAGGTCCAGCGTCCGGTGCATGCCCAGCCGCTCGGCGAAGTACCAGTGCCCGCCCGAGTCCAGCGTGGCGCCCAGCTTGGCGAACGGCGAGCCGAACTTCGCGTTCTCCGCCACGTACACCACATCCGTGGCCAGCAGCAGCCCCAACCCCACCCCCAGGCAGGCACCTTGCGCTGCAGCAAACGTCGGCGCCGGGAACGCGGCCATCTTCTTCAGCAGCGGCTCCACCAGCCCGCCCAGGTACGCGGCGGCGTCGTCGCTCTCCGGCGTGACCCCCGCAATGTCCCGGCCCGCGCAGAAGGCGCGTCCCTCTCCCCTCAGCAGCAGCGCCCGCACCTCACCGCGTTCGGCGGCGGCAGCAGCGTCGTCGTACGCCTGGGTTAAATCCCGCAGCGCCTGCTCGTCCAGCGAGTTCAGCTTGTGCGGCGCGTTGAGCACCACCTCGGCGATGCCGTTGCTGATGGAAAGGGAAATCATCTGGCTCCTTTGTTCTGGGTTTCGACGGGCTCGGGTTTCGACGAGCTCAACCACCGACCGGCTCAACCACCGGGTGTTTACACGTCGAAGTCGACGGTGACTTCCTTGCTGGTGGGGTGGCTCTGGCAGGTCAGCACGTAGCCCTTGTCCAGCTCATCCTGCTCCAGCGCGTAGTTCTCGTCCATGGTCACGGTGCCGGTGACCACCTTGGCCCGGCACGTGCCGCACACTCCCCCGGCGCACGCGAACGGCACATCCGGGCGCACCCGCAGCGCAGCGTTCAGGATGGACTCGCGGGCATGCGTGGGGCTGGAAACGTCGCCCTGCAGGCCGTCCAGCTTGAAGGTGATCTTGTAGGTCTCCTGGGACTCGTCCACGATGACGGGACGGCCTGCGTGGCCCTCCGGGCGGTCCGGCTTGCCACTGGTGAACAGCTCGAACCGGACGTTCTCCGGCTGCACGCCACGCTCGGCCAGGGTGTCCCGGCACAGCTGCACCAGCTCGAACGGCCCGCACAGAAACCACTCATCCACATCGTCCGCGTGGATGGCGGTGCCCAGCAGCTGCTGCAGCTTCTCGGCGTCGATCCTGCCGCTCAGCAGCGGCGCGATCCGCTGCTCGCGGCTCAGCACATGATGCAGGGCCAGCCGCTGCGGGTACTTGTCCTTCAGGTCCGCCAGCTCCTCCAGGAACATCACGTCCATGGCGGCCTTGTTGGCGTAGATCAGGTCGAACCGGCACTCCGGGTTGGCGGCCAGCAGCGTCCGGGCGATGGCGATCACCGGGGTGATGCCGGAGCCCGCCGCGATGGCCACGAAGCTCGCCTCACCGCTGGATGCCACATCCCCGGCCAGTGCCTCCGGGTTGTTCATCGAGTTCATCCGGTTCTGCTCCACGGCCTTGCCGTCCCGGCCGTGCTTGGAGATGAACGCGCCCATGGGGCTCATCACGTCCAGCGTGTCCCCGGCCTTCAGCTCGGCGTTGGCCCAGGTGGAGAACAGCCCGCCCAGGTCCTTCTTCACCGCCACCCGGATCTCGCTGCTGCCGTCCTCGAAGCTGCGCGGCTCGGCGCAGATGGAGTAGCTGCGGCGGATTTCCTTCGGCTCGCCGGTCTCGTCCGGCAGCGTGGTGCGCAGCGCCACGTACTGGCCGGGCAGGTAGTCGAACTGGCCGGCGAGCTCCGCGGGCACATGGAAGGAGACTTCGATGGCGTCCTCGGTGAGCCGGCGCACCTCCTTCACGGCGAGTGTGTGGAAGGACGGACGACGGCGGCCGGTGGCCTGCGCCTCCTCGGCGGCGGTCTGGCGGACAACAGTCATGGGGAGTTCCTTAGAGGACTTTGAAGTAGTCGAACGGTTCCTTGCAGTCCTGGCACACATACAGCGCCTTGCAGGACGTGGACCCGAAGCGGGTGAGTTCCTTGGTGTTCAGGCTGGCGCACTGCGGGCACTTCACGGCCAGGCTCAGCCGGATGGGGCCGGCGTGCCGTGCTGCGTTGGACATGCCCGACGGCGGGGCGATGCCGTACTCCTGCAGCTTCGCCTTCCCTGCCTCCGTCATCCAGTCCGTGGTCCACGCCGGGGCGAGCACCAGGTCCACGGCGACGTCCGCGTAGCCTTCCTTGGCGAACGCTGTTATTACGTCGTCGCGGATGGCGTCCATGGCCGGGCAGCCCGAGTACGTGGGCGTGACGGTGACCCGCACCTTCGGCGCCGTGCCCGCGGAGGCCGCGCCGCCGTCGTCGTTCTTCTCAATCTGCACGTCCCGAAGGATTCCCAGGTCCTCGATGGTGAGCACCGGGATCTCCGGGTCACACACGGTGGAGGCAATGTCCCAGGCCTTTTGGCGCGGGGTCATGGTCCGGGATTCGAAGTCCGAGATGTACACGGCTGTCACCAGCTCGCACCGGGATGCTCGCGCGCCAGCACCTGCATCTCCGCCAGGAGGTAGCCCAGGTGCTCTGAGTGCCTGCCCTCGCGGCCGCCGCCGGGTGCTACGGGAACGTCCGGCACCTCGAGTTCGGCTTCTTCGAGGACTTCGCCGGTGAGGCGGTCAAAGTCTTCTTTCAGGCTGGAAGGCGCGACGGCGGCGCCCGCCTCCGCGAGCCTGGCCGTCAGGTCGTCGTCGCGGAACAGTTCGCCCACGTACGGCCACATGGTGCGGAGGCCGTGGATCATGCGTTTTCTTGATTCGTCGGTTCCGCCGGCCAGGCGCAGGATCCACTGGGCGCTGTGGTCCCGGTGGTAATCCACTTCCTTCACGGCCTTGGCGGCAATGGCGGCCAGGGTGGCGTCAGTGGACTCGGTAAGGCGGCGGTACAGCTCGAACTGGTAGTAGCTCACCACGAACTGCCGGGCGATGGTGGCTGCGAAGTCCCCGTTGGGCTGCTCGAACAGCTGGACGCTGCGGAACTCGTGCTCGCGGCGGAAGTAGGCGAGGTCATCCTCGGACTTGGGCGTGCCGTCATCGTTGGTCATGGCTGCGCCGGCGTAGGTGAGGAAGCTGCGGGCGTGGCCCAGCTGGTCCAGGGCGATGTTGCCCAGGGCGATGTCCTCCTCCAGCTCCGGGGCACGGGAGATCCAGTGGCCCAGGCGCTGGGCGAGGATCAGGGCGTCGTCACCGAGGCGCAGGGCGTACTCCGCCACGTCCTCGGTGGGCTTGGCCAGGCCGGTCCGTACCTCGAGGGCGATGTCCTCAGGGCGGAGGGCGTTGCCGGGGGTGATGCGGGTGGCGGAGGCGCTGGAATCGCCGCCTCCCATGGGCGCGGCCATGCCGGTGGAAATGTCGCCGTGGCCTTCTGTGTGTGTGGTTTCGGTGTTCGTTTGGGGCGTGCTCACAGGTGCTTTACCCCTTCGCTCTTTGTGTAGTACGTGGCGTGCCGGTAGTCCTTGCCCTGCGGGGACTCGAAGAAGCTGCCCTTGGAATCGGGATCGCTGGCGGCGATGGCGTCGGCCGGGACAACCCAGATGGAGACGCCCTCGTTGCGGCGGGTGTAGAGGTCCCGTGCATTGCGGAGGGCCATGGCGGCGTCCGGGGCGTGCAGGGATCCGGCGTGCACGTGGCTCAGGCCGCGGCTGGACCGGACGAAGACCTCCCAGAGGCCCCAGGCGGAGCGGTCATGGGCGGTGGTTGAGCTTGCCGAAACCGGCCGGCCGTCGGTGGTTGAGCTTGTCGAAACCGGCCGGCCGTCGGAGGTTGAGCTTGTCGAAACCTCGCGAGACTCAACCACCGGGCTGGCCTTCGGGGCTTCGCGGTTGATTTCTGCGGCGCCGCTTGCGGGGGCTTCCGGGTTGCCGTGGGGACTCATGCTGCGTATTCCTTCTGCTTGTTAAGCTGCTTGGCTGCGTAGGCGGCGGCTGCCTCGCGGACCCAGGCGCCGTCGTCGTGCGCCTCCCTCCGGCGCTCAAGGCGCTGGGCGTTGCAGGGGCCTCGCCCGGCCAGGACTTCCTGGAACTCGTGCCAGTCCAGCGGGCCGTGTTCCCACTTCTTGGTGTCCTCGTTGTAGCGGACCTGGTCATCGGGGAGGGTGAGGCCCAGGACCCGGACCTGCTCCACCATCATGCCCACGAAGCGGCTGCGGAGCTCGTCATTGCTGAACCGCTTGATGTTCCAGGCCATGGACTGCTTGGAGTTGGGTGAATCGTCGTCCGGCGGGCCAAACATCATCAGCGCCGGGGCGTACCAGCGGTTCACGGCGTCCTGCGCCATCTGCTTCTGCGCTGCCGTTCCGTTGGAGAGTTCCAGCAGGATCTCGAAGCCCTGGCGCTGGTGGAAGGATTCTTCCTTGCAGATGCGGACCATGGCGCGGCCGTAGGGGCCATAGGAGGCACGGCACAGCGGGACCTGGTTGCAGATGGCTGCGCCGTCTACAAGCCAGCCGATGGCGCCCATGTCCGCCCAGGTGAGCGCGGGGTAGTTGAAGATGGACGAGTAGCGGGCCTTGCCGGCGATGAGGTCGTCCATCATCTTGTCGCGGGACTGTCCGAGGGTTTCGGCGGCGCTGTAGAGGTAGAGCCCGTGGCCGGCCTCGTCCTGGACCTTGGCCATCAGGATGGACTTGCGCTTCAGGCTGGGGGCGCGGGAGATCCAGTTGGCCTCCGGCTGCATCCCGATGATCTCCGAGTGCCCGTGCTGGGACACCTGGCGCAGCAGCGTCTTGCGGTAGGCGGCCGGCATCCAGTCCTTGGGTTCAATGCGCGAATCCTCGGCGATGACGCGGTCGAAGTGGGCCTGCCCGGCTGCGTCTGCCTCTTGCTGGGCCGCCTGGGCCTGGGCCTGATTGGCTGCTGGCTCAGCGGGCACTGACTGCAGGTTCTGCGCTGCCATGGTTGCTCCTATGCAATGACCTTCTGGGACGCGGCTCGAATTATTTACCGACCGTTCGTTCAGGATATGCGGAAGCGTTTGGGGCCGTCAAGCCTGCCGCCCGTGCCGCCTGTCCCTTCTGGCTGGGCGGCTGCGTTTGCGACGCGCGCTCACCTGGCCGCGCGGCCGCCGTCGACACCCCTACCCGTCCTCGACCCGCACATTCGATGGCGCGGCCCAGATATCCGGTGCGCCATCTCACCTGCAGGTCGAGCACGAACTTGCGCGTCGTCAGCAGTTCTCCACACGAACGCGGGCTCAGTTGGCCGCGCGGCCGCCCTCGACACCCCTACCCGTTCTCGACGCGCACATTCGATGGCGCGGCCCAGATATCCGGTGCGCCATCTCACCAGAGGGTCGAGAACGAACCCGCGCGTCCTCAGCAGTTCTCCACATAGCGGCAGGTGCTGGTTCCGCCGGGCACCCTGCGGCTGGCAGCCTCGAATCATGCCCGATTTGCCACCGCTCCTCCTGTCCCGTGACCGCCTGTTCCATGGGCTGAGCCCGGACCACCTGGCCAAACGTGTACGGGCCGGCCACCTTGTCCGGATCCGGCACGGCGTCTACACGGACGGGCCGGCATGGCGGAACCTGAAGGAGTGGGAGCAGTACCGTCTCCGCATCCAGGCCGCGGCCGAGACGTTCCAGAAGCCCGCCGTGTTTTCGAGGCACTCAGCGGCCAGCGTGTGGGGCGTCCCCACCATCGGGCAGCAGCACCCGGTCCAGGCCCTCACATTCAAGAACGACGGCGGCCGGTCCCGTGCCGGCGTCAGCCGCCACTTTGCGCCGCCGGCCGGCTTATCCGTCGTGGCCCGGGATGGGCTCCTGGTCACGGACCGCGTCCGCACAGTCCTGGACCTGGCGGCGTCGGTACCGTTCACCCATGCCGTGGCGCCCATGGACCACGTACTTCGCCCGGACAGGGGACGCCGACTGCCGGCACTGACCAAGGCTGAACTGGAAGCCGGTATCGGCTCGAACTACACAGCTGCTGCGGGCAGGAGGATCCGGGCGGTCATCAACTTTGCGGATCCTGCATCCGGCTCTGCGGGGGAATCACTCAGCCGAGCGTTGATACACGTGGCGGGGTTCGAGGCCCCGCTCCTGCAGGCACCGATCGTTGACGCGGCTGGCAACCTGATCGGCTACGCGGACTTCTTCTGGAAGGGCGCGAAAGTTGTGGGTGAGTTCGATGGCGTGGAGAAGTACGTCAAGCCCGAGTTCCTCAAGGGGCAAACAGCGTCCCAGGCAGTCGTGGCGGAAAAGAACCGCGAGAACCGGATCCGCGCCACCGGTCTGCACGTGGAGAGGTGGGACTGGGACGAACTCATGAAGCCGGGAGTTCTGGAAGGCAAACTGGCAGCGGCAGGCGTGCCCCGCCGTCGTACGCGTTCCGGAGCCCTCGACGCGCTGACCTGGCCATGACGCGCGCCCCTGTTTTCGACGCGCACCCTCGAACTCGACCCGCATCCTCGCTTTCGACGCGCATCCTCGATGTCGCACGTGATATCTCCCGGGCGCCGACGAATGTGCGAGTCGAAAACGCACATGCGCAGCGGCAGGAGTGCCCCGCCGTCGTACGCGTTCCGGGTCCCTCGACGCGCTGACCTGGCCATGACGCGCTCCCCCGTTTTCGACGCGCATCTCCGAACGCGACGCACAACCCTGTTTTCGACCCCCATCCTCAACGACGCACGTGATATCTCCGGGGCGCCGACGAATGTGCGAGTCGAAAACGCACATGCGCAGCGGGACCGGACTCCCGGCCGGCGGGGTGCGCCAGTCAGCCTGTGTGGAAGCTGCTTCGAGAAACCCGATTGCGGCGGGCACAGGAGTTCTTAAGCCTTTCTTAAGGGCGCCTTGGGAAGGTTGAAACGTGGGCCGGACAGCGGCCCGTCCCCTCCCCAAGGAAGCCGATGCACCAGCCACCAGACAACACACGCGGTCAACAGCACCCCGCACCCTCGGCTTCCCCGGCCGTCGGCACCCGGTTCCGGGCACTCCCCCAGCCCCGCCACTGGCTGCCGGTGGGAGCACTGCTGTGCGCCGCCGTCGTGGTGATTGGCCTGGCCGTGCAGCTGGTGCCCGGCGATACCGCCGCGGAACTGGGCGTAGACCAAACCCTCAGCCTGCACCACGCCGCCGCGCTGACCGTCGTGGCCATGGGAATCAATTTGCTGTTCGGCCCAGCAGCGGGCCTCCTGATCGTCGCCGCAGCCGCACTGGGCATCTGGGTGTTCCGGCGGGACCTGCTGAAAGCCGTGGCGTTCGGCCTCACGGCGTGCTCGGGCTGGGTGGCCAGCGAGGCCTTCAAGCTGATCTTCGCCCGGCAGCGGCCCAACCCGGCGCTGCTTTTCGATCCCCTCGCCCCGGAGACCGGCTCCAACAGCTTCCCCAGCGGCCACACCTCCTTTGCCGTCGCACTGACGTTCGCGCTGTACTTCCTGGCCCGCGGCACCCGCTGGGCGAAAGTTGTGGCGGTGGCCGGTGCGGTGATGGCCGTGGTGGTGGCCTGGTCCCGGCTTTACATCGGCGTGCACTACCCCACGGATGTGGCGGCGTCCTTCCTGGCAGCGAGCGCCGCAGCGGTCCTGCTCGCCGGACTCTGGAACCGCTTCGCCCCGCAGCTTGTGGAGCGCCTGCCCGCCGCCGCTATGCCCCGCTCGGGCCGGATCTAAGGGACTGGATATGCACAACATGATTGCTTTGGCGGCCGTGACAACCGCCGGTTCACCGTCCCTGCTGGACCCGGCCAGCCTCCTGGAAGGCCTGGGACCGGCAGCGCTGGGCGTGATCGCCGCGATGGTGTTCATCGAATCCGGCGTCCTGTTCCCGTTCCTGCCCGGCGACTCGCTGCTCTTCACGGCCGGGCTCCTGCACCAGCAGCTGCAACTGGCACTGCCCGTGCTGATCGGGGTGATCACCGCGGCCGCCATTGCCGGCGACCAGGTGGGCTACATCATCGGGCGGAAGTTCGGCCGCCGCTGGTTCAAGGACGATGCCCGCATCCTGAAAACGGCGCACCTGACCGCCACGGAAGACTTCTTCCGCCGCCATGGAGGCGCCGCCGTCGTGCTCGCCCGTTTTGTGCCCATGGTGCGCACTTTCGCCCCGCTCACCGCCGGCGCCGCCCGCTACGAGTACCGGTCCTTCGCCCTCTGGAACATTGTTGGCGCGGCCGTCTGGGCAACGTCGGTGACGCTCCTGGGGACGTGGCTGGGGCACTACGAGATCGTGGCGAAGAACATCGACGTCATTGCCGTGGTGATGGTGCTGGTCTCAGTGGTGCCGTGGGTGGTGGAGTTCGTGAAGCGCCGCCGCAAGGCTGCCGCGGCTGCTGGCACCGCCGGCACCGCCGCCGGGCCGGCTGAGAAAGAATAGGCGCATGACAACCGCGGAACGGCTGGCCCTGCTGCTCATTGAGGATGATCCCGTGCTGGGTCCGCTGATCGCCGAGCTGCTGGAACCGGACTATGCGGTCCGGCTGGCGGCCAACGGGCAGGAGGGCCTGCACCTGGGGCTGACCCAGCCGTGGGACGTGATGGTGATTGACCGCGGCCTGCCCGTGATGGACGGGGTCAGCGTGATTGCGGCCCTTCGGTCCAAGGGCGTGGCTACGCCCATCCTCATCCTCACCGCCCTGGGCGACACCGACCAGAAGGTTCAGGGGCTGGACGCCGGCGCCAACGACTACATGACCAAGCCGTTCGACGCCGGCGAGCTGGCCGCGCGGCTGCGCGCCCTCACGCGGACGTACAGTACGCCCGACGACGGCGGCGCCGCCCTGGTGGGCATCGGCACCTGGGAGCTGGACCCGGCCTCGCGCGCGGTGCGTTCCGTGTACGGGCACACGGTGTCCCTCACCGCGAAGGAGGCCGAAGTCCTGGCGGCCCTCGCGGCGGAACCCGGCCGGGTGTTCACCCGCGACGAACTGCTGACGGGCCACTTCCATCCCACCGACCAGCCCGGGGTGATCGACACCTACGTCCATCATCTGCGGCGGAAGATTTCCCGGACGGTGATACGCACCGTGCACGGCGTGGGCTACCAGATCGGCGACCCGACGTGACCGGGGCTCCCGCCTCCGGGGATGCCGAGACCCTCCGGCGCGCCTCGCTGAAGGTGGGCCTGCGGATCACTGCCGCGTGCGCGGTGCTGGTGCTCTGCCTCCTTGCCGCCGCCACCGCCTTCCTCATGTACAGGCTCGCCAACCCGGTGCAGCCCGGGTCCACGGCACCCGGCAAGGCCTACACGTACCTTGATTCGACGGACCTGATCGAGGGGATGATCCTGGCCGGGCTGGCAGGCGTGGTGCTGGCCGGCGTGGTGGGGTGGCTCAGCGCCCGCAGCGCCATCCGCCCCCTGGGTGAAGCGCTGGCCCGCCAACGGCAGTTCGTGCAGGACGCCAGCCATGAACTGCGCACGCCCCTGACCATCCTGGACACCCGCATCCAGCTGGCGCAGCGCAAGGCCGAGCCGGGTTCCGAAACCGGCCAGGCCCTGGCACGCATCAGGGAGGACGCGGGCACCATGACCGCGATAGTCAACGAGCTCCTCCTGGCGGCCACCGGGGGTGCTGCGGAAGCTGCCGATCCGGTGGACGTGGCCTCGGTGGCCCGTTCCGTGACGGCCGACCTGCAGGACCTGGCGGAGCAGCAGGGGGTCCGGCTGGAGTTCACCTCCAGTGCGGCGCCGCTTGCGCGGATCGATCCCGGTTCCCTGCGCCGCGCGGTGCTGGCCTTGGCGGACAACGCGCTTACGCACACGCCCGACGGCGGGACCATCACCATCAGCGCCTCGGCGGAGGGTTCGTTTGCGGTGCTTCAGGTGGCGGACACGGGAGCGGGAATCACCGGCGTTGACCCTGACCGGATTTTCGACCGTTTTGTCCGTGCGCCGGGGCCGGGCAACTCCCCGGGCAAGCGGAGCTTTGGGATCGGGCTGGCCCTGGTCCGCGAGATCGCCTCCGGTGCAGGTGGCACGGTGAAGGTGGCCCGCACCGGGCCGGACGGAACCACCATGCGGCTAGCCCTTCCGCTGGCCCATTTCTGAGGTTTGGGCCGGTCCCCGACGCTGATCTCCGTCTGCGACGCGCATCCTCGATTTCGCACTGGGTATGTGGGGTGCGCCCGCGGATATGCGGGTCGAGAACGGATATGCGGGTCGCGGCCGGGCGGTCAGCTGGCGGGGTCGTACATGAACTCGCGCAGCTCCTGGGCGCAGCGGCAGGCCGCTGCGATCTTCCGGGCCCACTCCTCGGCCTCCGCCCGGGTAGGCACCTCCAGCACGGTAAACCCGCCGGTGAGGTCCGAGCCCGGGTAGATGTCCGTGCCCACGGAGCCGTCAGCCTGCACCAGCACGGGAGCCACATCCTCCGCGATCCCGCCGCCGAAAACGTACACACCGGCAGCTTTGGCCTCCTCGATCACGGCATGGGACTCCGCCACCACGATGGGGAACTCCTCCTCCGTGAGGTTCATGGCTTGGCCCTTGCCCGGGAAGGAAATCAGGTACTTGGTCATCGCTCGATGGTGCCACGTGCGCGACCGCAGCGACAGGGAATTCCGGCCGCGGCCACAAGGGAAGTACGACGGCGGTCAGTCGCCTGCTGCGAGCGCGTCCGCCCAGGCCTGCTGGTTCCGTTCGACATACCGGGCGGCCGCCTGCCAGTGGGCGCCGTGTCCGTTCACGAACATGTCCGCCCAGGGTTGGAAGCCCGACTGGTGGGAGGACTCCAGGAGCTGGTACATGGCCGCCGTCCGCCGCACCATCGCAGCAGGAAGCGCGGCACGCAAGGAGGCATCGGCGTCGTACCCGTCCACCAAAGCACGAAGCCTGAGTGCCGCGTCCTGCACCGGTTCGCCTTCGATGAGGAGCCCGAATGACTGTGCGGAATACGCCAGGTCCCACAGCCGTGTGCTCGGTCCGGCGCCGTCCCAGTCGATGAAAACCCAGCGCTCGCCCGTGATGAGGTTCCAGGGCGCGAGGTCGTTGTGGCACATCAGGTCCGGCTGCTCGGCGGGCAGCAGCATCTCCCAGGAGTCCGGGTTGGGGATGGCAAAGGCTTCGCTCGCGTCGTGGATCTGCCGGATCATGCCGCCCACCCGGACCAGGTCCTGCAGGTTCATGGGCAGGCGGTCCATGGCGGAGGGGCCGCTAACGAATTCGACCACGGCCCGGCCTTTGTTGTCCCGGCCCAGCGGCTGGGGAACGTCCACGCCGGCCTGCCGCAGCGTGGCCAGGAAATCCTGAACCGCCGGCGACGTGTCCAGCCAGGGTTTCCGGACCGTGTCACCCACCCGGACAACGCTTCCGGAAGCGTTCCCGCCGGCCAGTTCCTGCTCTTCAGCGCTCACCCGGCCACGATACCCGGCGCGGTGGTCCGGACGGTGCGGCCGCCGTCGTGCGTTCCCGCCCAGTTAGTGGATCCCCGCCACCCCAACACGCCCGGGACGACGGCGTGTCAGCGGCTCCCTGCCCAACGTCCCCAAAGGTAACTGGGCTGGAGCGCACACCAAGAGTCAGCGGCCGGCGAAGAACTCGGCGGCCAGCTTCTTCGGAGCGCGGGCGGCCCACGCCTCCACGATGATCTCGGCCAGTTCGTCCCGCCCCATCTCCCCGAGCCGCGATTCCTGCACCAGGACGGCGTTGTATCCGTCGAAGTGCGGAATGGTGAAGAACGGAACGGTCGGGTCCTCCACCAGCGCTGCTTTGGCGGCGTCATCCGGGACCACAATGACCAGCAGGTCCTGGTACTGCTCCCCCGTCTGCGGGTCCACAGCCGTTTTGTGCGGCGCGCGGTACAGCACGAAGCCCCGGCCCTTGGGTCCCCGCGGCACCTTGTACGTGGGCCGGTCACCCCAGGAAACCCCGAGCTCCACCTCGGGCAGGCCGCTGCAGATGGCGTCGATGTCTTCGGGCTTGGCCTTGCGTTCCATCGCCACAACGTAGCCCCGCCTCCGGGAAGGCTGCAATACCCGCAACTGCCGGATCCGGTTCCTGTAGGCTCGGGGGACCAACGCCTGAGGGGGCAGACGCATGGAACACGAAGGCACTGACGCGGCCAACAATCACGCATCCCGCGAGCAGGGGCCATCGACACTAAGGGCATCGCGGGTTGCAGGCAAGACCCTGAACGTGCCAGTCCTCATCATCCTCGCGATCGTCGTCGCGTTGGCACTGGGCGTCTGGTTGAACCCGCTTCCCAAGTCCGCGGAGCTGGCCATATTGGACCGCCCAGCCACTGCGGCTGACGCCCTTCCCGACGGTGTCTCGCCCCTGCAAATCGAAGGGTTCACGGTGAGGTTGGCCGCGGAGGAAGCAGGCATCCGCTACTTCCTCAGCGGAGACCAGGACCGGAAAAACCTGTGCGTGACCTTCGTCCCGGACAACCACCCCACGCAGTGGGGCACGGCCTGCGGCTCGGGAACCAGTAGCGACCGGGAAATTGTGCGGACCGGCTCCAACGGGCTCGTCTCCGTGGTGCTGGTGCCGGACGGCTACGACGCCAGTGAGCTCGAGCAGGGCGGATTCAAGAAAATCCACGACAACGTCTATGCCGCCCGCACTCCGCGCGTCCCGGGCTCCAACTAGGAAGCACGACGGCGGGACGGGGCTTGCGAGGTCCGTTACCGCGGGTAGCTGCCTTGGCTCTTGTAGGCCCAGTACTGCGCGCTGCTCACGGCGTCGTCCCCGAGGTACCAGCTGACAACGAATGGCACCAACGCCAGTACCGCCACCAGTCCGCCGAAAATGATGCGTACACGCCGGCGGGGCAGGGCGAACATCGACGCGGCAGCGGTTGCCATGGAGGCGGCGGGAACGGCAACGCCGATGGCCATGATCCACTGGCGCTTGGGGATCTCGGCCTCCCAATATTGGGGTGAATAGTCATCGGGGTCCCAGTCGAATCCGGAGCCGAACACCATAAACGTCGACAACACCGACAGGAACAGCAAGGTGACGGCAAAGACCATCAAGACGCCGCCATCCAACCGTTTCCCCATGCCAACCATCCAACCACGGCCCTGGCCACGCCCCTGGCCCGCGCCTGACCGGGCGTGACCGCGAAACTGGCCTCCCGCCGTCGTACGCGGTCTGCCGTTGGCGACGCGCACATCCGACCATGACGCGCAGATTCGCTGGCGCCCCGGATATATGGGCCGCGAGATAGGACATGCGCGTCGGAAACGAATCAGCGCAGCGCAGCGCCGCCGAAACAACGAAGCTCAGGGCCGAAGCTGGTCCCGCACCCCTAAGGAAGACCCGGAAGCCCCGCCAGCCACGTCCAAACTCTGCTGCGTGGCGGCCCAGCTGGCCAGGACCTTCAGCGCGTCCTCCGATGGCGTGGCGGGCTCGGCCGTATACACGTTGATCCGCAGGCCCGGATCGGCCGGGAGCTCAAGCGCCTCGTAGGTCAGGTCCAGGTCCCCCACCGCTGAGTGGTGCAGGCGCTTGCGGCCGGTGCGGTGGTACTTGACGTCGTGCTTGGCCCAGCGGGTGCGGAACTCCTCGCTGCGGGTGGACAGTTCGCCGATGAGGTCCGTGAGGTCCTTGTCGTACGGGTTCTTCCCGGCTGTGGACCGCAGCACGGCCACAATGTCATCGGCACTGCGCTCCCAGTCCCGGAAGAAGGTCCGCGCCTTCGGATTCAGGAACGTGAACCGGGCGCTGTTGGGCGGCGTGACTTCCTCGGCCATCATGTCCTGGTACAGCGCCCGGCCAAGCTCATTGGAGGCCAGGACATCGCCGCGGTCGTTCCGGACCCAGGCCGGCGCCGTCGTAATGGCATCCAGGATGCGCTGAACGCTGGGCCGCACCGTCTGCGGGCTCCGCTTGCGCCGAACCCGGGGCGCCGCGGTGGCTGCCCGGGCCAGGTCGAACAGGTGGGCCGTCTCGGCGTCGTCCAGCTGAAGCGCCCGTGCCAGGGCTTCCAGGACACTGTCCGACGCACCGGACAGGTTCCCGCGCTCCAGCCGGATGTAGTAATCGATGCTCATCCCCGCGAGCATGGCCACCTCTTCGCGGCGCAGCCCCGCCACCCGCCTGTTCCCGCCGTACGCAGGCAGCCCGGCCTCCTCCGGCGTGATCCGGGCACGGCGGGAGGTCAGGAACTTCCGCACGTCGTCGCTGTGTGTCATGGCCTCCACGGTACGCGCCGGCCCGGCATGTCAGGGAGGTACCCGCACACCCTCCCACTTCCCAGCAAACCGAAATACCGTGAAAGGCATGACCATGGAACTCACCCTCAACAACGGCGTCACCATGCCCGCCCTGGGCCTCGGCGTCTTCCAAAGCCCACCGGAACAGACGACGGCGGCAGTCCAGTCCGCGCTCCAGGCCGGCTACCGGCATATTGACACCGCCGCCGCGTACGGCAACGAGCGCGAGGTGGGCGAAGGCATCCGCCGCTCCGGCCTGGACCGCTCCGAGGTGTTCATCGAAACCAAGGTGTGGGTCAGCGACTACGGCTACGACGAAACCCTGCACGCCTGGGACAAGGCCGTGGGGAAGCTCGGGGTGGAACAGCTGGACCTGCTCATCCTGCACCAGCCCGCGCCGGACCGGTTCGCCAAGACCATCGCCGCGTACAAAGCCCTGGAAACCCTGCTGGCGGAAGGACGCGTACGGGCCATCGGCGTCAGCAACTTCATGCCGCACCACCTCAAGCAGCTGCTCGAGGAAACCGACGTGGTCCCGGCCGTCAACCAGATCGAGCTGCACCCCTACTTCGCCCAGCCGGACGTCCAGACGGCCGATGCGGCCAGCGGAATCCTCACCCAGGCGTGGTCGCCCATCGGCGGCATCACGTTCTACCCCGGCTGGGGCGATGAAAACCGGCGGAACGTCATGGAAGACCCGGTGATTGCCGCCGTCGGGCAGGCCCACGGCAAGACACCCGCCCAGGTGATGCTCCGCTGGCACCTGCAGCAGGGCCGCTCCGCCATTCCCAAGTCCACCAACCCGGGGCGCATCGCGGAGAACTTCGACGTGTTCGACTTCGAACTCAGCGCTGCGGACATCGCGGCCATCGACGCACTGGATACGGGCAGGCGCAGCGGGCCGGACCCGGACGAAGCGCGCCTGGAACGGTTCGCGATGCCCATCCCCGAAGCCTGATCCCACCCCACATACCCTTCGAAAGGAACCCCTCATGGCAACGTGGCTCATCACAGGATGCTCCACCGGACTTGGCCGTGCCCTGGCCCAGGCCGTGCTCGCGGCCGGGCACAACGCCGTCGTCACCGCCCGAAACGCCTCAGCGGTGGAGGACATCGCGGCGGCCCACCCGGACACCAGCCTGGTCCTCCCCCTGGACGTCACCAACACGGCGCAGGTGGCGGACGCGGTGCGGCAGGCCGAGGAGCGCTTCGGCAGCGTGGACGTGCTGGTGAACAACGCCGGGTACGGGTACCGCGCGGCCGTTGAAGAAGCGGATGATGGCGACATCCGGAGTTTGTTCGACACGAACTTTTTCGGCGCGGTGGACATGATCAAGGCAGTCCTGCCCGGCATGCGGGCACGGAAAGCCGGTGCGATCTTCAACATCTCCTCCATCGGCGCTCGCATCACCCCGGCCGGGTCCGGCTATTACTCCGCCACGAAGGCCGCGCTGGAGGGGCTGAGCGGATCGCTCCGTAACGAGGTTCAGCCGCTGGGCATCAGCGTCACCGCCGTGGAACCGGGCGCCTTCCGCACCGACTTCGCCGGCCGCTCGCTTACGCAGTCCGCGACGCCGATCGGGGACTACGCGGACACGGCCGGCAAGCGGCGCAAGGAGAACGACACGATGGACGGCAACCAGGCCGGAGATCCTGCGAAGGCGGCGGAAGCCATCATCACGGTGGCGGAATCCGGGAATCCGCCGGCGCTGCTGCTCCTGGGCACGGACGCTTACGGCGCGTTCGGCATGGTGGCCGACGCCCAGCTGGCCGAGCGGGAGCAGTGGAAGGATCTCAGCACCAGCACCGACATCGCCGGCTAGCCCCCCTTGCCCCGCAGGCTCGCCCAACTAGGTAGCAGCAGATGTCGTTTTGCGCCCCCATAACGACATCTGCTGCTACCTAGTTGCAGGGGTGCGTCAAGAACCCGTCAAAATCACCGGCAAGCTGGCTCCTTTTCCGGCCTCCGGGCGTGTGATGGACGTGCAGGGGTTGGCACGGGCAAAGGCAGGGCACATGCGCTGGGACGATCTACCCCAACGGGACAGCGGGGTTAGGTTCGCCGCCGCTCCCGACGAAGTGGAAGGTTACGGCGGCCGCGGCGTGAACGGGTATGCACTCCACCCGGCCGGCGGGTACGTCTTCCTGGACGCGGGCAATGCCGGCTGGTGGGTGGTCTTCCAACCTCACGGAGAACCTGGACCCCACTGGCAGCACGGGCTGGGCGATGTCCTCGCCTGCAGCGCAGCGTTCGATGACGTGGTCCACGTGGTGGTGCTTGCCTCCGGAGTCCGGGGAGCCGACGCCCTGGCTGCCTTCCACTCCGCCATGCCGGCCACCCTCGAAGAAGCCGTGGACGTTGCCGCCGCGCTCCCCTCCCCAACTGGGTAGCAGTAGATGTCGTTTTGAGCCCCCATAAGGACATCTGCTGCTACCTAGTTGGAGGACGGGAAACTGGGTGCGCCGCCCCGTGTAGGGTCAACGGGTGGAAACTCAGAGGACTGCGACGCACCCAGGCACACCGGACCAGCTCGGGAGCCGCCGGCAGGCCCCGGACTCCGCCGCAGCACCTAGTGGCTGGAAGCTCCCGGCCGCACTGGGGCTCCTCGCATTCTGCGTCGCCTTCGTGGGCCTGTGGATCCCCTCTTTCTGGGACGACGAGATCGCCACCATCTCCGCCGCCCGCCGCACACCCGGCGAACTGCTGCTGCTCCTGCAGTCCGTGGATGCGGTGCACGGGCTGTACTACCTCTTCATGCACTTCTGGACGTCCGTGTTCGGCTTCTCGGAGATCGCCATGCGGATCCCGTCCGCCCTGGCCGTGGGGCTGGCCTGCGCCGGAACAACCGTCATTGGCCGCAAGCTGGGCTCCCCCACCGCTGGCATCGCCGCCGGCCTGGTCCTGGCCTTCCTGCCCCGCATGGTCTGGGCCGGCACCGAGGCCCGGCAGTCCGCATTCACAGCCCTGCTGGCCGTGGCACTCACCCTGCTCCTGCTGCGGGCCTGGGAATCCAACCGCGTCCTCGACTGGGTGCTGTACGGACTGTGCGCGGCGGTGGGCGTCTGGATGTTCATGTTCTTCGTCCTCGCCGTGATGGCGCACGCGGCGGCAGCGGTGATCCTGCGGCGCCGGGTGATCGGCACGTTGGTAGCCTCCGCCCTGGCCGGGGCCACGGTGCTGCCGTTCCTCCTCCACACGCTGGGCCAGAAGGCGCAGGTGGACTGGATCCAAAACCGGTCCCTCGCCCAGATTCTCATGACCGCCGCCGTGAAGCAGTTCTTCTACGGCGATGACAGGCCCACCAACAACGCGCCGCCGCAGTGGGTCCTCGGGTCCATGCTGGTGCTCGGCGTACTCGAGGTAGGGCTGGTGGTGTGGGGCATCTGGGCAGCAAGGCGCCACGGCCGGCACAGGACGCTCATCGTCCTGGGCCTCTCCATCATCATCCTCCCGGCCCTGGGGCTCCTGCTGGTCACCCTGGTGGCCCAGCCGGTCTACGTGGCCAGGTACCTGACCTTCACCGCCCCCGCTTTCGCCCTTCTGGTGGGCCTGGGCATCTCCCAGCTGCCCGCCCGGAAAGCCTGGCTGCGCCCGGTGGCGCTCGCCGCCGTCGTCCTCTGCAGCCTGGTTCCCCAACTGACCATCAAGAGCGTGGTCAACGAACCCGCCGACACAGAGCGCCGCATCGCCCGCATGCTGGACGGGGAACTCCCCCGGCCCGCCGCCGTCGTATTCGGGGAACCGTACCTGCGCGACCTCGCCCTGGCCTACCCGGAACACTTCGACGGCGTAGCTGACCTCGCACTCGCCGAAAGCCCTGCCGAGTCCGGAACGCTGTGGGGCGTGAACTCGCCCGTTTCGGCCAGGGACCTGGCCCGCCGCGGAAATGTCCTCTATGTCGGCCAGGGCGGGGCGCCGGCAAACCTCGCCGCCTTCGCAGAAGCAGGCTGCCGGGAAACGGGCCACCGGCCCTTCGAGCGCATGCTGCTGATTTCCTTCACCTGCTCCTGACCGGCGGCGCGATTCTAATTTCCCCAACTAGGTAGCAGCAGATGTCGTTTTGAGGCCCCATAACGACATCTGCTGCTACCTAGTTGGGGCGGGATACGCTGGCCTGATGCCCCACCTCACCGACCTGCTGCCCACCCTGGCGGCGCTCGCCATCCTGGTGGCCCTCACGGTGGGCGTCCTGTGGGGCTCCCGGACTCCGCATTACCTTGCCCCCGCCGTGGCCATCCTCCGCGGCGCCGCCCAACTGGCTCTCATCAGCCTCATCCTGGGCGGAATCATCAGCGATCCACTCTGGGTGGGCGCGGCTTTGCTGGTCATGTTCAGCGTGGCGGCCACGACGGCGGCCCGCCGGCTGGGCTGGCAGTGGCACCGGTTTGCCGTGGTGGCCGGGACGATGGCCCTGGGCATCACGGTGACCCTGGCCGTGGTGTTCGCAACCGGCGCGATCGACTTCACGCCGCGGTACGTGCTGGCGGTGGGCGGGATCGTGATCGGCAACTGCATGAGCATTGCCACCCTGGCCGGGCGCCGGTTCTACGAGGCCGTCAATGAGCAGTGGGACCAGGTGGAAGGCTGGCTGGCGCTGGGTGCCACCGCGGGTGTTGCCACGCTGGCGCAGGCCCGGCAGTCCGTGCATTCGGCCCTGATCCCCTCCACGGACCAGACCAAAACCACAGGCCTGGTCACCCTGCCCGGCGCGTTCGTGGGCGCCATCTTCGGCGGTGCCTCACCTTTGGAGGCGGGCCGGTTCCAGGTGGTGGTGCTCGCGTCCATCATGGCAGCGGGGTCCGTCACCGCCGTCGTACTTCTCCGCTCCCTGCGCGGCGTGAAGGTGCGGCCGGCTATTCCCTGACCGCGCGGCGCACGCCCGGAGCAGCCCGGAAAAGGCCTGCGGACATAGCTTCGCCACGGCCTCGGCTGCTGGTGGCGGGCCCAACCCCGCTCCGCGGCGCTCCGGCCGTGGCGGATTCCGGTGCTAATGCGAGACGCGGTAGGCGTGGCGGACGTCGGTGCTCGGCTTGATGGCGGCTGCTGTAACCACCAGCGCCACTCCACCTGCGATCCACGATGTCAGCGCCGCTCCCGTGGCGCCTGTGTAGGTCCCCAGCCATGGCGAGAGGACCAGTCCTGCGGCCAGGATGGCCTGGACGTATTCCATGGCCGGCATACCGGGCATGGCCAGGTTGATCAGGCCACTGACCACCAGCAGCCCGCCGAAAACGAGCATGCAGGTTGTGGACAAGTTGAGCTGCCGGGTCCAGAGGACCGCGACCGCAGTGAAGAGTCCGGCGGCAACTGTTGCCCAGTCCTGCCACCGATACCACTTAGTCACTGAATTTCCTTTCTGTCCGGAACGGTGGGGCCCGCTGCCTTCCCGCCCCGCGGACACTGCTGCCCGCAACTTAAGTCAACGCCTCGGGGACGCCATCTTCAAGGGCAAAAGGGCCCGCCGGACCAGCCCGAAAAAACCTCTTGCGCCGCCAGTACCCAGTGTTACTATGTAGTGGTAGTCAGCAACACTAAGTAGCAGGAGCGGCACATGGGCAAACAGATGACGGAAATGCTCAAGGGCACCCTTGAAGGCATCGTCCTGGCGATCCTTGCCACCCGGCCGGCCTACGGCTACGAGATCACCACGCGGCTGCGGGACCAGGGCTTTGCGGACATTGCGGAGGGCACCGTCTACGCACTGCTGGTCCGCATCGAACAGCGCGGCCTGGTGGACGTGGAGAAGGTCCCGTCCGAGAAGGGCCCGCCACGCAAGGTGTACTCGCTGAACGCCGTGGGCACCCGGGAACTTGAAGAGTTCTGGAGGACGTGGAGCTTCCTCGCAGAACGTATCGAACAGCTCCACCAGGAAGGTAACTGACATGGCCGCCAAATGGATCGAAGCACTCACCGGCCCGCTCGAGCAGAAGAAGCAGTACAAGCAGGCCAAGGCACGCCTGGACGCGCTGCCCGAGCCCTACCTCACCGCCGCCGCGGCCTTCAACAGGTACCTCATGTACTACGGCGGGGTCACCGAGGGCGACACCATGGTGCAGATGATCTCCGACCTCGCCGACCTTTGGGAACGCGCCGCCATCGACGGGACCCCGGTAGGAGACATCGTGGGCAGCGACCCCGTGGAATTTGCCGAATCCTTCGCCCAGGCTTACGGCGGCAAGCGCTGGATCGACAAGGAACGCGCCCGGCTGATCGAGGCCGTGGACGATGCGAAGAGGAAGGAATCCAAACCATGACCGCGGCAGCCGTCCCGGAACCCGCAGTCCGGGAACCCGCCATCCGGGTGCGGGGCATCGAAAAGTCGTTTAAGGACCTGCAGGTCCTCCGGGGCGTCGACTTCGACGTGGCGCCGGGGACCATCTTCGCGCTCCTCGGCTCCAACGGCGCGGGCAAAACCACCCTGGTGCGTATCCTGTCCACGCTGCTGGCAGCGGACACGGGCACCGCCACGGTGAACGGGTGCGACGTCGGCGCGGAGCCGGCCGGGGTGCGCGGGTCCATCAGCCTGACGGGCCAGTTCGCCGCGGTGGACGAGGTGCTCACCGGGCGGGAGAACCTGGTGCTGGTGGCCAGGCTGCGCCACCTGACCGAACCGCGTGCCGTCGCGGAGGAACTCCTGGCCAGGTTTGCCCTCACCGAGGCGGGGAACCGCAGGGCCGCCACCTACTCGGGCGGCATGCGCCGCCGGCTGGACATCGCCATGAGCCTGATTGGCAAACCGCCCGTCATCTTCCTCGACGAGCCCACCACCGGCCTGGACCCACAGGCCCGCCTGGAGGTGTGGCAGACCGTCCGCCAGCTCGCCGGGCAGGGCACCACGGTGCTGCTCACCACGCAGTACCTTGACGAAGCAGAACATTTGGCAGACCGGATTGCCATCCTGCACCAGGGCACCATCATCCAAAACGGCACGCTCACCGAGCTCAAGCAACTCCTGCCGCCCGCCACGGTGGAATACGTCGAGAAGCAGCCCTCCCTCGAGGACGTCTTCCTGGCCCTCGTCGGAAAGCGACTGTGATGAGCACCCACGTCCTCAGCGACACCCGCGTCCTCACCGGCCGGTCGCTGCGCCACATCCTCCGCAGCCCGGACACCATCATCACCACGGCGGTGACCCCGGTGGCCATGATGCTGCTGTTCGTTTACGTGTTCGGCGGGGCCATCAGCACCGGTGCGGGAGGACCGTACGTCAACTATCTGCTGCCCGGCATCCTGCTGATCACCATTTCCTCCGGCGTGGCCTACACCGCGTACCGGCTGTTCCTGGACCTGCAGGGCGGCATCTTCGAACGGTTCCGGTCCATGCCCGTGGCCAGGCCCAGCGTCCTCTGGGCCCATGTGCTTACTTCGCTGGCCGCAAACCTTGCCGCCGTGGCGATTGTGGTGGGCGTGGCCTTGGTGATGGGCTTCCGGTCCGGTGCGTCCGTGGCGGCGTGGCTCGCCGTCGTCGGGATCCTCGCGCTCTTCACCCTGGCGCTGACGTGGATCGCCGTGATCGCCGGCCTGCTGGCCAAGACCGTGGACGGGGCCAGCGGCTTCAGCTACCCGCTGATCTTCCTCCCGTTCATCAGCTCGGCGTTCGTCCCCACTGCGTCCATGCCGGGCCCGGTGGCCTGGTTCGCCGAGAACCAGCCGGTCACCTCCATTGTGGACACCATCCGTGCGCTGCTCGCCCAGGAACCGGTGGGCGGCGGCATCTGGGTTGCCCTGGCCTGGCTGGTGGGCATCCTGGCCGTCGCCTACGGGTTCGCGACATTCATCTACCGCAGGAAGTCCGGCTGACCACAGCCGGTTGGAATGGTTCACCGCTACCCGCGGTGAACCACTTCGGCGTTCTGGGCGTCTTACTAATGTGGTCCTCCGAATTCTGACGGCTGTGGCATTGTTCATCGACGCCGGGGTGCACCTTTTCCTCGCCCCGGGCCATCAGGACGCGCCGTCCGGCGTCATCAGCCAAGGCACCCTGTTCCTGTTCGAGGCCGCCGCCGCAGTCCTGGTGGGGCTGTGGGTGCTGGTCCGCGGCAGCCGCGCCTCCTATGCCGCGGCCCTGGTGGTGGCCTTCAGCGCGTTCGCCGCCGTGATGCTCTACCGGTACGTTGATGTCCCGGCGTTCGGCCCGTTCCCTGCCATGTACGATCCCGTCTGGTTTTTCTCGAAGACCCTCAGCGCTGTTGCCGAAGGCGCCGGAACTATCCTGGCCGCGGTGGGCCTTGCCCGCAGCAGCCGGGGCCGGCACGGCGGCAACCGAAGCAGCATTCCGGAGGCCGCGCGTCCGGGAACTCTGCGCCGGGATACTTGAGTGGTGGAGACCATCACTACCTGGCGCCCGACGCCGGCCGACCGGATCACCCTGGTCCGTGCCACCCTCGCCGCCGTCTGCGCCGTGCTGGCCATCCCGCCGCTGTTCACCGGGGACGTTCCGGGCCAGGTGCCCGGCCTGCTTCTGGTGGTGCTGGGCAGCACGGCACTCCTGCTCGACGCCGTGGACGGTCCGGTGGCGCGGCGGACCGGAACCGCCTCGGACGCGGGAGCCCGGTTCGATTCCGCCACGGATGCCTTCCTGGTGCTGGTCCTGTCCATTGCCACCGTCACGGTGGTGGGCCCGTGGACGCTGGCCATCGGCGCCATGTACTACCTGGTGGCGGCGGCGGGGATTGTCCGGCCGCACCTGCGTGAGCCGCTGCCGCGGAGCACGGCACGCAAGGTGATCGGCGCCGTCCAGCCGCTGGCCCTGCTTCTTGCGCTGGTCATCGCCCAGGTCCCTGGCATGCCGCCCGCCTTAGCTGCCGCCGCTCCGGCCGTGGCACTCCCGCTGCTCCTGTTCTCCTTTGGCCGTGACGTCGTCGTGCTTGAACGGCGCCACCGTGCGTCCACGGAAGCGGCCCCACGGCCCGGCGCGGGGCACCCCGTCCGGCCTGTGCGGTAGTCCGTGATGTCCTTCAGCCGGCCGGGCCGAGGAACTCCCGGATAGCCTCGGACATCCGCGGCGCCTGCGTCCAGTGCAGGTAATGCCCTCCCTCAAGGGGCAGCACCTGGTGCCGCGCCACGTTCTTGAGCAAGTTCTCGGCGGCAGAAACCTTTTCCGCGGTCCGGTCCGTGTGTTCATCGGCAATGAAGGCCTGGACCGGCAGGTCATCCGGGTAGGTGACGCCCCGCAGCGCCGCGGCATTGTTGGCGATCCGGGCGGTCTCATCCGCCACGGCGGGGTTGCCGTAATTCCACGAGCTCATCATGCGCATGCGCTTCAGTTCGTCATCGGTAAAGGCGGTGCTGTCCGGATCCACGACGGCGGGAGCCACCGAGGCCACGGCCCGCACCAGCCCGGTGGCGGACAGGATCCGGGCCCAGTTGACGCCCGGATCCGGCTCCGCGACAGGCCCGTCCCCGGGTTTGGGGATGGAGGCGTCGATGCCGATCACGGCCGCCACCTCGCTGCGGTACCGGTTGGCATAGTCCAGCAGGTAGAACCCGGAGATGGAGTGGCCGGCCAGGACATACGGCCGGGGAACCTGGAGCGACTCCAGCGCCTGGTGGAGTTCGTTGCTGATGTTCCCGTTACTCCGCGGCCCGGCCTCCATGTCGCTGTAACCGTAGCCGAACCCCTCCACCACTATGACGTCGAAGCCGCTGAGCTCACGGACCAGCGGCTGGAAGTCCAGGCCGGGGGCCGGGGTTCCCAGCCCGCTCAGGAGCACGATGGCCTGGCCCTGCTGACCGTTCCGCACCACGTTCAGGCTGCCGCCGGCCACCGCCACCCGTTCCCCGTACGGCTGGACGGTGGCCCGCTCCCGGGACTCCAGGAACAGGTTCAGCAGCGTGGAGGCCAGAAGCAGGCCCACGACGGCGAGCAGGACCAACCCGGCCCGGCGCAACCCGCGCCGGGGCTTCTTCCGAAGCTCGGCGTCGGTGGCTCCCCTGAGGCGGAACATGCGCGGACGGCCCGGTGGGCGGGATCAGGCGGGAATCAGGCGCGGCTCATTCGGGCTTGGCGTACGCGGCTGCGCTCAGGATCTCGTAGCCCACGAAGGTCTCATCGCCTTCCACCCAGGCGTCGTGCCCCGGCGGAACGGCGTAGGCGTGGCCTGCGCTGATGGTGGTCCGTGAGCCGTCGTCCATTTGGACGGTCAGTGTCCCCGCGGTGCAGATGCCCACGTGGTTCACCTGGCAGCTGTCCGTGTGGACCACGGTCTTGACAGTCTCGGACCAGCGCCAGCCGCGCTCAAAGGTAAGCCGGGCCAGGGTGGTGCCGCCAAGGTGCACCACATCCACCACGGTGTTCGGGGGACGGCGCTTTTCGTCGGGTTCATCAAAGGATTTCGCTTCAAGCGCTGCGGCAGTTTCTCCGGCCATTTTCGTTCTCCAGACAGGGAGCATTTTCAACTGTTCGTCCGGGGCGCCGGGGCAGCTCCGGGATGGTTGGCCGCCCGCCCGTGGGGTTCAACGCCACAGGTTCCACGCCGGGCTTTGATCAGCCGCGCCGGCATCCAGGCCGCACCAATGCAGGCCCCAGCGGTAACAGCGTGCGCCCGGGAGGGGCCGCTGTCAATCCCCCGGGATCCCCCGCCGTGCACCCTGGATTTCGGACCCCACCGTACAGTTGGCGGCGTCGTCCACCACGTCCTCCAGGTCACCGGTCCGGTGCAGGACCTCAAGCTGGCGGACGGCTCCGGTGCCGGTGTGCAGGAGCTGGTCCGTCAGTTCCTCCACCCGCTGCAGGTCGCCCATGTCCTCCAGCGCCCCATGGATATGGTGCAGGAGGGAATTGACGACGCCGAGGGCCGGCCCGGGCCTGCTGCTCACCGGATCCAGGAGTTCCCCGCGCAGCCCCCAGCGGCTGGCCTTCCACGCGGCCAGCCGAAGCAGGGCGGTGGGCACCGGGGCGGGGTCCGTCCCGGCCCGCCATTCACGGGCGGCCGTTTCCACCAGCCCGCGGACGATCCCGGCCAGCAGCACTGTGTTCTCCGGCATCATGCAGACGTCGGCGATCCGCACCTCCACGGTGGGATAGTGCCGGGACAGCCGGGCGTCGAAGTAGATCATGCCTTCATCCATGGCGACGCCGGTGCTCACCATGTCGTGCACCAGCTGGTGGTAGGCGTCGGGGGTGCCCAGGATGTCCAGCGGCCCGGCGGAGGGCCAGCGGCTCCACACCTGGGACCGGTAGCTGGCGTATCCGGTGTCCTCGCCGTGCCAGAACGGGGAGTTGGCGCTGAGGGCCACCAGCACCGGCAGCCAGTTCCGGATCCGGTCCAGCACCCCTACAGCCTCTTCGTCAGACTCCACCGACACATGGATGTGGGTGCCGCAGGTCAGCTGTTCCCGGGCGGTCAGGCCGTATTCCTCCACCATGGCCGCGAACCGGCGCAGCCGCACCGGATGGGGATCGCTGGGCAGCGGCGAGGTGCCCAGCGCGGCCACCCGGACGCCAACATCCTCCGCGGCCTGCCGGGCAATGTCCCGGCCCGCCACGATGTCAGCCCGCAGACCGGCGAGAGTGGAGTGCGGCGGGGTGACCACTTCGATCATTTCCTGCTGGAACTCGGCCGTCAGCACCGGCCCGGAACTGGATTCGAACGGCCGGACGTACAGGTCCAGCAACGCGCCGGCCATGGGCACCGCGTCACCCCTGCCCGGGTCCACGAGCAGCAGTTCCTCTTCAACCCCGAACGTCCTGGGCGCGGGACGCCCGGCGCCGTTGCTCCGGACGCTGTTTGCCGCCGTCGTGCCGTCCTGCTGCCGCGGGTTCTGCCCTGCTGCTTCCTGCCCGTTCATGCCAGCCTTCCCGTTGGCCACGCCGTGGGTACCTGCTGACGGTCGCTGCTTGCCGCCGAGAAGTACAGGATAAGCACGAGGATTGGCCGCCGGGAAGGGCGCGCAGGCCAGGGCAGCCGCTGGCAACACCCGCTGTGAGCGGCCAATTAGGCAAGACAATTGGGTCTTTTTGATTGGCCCGCGCGGGTCTACGGTGGTCAAACGGAGCTGCCCGCCCGGGGTGGCCGGCCAAGGAGGACTTTCCATGACAACGCACGTCGCGGACTGCAGCGTAACGAACTGTTCCTTTAACGACCACACGAACTGCAACGCCGCCGCCATCACCGTGGGCGGCGACGAAAACCACGCCCACTGCGCCACGTTCATCGAGGTGGGCGTCCACGGCGGCCTGCCCAAGGTTCTCGCCGACGTCGGGGCCTGCCAGCGCAGCGAATGCGTCCACAACGACCACCTGATGTGCAAGGCGCCCGAGGTCCATGTCGGCCCGGGCAGGGACAACGCGGACTGCCTTACCTACGCCCACGCGTAGCCCGGCATTTCACGCATGGTGCACCCGGGGCGGCTTCCGCTCCGGGTGCACTGCTGTCCCCGGCCGCTTCCCGCTGTACTTCCCCCGCGAACGCCGGTACATTTCTGGAACGTGACGGGCACCAGGGCCTGTCCTCCCCGGCTCCCTCTGCACAGGCCGGCGCGAGTAGCCGCTGCAGTCCACCGGCGGCAATGGATGCAGACGCGGAACAGGCCTGCCCAGCATGAAGCGGCTCCCCCTCGATGACCTCTCGGACACCATCGCACGCATCCACGGGCTGCTGCTGACCGAGGAACAAGCACGCCACGCCGTCGCCCTGATGGCCCGGGCCATCAAGGAATCCCTCCCCGGCAATCCCGAAGCCGGGGTGTCCATCCTGGACGCCGGCGGCAACCGGATCAGCAGTGCCGCCACCCATCCCCTCGTGGAGCAGCTGGACGCCGTCCAGTACGAACTCGACGAAGGCCCGTGCCTCACCGCATGGTCCGCCGAAGAAGTGGTGATTGTGGAGGACGTCCGCACTGACCAGCGGTGGCCCAACTGGCGTGCAGCTGTCCTGGACACGGCAGTCCGTTCCGTGGCCAGCGCTCCGCTGATGGCCGGCGGCCAGGCGCTGGGGGCCCTCAACATCTACTCCGCACTGCCGGGCCAGTACGGCGAGTCCACCGGCCGGGTGCTGCCCCTGTTCGCCGGAACTGCCGCCACCCTGCTGGCGCACATCCAGGGCACCGAGGTTCCGCTGCGGATGGCCGGCGAGCTCAAAACCACCCTGGCCACCCGGGACACCATCAACCGGGCCTGCGGGATGCTGATGGAGCGGCACGGCATCGGCCACGATGACGCCCTGGGCCGGCTGATCGCCTCGGCCAGGAATTCCGGGGGCACCCTGGCGGAGGTCAGCACGGAGCTGGTGGCCGGGGCTGCCCCTCCCGCTCCTCCCGGCATCTGACGCAAAGGCGCCTGACTCTCAGGCGGCTGACGCACTGCGGCGGCAGGCCGGCGTCGTACGTCCCGCCGTTCGCTATGACCGCGGCGCTGTGACCGCGGCCTCAGGCGTCGAAGTGGGTGCTGACGGTATCGTCGGCGGCTACTGAGGCGATGACCCGGGCGGCTATGTCCCGGAGCTTGATGTTGCGGGTGCTGGAGGCGCTCTTGAGGATGGCCATGGCCGTTTCCTGGCTGCACCGGTTCTGGCCCATGATGGCCCCGGCTGCGAGGTCGATGGTGGTACGGGAAGCCATAGCGGCGGCGAGGTCGTCGCGCGCATCCGTCAGGTGGGCGATCCGCAGTGCCAGACGCAGGGACTGACTGGCTTCCCGGGCGAACCGTTCGGCGGAGGCCACGGAGTCGGCGGGGAACGCATCCTTGCCGTCGGAGTACAGATTCAGGGCTGCCCGGGCATCACTGTCCACCGGGACGGGCACCGCCAGGATGGATTTGAGGGTCCCTTCGTTCACGGCCTCCAGGTACTCCGGCCAGCGGCTCTCATTGTGCAGGTCCGGCACATGGATGGTGGTGGCCAGGCGGATGGCAGACAGGCACGGGCCGTCATTGAAGGTGTACTGCACCTCATCCATGGCCCGGGCGCGGCCATCGCTGCTGGCCGCCGTTGCAGCCTTCTTCCGCCGCACCACGGTAACGGAACAGGACACCTGCTGCCCGGTGGACGACAGCTCGGCTGCGGCCTCGACGGCCAGGTCATGGAGGAATTCCTCAACGTGGGAACTGGTGAGGACCAGTTCGCCGAGGCGCTTGGCTACCGGCTCGTCGGTTTTGTCTGTGGCCATGGAGGGCTTCCTGGTGCTGCCCGGCAGACCTTCCCACGGACTGAACCGGGACCCGAGCCGCCCAGGACCGGACGGCAATTCCAGCCTACTCCCACGGCAGGGCTTCGCCGCCTTGCCGGTGTCATTGCCTGTTTTTCGACGCGCAACCCCGCCACCGACGCGCGCCTTCTTGGGCGCCCCGGATATCTGGGGTACGTCAACGAACTTGCGCGTCGAAACCGGATCAGCGCGTCGAAACCGCATGTGCGCGTCGAAACCGGATCAGCGCGTCGAAGCCGCATCAGCGCGTTGCCGGCGGGCGCGAAGTGACGTCAGCCAGCCAGGGCCAGCAGCACTCCGCCGGCCGCGCCCACCAGCACCACGGCCCAGGGCGGCGTCTTCCACGCGATGAGCAGCACGAAGCAGAGCAGGCCCAGGCAGAACGGCCCCGGCCCGGTGACGGCGGTGGTGAACAGCGGGTTGTACAGGGCGGCGGCCAGGATGCCCACCACGGCAGCGTTGGCGCCCCGCATCAGGGCCTGTGCCCCGGGCCGGGACCGCCAGGAGTTCCAGAACGGCAGCACGCCGGTGAGCAGCAGGAACCCGGGCAGGACGATGCCGGCGAGCGCGACGGCGGCACCCGCCACGCCGCCCGGACCGTACCCGGACGCCGTGCCCAGGTAGGCCGCGAAGGTGAACAGCGGGCCCGGCACCGCCTGCGCGGCGCCGTAACCTGCCAGGAACTGCTGGCTGGTGACCCAGCCCGGATCCACCACGCCGGCCTGGAGCAGGGGCAGGACCACATGGCCGCCGCCGAACACCAGTGCGCCGGCCCGGTAGAACGCCTCGAACAGGGTGATCCCGGCCGAACCCGTAGCCAGCGCCAGTACCGGCAGGCCCAGCAGCAAAAGCACGAACAGGACCAGGCAGGTGATTCCCGCGGTCCGGCTGACGGGAAAGCGCAGGTGGCCGGTCAGGTCTGTGGTGCCCCGCCGGCAGACCAGCAGCCCGGCGAGCGCGCCGAACAGGATGGCCGTTATCTGGCCGAGCGACCCGGCCAGCAGCGTGGCGGACAGGGCAGCGACCACGGCGATCGCCGCCCGCTCCCGGTCCGGAGTGAGGGCTTTGGCCATGCCCCATACCGCCTGGGCCACGATGGCCACCGCCACGATCTTCAGTCCGGTGAGAATGCCGGTGCCGACGGTGCCCTGGAACAGCGCGGCACCCAGCGCGAAGGCGACCAGCAGCGCCGCGGACGGGAGGGTGAAGGCGAGGAACGCGGCCAGGGCGCCAAGGGGGCCGGCGCGGTGCAGCCCCAGGCCGAAGCCCACCTGGCTGGAGGCAGGCCCGGGAAGGAACTGGCACAGCGCCACCAGGTCCGCGTATTCCCTGTCGTCCACCCATTTGCGGCGCCGGACCAGTTCGTCGCGGAAATAACCCAGGTGCGCGATGGGGCCGCCAAACGAGGTAACCCCCAGTTTGAGGAACACGCCGAACACTTCCCAGGCCGAGCCGCGGCGTGGGGTTGCCGGCTCGCCGGTCACGGTGCAGCCACGGTCATCGGCGGTGGGGTCATGGCCCCATTATGCAGCGGATTGACACGGGCCAAGGACCATTGCTCCACTGGAGGGGCGCACGCCCGCTACCTCTCAAGGAGAACCCCATGAGCAACGAACAGCTGATCATCATCGGCTCCGGCCCCGCGGGCTACACCGCCGCCATTTACGCCGCCCGGGCAGGCCTGGCCCCGCTGGTGCTGGCCGGTTCCGTCACCGCGGGCGGTGCGCTGATGAACACCACCGAGGTGGAAAACTTCCCCGGCTTCCCCGGCGGCATCCAGGGTCCCGAACTGATGGACGGGCTGCAGCAGCAGGCCGAGAAGTTCGGCGCCAAGGTGGTGTTCGACGACGTCACGTCCGTTGACCTGAAGGGTTCGGTCAAGCGCGTGGTCACCGGCGCCGGGGAGACCCACGAGGCACCTGCTGTCATCCTGGCCACCGGCTCCGCGTACAAGGAACTGGGCCTGCCCGAGGAAAAGAAGCTGTCCGGCCACGGCGTGTCCTGGTGCGCCACCTGCGACGGTTTCTTCTTCCGCGAGCAGGACATCATTGTGGTGGGCGGCGGCGACTCCGCCATGGAGGAAGCAACTTTCCTTACCCGCTTCGGGAAGTCCGTGACCGTCGTGGTCCGCAAGGGCGAACTGCGGGCCTCCCGCATCATGGCGCAGCGGGCCAAGGACAACCCCAAGATCCGGTTCGAATGGAACTCCGCCATCACTGCCATCCACGGCGACACCAAGGTCACCGGCGTCACCCTGGCGGACACCCGCTCCGGCGAAACCAGGGAGCTCGGCGCCACGGGGATCTTCGTGGCGATCGGCCACCTGCCGCGCACCGAACTTCTGACGGGCCAGGTGGACCTGGATGACGAGGGCTACATCAAGGTGGACTCCCCCACCACGTGCACCAACCTCTCCGGCGTCTTCGCGTGCGGTGACGCCGTGGACCACCGCTACCGCCAGGCCATTACCGCCGCGGGTACCGGCTGCGCCGCGGCCCTGGATGCGGAGCGGTACCTGGCCGCCCTGGACGACGCCTCGAGCATCGCCACCGCCCTGGTGGAGGAACCCACGCACAGCTGACGCCGCCGCCCCGCCGGCCACGGGCAATCCCGGGTCAACGTCACGGCAACCCGGATGCTCTATCACTTTTGGTCCCCAAACCGCCGATTTGGGGACCAAAAGTGATAGAGCAACGGAGAGGGTTCTTCCCGGGCAGCTGACGCCGCACCAGCCCGCGTGGGCCCGGAAACTGGTTCCGGGAAAGCCTTGCCGCCCACAGACCTATAAGTACACTTAGTATATTGATCCGATGGGCTTGGGAGAGGCTGCTGCTCCTCCCCGGGGAGGGCTCCCAGCACAAAGGCGGCAACCCCATGTCCGGAAATTCAAGAGCTCCGCTGTCAGTCCATGAGGAAGTTGCGCTCCTGGACCTCCAGCTGCAGGCGCTGGAAATCATCGAAGAAATCATGAGCGGCACAGACCCGGCAGAAGCCGGTGCCCGCGCCTCCCTCAGCCTGTTCGTGGACCGCAATCCGGGCCAGCCCCAGCGGGCCCTGCTGCTCCACATGCTGAGCATCCGGCGCACCAACCTCAGCTGACACAGGAATAACACCCTGCGGAAACACTCCTGCAACCTCGCTACGGCAAGCTGGGCGTACGGGGACACAACCAGCAGGAGGCAGCCCGCATGGAGGCACAGGGAGTCAGTACCGCTCAGCTCCGTATTGGAGACAACATCGAGGCGTGGCACCGGGGCAAGCTGTTCCACAGCGGCCGGGTGACCGGGGTGGTGCCCGCGCTGGATCTTTTCTGGATCCTGGACGCCCGGACCGGCGCGCGCAAGCTGCTGGACCCGGAGGCCCTGGAGATCCGCCACGTGGAGGCACCCGCGGACCCCCTGCTGGGACTCGCCCCGGCCTAGCCGGCCACAGATAAACCACGACGCCGGCACACGGGTGCGTGCCGGCGTCGTGCGTTCCTGAAGGCTCCGGTCAGGCGCGGCCCTGGTAGACGTCCGGGATGCCATCCTGGTCCGCGTCAACCTTTTCCAGCTCCTCGGCCTGCCGGTACTGCCGGTTCCGGGTGCGGAGGATGACGCTGGCCAGAACGGCGGCAAGCAGCGATGCGGTGAGGATGCCCACCTTGGCGTGGTCGTCGTGGAGGCTGCCCTGGCCAAAGCTGAGCTCGGCCACCAGGAGCGACACCGTGAAGCCGATGCCGGCCAGCAGTGCCACGCCGAAGATGTCGATCCACCGGTAGGAATCGTCAAGCTTCGCCTTGGTGGTCTTGGTCACGAGCCAGGTGGTGCCCAGGATGCCGATCGGCTTGCCCAGGACCAGCGCCAGGATGATGCCCAGCGCCACCGGGTCCGCGAGCGCCGACACGAAACCGTCCCATCCGCCCACCGCTACCCCGGCCGAGAAGAAGGCGAACACGGGGACGGCAACACCAGCGGAGATGGGCCGGAACCGGTGCTCGAAGATTTCCGCGAGCCCCGGGCCGGCCTCCGGCCCGCCGCTGGCCTGCGACCGGAGCACCGGCACCGCGAAGCCCAGCAGCACGCCGGCAACGGTGGCGTGGATGCCGGAGGCGTGCACCAGCGCCCAGGCGGCGAAACCCAGCGGCAGCAGGATCAGCCAGGCCGCGGCGGCATGGGTGCCGAAGAACCGGCGGTACTTCTGGACCAGGAATGTGAAGATGCCCAGCGGGACCAGCGCCAGGAGCAGCGGCACAATCTGGAGGTCGCTGGAATAGAAGAACGCGATGATGCTGATGGCGATCAGGTCGTCCACCACGGCCAGGGTCAGCAGGAAGATCCGCAGCGCGCTGGGCAGGTGCGATCCGATGACGGCCAGCACGGCCACGGCGAACGCGATGTCCGTGGCGGTGGGGATGGCCCAGCCGCGGAGCGTGTCCGGGTTGGCGGCATTGACGACGACATAGATCACCGCGGGGGCCAGCACACCTCCGGCGGCGGCCAGCACCGGGACGATGGACGTGCTGATCTGGCGGAGGTCGCCCGCCACGAATTCGCGCTTGAGCTCGAGTCCCACCAGGAAGAAGAAGACCGCCAGGAGCCCGTCGGCCGCCCAGGCGCCAAGACTCAGCTCGAGGTGCCAGGGCGCGTAGCCCACGGTGATGTCACGAAGGGCGAAGTAGCTGTCCGACGCAGGTGAGTTGGCCCAGATGAGGGCTATCACGGCAGCGGCCACCAGCAGGGCACCGCCCACCGTTTCCTTGCGCAGGATCTCGCCGATCCGCAGGGCCTCGGCGTAGGAGCCGCGGGCCAGGATCGGACGGCGGGGCTGGGGTTGGTGCTTGTGCGGGGGCTGCGGGGCGGAGGTCATGGCAGGGTCCTGACTTTGGGGGTCGGCGAAACTATGCCGACCAGACTTCCCGGCGCACCTTCAACCATCGTAACGGCCTTTGGGCGGTGCACACGAAACGGCCTGCTTGCGTATGACAAGACCTGCCGGAAACGGTGCGCTAGCGTCATTGGCACGGTATTCACGATCCTGGGGGAACAGATGATGAAGCTCAAACCCGCGGCGACGGTGGCCGTGCTGACGGTTCCGCTGCTGCTCGGCGGCTGCGCGAGCGACGGATACGGCATTGATGCGCTGAAAGCACCTGCCGGACCTGAGGATGTGCTCCCGTACGATGCCAACTTCCTGGAACAGGTTGATCCCGCCACCTTGCGTTTCCTGGTGGAAGATGACGGCCGGAAGTTCTTTGCAGCGCAGAGCTCTGATGGCGCCCAGGCCTGCCTTGCCGTGGTCAACGTGAACCAGCGAGTCACCGATTACGCGGGATGCGCGGTGGCAGCCGGCAGCTCCAGCAACAAGATCGTGACCGTCAGCGGAACCGACAAGAGGCCCGCCGTCCTGGTGCCGGACTATGCCGACGCCGTCCAACTGGAATCCGAAGGCCTGAGGCGTATCCACCAGAACGTGTACGTGGGCCAGTAGCCGGCCTATTTCGCCAGGAATTCGATCAGCACCCTGTTCCACTCCGCCGCGTGGCTCACGTTGCAGCCATGCGGCGCATCCTTGATGACATGGACCTCGCTGTTCGCCAGCGCGGCGTGCGTCCGCTGGCCGGAACCTTCGAACGGTACGGTGGCATCGCCGTCGCCGTGGATCACCAATGCCGGGACGGTGACATCCGCGAGGTCGCCCCGGAAGTCGGTCCCGCCGAAGGCCGCCATGCAGGCCAGGGCCGCGTTCTGGTTAGCCTGCCCGCACATGGCACCGGCTTCTTTTCGCTGCACCTCGCTGACCTTGAGGACTCCGTCCACTGAGAAGAACTCGCGGGTGAAGGAATCGTAGAAAGCTGTCTCGTCCTTGACGAGGTCCTCGGCCATGCCGTCCGCCTGCTCAGGGGTCAGGGGACCGTCCGGGTTGTCGTCCGTCTGCAGAAGGTAGGGCGTCACGGCGGAGGCGAAGACCACGCTGCGGATCCTCGCCGGTCCGTACAGGCCGAGGTAGCGTGCCACCTCACCGCCGCCCATGGAAAAGCCCACCAGGGTCACGTCCGTCAGGTCCAGTTCCACCAGGACCTTCTGCAGGTCCTCGGCCAGGACATCGTAGTTGTAGCCTGCCGGCGGCTTGCTGCTGAGGCCAAACCCCCTGCGGTCATAGGTGATGGGGCGGTAACCGGCCTCCTGCAGCGCCGGGATCTGCTCCTCGAATGATTTCCCGGAGAGCGGCCATCCGTGGATGAGGACCACCGGGCGGCCCGCTCCGCCGGCATCGTCCACATGCAGGTTGGTGTCCTTGAACAGCCCGTGGTGGGCGGTAACTTCGGTCATGGCTGACCTTCCGATATGCGGTTTCCGGGCTTCGGTTGAAGTCCGAACTCCAGTCATTCGGCAGCATGCTGACCTTCGGATGGGTGCGGCATTGGGGTTTCAGCCCGCCCCGGGAACGCCCGCCCGGCGTCAGCCTGCGGGGCGGCGCCCGGGTCCCGGGCGTACCGCCGGAGGGCGGGGCGCGGGCCCGGGGACGGCGGAGCGCGCGGCAGCTACCGCGGACGGTGCGGGTGCGGCCCGGCGCTCCGGTGTTGCCCGGCGATCCCGGGCAGCCTGGTGTTCCCTGGACTTGTCCTGGCTCCCCGACGCTGCGGGCAACCGGTCGGCAATTGCCCTGACGGCCCTGACCAGGTATTCCCGGGCATCCTCCGAGTTGGCCAGCTGCACCAGCTCCGCCGCCACTGCCACGAGCTTGACGTTCCGGTGGCTGCTGGTGGCCACCAGCTGCTGGAACGCTTCATCGGAGCCGATGCCGAGCAGGCCCATGAGGATTCCCCTCGCCTGGTCGATGACGGTTCGCGATGCGGTGGCGCCCGCCACCGCATCGCGTGCGGTCTGCTCGGTTTCGCGCTGCAGGGTTGAGGTGAGGTCCACCATCACTCCCTCAATCACGGTGACCTTGCCGTCCGGGCCAACGATGCCCTCGCCGGAGGACAGCACGCGCTTGGTTTTGCCTTTGGCATCGATGATCCGGTGGTACATGCAGAAATACCCGCCGGTCTGGGCAACCTGGGCCACGATGGCTTCGCAGCGCGGCCGGTCCTTGGGGTGCTTGTGGGCGAACAGCAGGTCCAGGGTGGGAACCACGTCCCCGCGGCGGTAGCCATGCAGCTGGTACATCCCGTCGGACCAAGAGAGTTTCCAGCCGTCCACCTCGGCCGTGTAGGTGCCGGCGATGCAGTCGTCGTCCCCCAAAGCGCTCGAGTACGTGTAAGGGCCGGGCACGTCCTTCACAGGGGCCACCTCCGTGTAGCATCCGTTCCGCCGCACAGGCATGCTCCGCCCGTGTGGGCCTTTATACCAGTATGACAAGAGCCAGATTAAGTTGGTAGGCCGGGGCGCCCCTCCCCTCGGTCACACGCTGCACGGAACGCTTGACTGAAATACCCCCTAGGGGTATGTTGTGTGTGTTGTCAGTGAAGTGGTATGTCCCGGCCGGCGTTTCCAAGCGCTCCGCTTTCACAGCCGTTCAACCCCAGCGCCTGCTTGTCCATAAGGATTCTTCCTTCGCCAAGAAAAGGACCTGACTCCCATGCAAGACCATTCCCGTCACCATCACGACGCCGGCCGTGAATCCGCCGGCACGGTCACCGATGCCCGGGCTGCTGCTGCCCCTGCCGGGCACGGGCAAGCTCCCGGCCACACCAACGCTGCGGCATCCCTGCAGGACGGCGCCCACCCGCACCCCGATGACGGCCACACCGTCCATACCTCCGGCCAGCACGCTGGGCACAGCACCGCCATGTTCAAGAACAGGTTCTGGCTCACGCTTGCCCTGTCGGTTCCCGTGGTCTTCTTCAGCCCCATGGTGGGCCATCTCCTGGGCTACATGGCGCCCATGTTTCCGGGCTCGGCCTGGATCCCGCCGGTCCTGGGAACCGTCATCTTCCTCTACGGCGGCCAGCCATTCCTCAAGGGCGGCCTGCAGGAGCTGAAGGACCGCCAGCCCGGCATGATGCTGCTGATCGCCATGGCCATCACAGTGGCGTTCACCGCCTCCTGGGTCACCAGCCTGGGCCTGGGCGGCTTCGACCTGGATTTCTGGTGGGAGCTGGCGCTCCTGGTGGCCATCATGCTGCTGGGCCACTGGATCGAGATGCGTGCCCTCGGATCGGCGCAGGGAGCATTGGACGCCCTCGCCGCACTGCTGCCGGACGACGCCGAACGCGTCACGGCATCCGGCACCGAGACCGTCCCCGTGTCCGAACTGCGGCCAGGCGACCTGGTCCTGGTCCGCCCAGGAGCCCGGATGCCCGCCGACGGCACGGTGGCTGAGGGCCGCGCCGAGTTCGACGAGTCCATGATCACCGGCGAATCCAAGACCGTTCCGCGCGGACCCGGTGACGCCGTGGTGGCGGGAACCGTGGCCACCGACTCAGGGGTGCGCGTCCGCGTCACAGCCGTGGGGGAAGACACCGCGCTGGCCGGCATCCAGCGGCTGGTGGCCGAAGCCCAGGCGTCGTCCTCCCGCGCCCAGGCCCTGGCCGACCGTGCCGCAGCCTTCCTCTTCTACTTCGCCGCCGGCGCAGGTGTCCTGACGTTCATCGCCTGGACCCTGCTGGGCAGCGTGCCGGAAGCGGTCACCCGGACGGTGACGGTGCTGGTCATCGCCTGCCCGCACGCCCTGGGCCTGGCCATCCCGCTGGTGATCGCGATCTCCACGGAACAGGCCGCCCGCGCCGGGGTGCTGATCAAGAGCCGGATGGCGCTGGAGCGCATGCGGACCATTGATGTGGTGCTCTTCGACAAGACCGGCACCCTCACCAAGGGCGAGCCCGAGCTCCGGGACATCGCAACAACAGGGTCCCTGGACGCTGACAGCCTGCTGTCCCTCGCCGCCGCCGTTGAATCCGACAGCGAGCATCCCGCCGCCCGGGCCATCGTCCGCGCGGCGCGGAACCGCGGCCTCACCGTCCCTGCCGCGTCCGGCTTCTCGGCGCTGGCGGGCCGCGGGGTACAGGCAACCGTGGCCGGCCGCCCGCTGTACGTGGGCGGGCCGGCGCTCCTGCGCGAGCTTGGCGCCGTCGAGCCTTCCGGCCTGGCCGAGGCAACGCGCGGCTGGCGGGAGCGTGGCGCCTCTGTCCTGCACGTGCTCGACGGCGGCCGCGTCCTGGGTGCCGTCAGCCTGGAGGACGCCGTACGGCCGGAATCGCGGCAGGCAGTTGCGGCGCTGCAGAACCGCGGCGTCAAGGTAGCCATGATCACCGGCGACGCCCGGCAGGTGGCGCAGGCCGTGGCCGCGGACCTGAAGATCGACGAGGTGTTCGCCGAGGTACTGCCGGCGGACAAGGACAAGAAAGTGGCGGAGCTGCAGGGCCGCGGACTCAAGGTTGCCATGGTGGGCGACGGCGTGAACGACTCCCCGGCGCTGGCCCGCGCCGAGGTGGGCATCGCCATCGGCGCCGGGACGGATGTGGCCATGGAGTCGGCGGGCGTGGTGCTGGCCGGCAACGATCCGCGTGCGGTGTTGTCCATGGTGGACCTCTCCCGGGCGAGCTACCGCAAGATGTGGCAGAACCTGGTGTGGGCCACCGGTTACAACATCCTGTCCGTGCCGCTGGCCGCCGGCGTGCTCGCCTTCGCCGGCGTGGTCCTCTCACCGGCCGCCGGCGCCGTCCTGATGAGCGCCTCCACCATCGTGGTGGCGCTGAACGCCCAGCTGCTGCGGCGGCTCCGGCTCAACCCCGCCGAGGTGCGCTGATGCCGTCCGGTCTTCCGGTTTCCCGTCGCGTGGCGGCGCTGCTCCGCCGCTCGACGCTGCTGGCTGCGGTGCTGGCGGTGGTGGCGGGGATCTTCGGAATGCACGTCATGACGGCGGGCCACACCTCGCATGCGGCGCACGCCGGTGCCGCACCGGATCCCGGCGCTGCACAGTCCGCTGTTGACGCCGGGATGCCCGCCGCTGACAGGCATCCGGCCGGGCACCATGCGCACCTGGCCGGGAACGCCGGCGTCGCGCCTTCCCCTGATGCCGTGCGCTCCGCTGACCAGCGTTCCGTCCCCGGAGATTTAGTGGCTCGCCCGTACGTGGCCGAGCCGGCAGCCTGCACGCCGTCGCACCCCGGCGGCCAGGATGCCGCGGCCTCCTGCACCCCGCTGGCCAAGACGGGGTCGCTCTCTGCCGAGCCGCCCACGGCAATGCACAGTCACAGTGCCGGACGGCCAGCCAGCGCCGGCACTGTCACCGGCTATTCCCACATCGCTCCCAGCCCGTCGCCCTGCGAGCTGTCCATCAGCCGGACGTAAGCCGACTGCGCCGCGCGGCCCCCCCCGCGCACCAAGCCAGTTCAACTACTCCCCTGAAGGACCACCAATGACCACCAAATTCAAGACCCTGACCCTCGCCGCCGCCCTTGCAGCCTCCCTTGGCCTGGCAGGCTGTGCCACCGGATCCGGCAGCTCCGGCGGAAACACCATGCCCATGGACCACGGCAGCTCCGCGCCGATGTCCAGCATGATGCCGGACGCCAACGCGGACCATAACCAGGCGGACATCATGTTTTCCCAGATGATGATCCCGCACCACCAGCAGGCCGTGGAGATGAGCGACATCCTGCTGGCAAAGCCTGATATCCCCGCCCCGGTGGCCTCGCTGGCCACCCGGATCAAGGACGCGCAGACGCCCGAGATCAAGCAGATGACCGGCTGGCTGGAAGGCTGGAACGTGCCCACCATGATGGGCGACCACTCCGGCCACGGCATGGGCGGCATGGTTGACGACGACGGCATTGCCCGCCTTAAGGCCGCACAGGGCACCGACGCCGCCCGCCTCTTCCTCCAGCAGATGACCGGGCACCACGAGGGCGCCATCGACATGGCCCGGCAGGAAATCGGCTCCGGCAAGTACCCGCAGACCATCCAGCTGGCCCGGGACATCATCAAAGCCCAGGAAGCCGAAATCACTGAGATGAAAGAACTCCTGGCCGGCCTATGACTACTTTGCTCCGTCGCGCGCCCGCCAGTGGTGGGCGCGCGTGCGGGGTGGGGCGGCCGCCGTCGGGCGTGTGCGTGTTAAGTTGAGAGGCACGGACTGTACGGTCCCGGCACCGGCTGGAAAGAGTAACTTCCCTTGGATATCCCCGCACCAGTAAGAATCCTGACCGTCTGCACGGGCAACATCTGCCGCTCCCCTGTGGCCGAACGGCTGCTGCAAACAGGACTCAACCAGGTGGTGCCCGGCGGGTTCGAGGTGGCCAGTGCCGGAACCCGGGCCATGGTGGGAGACCCCATGCAGCCCATTTCGGCCGACATCGTGCGGACCTACGGCGGGACTCCGGACGGGTTCGAGGCCCGGCAGCTCAACTCCAGGATCCTTCGCGGCGTTGACCTGGTGCTCACCATGACGTCCGGCCACCGCGGTGAGGTGCTGCAGCAGGACGCGTCGATGCTCAAACGGACGTTCACCATCCGCGAGTTCGCAAGGATGCTCGACGTGCTGGACGGCCGCGCCACCGAACCCCCCGCCGAGAATCACGGCGCCGACCCGCTGGCCGCGAACACCGCGTACTGGCGGACCCTTCCGGCCCGTGCCGCGGGTGTCCGCCACCTGGCCCTGCCGGCGGATTCCGCGGAGAACGACATCATTGACCCGTACCGGCGCTCCCCCGAGGTGTACCGGCAGATGGAGGACGAGCTGGCCCCCGCCATCGTGTCCATCCTGCGGCATGCCCGCCTCAACTCTCCGGTTCGCGGGAACGTCCCCAACTCGCTGTAGCGTTCCCGCAAGGCCTGGCTCCTGATATACAGCTGCTATGACGACGGCGGCACCCGGCTGTGTCCGGCACGTGACCACCCCGCAGGTGACAGTTTGGCCACGGCTGTAGCCAACCGGGCACCGGCGGGCGGACACTGATCCCACCACAGTCACGGTGAGATGAGGGGCACTATGAGCACACCAGGCGGTTCTGACCCATCAGGTCCTGCAGGACCCACCAACCCGGGCACCTCACAGCACGGCCGCTGGATGGTGGCGCACGGCCGCCGCCGGTGGATCGCCGCGTTGCTGGCCCTGGTCCTGGTGGCCGCCGCCGTCGTGGCTGTGGTGAGCCTCAACCGGGCCGGCAACGTCACGCCGCCAGCCGCCCAGGGCACCGCCACCCAAAGCGAATCCGCCTCCCCCACGCCGTCACTGACCCCGTCCGAAACGCCCCCGCCGCCGGCACCGGCGGCTCCTCCGCCGCCCCCACCCATCGCGGAACTGCCGCCCGGGGCCATGAACATCCTGGTGATCGGCAGCGACATCCGCGGCGGCACACCGGCAAAAGATGCCGCTGCGCACACGGCGGCCACCGGCGAAGCGCAGGACCACCGGGCGGACACCCTGATGGTGGTCCACGTCCCGGCCGACCGCAGCACGCTTTACCTCATCTCCATCAACCGCGACACGTGGGTGAACATCCCCGGCTACGGCGGCGCCAAGATCAACGCCGGGCTGGAATACGGCGGCATCGACATGCAGACCGCCGCCGTCCAGGAACTGCTGGGCATCACCATCAACCACACCCTGATGCTGGACTTCGGCGGGTTCAAGCTCCTGGTGGACGGCCTGAACGGCATCGACGTGGACGTGCCCATCGCTTTCCAGTCCACCATCGAGACCCAGCATGTGTTCCCCGCGGGCATGAACCACCTGGACGGGCAGGCGGCGCTGGAGTTCGTCCGCGAGCGCTACGCCTTTGCCGACGGCGACTTCCAGCGGGTCCGGGACCAGCAGATCATGCTCCGCGCCATCCTGGCCCGCCTCACCGGCGGCGGGGCGCTGAATGACGTCACGGCGGTGCGGTCCCTCGTGGAGTTCGCGTCCTGCTGCCTCACCGTGGACAAGGGCTTCGACCCGGTCCAGGCCGCCATCCTGGCCTACAGCCTGAGGAACCTGGATGCCAACGCGATCCGCAGCATGACGCTTCCCACCGCGGGGTCCGGGTTCGTTGCCGGGCAGTCGGTGCTGTTCCCGGATTACGGCGGCATCGCGGCGGTGGGTGCAGCCCTGCGAGAGGGCCGGATCGGCGAGCTCGCGAGGCAGTAACAGCGCCGGCCGGGCTTCCAGCGACACGCAAATCCGATGCCGACGCGCACGTTCGCTGGCGCGGACCAGATATGGGGTGCGCCAACGAACCTGCGCGTCTAACCCGAAGGTGCAGGTCGAGACTCCGGGTGCGGACCGAACCGGGCGCTGTTCAGCCCGGGCTTACCCGCCGTTCACCTTGCCGAAAAGCCCTGTGCGCACGGCACCTGAAGGGTGGAGGGCATGACTGACATTTCGCGCCGCACCATGGTCAAGGGCTCCGTGCTCGCCGCCGCACTGGCTTCCGCCCCGGCCGCAGCAAACGCCGCTGGGCCCGCCACACCCACCCTGTCACCCGCCGGGGTGGCCCTGGTCCGCAACCGGCTCACGCTCCCCAGCGGCATCGCCACCGGCGACGTCACGTCCGATTCGGCCGTCCTGTGGTCCCGGTCCTCGGAGGCCGGCCGCATGACGGCGGTGCTGCGGGCAGTGGACGACGGCGGCGAGGTCCTCCGCGGGCGGGGCGCCTTCGAGCGGGTCATCCGCGGGCCCCGGGCCACCCAGGCGTCCGACTTCACTGCCAAGATCCATGCCGGCAACCTCCCGTCCAACACCCGATTCGCCTTGGAGATCAGCTTCGAGGACGACGGCGGCGCGGCTGGTGAGGCCGCACGGGGCACCTTCCGCACGGCACCGGACAGGGGCGCCGTCAACGGCAAGGGACGCACCGGTGGCACAAGCAACGGAGGTGACGTCCCGGCGTCGTACGCGCAAAGCTTCGTCTGGACCGGAGACACCGCCGGCCAGGGCTGGGGCATCAACGAGGAGATCGGCGGGATGCGAGGCTACCGGGCCATGCACCAGACCCGGCCGGACTTCTTCATCCACTCGGGCGATACCGTGTACGCGGACGGCCCGCTCACGGAAACTGTGGTGGAAAAGGACAGGCGGGTGTGGCGGAACCTGGTGACCGAGGAGGTGTCCAAGGTGGCCGAGACGCTCACCGAGTTCCGCGGCCGGCACCGCTACAACATGATGGACGCCAACATGCGGGCCATGTTCGCCGACGTGCCGGTGATCGCCAACTGGGACGACCACGAGACCACCAACAACTGGTACCCCGGCGAGATCCTGGACGATCCGCGGTACACCGTCCGGAACGTCAACACCCTCGCGGCGCGCGGCCGGCAGGCCTGGCAGGAGAACATGCCCATCGCGGACAGCAGCGCGCTGTGGCGGCCCGGAACGTTCGACGATGCCGGGCAGTACCAGCCGGCCCGGATCTACCGGAAGATCTCCCGCGGCCCGCAGCTGGACATCTTCTGCCTGGACATGCGCACCTTCAAGTCCCCCAACACGGACGGCAAGGAAACCTACGCCACCAACATCCTGGGCCAGGAACAGGTGGCCTGGCTGATCCGGGAGGTCTCCAAGTCCAAGGCGACCTGGAAGGTCATTGCTGCGGACCTGCCGCTGGGCATCATCGTGCCGGACGGCGCCGTCAACCAGGAGAGCCTGGCCAACCGCGACGACGGAGCTCCCCTTGGCCGTGAGCTCGAGATCGCCGGGGTGCTGAGCGCGTTCAAGAAGAACCGGGTGAAGAACGTGGTGTGGCTGACCGCCGACGTGCACTACTGCGCCGCCCACCACTACTCGCCCGGGCGGGCCGCGTTCACCGACTTCGATCCGTTCTGGGAGTTCGTGGCCGGGCCCATCGCCGCCGGCTCCTTCGGGCCCAACGCCATGGACGGCACATTCGGCCCCGAGGTGGTATTTTCCAAAGCGGGCCGCTTTGCCGGCGAATCACCGCGCGACGGCGAAAACCAGTTCTTCGGGCACGTCCAGCTCGGCGAGGACAACAGCTTCACGGTGAGCCTGCGGAACGCCAACGGCGCCACGGTGTTCTCCAAGGTGCTGACCCCGGAGCGGTAGCTTCACCCCAGGTGCGGCAGGCGCACCCGGGTGCGCCGCCAACGTCGTCCGTTTAGTTCTTCCGCCCACTGGGTACGCCGCTGGTAGTGTTCCTCGATTCGGCGCACAAGCGGACGGGAGTGGGTATTCGTGAACGACGACGGACTGACCGAAGCGGTGCAGGAGGCCGGGGCGGTGGAGCTGCTGCTCATGCGGCACGGCGAGAGCGAAGGCAACGTGGCCGCCACGGAGGCGAACCTGGCGGGCGCGGAGATCATCGAGGTTCCGGCGCGGGACGCCGACGTGAACCTCTCCGGGGTGGGCCGGGAGCAGGCGACCGCCTTGGGTATGGCGCTGGCCCGGATCGCTGAGGAATCGCGGCCGGATGCGGTGGTGTCCTCCCCCTACGAAAGGGCCCACCAGACGGCGCAGATCGCGGTGGAGACGGCGGGCTGGCCCGTGAAGGTGCAGGTGGATGAGCGGCTGCGCGACCGTGAGCTGGGCATCCTTGACCGACTGACCCGGCTGGGTGTGGAGACCCGATACCCGGAGGAAGCCGAGCGCCGGTCCTGGCAGGGCAAGCTGTACTACCGGCCGCCGGGCGGGGAATCCTGGGCTGATGTGGCGCTCCGGCTTCGCTCCGTGCTGGATGAGCTGAACAACCTGGGCACCGGACACCGCGTCATGCTGGTCTGCCACGACGCCGTGATCCTGCTGTTCCGCTACGTGCTGGAGGGCATGTCCGAGCAGGAACTGCTGGATCTCGCGTCCAGCACCTCGGTGCTGAACGCGTCGATGACCCGCTATGTGCGGCCTACCGGCGAGGGGCCGTGGACGCTGGAGAGCTTCAATGTGGCTGACCACCTGGCTGAGCAGGGCGTTGCCGTCACCGAACATGCCGGGGATGCCAGTGTCCGCCCGCGCTGACTCCGGTGCGCAGCTGGTTACGCCGTCGCTGCTGCGGGACTGGCCGCTGCCGTCCCCCGGCGAGGACAAGTACTCGCGCGGCTCGGTTCTGGTGGTGGGCGGTGCACGGAACACCCCGGGGGCTGCGCTCCTGGCAGGTACCGCAGCACTGCGGGCCGGCGCAGGGAAGCTGACGCTCGCCGTGGCCGAATCCGTGGCGGTCCAAATGGGTGTTGCCCTGCCCGAGTGCGGCGCCATCGGACTGCCGGAAACCGCCGGCGGATCGGTTACCGCGGACGGTGTGGACAGGATCGGGTCCTCCCTCGACTCCGCCGATGCCATCCTGGTGGGACCCGGACTTGACCACCCGGACCTGGCACGGGAGCTTCTTGAAGCCCTCCTCGCGCGGGAGGAAGCCGGCGACAACGACGACGGCGGCACCGGCTCCGGCGCCGCCCGCAGCGAAGGAGGCCCCGCCGTCGTCCTCGACGCGTTCGCGCTGGCCGCGCTCGCGGAGCTGGAGGATCAGATTGACCCGTGGCGGGGACGGCTCCTCCTGACTCCGAACCCCACCGAGGCCGGGATCCTGCTGGGCCGGGACGCCGATGACCTGGAAAAGGACGTGGCCGAAATCGCCCGCCGGTTCGGCGCGGTGGTGAGCTGCCAGGGGCTGATCGCGCGGCCGCCAGGCGTTGGCCCGGAGGAGTCCCAACTGTGGAAGATCACCACGGGCTACGGCGGCCTGGGCACCTCGGGCAGCGGGGATGTCCTGGCCGGGGCGATCGCCGGCGTGCGGGCCCGGGGCACCACCGCCGCTCAGGCCGCCTGCTGGGGAACGCACCTGCATGCGGCAGCGGCGGACCGCCTGGCCAGCAGGATGGGGCCACTGGGCTTCCTGGCCCGGGAACTGGCCTTCGAATTGCCGGCACTGATGTTGGAGCTGGGCACCTAGATTCCGCCCCGGGCAAGCGATGGCCCCCAGCGTTATCGCGGAGGGCCACCGTATTCGGAGGGGATCACTCGCAACTGCCGATGCGCTACCGGCGCTGTGGCGTTCCTTAACGGCAAACCGCCCAAGACTGGCAGATACAACGCGTTCGGATCCTCCCGGTCCATTCGTTCTACACCGGCGGGCCCGTCACCACAAGGCATCCCCGCCGGTAACTTGGACGGCCCCCCGGCCGGAGCCGGAGGGCCGCCGCCTCGGGACATCAGCGCACATGCTGCCGGTGCGCTGTCTGGCGCGGTGGCGTGCACAGAGTGGCGAAACGCCCAAAGAGGCAGTCAACACAAAGGCCCCGACGTCCCGATCCTGGAAAAACTAGGCTGCGATTTCCTGCTTGGTCCCCTTCGTCTCAATCTCGATCTTGCGCGGCTTGGCCTTCTCTGCGACAGGAATCCGCAACGTCAGGACACCGGCGTCGTAGCTGGCCTTTACGTTCTCCGTATCCAGGGTGTCGCCGAGGATCAGCTGGCGGCTGAAGACGCCGCGGGGCCGTTCGGAAGCGATCAGTTCGGTGTCCTTGCCGGTGGGGTCCGGCCGTTCTGCCCGGACGGTCAGGACGTTCCGTTCCACATCCAGGTCCACCGACTCGGGCGACACTCCGGGAAGGTCAAATGCGACAACAAAGTCATGGCCCTCCCGCCAGGCGTCCATCGGCATCGCTGCCGGGCGGGCTGCTGTGCCGAGGACCTGCTGGGCCAGCCTGTCCAGCTCGCGGAACGGATCGGTTCGCATCAACATGGCTTTCCTCCTCTTAGGGTGGTCCAACACTGATTCTCTCAGCCGATCTATGGTGGCTGATATAGATTTTTTAGCACCAGCGGCGAAGGTTCGCAAGCCCGTCCGGTGACAATTTTTTAGCGCTGCCCGTACTCCCCGGGGCAAGTAAAAGGGGCCTTCCGCACGTTGTGCAGAGGGCCCCTTCGACAGGTTCGTGGTGCTGGCTAATCCCGGGTGGGATCAGGGCGGAGCGGCGCCGGGCCCGGATCCGGCACGGGCAGCGGCCCCGGCGGTTCGGGCGTCGGGAAAGGGCTGGGGGCAGGCGGACCGGGGTGTCCGGGCTGCGTGGGATCGGGCGCTGTTGGATCCGGGCCGGGCTCCGGCGGGAACGGCGACGGTTCGTGCACTGGCGGGATGGTCATGGAACTTCCCTTCTCAGGCTGGGCGGATGTGCCTTGAACTGAACACGATACGCCTGCACCCTCCCTCCCAACAGGCTCCCCTCCCCCTTCCCCTCCCCGGTTGCTCTATCAGTTTTGGTCCCTAAACCCGGGTTTTAGGAACCAAAAGTGATGGAGCAACACGACTGCTGGGCGTTCTTCCCCGGTAGCGAACGCCGGCCACAGCGGGGTGCCCGGTCTATATATTGAGTCCATGACCTCCACTCCGCTGCACGATTCCGCCAGCACGCCCGCATCAACCGCCACCCCGCCCGTGGCCAAAAAGGTGCCCACCGAAAGGACTCACCACGGGGACACCTTCGTGGACAACTACGAGTGGCTGCGGGACAAGGAGTCTGCCGAGGTGGTAGCGCACCTGAAGGCTGAGAATTCCTACCAGGAAGCGGTCACCGCCCACCAGGAGCCACTGCGCGAAGCCATCTTCCAGGAGATCAAGGGCCGCACCCAGGAAACGGACCTTTCGGTTCCGCACCGCAAGGACGGCTGGTGGTACTTCAGCCGCTCGGTGGAGGGCAAGGAATACGGCATCCAGTGCCGTGTCCGCGCCAGCGACACCGGTGACAGGATCGCCGACTGGACCCCGCCGGCCGTGGAGCCCGGCGTCGAAATCCCCGGTGAGGAAGTCCTGCTGGACGGCAACATCGAGGCCGAGGGGAAGCCCTTCTTCTCCGTGGGCGGCACCGCTGTGACAGTGGACGGCACCCTCTACGCCTACGCCGTGGACAATTCCGGCGACGAACGCTTCACCCTCCGGATCAAGGACCTCCGCACCGGCGAGCTGCTGCCGGACGTCATTGAGAACATCTTCTACGGCGTCAGCTTCTCCCCCGACGGCACCCGTATTTTCTACACCGTGGTGGATGACTCGTGGCGCCCGTACCAGGTGAAGGCGCACGTCCTGGGCACCCCGGTCAGCGAGGACACGGTGATCTACCAGGAGGACGACACCGCCATGTGGCTGGGCTTCGAGCTCTCCTCTGACCGGCGCTACCTGGTACTGGGAATCGGCTGCTCCGAGTACAGCGAAACCCGCCTGCTCCGGTTCGATGATCCCGCGCAGGAAGTCACCACTGTCATCTCCCGGGATGAGCGCGTCCTGTATGAGGCGGAGCCGTTCCTGCTCGACGGCCCGGACGGCGTCAAGGCCGAAAAGATCCTCCTCGCCCACAACCGCGGCGCCATCAACTCCATGGTCTCCCTGGCCGACCCGGCCGAGCTGGCAAAGCCGCTGGCGGAGCAGGCCTGGCAGACCGTCGTCGAACATTCCGACGACGTCCGCGTCAACGGCGCCGGCGTCACCTCCACGCACCTCATCGTCTCCATCCGCAAGGACACCATCGAGCGCGTCCAGGTGATGGGACTCGCCGGGCTGGGCACGGCCGCGCAGCAGGAACCGGTGGAGCCGGCGTTTGACGAGGAGCTCTACACCGCCGGGGTGGGCGGCTCGGACTATGAGGCACCCGTGATCCGGCTGGGCTACACGTCCTACTTCACGCCGTCGCGCATTTACGACTTCGTCCTGCCCACCGCGGAGCAGCCCGCCGGCGAGCAGCTGCTGCGCAAAGAGAGCCCGGTGCTAGGCGGCTACGACGGCAGCGACTACGTGGCCACCCGGGAATGGGCCACGGCGGCGGACGGCACCCGCATCCCGCTGTCCGTCCTCCGGCACAAAAGCGTCAGGCAGGATTCGACGGCGGCTGGCCTGGTGTACGGGTACGGCTCCTACGAGCTGAGCATGGATCCGAACTTCGGCATCGCGCGGCTCTCGCTGCTGGACCGCGGCGTGGTGTTCGTGATCGCCCACATCCGCGGCGGCGGTGAGCTGGGCCGGCACTGGTACGAGGACGGCAAGAAGCTCACCAAGAAGAACACGTTCACGGATTTTGTGGACGCCACGGACTGGCTGGCCAATTCCGGGTGGGTGGACCCGGCGCGGATCGCGGCACTGGGCGGCTCGGCGGGCGGCTTGCTGATGGGCGCCATCGCCAACATGGCACCGGAAAAGTACGCGGCCGTGGTAGCCCAGGTGCCGTTCGTGGACCCGCTCACCAGCATCCTGGACCCGGACCTGCCGCTCTCGGCCCTTGAGTGGGAGGAATGGGGCAACCCGATTACCGACGCCGATGTGTATGCGTACATGAAGTCCTACTCCCCCTACGAAAACGTGCGGGAGGTGGCCTACCCCAAGATCGCCGCCGTGACGTCCTTCAATGACACCCGGGTCCTCTACGTGGAGCCCGCCAAATGGGTGCAGGAACTGCGGACCCGCACCACCGGGTCCGAGCCCATCCTCATGAAGATCGAAATGGACGGCGGCCACGGCGGCGCGTCCGGGCGGTACGTGCAGTGGCGCGAACGGGCCTGGGACTACGCGTTCATCGCCGATTCGCTCGGCGCCACGGAACTGCTGCCGGGGGCCGGGCTGAAGTAGTCCGGCTGGAGCAGTCCAGCTGAAGCAGGGCGTACGACGGCGGGTGGGCGCCGCCGTCGTATGCCGGCCTTGGCGCCGCGCCCGGGGAAAGCCGGCCGCGCGGATATCTGTGCGCCAACTTTGGGTACCCGAGAAAAGATCATCATGCTTACTATTGTTGGGCAGTTGTTTTCCGCCGTCGGCATCCGAAGGAGCAAGCAATGTCACTCAGCAAGGGAACGCACGTGGAGTGGAACACCTCCCAGGGCAAGACGCACGGCAAGATCGTGGAGAAGAAGACCAGCGACTTTGAACTGGACGGCAACACGCACCGTGCCAGCAAGGATGAGCCGCAGTACGTGGTGGAGTCGGACAAGACCGGCGCCCGGGCAGCGCACAAAGCGTCGGCACTGACCGAAAAGAAGTAGCGCCGTGGCCGCTTTGCATGAAGTGGTCATCATTGGCGGCGGCAACGCGGGGGTATCGCTGGCGGCGCGGCTGGAGCGTTACGGGGTGGAGGATGTGGCCCTCATCGAGCCCAAGGACCACCACTTCTACCAGCCGCTGTTCTCCCACATTGCCGGCGGCCGCGCCCAGGCGAAGGAGGCCGTCCGGAGCCAGGCCGCGGTGACGCCGCCCGGCGTCGAATGGATCCGGGACGCCGCCGTGGACGTGGACGCGAACACCAACACCGTCACGCTGGCATCCGGTTCAACGGTTGGCTACGGGCAGCTGGTAGTCTGCCCGGGGCTGCAGTATGACTGGGACGCCGTGCCGGGCCTGGCTGATGCTGTCCATTCGCCGCATGGCGCCACGCACTACGAGTTCGAGCTGGCGTCGAAAGCCTGGACGCTCCTCAGCGGCCTGACCTCGGGGACGGCCGTTTTCACCATGCCTGCCGGGCCCATCAAATGCGGCGGAGCCAGCCAGAAGCCCATGTACCTGGCCTGCGACTACTGGCGGCAGCAGGGCGTCCTGGACAAGATCCGCGTGGTGATGGTCCAGCCCTACCCCACCGTGTTCGGTGTGCCGGAAGTGGACCGCGAGCTGGACCGGAAGATCGCCGAGTACGGCGTCGAACTGCGGACGGACAGCGAACTGGTGTCCGTGGATGCAGCACGCAGGGAAGCGACCATCCGCAACGTTTCCACCGGCGGCAGCGAGACCCTGCAGTACGACGTCCTCAACGCAGTGCCGCCGCAGTCCGCCCCGGACTGGCTGAAGGCCACCGACCTCCCGGCCCCGGCGGACAAGGGCGGCTTCGTGGAGGTGGACCGGCAGACCCTCCGCCACCTGCGGTACCCCAACGTCTGGTCCCTGGGTGACGCCGCCGGCACCACCAACTCAAAGTCCGGCGGGGCATTGCGCAAGCAGACCAAGGTCTTGGCCAAGAACCTGGTGGCCGCCCGGAAGGGAAAGCCGCTCACGCAGAAGTACAACGGCTACTCGGTCTGCCCGTTCACCGTTTCACGCGACACCGTGGTGTTCGCCGAATTCGACGACCGGTACCGGCCCATGCCCACCATTCCCCGGATCCCCACCTGGAACGAAAGCAAAGCGTCCTGGGTGGTGGACCGCGACATCTTTCCGCAGGTCTACTGGAACCTGATCCTCAAGGGGCGGGCGTAGGGCCTCCTGCAGCACCTCCACGCCACTCGTCGGCGAGGACCGCGTAGATCATCTCCGTGGCCCATTGGTCCTTGTAGAACCATTTGTCCACGTGGCGGCCCTCCAGCCGCATGCCCAGGCGCTTGCAGAGCGCGGCGGAGGCGGTGTTGAGTTCGTCCAGCCTTGCTTCAATCCGGCGCAGGCCAAGCTCTCCGAAGCCGAGGTCCAGGACCGCCGCCGCGGCTTCGGTGGCGTAGCCCTTGCCGCGTGCCTGCGGCGCCATGGACCACCCGACTTCCGCCTGGCCCCGGCCTGGAAGCCACTTCAGCACCACTTCTCCGAGCAGCCCGGGCTCAGCGTTGGCTTCGATGGCCAGGCAGAGCCAGTCGCCTTCCTTCTCATAAACGAAGTTGGCGTACTTTCCCACCGACTCCATCGATTTGGTGTAGCTCTTGGCCGGCCCGGGCAGGAAACGGGCGGTCTCCGCCAGCGAGTGGTAGGCGTGGAAGGCCTCCAGGTCTCCGGCTTCGAAGCGCCGCAGGACCAGGCGCTCCGTATGGATGGGTAGCGCGATGTCCACCACGGTGGCGGTTACCGGCCGGCACCTGCGACGGCGGCCGTGGCCTCCGCGATGGCGCGTTCCTCGTCGGTGGGAACCACCAGGACGGGGATGGCGGACTGCGGCGTGGAAATGATGCGCGGTTCCTTGGACCGGGCAGCATTCAGGCCGGCGTCGACCTCGATGCCCAGCGCGCCCAGGCGATCGGCCACCAGCGCGCGGAACTGGTGGGAATTCTCGCCGATGCCCGCTGTGAACACCAGCGCCTTGGCCCCGCCAACGGCCACGTGGTAGCCGCCGACGTACTTGGCCAGCCGGTAGGAGGTGACGGCGAGCGCCATGGTGGCTTTGGCATCGCCGTCCTCGGAGGCCTCCACCACCGAGCGCATGTCGTTGTTGCCGGCCAGGCCCTTGAGCCCGGACTCCCGGTTGAGCATGGAATCCAGGTCTTCGGGGGTCCAGCCGGCACGGCCCAGGAACACCAGGATGGACGGGTCCAGGTCGCCGGAACGCGTGCCCATCACCAGGCCCTCGAGCGGGGTGAAGCCCATGGACGTATCCACCGAGCGGCCGCCCTGGATGGCCGTGACGGAGGCGCCGTTGCCCAGGTGGGCGATGACGGCGTCGAACTCCTCCACGGGCAGGTCCAGCAGCGCGGCGGCGCGGCGTGCAACGTACTCGTGCGAGGTGCCGTGGAAGCCATACCGGCGGATGCCGTGGTTGGTGTAGAGCTCGTCCGGGACGGCGTACCGCCAGGCGTGTTCGGGAAGCGTCCGGTGGAAGGCGGTGTCGAACACGGCCACCTGCGGCATGTCCGGCCATTTTCTGGTGATGGCGCGGATGCCCAGGACGTTGGCGGGGTTGTGCAGGGGTGCCAGCGGGTTGAGGCGCTCGATGGCGCGGGTGATCTCGTTATCGATCAGCACCGGTTCGGCGAACCGCTCCCCGCCATGCACCACCCGGTGACCCACGGCGCCGAGCTCCAGGTCGCCCAGCTCGTCATGGATGGCAGCTTCCACCTGTTCCAACGCCTCCGCGTGGTCCCTCGGGCCCACGATTTCACCGTCACCGTCACCGCCATTGCCCATGCCGATCTTCTCGATCAGCCCCTCGGTCAGCACCGTCCCGGCGGCCACATCGCGCACCTGGTATTTGAGCGAGGACGAACCGGAGTTGATGACGAGCACGAGCATGCGGGGCCTCCTGGGGCTTGCTTCTGCAGTTCAACCCCCACTATAGGTGGCGGCACTGACAGCGGTTTGCCGCTGCCGGGTTCCTTGCGCCTGGACCCCGGCTGTGCCTATGGTCGGCGGACAGGCTGGACCACGTCGAGAGGACTTCCCCAATGACGAACGACCCCACTCCGAGCGAAGAGAACGATCCCACCAACACCGGATCCAGCAGCACCGCGCCGCTTGGCTCCGACCAGGGCTCAGGCTCCGGTTCCAAGGACCCCACCGGGGTGGAAGGCGCCAACCCGGCACTGGATGACACGGGCGGCCTGAAGGCTTCCGAAACCGGCGACGCCCCCGAAGCGCCCGAGGACCGCGAAGGCCTGGACCTGACCCCGCAGGGGCTCTCCGATGAGCCGGCCAAGGAAGAGGACAGCGACAGCCTCGCCAAGCCGGACAACAGCTAGGCACCATTGCCGATGGTTGAGCCTGTCGAAACCCTTGGAACGCGGTTTCGACAAGCTCAACCACCGTCAGGCCTGCGCCTGGATGGCCGTGATGGCCACCGTATTGACGATGTCCTCCACCGTGCAGCCGCGGGAGAGGTCGTTGACCGGCTTCCGCAGGCCCTGCAGGACAGGCCCGACGGCGACAGCCCCGGAGCTCTGCTGAACGGCCTTGTACGTGTTGTTGCCGGTGTTCAGGTCCGGGAAGATGAAAACGGTCGCCTGCCCCGCCACGGACGAGCCGGGCATCTTGGACTCGGCGATTGAGGCGTCCACAGCGGCGTCGTACTGGATGGGCCCTTCGACGGCGAGGTCCGGCCGGCGCTCCCGCACCAGCTCGGTGGCCTGCCGCACCTCGTCCACGGCCTCGCCTGAACCGGACCCGCCGGTGGAGTAGGACAGCATGGCCACCCTGGGCTCCACCCCGAACTGTGCTGCCGTCTCCGCCGACGCAAGCGCGATGTCCGCCAGCTGCTCCACGTTGGGGTCCGGGTTGACGGCGCAGTCGCCGTAGACCAGCACCCGGTCCGGCATGAGCATCAGGAACACCGAGGAGACGATCTTCACGCCCTCCCGGGTCTTCACGAATTCCAGGGCCGGCCGGATGGTGTGGGCGGTGGTGTGCGCGGCACCGGACACCATGCCGTCCACCACGCCCAGCTGGACCATCATGGTGCCGAAGTAGCTGACGTCCTGCATGATTTCGAGCGCCTTGGCCAGGTCAACGCCCTTGTGCGCGCGGAGTTCGGCGTACTTTTCGGCGAACTGCTGCCGCAGCTCGGAGGTTGCCGGGTCCACGATGTTGATGCCGGTGAGGTCGATCCCGCGGGAAGCCGCCAGCTCCCGGACGTCTGATTCCGGGCCGAGGACCGTGAGGTCGCAGACGTCGCGGCGGTGCAGGATCTCGGCGGCGCGCAGGATGCGGACGTCCGTGCCCTCCGGCAGGACCACGTGGCGGCGCTGGGCGCGGGCACGTTCGATCAGGTCGTGCAGGAAGCGCAGCGGCGTCATCCGTTCGGGCCGGGGCAGGTGCAGCCGCTCCACCAGCTCGGCTTCGTCCACGCGCCGGGACCACAGGCCCAATGCCGAGGCCACCTTGCGGCGGTGCCCGGACCAGATCTCGCTGCGGACCTCGGACACACGCCGGGCGGTGGTGTAGGTGTCCGCACCGGCGGCAAAAACGGGGAAGGGTGCCTGGGCCAGGAGCGGGTAGATGTTGGCGTCCGGGGCCAGGCCGCCGGTGAGGATGAGGGCTGAGGCCACCGGAAACTCCGGCGAGAACGACGACGCCAGGCAGGCCACCATCACATCCGCCCGGTCCCCCGGAACGATCACCAGGGCGCCCTCGTCCAGCACGTTGAGGAAGTTGCCCACGTTCATGGCGGCGACCTTGATGTCCTTGACGTCGCGTTCCATGTCCGCCCGGCCGGCGATCTGCCGGACGCCCAGTGCGGCGGCCACCTCACCGGTGGTGGGCCGGGCGATCTCCTCCAGCTCCGGCAGGACGTAGACGGGACGCTTGGAGGCCCCCGGCTTGATGGCGGCGGCGATGGCGTCGAGGTCGTCCGGGTCCGCCCGGTTGACCAAGATGGCCAGGAGCGAGCATTTCTCCGCGGCGAGTTCCTTGCGGGCAACCTCGACGGCGGCAGCAGCCTCCGCGACGGTCCTTCCCTTGGCGCCCACCACGGCAACGATGGGGGCAGCGAGGTTGTTGGCCAGGCGCGCGTTGAGGTCGAATTCGACGGCGGCGTCCTGGCCCGTGAGGTCCGTCCCCTCCACGATCACCACGTCGCAGTGCCGGGCAATGTCGGCGAAGATTTCCACGCAGCGGGCGTCGATCTCCTCGCGCTGCCCCTCGGCCAGCAGCGTCCGGACTTCCTCGAAGGTGAGGCCGCCGCGGCAGCGTTCATCCTCAAGGGCGAACCGGGATTTCATCAGCGTGACCATGGGATCCTCGCTGGCCGCCGGGCCCTGGACCACTGGCTTGAAGAAGCCGATCCGGTCCGCGTGCCGGTGCAGGGTGTCCGCCAGGCCGAGTGCCACAAGGGACTTGCCCGAGCCCGGGGTGGTTGCGCTGACGTAGATGCCTTTGGCCATGGTCCGCCCTTTGCTGTTCTTGCTGGTGCCGGTCCTCCCATCCTTGCACCTCCGGCGCCCCAAAGAACAAAGGTGAGCGCCGCCGTCGTGCGTTCCAGCCCGGTTGCTTTCCCTCCCACCGAGCGGCGCGCCGCGGACGACGGCGTGTCCCCCGCTTAGGCGCCCGGAGCGGCCGAGCAACTGGGCGGGAAGGCCCGGGCCGGGCGGCCCCACCCTTGACACCGGACCCCCTTATGGGATTACCTAATGAACATTCGGTAAATAAAGCTGGAGGCAATGACGCATGGCTGAAGCAACACTCTCCGGGGCCACCCACCCCATCCTGGAAAACGACTACGCCTCCGAGTGGATGGGCATCGAGGTCCTGGCGCTCAGCGACGGCCACGCCACCATCCGGATGACGCTCCGGCAGGAAATGCTCAACGGCTTCGGCATGGCCCACGGTGGAATGATCTTCGCCTTCGGCGACACCGCCTTCGCCCTCGCGTGCAACCCGATCAGCCCCGCGCCCGGCGAGGAAAACACCATCACCGTTGCCTCCGGCGTCGATATCAATTTCCTCAAGCCGGCCTTCCGCGGCCAGGTCCTCACCGCCGTGGCAGACCGCCGTTCCAGCGCCGGCCGCAGCGGCCTCTACGACATCCAGATCTTCGCCACCGACGCCCACACCCCCGGCGCGGACCCCGCCACCAGCACCCCGGGCGAGCTCATCGCCGAGTTCCGCGGACGCAGCCGCACCATCCCCAAGAAGTAGGAAAACCATGACCCTGCATGCCCCCGAATCCCCTGCCGCCGCCGTGGACACCGCAGCCACCGGCACCGATGCCGTCCTGGACCGCGAGGAAACCATCTCCCGCGACGAACTCGAGGCGCTCCAGCTCAGCCGCCTCCAGCACACCGTCTCCTACGCCTACGAGCGCGTGCCGCTATACAAGCGCAAGTTCGACGAGGCCGGCATCCACCCGAACGACCTCCGCGAGCTGGCCGACCTCGGCAACTTCCCCTTCACCACCAAGGACGACCTCCGCGCCGAATACCCGTTCGGCATGTTCGCCGTGCCGCAAAGCGAAGTAGCCCGCATCCACGCCAGCTCGGGCACCACCGGCCGCCCCACCGTCGTCGGCTACACCAAGCAGGACCTGGCCGACTGGGCCAAGCTCGTTGCCCGCAGCTTCCGCGCCTCCGGCATCCGCCCCGGCATGAAGGTCCACAACGCCTACGGCTACGGCCTGTTCACCGGCGGACTGGGCGCGCATGCCGGCGCCGAAGCCCTGGGCTGCACCGTCATCCCGATGTCCGGCGGCCAGACCGAACGCCAGATCCAGCTCATCCAGGACTTCAAGCCGGACGCCATCCTGGCTACGCCCACCTACCTGCTCACCATCGCCGACGCCATGGCGCACATGGGCATCGACCCCGCCTCCACGTCGCTGAAGTTCGCCGTACTCGGCGCCGAGCCGTGGACCCAGGAAATGCGGCACGAACTTGAGGTCATGATGAACATCAAGGCCTGCGACATCTACGGCCTGTCCGAGGTGATGGGCCCGGGCGTGGCCGGCGAGGCCGTGGAGACGCAGGACGGCAGCCACATCTGGGAGGACCATTTCCGCCCGGAAATCATCGACCCCTTCAACCCGCTGGCGGGCAAGGAAAATGTCCTGCGCGACGGCGAGCACGGCGAACTCGTCTTCACCTCGCTCACCAAGGAAGCCCTGCCGATCATCCGCTACCGCACCAAGGACCTCACCCGGCTCCTGCCCGGCACCGCCCGCCCGGCGCACCGCCGGATGGGCCGCATCACCGGCCGCAGCGACGACATGATCATCCTCCGCGGCGTGAACCTCTTCCCGTCCCAGATCGAGGAAATCGCCCTCCGCATCCCCGAGCTCAGCCCGCACTTCCAGCTCGAGCTCACCCGCCCGGAAGGGCAGCGGATGGACCAGCTGACCGTCCGGATCGAACGGCGGGACGCCGTCACCATTGAGCAGAGCACGACGGCGGCACGCGCCTTGAAGGAACAGATCAAGATCCACGTGGGTTCTTCGTGCACGGTGGACGTGGTGGATCCCGGGTCGCTTGAGCGTTCCAACGGCAAGCTCCGCCGCATCTACGACATGCGGCCCAAGGGTTAGACGGAGCCGGCAGGTCCGGGCTCCGGTCCGGGCCGACCGACCGTTCATGAGAAACTAGCCACTATGCCCAGCCAGACCACCAGCACCAGCGGCGCAGCCGCCAACGGCACGTCAGCCAACGGCGCGGCCAAGCGCGGCCGCCCCGGCTACGACCAGCAATCCGTGCTGCGCATCGCCGTCGACGTCTTCAACCGCCATGGCTACGATGCGACCTCCATGGGGATCCTCGCTGACAACCTGGGCATCTCCAAGTCGGCCATCTACCACCATGTGCCGTCCAAGGGCGACCTGCTCAAGCTCGCCCTGGACCACGCACTGGGCGGGCTGGAGTCCATTCTCGAACAGCCCGAGGCAACTTCAGGGGCTGCCGATGCCCGGCTGGAGTTCGTGCTGCGGCGCACCGTGGCGGTCCTCGTGGAGCGCCTGCCGTTCGTCACGCTGCTGCTCCGGCTGCGGGGCAACACGGAGATCGAGCGGGACGCACTGGAACGCCGCCGAACATTCGACCACAAGGTTGCCGCGCTGATTTCCGCCGCCCGCGATGAGGGATCGCTGCGCCAGGACATTGACCCGCGCACGGTTACCCGCCTTCTGTTCGGCATGATCAACTCCATCGTGGAGTGGTACAAGCCGGGCGGTTCCCTCTCGCCCCAGAGACTCGCCGACGACGTCATCACCATGGCGTTCGACGGCCTGCACGGGCACGCCTCCCCCACCGCCTGACACGACGGTCATCGCCCCGCCCTGACGCACCCCAGCAAGTAATAAGGGTGCTTGGTATTTTCTCCGCTTGACGGCTACGGTGGTAGAAAGCCACTGATTACAGGGAGGTAGGGAAGATGAGCACCCACAAGGAAGAGCCCGACGCAGGATTCATCGTTCCGGATCCGTCGAAGCTCCGGGAAGACATCCCCGGCGACGCCGGCGACGAGGCCAACGCCATCCGCTTCAGCGAGGAGCAGGCACTGATCGAGGAGCAGGCCCACGGCATCCGGCCGGACACCTACAGCGTCCCCGCCGGCGGCCCCACCATGGACGAAGCCCGCGGCAACATGGACCTCTCCGACCGCAGCGAAGCCGGCAAGGGCACGGGGCGCGAGGATGACAGCAGCGACGACGGGCTGCACGGCGGCGCCGAGTCCTGACGGACACGTAACCGGCGCAGCCCTGCACGGAGCGCGCGCAGCGTAGCCACAAGGCCCCGCGATGGGCAGCACTGCCCATCGCGGGGCTTTCTGCTGCGCCTTAGAATTGAACCAATCCACCGAGCATCGCTGAAACTGCCCAGCACGCTTACGGTGCAATAAATCCATACGTTATAGTTACCGTGTTCGCATCACATCTTCAGGGGGAAACCATGATCCGGAACCACACTTCTTCGCGCCCATTTATTGCCCTCGGCGTCGCCGCCGTCCTGGGCCTCGGCCTGTCCGCCTGTGCCGCGGAGGCGCCTGCGGCTTCAGAAACCCAGCCGTCAACCGAGGCGGCCACAGCTGCTTCGGCGTCACCCAGCAGCTCCGCCAGCGCGTCAGCAAGCGCTTCTGCTGCCGCCCCGGCCGGCGCCTCCGGAACGGCCAAGGAGCTGACAGCTCCCGGGACAAAGCTCGGCCTGGGCGAAAAGGCAGTCACCCACACCAACACGGGTAAGGATCCGGCTGACGCCAAGTACACCGAAGCCACCTACACCACCAGCGTCACGAAGATCACCGCGGGAACCGAGGCCGATCTCGCCGCACTGAAGGACGCCGCGAAGTTCGCCGGACAGACGCCCTACTACGTCTTCACCGAACACACCCTGGACAGCCTGAGCAAGCCCTCCGCAGGCATCAGCGAGCCCCGCCTGAACGCCCAGCTGAAGGATGGGACGGATGCCCAGAAGCTGATCATTCTCGGCTCCCTGGACCAGTGCCCCACCAAGCGGTTTGAGACCACCGGTTCGAGTGACAACCTGAGCTACAAGGTGGGCAGCACCATGATCTCCTGCCAGGTCTTCCTCGCCCCCGCCGGCGACGAGATCGTCTCCGCTGACTACGCCGATTCTGGTTTCAGTTACGCAAGCTCCAGCGACAACCCGTACCGCAAGAACCCGATCGTCTGGTCCAAGTAGGGACCAGCCCGGCCCGCCATCGGGCTTGGCAAAAACAAACGCAGGGGCGCCCCGATCCGACCGGAGCGTCCCTGCTGCTGTTAACGCTTCCTAGACCTGGTACTCCGGCTGGCCGGTCAGCCGCTCGTGGACGCAGAGGATGTTGTGCTCGGTGTCCATGAACCACGCGCACTTTTCCGAGTCGGTGGTGCAGATGTGGTTTTCGGTCCGAAGGTTGGGCAGGTCGTAATCCTGGAACCGCACGCCCATGGCTTCCATGTCGCGGACGGTCCGTTCGATGTCAGTCACCTCGAAGCTCAAAGCCGTGTGCTCGGAATGCTTGCCGTCCGAAACCGGCATCAGCTGCAGCATCGGGCCGCCGTCGGTGCCGAGTAATTCGCTTCCATCGTCTGTCATGCCGCGGTGCGGAAGTCCGAGTTTCCCGGTGTAGAAACTGCGGGCGCGCGATGCGTCATCGACCGGCAGGATGGTTGTGGCTGTGCTCATTTTGAGGGTCATGTGGCCACCTCCTACGAGGCAGAATCTTACGCCGGCGAGCCGCGAAACACCCTCCCCCATTAATCCCACACCCCTGTTGCCCTATCACTTTTGGTCCCTAAACCCGCGGTTTAGGGACCAAAAGTGATAGGGCAACGAGGACGTGCGGGGTTTGGGAGGCGGCTACTTCTCGACGAGGGTGAGGACGTCGTAGGTGGCCACGGTCTCGTCGTCCTGGTTGGTCAGGACGGCGTCCCAGGCCACCTCGCCGTATTCGTCAGTTTCCCGCGGCGTGATCTTCTTCGCGGTGAGGGTCACCCGGATGGAGTCGCCGGCGGCCACAGGAGTGATGAAACGCAGGTTCTCCAGCCCGTAGTTGGCCAGGACGGGGCCCGGCGCGGGTTCAACGAACAGGCCTGCGCCCCAGGCCAGCAGGAGGTAGCCGTGCGCCACGATGCCCGGGAAGAACGGGTTGGCCTCGGCGGCCTCCTGGTTGGTGTGGGCGTAGAAGGTGTCGCCGGTGGTGTTGGCGAACGCCGTGATGTCCTCCAGGGAGACCTGCCGCAGGTCCGAGCGGACGGCATCGCCGATGCGCAGGGTGGACAGGTGCTTCCGGAACGGGTGGGTTCCTTCGGTGTCGACGGTGAAGTTGCGGTCCGCCCCGGTGTGCCAGACGTCGGTGACGGCGGTGAGCATGTTGGGTGAGCCCTGGATGGCGGTGCGCTGCATGTGGTGCAGGACGGAGCGGATTCCGCCGAGTTCCTCGCCGCCGCCGGCACGGCCCGGGCCGCCGTGCACCAGGTGCGGAACAGGTGAGCCGTGGCCGGTTGAGGTGCGGGCGTCCTCGCGGTTCAGCATGAGGACGCGGCCGTGGTGCGCGGCGATGCCGGTGACCAGTTCACGCGCCACGTCGGGATCGTTGGTGCAGACCGACGCTACCAGCGAGCCGCCGCCACGGGCGGCGAGGCGGACGGCATCGGCCAGGTCCTTGTAGCCAATCACGGACGACACAGGCCCGAACGCCTCGAGCGAGTGGATGGCCTCAGCTTCCGGGTTGTCCCAGGTCAGGACCACAGGTGCCATGAATGCGCCGGCGTCCACCACGCCGGTGGTTCCGTCGGCGGAGGTGACCGACGGCGAATCGAGGGTTCCGTACGCGAGCTCGCCGCCGGCGTCGAGCATGGACTGCACGGCGGCCCGGACGTCCTCCAGCTGTTCCACCGACGCCAGCGCACCCATGGTGACGCCCTCGGCGCGCGGATCGCCCACCACTACGCGCTCCTGGATGCGCCTGCCGATCGCGGCAGAAACCGCGGGCACAAGCTCCTGCGGCACGATGGCGCGGCGGATGGCGGTGCACTTCTGGCCCGCCTTGACGGTCATCTCGGTGACCACGGACTTGACGAAGGCTTCGAATTCCGGGGTGCCCTCCACGGCGTCCGGGCCCAGGATGGCGGCGTTGAGGGAGTCGGTTTCGGAGGTGAACCGGACGCCGCCCTCCACCACGTTCGGGTGCGCCTTCAGGGACTTGGCGGTGGCGGCGGACCCGGTGAAGGACACGAGGTCCCGGTAGTCCAGCACGTCCAGCAGTCCGCGGACCGAACCGGAGACCAGCTGCAGCGATCCCTTGGGGAGGATGTTGGACTCCACAATGGCCTTCACCACGGCGGCGGCAACGTAGCCGGTGGGGGTGGCGGGCTTGACGATGGTGGGGACGCCGGCAATGAACGCGGGGGCGAACTTTTCCAGCATGCCCCAGACCGGGAAGTTGAAGGCGTTGATCTGTACCGCGACACCGGGGATGCGGGTGTAGATGTGTTCGCCGGCGAAGGAACCGTCCTTGGACAGCACCTCCATGGGGCCGTCCACCACCACCTGCGAGTTGGGCAGTTCACGCCGGCCCTTGGACCCGAAGGTGAAGAGGACGCCGATGCCGCCGTCGATGTCCACCATGGAATCGATCTTGGTGGCGCCGGTCTGGTAGGAGAAGCCGTAGAAGTGTTCGCGCCGGGCGTTCAGGTACTGCGCCAGTTCCTTGAGCTTGAGGGCGCGCTGGTGGAAGGTCAGCTTGCCCAGCTCGGCCTGCCCGGTGGTCCGGCCGAATTCCACAGCCGCCGCCAGGTCCAGCCCCTCGGTGCTCACTTTCGCCAGGAGCTCGCCCGTGCTGGCGTCGCGCACCGGAGTGGCAGCGGCGGCGCCGGTTTCGGGCGTCCACCAGGAGTCCATAATGAAGCTGGGCACCGTCTCCACGGTATCGAGCGTGGCGTGGGGCGCTGTGGCAGTGGTGGTCATCGTTGACGGGTCCTTCCAACAAAAGGGGCAGACAAACGGGCAGTGGATACAGCAATGATTACTGACCGTCCGTTCGGTAATATAAGTACCATACAGGAATGTCCCCGCTGCGCACTAGGAGAGCACATGAGCGACGCCGCCCCGCACCACTCCCCCACAGAGCATGAACTGTGGAAGATCACCCTCGGTGAGCTCGACGAGAAGATGGGGGTGAAGATCCTGGAGGAGTCCGTGGAGCGGGTAGTCGCCACCATGCCCGTGGAAGGGAACCGGCAGTCCTTCGGCCTGCTGCACGGTGGCGCTTCGCTGGCGGTGGGCGAAGCCGTAGGGTCCTGGGCGGCGGTGATCCACGCCAGCACCATGGGCAAGACGGCGGTGGGCGTGGACGTCTCCGCGACGCACCACCGCTCGGCCCGGGAAGGCCAGATCACCATCACGGCTACGCCCATCCACCTGGGCGGCACACTGACCACGCATGAAGTCCTCATCACCAACGAGGCCGGCCAGCGGCTCTGCACCCTGCGCATCACCAACCTGCTGAGGAAGCACAAACACTAGGCCACAAGAATGTTCCCGGCCCTGCATCCAAGAACGCCGTTCCCGAGGTATTAACCGCGTAAGTACAAACAGCCCGGCCACCGGGCATCCATCAAGGAGTTTGACATGCGCAAAATGGGTTACGCCGCCGGAGCACTTTCACTTGCCGCTTCGCTGGCCTTTGCCGCCCCCGCCAATGCCGGCGGATGGCACCATGACGACGATCCCGCCCAGCTGTCCGTCCTGCACGGCGTTCCCGGCCTGACCGTGGATGTGTGGGTTAACGGGGCCCTCACGCTGGATGACTTCAAGCCCGGCACCCTGGCAGGGCCGCTGGAACTGGCCGCCGGCGACTACCAGATCGCCATCACCGCCGCCGACGCCACCAGTGCCGACAATCCTGTCATCGGGCCTGTGGACGTGGAGCTCGAAGAAGGCGGCAACTACACCGCCGTTGCCCACCTCAGTGCCGATGGTGCCCCCACCGCTACGCTCTTCGACAACGACACCAGGGCTCCCCGCAACGACCGCAAGGGCAAACTGACGGTCCGGCACGTAGCGGCAGCTCCCGCCGTCGACGTCCTGGCCGGCGGGAAAGCAATCGTCGAAGGCCTGAGCAATCCTGACGAGGCCACGCTGAAGCTCAAGGCTGGCACCTACTCGGCTTCGGTGGCTGCGGCCGGCACCACCGATCCCGTGATCGGCCCGGCGGACGTCACCGTCGAGGGCGGGAAGAACACCATCGTCTATGCGTGGGGAAGCCTGGCTGACGGCACCCTGGGCGTGGCGGTGCAGGTGGTTGACGGCGAAAAGCGGTGGCACGGCCGCCACTGACCGCCAGCCAAACCGCTATCTATGCCGGAAGGGCGGGGTGCTTTACGCATCCCGCCCTTCCGCTGTTTATTTGGCCGGACGCCGGCCCCTGCGGCGCACCAGGACTGTCAGTATGACCCCGACGGCGAGCACCGCGGCCGCTGCGAGGGCTGCGGGAACCAGCCCCGAGGCTCCGGTGTTCGCCAGGTCGGCCGGGCCCGGACCGGCATCGAAAGGTACGACGACGATGCCGGCTGCCGCGGGCGGCTGCGGCGCCGCGGGGGCTGGCACAGCCGGGGCGGGGTCAGCGGGAGCGGCTGGAACGGCTGCCGGGTCCGCGGGCACTGGATTGGGTTGTTCCGGTGCGGGCGGTTCGGGGGCAGGAACAACGGGACCCGGGTTGCCGGGGGCAGGCTGCTCCGGCGCAGGCGGCTGAGCGGTTGCCTTGGCGAACTCAAACTCAGCGGCGCCCGATGTGCTGAAGCCGTTAGCTGTCTCGGCCGTGAAGCGGAGGGCGCCGTTGCTTTCCGGTGCGGTGAAGCTCCAGTTGCCCGCGGCGTCCACCGGAGCCTCCACCGGGTCCTCGCCCTCAACCGTGATCCTGACCGTGGAGCCTGCGGCGACGGCGGAGGCCGGGGCTGCCGGGACGTTGCCGTTGATGGCCTGCCCTGGTTCGTAGGTTCCGCCAGGGGCGGGCGAGCTGACGGCCGGCTTGTTGAGGAACAGTTCCAGCTGGTAGCCGGGGAGGACGGCCAGGCTTTCCGAGAGGGTGGCCCCCACGGCGAAGTTTTCGGGAGCCGGCTCCCCTGGCGCGGGGGGCGCGTCACCGGCGGCGTGCGTTCCCACGGCGTAGTTGCCGCTGACGTAGGGGCCTCCGGAGTCGCCGCCGCTGGATTGGACACCGTAGGAGAGGAATCCGCGGAAGGCGCGGAGGTCTGTGGGGTCTGCTGCGAAGTCCGGGCCGGGCACCACGAAGATTCCCACGGCGTCCACTGTGCCGCAGGACCAGGCCGAGGTCCGGCCGGAGCGGCAGATGGGCATGCCCAGAACAGGAGCGGCGGTGCCGATGATCTTCACGTCCGGGCCTGGCTGCGAAGGATCGCCCCAGGTACTGGCGGCGGGCAGCGGATCCAGGCCCTTCGGGATGTTGTGGATCACCGAGATGTCCGTGCCCACGTTTCCGGGTTTGTCGGGGTCCACGGGGTTCTCGATAATCCGGGAGTTTCCGGGTCCGCCGAACTGGCTGAACCCGAAGTCGCCCAGCTGGTCCTTCCGGACGAACTGGAACTCCAGGGTTGCCGTTGCCGCCTGCCCGTCCGAGGCGCAGTGCCCTGCGCTGAGGACGGCAGGCAGTCCGGCGGGGTCGAAGGCGGAGAACCCGGTGGAGCAGATCCAGCCGGTATCGGCGATGTAGCCCACGCCGCCGGGTACATCGGCTTCGGACCTGAGGGGAGCGGCACCGTCGAGCTCCACGTTGGCGTACCGGGCCACGAAATCAGCCGGCGAGACCCTCCCGGAGCCGCCGGCCGGCGTCGTTCCCGGCGCGGTTGCTGCTTCGGCGGTTGTTGCCTCAACCACCACAGCACCGGACGGTCCCGCTGCCTCGGGTACGTTCAGCGCCCCGGTGCGGATGACGAACTTCCCGTCCGCGGCCATGATTGCCTGCAGGCCTTCGGGACCGACGTCGCGCACGTACGCCTGAAAGAGCTGCTCGGTGCTGACCGCCAGCTGCGAGCCATCAGCTAGCCCGCCGGACGGTTCTGCGCCTCCGTTGGCACGCCGGGCCTGCGGGGCTTCCACGGCGAGGTCCGGAAGTGTGCCGGCCAGCGCTGCGACTTTGGCGAGGAAATCCGGACCGGATCCGGTGACCACCACGTGACCGTCGTCCAGCCGGATCCCGGCGTAACCGGGGACGTCACGCAACTGGGCTGCCGCGGCTGCCGCCTGGGCGCCGAGCTCACCGGCAGCGGCGAACTGCCCAGGGGTGAGTCCGAGGTCCCGCTGGACGGCGTCGTCGAGGGCTTCCTCCGACAGGCCGGAGCCCTGTGTTCCAGCGGTTGGTTGTCCACCCCCAGAAGTACCGGCGGGCACCTCCGTTGAGTCGGTGGCTGCGGCCTGACCATCGGCAGCCCAGGCTGGCGCAGCCATGTAGGCCGAGGACGCCAGGATGCCTGCAACGGCACCCAGGGAGAGGTACCTGCGCACTGACGCCGGGGTCATCGGGCCACACCCGCTCCACACAGGGACAGCACTGCGTCGAGTTCGGCGTCGCTGAGTCCGTTCTTCAGGAGGTAGCCACGGGTGTCCAGGGTCCGGACGAAGTCCACCACCGCTTTCCCGCGCTGATCCAGCAGCGGCGCCAGTTCGTCGTCGGCAAGGTAGCGTTCCCGGCTGTGCGGCGGCCCATGGGTCCGGTACCGCTCGTTGATGCCGCGTGCTGCGCGCCGGTAGCCTTCGGCGATCTGGTGGTCCGAGTCCCCCGCAAGGTCCTGCACCATGGCGGCCACCAGGCCGCTGCGGTCGCGGCCGGCAGCGCAGTGCAGCACCACGCTCCCCCGGCCTGCGGCGACTGCGAGGGCGCGGAAGACTCCCACGATCCTGTCCGGGAACAGCCGGGCGTTGTCCGCGTAGTAAGCGGGGTCGTTCAGGTAGGGGCCGGTCAGCGCGGCAAACTGCTCGTGATTGGCCTCCTCTGTAGGAGCCGACACCACAGCCAGGCCCTGCAGCGCAGCCGCCGGAACCACAGGATCGGTGTCCCGGCGCCGGGCTTCTGCCGCGTTACGGAGATCCACCACCGTACGGACGCCGTCGTCGTAGGCCTGCCGCCAGCCGTCTTCCGTGAGCCATTCCCGCCGGCCCATGCGGTACACGCCGCCGGCAACATGCCACGCATTGACAGCACCATCCCAGTCCATGGGTCCGCCAGCTTTCTTCATCCGCACAGCTAACCACAAGCCTGTGAACCCCGCATGTCACAAACAGGTACGGGAACTGCGAAAGGTGGGTACCGGGCACGGATGAAACGGACCTTGGCCTGGCGTAGCCTCACATGTGTCTGTCCCCGCTCCGGGGCATGTTCAAGGGAGATCTGCGATGGGCACTACAGCATTACGACGGCGGCGCACTGCTTTCGCGGCCAGCCTCGCCGCCCTGGCCATGGCACTTGGTTCCACGGCCCTTCCCGCCGGAGCGGCGCCGCCGGACAAGGATGTGGACCTTGTGGCGGTGGGCGACTCGTACACGGCCGGTATCGGAGCCGGGTACACCACACTTTCGTCCTGCACCCAGACCAACGGCGGGTACGTGACCCTGCTTAAAGCCCTGCCCATGGTGGACGACAGCAGCACGAACGCAGCATGCGCGGGGGCGGTCATCATTGACAAACCGGCCGACACTGCACCCAGCGTGCTGGAGCAGATTGCCGCCCTGACGGCGTCCGGCACACTCTCTGTCCGGACCGAACTGGTCACCGTGACCGCGGGTGCGAACGACATTGACTTCACCATGCCGCTGAAAGCCTGTGCAGGATCACCGCTCGACGTCTGTGCGCAGGCAGTACAGGCAGTCAAGGCCAAGTTCCCCGCCATGCAGGCCAGCCTGGTGGAAGCCCTGACTGCCATTCGCAAGGCTGCTCCGCACGCCACCATAGCGGTCTTCGGCTATCCGCTCCTGTTCGATCCCTACGGCCGGCAGACACTGCTGGGCAGGGACGCGCAAAAGCTGGTCAACGCAGGCACGCTGGCCCTTGACAGCGCCATTGCCCAAGCCACCGATGCCCCGAGGGTGAAGGCCAAAGCGGTATATGTCGACGTCACGCAAGCCTTCGAAAACCACGCGGTTAACTCCGCCTATCCGTGGATCAACTTCAACCCGGCAGATCCCTTCTCCCTGCAAAACTTCCATCCAACCGCTGCCGGCCACCAGGCTTACGTCGACGCGCTGTCCGAAGCGGTGGACCTCAACAAACTGGCACGCCCCTAGCCGCAGCCATCTCCCTACCCGCGCCGGTCCAGCCGGTATTCGAGCCCGGCGCGGACCATGGGCCATTCGTGTTCCAGGATGGAGAACACCACGGTGTCACGCAGCAGGCCGTCGCTGGTCCGGGAGTGGCTGCGGAGGACCCCGTCCTGCTTGGCGCCCAGCCGGGCGATGGCCTCGCGGGACTGGTGGTTCAGCCAGTGCGTGCGGAACTCCACGGCCGGGCAGCCCAGCGTCTCGAACGCGTGCCGCAGCAGCAGGAGCTTGGAGTCAGGATTCGTTCCGCTCCCCTGCGCTGACGCCGCATTCCACGTGGAACCGATCTCCACGCGGGGAGTGCCGGCGTCGATATTCATATAGGTGGTCATGCCGATGATGCGACCCGGGCCGCCGGTCTCCGGGTCGATCAGCCGCGTGGTGAACGGCAGCATGGACCCCTGCTCCTGTAGCGTCAGGCGGCGCCTGATCTCGCCCGCCATCCCGGCTGGAGACGGCACGGAGGTGTACCAGAGTTTCCACAGCTCGCCGTCCTCGGCCGCCCGCACCAGCCCGTCGTGGTGGGCTGGGTCGAGGGGCTCGAGGATTACGTACCGGCCGGTCAGGGTAAGGGGTTCAAGGAAAGTCACTGCACCAGCCTAGGACCAACCAGCCGGGCCGGTTACGCTGGGAAAGCCCCAGACCGCGAGCAAGGGAGTTAACGTGTCAGGAACCAATCCGGACCCGGAAGACGACAAGATCACCGGACTGGAACCCGGCGGCGGAGTTCCCCCGGGCGAAACCCCGCCCGGGGAAGGCTCGGTGGCGGGCACCCAAGAGCCCCGCCAGCCCGGTTCCGGGAGGGGCCAGCAGATTTTCTGGATCGGGGCCATCGGCGCGGGCGTGCTGCTGTTCCTGCTGTATTTCATCGGCTACATCGTCGGCTTCTTCGACTAGGCGCCACGCCACTCCGGGGTTGTCCTAGCTGGACCAGTCGAAGAAGCCCTTGCCGGTCTTGCGGCCGAGTTCACCGCGGGCCACTTTGTCGCGGAGGATCTGCGGCGGGGCGAACCGGTCACCGAGGGTGGACTGCAGGTACTCGGCGATGCCCAGCCGCACGTCCAGGCCCACGATGTCGGTGGTGCGCAGCGGACCCGTGGGGTGCTTGTAACCCAGGACCATGGCGTTATCGATATCCTCCGCGGACGCCACGCCTTCCTCCACCATCCGCATCGCTTCCAAGGCAATCGCCACGCCAAGCCGTGACGACGCAAACCCGGGAGCATCGTTGACGACGACGGCGGTCTTCCCCAGTGCCGCCACCCAGCTTTTCGCCGCATCAGCGAGTCCCGGTGCGGTTTGTTCGCCGAGCACCACTTCGATCAGGGTCGAGGCGGGGACGGGGTTGAAGAAGTGCAGCCCCAGGAAGTTCCCGGGCCGCTGCAGCTCCTTCGCCAGCCCGTTCACGGAGAGCGAGGACGTGTTGGACGCCAGATACGCCTCCGGAGCCAGCCGCTCCTCGATCCCGCGCAGCGAAGAAACCTTCAAATCCCAGTCCTCCGGCACGGCCTCGACCACCAGCTGGCGGTCCTTGAACGCGTCATAATCCACGCCCACGGTCAGCCGCGAAGCCATCTCATCCAGGTTTGCGTCCACGACGCCGCGCTCGATGCTCTTGGCCGCTGCGGACTCCACCCGTTCCCGGGCGGCCTCGGCAGACTGCTCGTCACGCTCCACCACCAGGACGTGAACACCTTTGATCAGGAATGCGTGCGCGATGCCGGCGCCCATGCGGCCACCGCCCAGGACACCCACCCTGGCGGGCAGGCCGGCAATAAGTTCGGAGTTGCTCATGGGTTTCTACTTTCCGTCAGCGGTCTCGGAGAACGCAGCCTTCTTGGCCGCGTTGCGGTCCAGGAACTTCTGCATGCGGTCGAACTTGGCCTGCGATTCGAACAGGATCCCCTGGGCCAGCTGGTCGATCAGCGGGTGCGCTTCGGCCGGGGCGTGGAACACGGATTTGGTGATGCGGACGGCGAGCGGGTCCTGCCGGGCGATCCTGTCGGCGAGGCTGTGCGCGGCTCCGAGGAGTGCGTCGGCGCTGTGGATTTCGGTGATGAGGTTGACGGCCAGGGCTTCGTCGGCGCCCAGCACTTTGCCTGCCAGGAGGATCTGCTTGGCCACCGGCTCCCCCACCAGTTCCTTGAGCCGCCAGCTTGCACCGGCGGCGGCCAGGATCCCCAGTCCGGTCTCCGGGTTGCCGATCCGGACATCCGGGGTTCCGATCCGGAAATCTGCCGCATACGCCAGCTCCGCGCCGCCACCCAGGCAGTAGCCGTCCACGGCTGCGATGACGGGCATGGGCAGCTTGGCGATCCGCACGAAAATGGTGGAGTTGATCCCCTGCAGGGCGTCATCCCGCCGCCGCTCACGGAGCTGGGCGATGTCCGCGCCGGAGGCGAACACCCCCTCCACGCCGGCGATGATCAGGACCTTGGGATTTTGTTCCAGCGCAGCACAGACAGTGTGCAGCTCATCCACCATCTGCTGGTCCATGGCGTTGCGCACCTCGGGCCGGTTCAGCAGGACCACCACACGGTCGCCCTGCTCTTCCACCAGGAGCGCGGAGAACTTCTCGGCCGCCAGATCCACTGCGCCCGGCATCAGATCTTCTCCAGCAGCATGGCTGTGCCCTGGCCGACGCCGATGCACATGGTGGCGAGTCCCACCTTGAGGTCCTCGCGTTCCATGCGGCCCAGCAAGGTGATGGCAATCCGTGAGCCGCTGGAACCGAGCGGATGGCCCAAAGCGATGGCGCCGCCGTCGTTGTTCACGATCTCCGGGTCAAGGCCAAGCCGGCGGATGCAGGCGAGGGATTGGGTGGCGAACGCTTCGTTGAGTTCGACGGCGGACAGGTCACCGACGCTCAGGCCGGACCGCTTCAGGACCTTCTGCGTGGCCGGGACCGGGCCGATGCCCATGATTTCGGGCTCGCACCCCGCCGACGCACCATCGATGATCCGGGCACGCGGCGTGAGGCCGAGCCGCTCGATGGCGGCTTCGGACGCGATGATGATCGCGGAGGCGCCGTCGTTCAACGACGAGGAGTTCCCGGCGGTGACCACCGATCCACCGTGCGCCACTGGCTTGAGCTTTGCCAGCACGTCTGCGGTGGTGCCGGCGCGGGGACCCTCATCGGTGTCCACCACGGTTTCGGCCTTGCGGGTCTTGACGGTGACCGGGACGATCTCGTCCTTGAACCGGCCGGCGTCGATGGCGGCGAGCGCACGTTCGTGCGAGCGGACGGCAAAGGCGTCGGCATCGTCGCGGGAGATACCGTCCACCCGTGCCACTTCCTCAGCGGTTTCGGGCATTGAATAGGTCATCTTGCCGTCCCGGGACAGTGCACCGTTCTGGAACTGGGGGTTAATGAAGCGCCACCCGATGGAGGTGTCGAAGATCTGCCCGGGTTTGGCGAACGCGGCAGTCGGCTTCTCCTGGACCCACGGCGCACGGCTCATTGATTCCACGCCGCCGGCAATCACGATGTCCGCGGCGCCGGCCTTGATCATGTGGCTGGCCTGGATGATGGCGCTCAACCCGGACGCGCAGAGCCTGTTGACGGTTATTCCGGGGATGTGCAGCGGCAACCCGGCCAGCAGGACGGCCATCCGGGCGACGTTCCGGTTCTCCTCGCCGGCGCCGTTCGCGTTGCCAAGAATCACCTCGTCGATGCTGTCAGGGTCCAGGCCGGCGCGCTGCACGGCTTCGCGGACCACCAGCGCAGCCAGGTCATCAGGGCGGACTGCGGAGAGTGCACCTCCGTACCTGCCCACCGGAGTCCGGACCCCGCCTACCAGGAAAGCCTGCGGACCTGCGCTTGCAGCCATGGAAACACCCTTCACGCGATTAACAGCTCTGTCACCGGCGGCCGGCATGGCGAAGTGCGCCACTTACCGACCGTTCGTTCTGTAAATAGTACACGGCAGGCACGGCCGCGCGTAGCCCCGCTTAGAGGACCGTCACGCCCAGGTGCGCGGCCAGCAGCGGCGCCAGCAGTCCCAGCTGGTATTGGTCGATGACGACGCCGGCCAGGTTGCCGATGCCGCTGGCGCTGCGGAAGTCAGCGCCGCGGAGGTCGAAGTCCTTGAGCCTGGCGCCGGTAAGGTCCAGCGCTCCGATGGTGCAGCCCTTCAGGGCCACCCTGGTTGCCGCTGCCGAACCGAGGTCCAGTTCGTTGATGATGCAGTCGGTGATGACCACGTCCGTCAGCTTCGCTCCGCGGAGGTTCAGGTAGTCCAGCTTGCCGCCTTCAATCCGTACGGACTGCCACCCCGATTCGTAGAGTTCGGCCGACCCGAGCCGGGGGTTGCTGATCTCAACGTCCCGCCAGGTGGTGCGGGCGGCCCGGAAAACAGGAGCGTACAACTCGGTGATGACGGTGTCGCGGAATCCGGCGCCCCGGAGTTGGGCTTCATTGAGGGAGACCCCCTGGAGTTCGCACTCAGAGAAGTCGGCACCGGAAAGTTCCAGCCCGTCCGCGTCCAGGCGGCTGTAGCGGGCACCCTCATGGCGCCCGCCGCGCCGGAAGTCCAGGCCGCGGTCCTCAAGGTCCTCAAGGCGGACCGGCGAAAGCCGCGGGGAGGTGACGGCAGCCTTGGGCCGCCTGGTTCCGGACCCGCTCACCGGGCGGATTCCGCTTTTGCCGCGATGTCCGCCAGGTCCTTGGCAAGTGCCTTGCGACTTGCCGCCATACCCAGCCTCCCGAACACCGCGGCGAGGACCCGGCCGGCCGCCGTGGGCTTGGACATTGTGGCACCAAAGGTCAGCGTCAGGTCGGTTCCGCCGTCGCGGCTGGCCAGGCTGAACCTGGTGCTGTAATCGGCCCCGCCCTGGGCGGCCTTCACGGTGGTGGTGCGGGGCGGTTCGGCGCTGTCCACCCACATCTCGACGGTTTCAGACCTGCCGAACATCTTGCGCGTTTCCTTCCAGCGGGTGCCCTCGCCGTAGGCACCGTCCGTCAGGAGCTGGACCGCTTCCACCCCGGACAGCGTCCCGGGCGCGTTCCGGATATCCGTGATCACCGCCCACACCGTTTCCGGCGAAGCATGGATGTGCTGGGTCAGGCTGAGGCTTTGGTCCATGACGTCGAGCCTATCGCCGCAGGCGGACAAAGGCAGGCCGGCCAGCCGCCCGCGGCACTCCCGCGGCAGGCCGGCTTGATTTAGTAAGCATGCTTCGTGTTAGTGTGAAAGGGCATTGTTTGGTCGACGGAAACGAAAGGAGGCCACACCATGGGCCTCGGAGACAAGATCAGTAACGCAGCAGAAGATATGGGCGGCAAGGCCAAGGAAGCTGCTGGCAACGCAACCGACAACGACCGCCTGAAGGCAGAAGGCCAGACCGACCAGGTCAAGGCTGATGCAAAGAAGGTCGGCGAAAATGTCAAGGACGAGTTCAAGCGCAACTAGTCCTTTGCCGGGGCAGCCGCAGCGAACGGCGTGCTGAACCGGTAGACAATGGCGGCGGATCCCCCGGATCCGCCGCCATTCTGCTGCCCGGGAACCACTGTCACCTGGCGGGTCACCAGCCGCTGCGGGTTGGCGTATGCCCCTGCCGCGAGTCGTCAGGCATCGTCATCTCAGCCCGCAGCCCCAGCAGCCGGATGGGCCGTTCCGGTTCAATCTTGCCCCTGAGGTCGAGGGCGCGGGCCAGTACTTCCGCGGGGTCGGCAGTCTCGGGAATCTTGCGGGCATAGGTTTTGGTAGTAAACGGGGCATAGCGGACCTTGAGGGTCAGCCCCACCACGGGCCTTCCTTCAGCGGCAACATCCTCCAGCACCGCCGCCACCAGTTCCCGGACAGCTTCATCCACCTGTGCCGCTTCGGTGAGGTCGCGCTGGAACGTGGTCTCCCGGCTGTGGCCGCGCGCCACCCACGGGGTGTCGTCCACCTCCGAGGAACCGTCTCCCCGGCCGAGCTGCGCGTACCAGGGCCCCATTTTGGGACCGAACTCGGGGACAAGGAAGTCCGGATCCACTGCCGCCAGTTCAGAAACCACAGTGATCCCCAGCGCTGCCAGCCGGCGGGACACCTTGGTTCCCACTCCCCACAGGTCGATGGTGGGCCGGTTTCCCATGACGTCCAGCCAGTTCTCCGCCGTGAGCCGGAAGACACCGGCAGGTTTGCCGAATGTCGTCGCCACCTTGGCGCGGACCAGAGTGTCGCCGATGCCCACGCTGCAGTGCAGACTCGTGGCCTCAAGTACCGCCTTCTGCAGTTGACGGGCGTAGGCCTCGGGATCACTGGACTGCACGCCGACGAACGCTTCGTCCCAGCCGAGCACCTGGACAACTGCGCCGGGCCGGGAGCGCAGTACGCCCATCACCGCCCCTGAGGCCTGGAGGTAGGCCTCCTGGTCCACGGGCAGAATGACGGCGTCAGGAACTTTCCGCGCGGCGATGCGCAGCGGCATCCCGGATCCGACGCCATAGGCGCGGGCTTCGTAGGAGGCGGTGGAGACGACGGCCCGTTCGGTGGGATCGCCACGTCCACCCACGATCACGGGCTTGCCGGCAAGCTCGGGGCGGCGGAGCACTTCCACAGCCGCGATGAACTGGTCCAGATCCACATGCAGCACCCAGGGTTCGCCCACATGCCCCAGTCTGCCCCGCGCCGCTGCCCGGCACCAGCCTTCCCCACGGGCGGCTAGCCTTGGGCCATGACGAACGTGGACCTGAGCACCGAGAGCATTGCCGCCGGCGGATCACCCTCCCTTAGCGGCTACCTTGCCGTACCCGAGGGCGACGGCCCGTTTCCCGCCGTCGTAGTGATTCATGAAGCCTTCGGCCTGGATGACCAGACCCGCCGGCATGCGGACCGGCTGGCCCGGGCCGGCTACCTCGCCTTGGCGCTGGACCTGTACAGCGACGGCGGGGCGCGGCGGTGCCTGGTGGGAACCATGCGCGCCATGGCGGCCCGCACGGGCCGGCCCTTCACCGACATCGCCACGGCCCGCACCTGGCTTGCGGCATCGGACCTCAGCAACGGCATGACCGGCGTGATCGGGTTCTGCATGGGCGGCGGCTTCGCCCTGCTGGCAGCCAAGGACGGGTTCCAGGCAGCGTCGGTCAACTATGGACGGCTCCCCGGAGAGCAAAAGGACCTGGTGGAAGCCCTGCGCGGCGCCTGCCCCATCGTGGCCAACTACGGCGGCGCCGACAGGTCCCTGAAAGGAGCGGCAGCGCGGCTGAACTCAGCCCTCGACCAGCTGGGCATAGAGCACAGCGTGCAGGAATTCCCAGGCGCCGGCCACAGCTTCCTCAATGACGAAGAGATGGGCCCGGCACTCCTCCGGCCCCTGATGCGCGTCATGGGAGTGGGCCCCGATCCGGACTCCGCCCCGGAGGCGTGGCGGCGGATCGAGGACTACTTTGCGCGGTACTTGAAGGACTGACGGCCCCATCTTTTCGTGCGTTCCCGCCCGGTTAGTGGCCGCATACCCGCGAACGGGCCCGGACACGCCGGCGCGAAAGGCCGGCCGGGCGGACAAACTGGGCAGGAAAGCACGCAATGAACGACGACGGCGCCAGCCACCTGGGGAAGGTGGCCGGCGCCGTCGTCGTACTGCTTGGAGCGGAAGGGCTAGCTGTAGAGCTCGCTCTTGGGCGCGTTGTTCTTGACCTTCTGCCAGCCGAGCCAGAGGACCAGGGCGAAGAACGGGATGGTGGCCAGGGTCCACAGGCCCAGGTAGAACACCTCGCCGTCCTTGCTGGTCATGGTGTCGAAGCCGATCAGGACGGTGATAACGAGCAGGGCAATGAGGCCGGCCCAGCTGGTCCACGGGGAGCCGGGCATGGGCAGGGTGGACACGCTGCCCTTCTTCTTCCGCAGCGCGATCTGGCTGGCGAAGATGGAGCCCCAGGTGAAGATCACGCCGATGGAGGCGGTATTCAGGGCGAGATCGAAGGCGTGTGAACCGCCCAGCCAGATGTTCAGCAGGATGCCGACCAGGTAGACGGCGCCGATGGCGAGGATGGCCATGTACGGGACCCTGCGGGTGGACATACGGGTCAGCCACTGCGGTGCGTGGCCGTTGTTGGCCATGGTGCGGAAAATACGGCCGATCGAGTACAGGCCCGAATTGCAGGAGGACAGGGCAGCGGTGATAACGATCATGTTCATGACGTCGCCCATCCAGCCCAGGCCCATCTGGCCGAAGACTGTGACGAACGGGGAGGTCCCGGCCACGTACTGGTCCGAGGGCAGCAGCATGGCCAGCAGGGACACCGATCCGACGTAGAACACCACGATGCGGAAGACGACGGCGCGGATCGCCTTGGGGACTTCGCGTTCCGGGTTCTGCATTTCACCGGCGGTGATGCCCACCAGCTCGATGGCGTTGTAGGCGAAGATGACGGCGTTCAGCACGAGGATCATGACCAGCGCGCCCTTGGGGAACATGCCGCCCTCGTCATGGAAGAGGTTTGCCACGGAGGCGTGTCCGTCGCCCACCTTGGCGTTGGTGACCACCATGAAGGTGCCCACGGCCAGGAAGATGACGATCGCGGCGACCTTGAGGCAGGAGGCCCAGAATTCGAATTCGCCGAAGGCTTTGACGCTGAAGAGGTTCACGGCCACCAGCAGCACCAGCGCGGCGATGGCGGACAGTTCAACGGGGACGTTGGGGAAGAAGAACTGGAAGTAGAGGCCGATTGCGATGAGTTCGGCGATGCCGGTCATGGCCCAGTTGATGAAGTACATCCAGCCGGACAGGTAGGCGCCCTTGCGGCCGAACATTTCACCGGCGTAGCTGACGAACGAGCCGGAAGTTTGGCGGTACATGATGAGTTCGCCCAGGGCCCGCATCAGCAGGTAGGCGATGACGCCGGCAATGGCGTAGGAAAAGATGAGGGCCGGGCCGGTGGAGGCGAGGCGGCCGCCGGCTCCCATGAAGAGGCCTACGCCGATGGCGCCGCCCATGGCGATCATGGTGACGTGGCGCCTGCCCAGCGTTTTGCTGTAGCCCTCGGCGCTGAGGGACGGGTCGACGGCGGTGGATGCTGCCGTGCTGTTCTTGATTTCGGGCGGGGTACTTTGAGGCACAACGGTTCCTTGTGGGTTGGGGGTTGGCCGCATTCGGAAGCGAATGATCCAGCTCACATAATTCGGCCTTCAGCCGTTGGGGCGGCCGTTTGTGAGCGTAAGTCCTCGTCTTGCCGAAGCTTCGCGCGGCCTATCCATCGTACAAGATCCATCCGGGTGCCACGTGACGCGCACTACACCGGCTCTGCTACGGGCACCCGTAAAGATACTTTTCGGCATGCCTAAATTTGCGCTATTCTCATGTCATTACCGCAACGGCGAGGAGATGATCATGGCAGCACCCACCCTGCAAGTACGGCCGGTGGCAGGCAGGCTGTGGTCACGGCTCCTGCTGCTGGGACCGGCGTTCGTCGCCGCCATCGCCTACGTGGATCCCGGAAATGTCGCCGCCAACCTGACCGCCGGCGCGAACTACGGCTACCTGCTGGTCTGGGTGCTGGTGATGGCCAACGCCATGGCGGTCCTGGTGCAGTACCAGTCCGCGAAACTGGGCCTTGCCACCGGCCTGAGCCTGCCGGAAATCCTCGGCAAGCGGCTGGGAACCCGCTCCCGGCGCCTCTACTGGGTGCAGGCCGAGGTGGTTGCCGGCGCCACCGACATGGCCGAAGTCATTGGCGGCGCAGTGGCGCTGAACCTGCTGTTCGGCCTGCCGCTCCTGCTGGGCGGGGTCATCATCGGCATCGCCTCCATGCTGCTGCTGGCGCTGCAGACTGCCCGCGGCCAACGGACCTTCGAATACGCGGTCCTGATCCTCCTTGGCGTGATCGCCGTCGGCTTCATGTCCGGACTGTTCGTCAACCCGCCCGACGCCGGCAGCGCCCTGGGCGGACTGGTTCCGCGTTTCGAAGGAACGGACACCGTCCTGCTCGCCGCCAGCATGCTCGGCGCCACGGTGATGCCGCACGCAATCTACCTGCACTCCGCGCTGGCCCGTGACCGGTTCGGCTTTTCCCCGGACCCGGCCGTGCGGACCCGCCTGATCCGGGCCACCCGGTTCGATGTGCTGGGCGCACTGCTGCTGGCCGGCGTGGTCAACATCTCGATGCTGCTGCTGGCTGCCTCCAGCCTGCGCGGCATTGAAGGAACGGACACCATCGCCGGGGCCCACGCCGCCGTCTCCGCCGCCCTGGGGCCCGCCATCGGCGTCGTGTTCGCCGTGGGGCTCCTGGCATCCGGCCTGGCCTCCACCTCGGTGGGCTGCTACGCCGGCGCCACCATCATGGGCGGCCTGCTGAAGGTCAGGATTCCGCTGCTGGTCCGGCGGGTCATCACCCTCATCCCCGCCCTGGTGATCCTCGGGGCCGGAATCGAGCCGACGCTCGCCCTGGTCCTCAGCCAGGTGCTGCTCAGTTTCGGCATTCCCTTTGCACTGATCCCGCTCATCCGGCTGACCGGCAAGCGCGAGATCATGGGCATCCACGTTGACTCCCGCGCGCTGAAGATCGCCGGCTGGACCAGCGCCACGCTGATCGTGGGACTGAACTGCGTCCTGATCGCCCTGACCATCGCCGGGCAGTCCTAGGAACCGGCCGGCCCGGGGCGCTCCCTCCAGAAACCCTCAAGTAGCCTCCGAAGGCTAGGCTGAAGCCATGGCTACCATGCACCGCCGCCCGCCCGCACCGCAGCCGGAGCTGTACCGGTTCGCTCCCCTGGATTTCGCCGCACTTGCCACCTATGTGGCCATCGCCGGCGCGTTCACCGTTGCAGGCGAGCTCCTGGCGCCGGCGCTTCAGCAGCTGGCACCTTCCCCGGCGGCAGCGTCCTACCTGGTCAACCTGATCTTCTACGGCTCCGTGGCAGTCCTGGCGTTCCTAGCTGCCCGCCGGGTGGTAGCGCGGGACCTGAGGGTCCTGGCCACCCGCCCGTGGTTCACGCTGCTGATGGTTCCGGCCTCGGTGATCGTGATGATGATCCTCACCGCCGTGGTGGTGGCTGCGGGCGGTGAGGCACAGACTTCCGCCAACCAGGCAGGCCTGCAGGCGCTGATGCAGCAGGTCCCGGCCTGGCTGATCGTGCCCGTCCTGGTGGTGGTGGGCCCGTTCGTGGAGGAGTACATCTTCCGGCACCTCCTGATCGGCAAACTCAGCAGGCGGCTGAACATCTGGCTGTGCTGCGCCCTGTCCGTGGTGGTGTTCGCCGGCATCCATATCGCCGGCCAGGAGGCCATCACCCTGACCGCCCTGCTCCCCTACCTGGCCATGGGCGCCACCCTGGTGTTCGTCTACGTCTGGACCGGCCGGAACGTGATGTTCTCCTACTTCGTCCACGCTGCCAAGAACCTGCTGGCGGTGGTCTTCATCTACGCCATCCCGCCGGAGCTCTTTGAACAGCTCCAGCAGGCCCAGGCCTGATTTCTAAGCCTGGTTCCTAGGACGTTCCGCTGCTCCCCCGCAGTATCAGGAGGTGGCTGCCCGCGGTCCGTCCCGTGATGAAGACCTTGACCCCTTCCGAGGCGTTGGTCCCCGCCAGGTAGCGGTAATTTTCACCCGGGTTGTACGCGGGCGGAGCGTCCGGATCAGCCGGAAGTCCGGGCCCGAATTCGATGGTGTCCGAGCCCACCCGGTAACTGCCGGTCTCCTGTACCAACTGGAAGGCTCCGGGCGTGCCCAACGCCGGGATCACGCCGTCGAGCACTCCCCCGGGCCGGAAGGTCAATTCCAGCGCAAAGGCGGTGTCCGCACCGTCGAAGTCCAGCTCCAGGACGGTCTGCCCCGGCTCGGCCCGGACGGTGATCTCCGTGGCCAGCCGGTGGACCACCGTAGGCCGGCCGGGAAAGTCCATGCTGGCGCTGAACCGGCCTTCGTGGCCCAGGGCGTAGATGCCGTCCTCCCGCCTGCGGGCGGCGGGCAGTGGCAGGTAGAAGTTCGCTGAAAGCTCCTCGGACAGCCGGACAGTGGCGCCGTCCCGTACCGTGTGCTGGCTGCGGAACGGGCCCAGGTCGAAGAAGCTGCGGGACAGCCGCACATCGGACAGGACCGCTGCTCCCTGGGCGAACCGCAGGAACGTGGGGTTGCTCGCCAGCCCGGACACTACGCCCGGGATTAGCTCATCACAGCCGCCGAACACGGTGGTGGCGGACCCGGCTGCCCGGAACCGGTAGGCGCCGCAGGTTTCCAGTGCGGCGGCCGCCGGGGTGAGGACGTCCGCGAGAATGGCGTCCGACGGCGGCGCGTCCGGAAGTACGGCCTGCAGCCAGGGGTCCAGCCGCAGGAGGGCCAGCAGTTTGGCGGGTTCATGCAGCGGGAGCGTCCCCAGCCAGGCTGCCGCTGCGGCAAAGTCCGGGTTGGCATCCTGGTTGGCCAGGCGCCGGTAGAGCGGAAGGAAGGGGGCCGCCCCGAAATCCATCCATTGGTCCTGCCGTCGGGAGAACACGGATTCCAGTGTTCCGTCCGGGTTGAACCAGGGCAGGAATGCCGTGAGGTTCCGGCGGACGTGGTCCAGCAGTTCAGTACGGCCCGCATGGTCCGCGATGGCCAGCAGGGACGGGTTGGTCACGGCCGAGGCGTACAGCGCGCTGCGCTCGGAGTACATGCCGTCCGGCAGCTGGTCGATGCCTTCGGCCAGCCATTCGCTGATCCGGTCCGCAATGTCCTGCCGCGGCTGCAGCGCGTTGATCCTGGCCAGGGCGGCACTCAGTTCCCAGCGGTGGTTGGGGGTGTGGACTCCGCCGGCCACCAGCGCCTCGGTGGCGCGGGAAATGATGCCGGCCAGCCGGGCCTCCGCGTCCGCGAGTGCCTCTCCAGGCGTTTCCAGGGCACGAATGATGCCCAGGGCGATGCACGCATCGTTGAGGGTGAAGGCGGAATCCGGCGGCGAACAGAGGTTGGTGCCGTCGAACAGGCCGGTGGGGCCCTGCAGCTGTTCAAGCCGGTCCAGGCACCGGCGCATCGCGGCACCGGTGCCGTCAGCACCGGATCCGCCAGCGGAGCCGGGTTCCCCGGCACCCTTCCCACCGGCGGCGTAGAAGCCGGAGCCGGGCTCCGTGGTGACCGTGGCCAAAGCCAGCAGCCTGCCCATGGCGGCGCGGTGCGGAAGGGCCGTGGCGTCGTCGTCGTGCGTGGCCAGGAACGCTGCAACGCTCCTGTCCGCCGCTTCCACCACCCGGGTGCGGAAAGCGGTGTCGGTCGTTGTTGTTTCCACGGTCCTAATCCTTCAGTCCGGCGCTGACATCGGCGTTGAGCACGTACTTCTGGAACACGAAGAACACCAGCACCAGCGGCAGGAGGGAAATCACCGAGGCGCCCAGCAGCACCGGCCAGTCGATGTTTTCGGCGCCGACGATGCTGCGCAGCGCCACCTGCAGTGTGTACCACTTGGGATCGTTGAGCACGATCAAGGGCCAGATGTAGTCGTTCCAGCGCCACTGGAACGAGAAGATGGCCAGCGTGAACAGGATGGGCCTGGACAGCGGGAGCATGATCCGGAAGAAGATGGCCAGCTCACTGGCGCCGTCGATCCTGGCGGAGTGCAGCAGGTCGTCCGGGACGGTGAGGAAGAACTGCCGGAACATGAAGACGCCGGTGGCCGTCAGCACTGAGGGCACGATGATGCCGGCCAGCGAGTTATAGAGGCCCAAATCCCGGATGACCGAGAACGTGGGATTCAGGATGACCTCGGTGGGCAGCATGGTGGTGGCCAGGATGCACACGAAGAACAGCCGGGTGCCCTTGTTGTTGTACTTGGCCAGGGCGTAACCCGTGCAGGCGCTGAAGAAGACCGTGAGGACCGTGGTGACGATGGAAACCGTCGCCGTGTTCAGGAAGTACTGGGCGAAGTCCACCCGTTCCCAGGCGTCCACGAAGCCCTGGAAGGTCCATTCGCGCGGAATCATGGAGAGCGGGTAGCTGAAGAGTTCGCTGCCGGGCTTGAAGGAGCTGAGCAGGAACCAGAGCAGCGGGAAAGCATAAATCGCGGCGATCAGCCACGTCACTACGGTGAGCGGGACGGATGCCTTGGCGCGGGCCTCCCGGTTTCCCCGCGGCTTCTTCCGCGGGTCGGCGGGCGGCGCAGCGGGGGTTTGGCCCGCCCCGATGGCCGCTTCCCCGGCGACGGCGGGAGGCAGGTTGGCAGCTGTTGCCATGGGTCAGCCCTTCTTCCGGTTGAACCGCAGCTGGATCAGCGCGATGGCCAGCAGGACCACCATCAGCACCATGGAGGCGGCGCTGGCGTATCCCACCTTGGACTGCTCGAAGCCGGTCTTGTAGATGTACTGCACGATGAGGGTGTTCTCCGTACCGGGGCCGCCGTTGGTGAGGGCCTGGATCATGGCGAATTCCTTCATCGCATGGATGGTGGAGAGCAGGATGACCATGAACGACGTCGGCGCGATGCCCGGAAGCGTGACGTGCAGGAAGCGCTGCCACGCGTTTGCCCCGTCCAGCTCGGCTGCCTCCAGCAGGGCTTCGGGGATGTTCTTCAGCGCGGCGATGAAGAGGAGCATGTTGAAGGCCGTGCCGCCCCAGGCCGAGGCGAAGATGACCACTGCGAGGGCCAGGTTGCCGTTGCTGGACCAGGGCAGCGCGTTGCCGCCGGCGCCGGTGATCAGGAAGTTGACGAAGCCGAAGTCCTGGCCGAACAGCCACTTCCAGATGACACCCACCACGATGGGCGAGATCAGCCAGGGCAGGAAGATCACCATCTTCGCCGCCGTGCGGCCGCGGACGGCCTTGCTGACCAGCAGCGAGGCCACGCCCAGCGAGCACAGGTACACCAGCGGCACGGACAGGACCGTGTAGACGAATGTCCTGCCCAGCGCCGCGTAGAACGTGCTGTCCGCGAGGAGCTTCTGGAAGTTGGCCAGGCCAATGAAGTGGAGCTTGCCCACCCCGCGGTAGTCCGTGAAGGAGTACAGCATCCCCAGGGCGCCCGGCCAGACGAAGAAGACCAGGAAGAGCACCACGTTGACGCCCACCAGGACCAGCGGTGCGATGACGTAGCGGTTGCGGCGCTTCTGCTGCGACTTGCTCCGGACCGTCCCTGTGGGGGGCTTCGCGGGAGCCGCCGTAGTGCTGATGGTTGGGTTGGCCACTGGTTTAGGCGCCGTTGTAGAGCTTCACGATGTTGTCCACCGTGGTTTTGGCATCCTGGCTGCCGGAGAGCATCTTCACGGTCTCTTCGCGCAGCGGGTCCCCGGAGAACGGGGTTTCGGCGTACGCCTCGGCCACCACGCGCTTGATGGCGTTGTCTCCCTTGGCATCGTTCTCCGCGATCTGCTTCTGGTACAGCTCAAAGGACGGCTGCTGGAACTGGTACTCCACCTTGAGGTCCTTGGCAGGCAGGTAGCCGCCCAGCTGTGCGAACTCGGTGTAGTTGGCGTCCTCGTAGAACCAGTCGATGAACTTCTTGGCTTCCTCGTCCGCGCCGGTGTCCTTGAACGCCACCATGAAGCCGCCGCCGAGGTTGGTGGCGTTGACTTCCTTCTTGGGCAGCGGCACCGAGAGCCACTCGAAGTCCTTGATGTTCTTGTTGAAATCGGCCACCTGCCAGCTGCCGGAATAGTACGCGGCCACCTGGCCGCTCTTGAACATGGCGTTGCCGTCCTCGCCGCTGAGCCAGACGGACTTGGGCATGGTCTTGTCGTCGTTGATCTTCTGGAAGTATTCCAGGGTTTCCACGGCCTTGCTGTCGCCGGCGTACTTGCCGTTTTCCTTGGCAAAGGCGGTGCTGCCGAACTCGTACATCATGGCGCGGAGGCGGTGCCCGGAGCGGTCCATGACAAAGCCGTATTTGGCGCCGGCCTTTTCCCGGACCTCGCCAACGGCGGCAATGAACTCATCCCAGGTCCAGGTGCCCTCGATGGCGGTGGGGTACTTGACGCCGGCCTTATCGAACAGGCTCTTGTTGACGAACAGGCCCACGGCAGTGAGGTCCGAGGGGATGGCGGGGATGATGCCGTCCGGGGATTCCTGCAGGTACTTTTCATCGATGCTGTGGGACTTGGCGATATCCGAGAGGTCCTGGAGCTGGTTGGCCCACAGCGGGTCGAGGCCGGTAACGCGCGCCAGTGCCGGCAGGTCGTTGGCGGTGGCCGCGTTCTTGAGCTTGGTGGTGATGTCCGCCGTGGGCACGTCCACCACCTCGATGGTGATACCCGTGGCTTCCTTGTACTTCTTGGCCGCCGCCGCAAAAGCGCCGCCCTGGTTGGTGTCACCGGAGAGGACCAGCTGGAGCGTCTTGGACCCGGAGTCCGAGGAGCCGCCACCGCCGCCGCAGGCAGTCAGGCCGGCAGCAAGGGCCGAAAGTCCGAATGCGGTAAGGCCGAACTGGCGCCGGGTGATGCTTGAGATTCTTGTCTTCTCTGACAATGGTCTGTCCTGTCTCTCAGTGCTCCTGGCCTTGCAGCAAGGCCTTTGCCGATGGTGAAAGCTAAGCCCACTCCGGCAGCATTGCCGGCAAGGAAAAGCCTTTCCGGACCCAACTGTGACGTATGTCATGACATATTGTCAAGAGCACTTTTCAGCGTTGTAGATGCGTCTCCGCCGCGGAAATGCAGCCCCCTACCGCTCGGACGCGCGCGCCTTTACCGTGGTGGGATGGGACTGAATATCCAGATTGTCATCGACTGCCGCCGGCCTCACCAGCTTGCCGACTGGTGGGCGGAAACCCTCGAATGGTCGGTGGAGCCGCAGGATGCCGGGTTCATCCGCTCCATGATCGAGCAGGGCTTCGCCACCGAAGACCAGACCACCACCCACCGCGGGAACCTGGTGTGGAAGGACGGGGCCGCCATCCGCCCGCCTGAAGAAATCGAATCCAAGGCGCCCAGCCGCCGCCTCCTGTTCCAGACCGGCGAAGAGGAGAAAGTGGCCAAGAACCGTGTGCACTGGGACGTCAACCTCGCCGGACGGGACAAGGACGACGTCCGGAGCGAGCTGGAAGCCCGCGGCGCCACGTTCCTGTGGACGGCGCGCCAGGGACCGCATTCCTGGCACACCATGGCGGACCCCGAGGGGAACGAGTTCTGCATCAGCTAAGCACGATTACTAGACTTGGACGGTGAGCAACCAAATTCCCGCCCCGGTGTCCGATGTCTTCGATCCCACCCACTGGCGGGTGGTAGCCGGTTTCGAGGACTTCCAGGACATGACCTACCACCGCCAGGTGGAGCGGGACGCCGACGGCGGCTGGGTGCGTGACCTGCCCACCGTCCGGATTGCCTTCAACCGGCCCGAGGTCCGCAACGCCTTCCGCCCCGGCACCGTGGACGAGCTCTACCGTTCACTGGACCATGCCCGGATGACCCCGGATGTGGCCACCGTGCTGCTTACCGGCAACGGCCCCTCCCCCAAGGACGGCGGCCACTCGTTCTGTTCCGGCGGGGACCAGCGGATTCGCGGCAGGGACGGCTATAGGTATGCCGACGGCGAGACGCAGGAGACCATCGACCCCGCGCGTGCCGGCCGGCTCCACATCCTGGAAGTCCAGCGGCTGATGCGCACCATGCCCAAGGTAGTGATCGCCGTCGTCAACGGCTGGGCGGCCGGCGGCGGGCACTCCCTGCACGTGGTGGCAGACCTGACCATCGCGTCCCGGCAGCACGGCAAGTTCAAGCAGACCGACGCCACGGTGGGCAGCTTCGACGCCGGCTACGGGTCGGCCCTGCTGGCCCGGCAAATCGGGCAGAAAGCCGCCCGGGAGATCTTCTTCCTCGCCCGCGAATATTCCGCGGAGGACATGGTCCGGATGGGGGCAGTCAACGAAGCCGTGGACCACGAACGCCTTGAGGAAGTGGCCCTGGAGTACGCCGCGGACATCGCGCGGCAGTCGCCGCAGGCCATCCGGATGCTCAAATTCGCGTTCAACCTGGCTGATGACGGCCTCGCTGGCCAGCAGGTCTTCGCCGGCGAAGCCACCCGGCTGGCCTACATGACGGACGAGGCGGTGGAGGGCAAGGAAGCCTTCCTGCAAAAACGGGACCCCGACTGGTCCAGCTTCCCGCACTACTTCTAAGGCAGGAGCGGTACATGAACAGCACCTCCCCCAACACCAGCCACCTCAACATCGAGCCCGTGCTCAAGGCCCTGGCCGCCGCGCTCCACGGTGAGGGTCCCGCCGTCGAACTTTCCATCGGTGCCGACGGCGCCCTCGTGGTGGGGCACATTGAAACCCCGGGCTGCGATGACGCAGTGGCGGTAGTCCGCACCTCCGGTTCCACCGGTGCGCCCAAGGCCACTGTCCTGACGGTGGAGTCCCTGGCGGCCTCTTCGATGGCCACGGCGCTGGCGCTCAAGGGCGAAGGCCAGTGGCTCCTGGCCCTCCCCGTTCAGTACGTCGCCGGCATCCAGGTCCTGGTGCGCTCACTGTTCGCCGGGACCCGTCCCTGGGTGATGGACATGTCCGGCGGTTTCACGCCCGAAGCCTTCACCGCCGCCGCCCTGGAACTCACGGACAAGATCCGCTACACATCCCTGGTCCCCACCCAGCTGCAACGGCTCCTGGACGATCCTTCCCCGGATACGCTCGCCGTGCTCCGCCGCTTCAACGCCATCCTCCTGGGCGGCGCCCCCACCCCGCCCGCGCTGCTCGACGCTGCTCGTGAGGCCGGGGTCCGGGTGGTCACCACGTACGGTTCGGCGGAAACCTCCGGCGGCTGCGTCTATAACGGCTACCCGCTGGAAGGCGTCTCGGTCCGCGTGGCCGCTGATGGCCGAATCCACCTGGGCGGCGACACCATTGCGGCCGGCTACATCGAGGCCCCGGACGAGGAAACAGGCACTTTCTTCGAAGAGGACGGCGTTCGCTGGTACCGCACCAGCGACATCGGCAAGATCGACGACGACGGCCGCCTCACCGTACTGGGGCGCGCAGACGACATGATCATCACCGGAGGCATGAAGGTTTCCGCCGCGGACGTCCAGGAAAAGCTGGAAAAGTCCGACGGCGTCGCGGCGGCTTTCGTGGCTGGCGTTCCTTCCGAGGAGTGGGGCCAGGCGGTGGCCGCCTACGTGGCGCTCGCCGCGGAAGGCGCCACAGGCGACCCTACGGCAGGACCTGCCGTCGACGTCGACAGCCTCCGGAAATCCTGGCACCGGGAACTGGGCTTTGCTGCGCCAAAAACTGTCCTGACCGCGCCCGCCCTGAAGATGCTTCCAAACGGGAAACCGGACCGGCTGGCCATGACCGCCGAACTCAGCTCCCTGCACCAGGGAAAGTAGAGTGGACCTGCACTACTGCGGCGCAGCCCTGACTGGCACCCTGCCGCTTACACGAAACAACATGAGGTACTGACCGTGGCAACAGCCGCCCAATGGATCCAAGGCGCACGCCTGAGGACGCTTCCCGCCGCTATCGCGCCTGTGCTCATCGGCTCCGCCGCAGCCTATGCGATGGATTCATTCCTTCTGCTTAATGCCATCCTGGCTGCGCTGGTGGCCCTCTTGCTCCAGGTGGGCGTGAACTTCGCCAACGACTATTCGGACGGTATCCGCGGAACGGACGACGACCGCGTGGGTCCGCTGCGCCTGGTGGGTTCCGGAGCCGCCAAACCGGAGCACGTCAAATATGCCGCGTTCGGCACCTTTGGTGCGGCGATGGTGTTCGGGCTGGCGCTGGTGGTCATCACGCAGAGCTGGTGGCTGATCCTGGTGGGCCTGGGATGTGTCATGGCTGCCTGGGGCTACACCGGCGGCAAGAACCCCTACGGCTACATGGGCCTGGGCGACGTTTTCGTGTTCGTGTTCTTCGGCCTGGTGGCCACCTTGGGAACCACCTACACCCAGGCCGGACAGGTCAGCCTGCCAGCCGTCATCGGCGCCATCGGTACCGGACTGATTGCCACCGCCCTGCTCATGGCCAACAACGTCCGCGACATCCCCACGGACATGCAGGCGGGCAAGAAGACCCTCGCCGTGCGGCTGGGAGACAAGCACGCCCGCGAAAGCTACGTGCTGATGCTGGCCGTCGCCATCCTGCTGGTGGTCATCCTGGCTCCCGGACGGCCATGGATGCTCATTGTCCTGCTGTTGATCCCGGCCTGCCTCATGCCGGCCTGGCTGATGATCAACGGCCGCAAGCGCAAGAGCCTGATCCCCGTGCTCAAGCAGACCGGGTTGATCAACCTTGGCTACAGCGTCCTGTTCTCACTGGGACTGGTGCTCAGCCACGGCTTCTGAGCCGGGGCCGGCCGGCAGCTGGTTACCGCCCGCGGCCGGCCGCGTCAGTTGCGGGGCTTGGGGTTCCTGGCGTCATTGTTGATGGCGACGTCCGGGTTGGCGTCCAGCAGGGCGTCCTCGGCATTTGCATCCTGGACCTCGCCCGCGGAGCGCAGCGGCTTGGCCTTGCCGGAGAAACGGTGGTGCAGGTTTGCCGTTGCGGCGTCCCGCTGCTTCTGGAAAAACAGGTAGCTCACGGCGAACGCGATCACTCCGGCGAAGATCACCGACATCAGCGCGCCCAGCTGCAGGAGCATAAAAATGACGAACAACGGCACGAAGAGCGCCAGGCGGATCAGGGAATATTTCAAAAAGGCCACATTCAAGTTTAGCCGTCTCCCGCCCGCCACCCCCTGCGCCTGCTGACGATAGACTTAGTGGCATGCTTCTCCGTGTGGCTTTGGCCGTGGCAGTCCTCGTCATCTTTGTGTATGGCCTCGTGGACGTGATCCGCACCGATGGCCGGCTCACCCGCGGAATTTCCAAACCCGCCTGGATCGTGGTCATGATCATCCTGCCGGTGCTGGGCGCGATTCTTTGGCTCCTCATTGGCCGCCCCCGTTCCGCCGCGCCGCAGCAGCAGAGTTACCGCCACCCCACCGCCCCGGACGATGATCCGGAGTTCCTCCGCAATCTCGAGGTCCGCCGCCGCAACGAGGCAGAAGCCGCGCGGCTGAAGAAGCTCAAAGACGATCTTGAGGCCAAGGCCAAGGACGCCGACGGTAATAAGGGCAAGCACGAAAACGACCACGACACCGACGGACTGAAGTAGGGCCCATGGCTTACGACCCTGACGGAGAAGAACGGCTGCGCACTACGCCCACCGGAACAGCCCCGCCATCAGGGTCAGACGCCCAGCCTTCCCCGCCGCCCCGGCCAGGCCTGTCCTACGCGGCCCCGGCGCCCATCTCCGTCGTCCCTCCCGTCCCCGGTACCGTGCGGCTTGCCCGGGCGCTGTGGCTCCTGAGTTTCGTAGCGGGCCTGACCGTCCTGTTGGGGTCATTCCTCAGCCGCGACGGGCATCTTGAGCGGCTCCGCTCGGTGGTGGACGGAATGGCCCCCGGCGGGGATGCGGAGGCCGTCAGCACTGCCAGCGGAATCGTGTTCTGGGGCAGCGTGGGGGCACTTTTGCTGGTGATCCTCCTTGAGGCGGCTCTCCTCGGCGCAGCCATGGCGCGGCATGGCTGGGCACGCTGGGCGCTGGTCCCGCTGCTGGCGGCGCATGCCGTGGTAACACTGCTCGCCACGGCATTCCTGACGCCGGAAGGCGACAGTGCCAACTACGTCATGCTGCTCTGGGGCGCCCAACTGCTCCTGGCACTGGTGGGACTGGTCCTGCTGTTCTTCCCGGCCTCCAACGCCTGGATTAAGAGCCGCCGTACAGTCCGCAGTTAAGCGGTGCGCTGCCGCTGAAGCGCGGACGATTCCGCCAGTACGCCCTCGCAACTGCGGATCACCACACGGCAGGCGTCGATGGCCGAGCGTTCCATGAGCGGATTCTCGGCAAGTGCCCGCCACCGCAGCAGGCACCGCCGGGCCTCGTCGGAAAGCTCGTCCGGCGTGGCGGCCGCCTCCAGGCCCAGCCTCACGTGGGCGGCTGCCCCCAAGCCGCCGACGAGGCGTTCAGCATCGGCGGCGAGATCGGGTTTCAGGGGCACACCGGTGGTGCGCAGCGTGGCCAACAACCGCAGTTCGCGGAATTCATGGGCATTGGCCTGCAGCCGTTCGAGGGAGCCGGCCAAGTCCTCCGTCCCGTCGCGCGGGCTGGACCGCAGAAGCGCCTCGACCCCCACCAGCGCCGTACGCGCCTTGAGGGCCCCCGACCGGGCCTGGAACTGCCGTTCCAACAGTTCCATCAACGGATCCAGGCCGCTGCGCCGGGCAAGTTCGTGGGCCAGGGGCGTGGGTTCGTTGAAGCCGTTGCGGATAAGGACCACGGCCAGCCGGATGCCGAACAGTCCAAACCTGCCAAGCAGCGAGGCCCGGGCCTCCGGGGTCAGCCGTTCGGGTTCGGAGCCGCGGAGGAACCGGTCCGCAGAGAGCATCATCTTTTCGCGCACCGCGCGGTCCAGCCCCGCCAGCAGCTGAAGCGAGGCGAAGTCCTGTTGCCGGAGGCTTCGGGCGGTCTGGGCGAGCAGGCCAGCCACCGGCACCACGCCCAGTGCGAGCTTCCGAAGGTTGTGGTCCCGCCGGTACCGTTCGGCGATGTCGCCGGCGGAGAGCAGCGAGTCGATGCGGCCGGCGCCCACCTCATCGGCCCGGGACAACACAGCCAGCGCGTTGACAGTGCCGGACCTGCCCGATGCGGTGTCCTTGAACGATTCCAGGAAACGCAGGTCCGAGGCGTGCATATGCCGCATCAAATATACGATCGCGTCAGCCTGCGATGGTGCGTCCGCCGGAGTCAGGAACCCGGTGGCGAGGGCGGACACATCTTCGGAGAGCGACGCGATGCCGGGAGTATCGATCAGCGTCATGGTCCGCAGCGTGGGCGAGGGCCACTCGACGTCCAGCCGCTCGGCGTCCTCGGCACGGACGTCACCCAGGACGAAAACCAGCCGCCCGTCCACCCGTTTGAGCGGCAGCGGCCGCGGCTCGCCCTCCCGCGGATGCAGCATGATCCTCGGTGTCCGGCCGTACCGGTACCACGTGACGATGCGGGTGCACTCGCCGGTGTCCGTGGGCGCGATTTCCTCGCCGATGATGGCGTTCAGCAGCGTTGACTTGCCAGCCTTGACCATGCCGGCAATGGCAACGCGGAGGGGCTCTGCCAGCCGCTGCCCGTACCCCTGCAGCAGGTCCACTGCAGCAGGGTCGTCGGCGTAGACCTCCAGGGCGTCCCGGACCAGGCCCGCGGCACCGGCAACGGTATCCGCGGTCATCCGGCCGCCGCCGGCGCCAGGGGCCGGGAAGCGGCCACTTCAGCCGCCACCGCCGCCGCTGCCGCGTGCAGGGCGTCCACCTTCTTGAGTTCGGCCTTGATCTCCCTGATGCGCACGTCTTTTTGCAGGGTGAACGTGGTGGCTGCTTTCTGGGCCACAGACACGGAATCGGACAGCGACCGGTGGTGCTCCTCCGCGATTTCGGTGAAGTGGTCCCGGATGGACCGCTGTACAAGCCGCAGGCGGTCCTTGAGCTGCTTGCCCACCTGGAATGTCACGTCGTCAATCTGGCGCCGGACCAGGGCCTTGGCCTCCCCCTGCCGCCGCTTGAGCCTGGCTTCCCGGTCCTCCCGGTAGGCTTTCCGTCCCAGCAGCAGGCCGGCACCCACTGACAATGGGTTGATCAGCGCCATGCCGAAGATCCCGGTCAGCAGGCCAAACATCAGTACACCGCCGTAGGAGCCGCGCATGCCGATCAGGACTTTCTGCATGGGGTTGATGCGGCCCGGATCGAGGTCCGGCATCTCCTCCACGGGGTCCAGGGCGTCGCCGGTGTCCGCAACCCTCAGGGCCGGGATCCTCACCTCGTCCGCGGCAAAGTGCTCAGCCACCTGGGAGGCCAGCCAGTGTGCCCGCTCGCTGGTCCACACGAAGGTGTCCGAGATGGCTGCGGCAGAACATTCCTCCAGCCACTTGGAAAATTCGTTCCACGTGGGCCCGGGATCGCCCTGGTCAATGGCGGCCTCCGCTTCCCTCTGGATCCGGCGGAGCCTGTCGCGGAGGTCGTACTCCATGTCTGCGATGAGGTCGCTGATGCCGTCGCTGAGCGTGATCTGCCAGCGGGCCGAACGCTTCCGAAGATCGTCGGCTTCAGTCTTGGCCAGTTCCAGGCCCGCGATCATCCGGGGGGTGCCGGCGGGATTCTCGAGGGCATCAAGCTCGGACTGCAGGGACAGCCGCAGGTTCTCGGTGACCGAGAGCAGGTCCTGGCTGACGTGCCGGCGCTGCAGCCGTTCCGATTTGCCCACGATTTCGTTGCGCAGGTGCCGCACCAGTGCCGGGAATCCGGACTCGCCGTTCAGCTCGGCGTCCTGCAGCCGGCTGGCCTCAAGCCGCAAGTCCGAGGACACCGGGAAAAGCGGGATATCCGGCGCAACGGCATCCAGGCGGGACCGGTCCATGTCCGCCACGCGCCGCCAGTCCGGGTAGAGGTCCGTCTTGGACAGGACACCCACAACGCTGGGGGTGATCCTCATGGCCTGGCGGAGGAAGCGCAGTTCGGGTTCGGTGTATTCCTGGGAGGCGTCGGAGACCAGCAGCATGGCGTCGGCCGTTGGGAGGGCCGTGAGGGTGGTGAGCGTGTGGGAGGAGCCCATGCCGCCTACACCCGGAGAATCGATGACCGTCAGGCCCCCGGTCAGGATCTTCCGCGGCAGGTACACCTCGGCTGCCACCAGTTTCTTGCTGTTGCCGGGATTGCCCTGCTCGGAAACGTATGCGGCGATGTCCTCAATGGGGATCGGCTGGCGTTCGACACTCCCCTCCTCGCCGCCGTCCGAATCTGCCTTCGGAACAAGGATGGCTGCCGAGGCCGGTTCGCCGTGCCGGACCACCGTGGGCACAGAGGTGGCAATGTCGTCGTCCACCGGGCAGACCGGCGCGTTCACCAGGGCGTTAATCAGCTTGCTCTTTCCCTGTTTGAACTCCCCCACCACGATGACGCGGACACTGGGGTCCCGCAGCCGTCCCGCAGCCTGCTCCAGGCGCTTGCGGAGGTCGGCGCGGTCTGCCGTCTGGGCCAACTGGAGGCCGTGCTCCACCAGCTTGATCAGCTGTCCCGCTGTCATCGGTGTTGGTTTTGCCAGTCCTGCTTCTGCCACAGTGTGTCCTTTGCGTCAGGCTCCGGGTTGGAAGGCGGGCTAAGCCGGGGATAGCCCGGCAGGAGGGTTTCCCCTCCTGCCGGGCTTCTGCCCGGACCGGGACTAGAGGATTACGGTGTTGTCCTCTACCTCGATGTCGGTGTTGATCTCGGAGTTGTCCTGGAAGGAGTCCTCCACCTGCAGCGAGTTGTCCTGGAAGGAATCCTCAACCTCCACCGAGTTGTCCTGGAAGGAATCCTCGATTTCGACGTCGGTGTTGATGGAGTTGTCCGAGTTGTCGGTGGTGCTGGTCGAGTTGTCGGAGTTGTCCGTGGCGTTGGCGACGTTGTCCAGGTCGACGTCGATATCCGTGTTGGTGGAGTTGTCGGAGTTGTCCTGGAAGGAGTCCTCGATGTCCACGTCCGTGTTGATGGAGTTGTCCGAATTGTCCGTGGTGGTGGTGTTTCCCACGTTGTCCAGGTCGAGGTCGATGTCGGTGTTGACGGAGTTGTCGGAGTTGTCCGAATTGTCGGAGTTGTCCGAGTTGTCGTTGTACGAACCGTTGGTGGAGTTGTCCGAATTGTCGGAGTTGTCCGAGTTGTCGTTGAACGAATCGTCCACGTCGAGGTCCACGTCGGTGTTGAAGGAGTCGTCGATGTCCGTCTCTTCGTTGCCGATGTTGATGTCGCCGCCGGCACGAATGGAGTTGTCGGTGGAGTTATCCGTGGAGTTGTCCGAGTTGTCGTTGTACGAGTCTTCGATGTTGTTGGAGTCATCGACGTCGGCGTCGTCACCGGCAGCGATGGAGCGGTCGCCGGAGGCAATCACGGAATCGTTGTCGAACCACTGCTTGACGTCGCCGTCGGCCCAGATGTTCTGGTTCACGGACTGGTCAACAATGTTGTCCCGGTCATCCACCGTGGAGGTGTAGGAGTAGTTGTTCACGATGTGGTGCAGCTGCTGGATTGCGTGCCCATGGTCGTGGTCGTGGTCGTGGTGTCCGCCGTTACCGCCGCCGGCCGGAGGCGGGGTCACTGCGCCGCCACCCCCACCGTTGTGGCCGGTGTCGGCGCTGTTGCCGCCGGTGCTGTACTCGCGGTCGAAGCGGGAAGCGTTGACCGTGATGGGGGCGTAGTCCAGCACTACGGGCATTGCGGCATCCACGTCGGCGGAGCACACGCCGCCCAGGCCGTGGTCTTCCAGGACGCGCTCCGGATCATCCAGGAAGTCCTGGGCCGCCTGGCGGTCGCCGAAGAGGCTCATCAGGAACTGGACGAGATCATTTGCGAGTGTCATTTCGTGGTCCTCAATCTTCTCTGTATTGCGGATCACCGGGCATCGTTGCCGGGTTGAAACCAACGTACGGGCCCCGTAGCGGTCCGGGCATCGGGCCGGTTCCCCCTACCGGCCCGTGCCCCGCCGGGGAACAGCGCCGCCGTCTGTTAGGGGCATTAGGGGTTTACTCCTGCGGGGGATTTTCGGCCGCCAGGGCGAGGCGCAACCGGGCCAGAAGGTCGGACCGGTTCTCCGCCCCCAGCCGGCGCCGCATCCGGGCAATGTGGTGTTCGGCCGTGCGCGGGGAAATGTAGATGGCCTCGCCGATCTCGCGGTAGGTCTTGCCCTCGAGGACCAGCCGTGCCACCTCCTTTTCCCTTTCACTGAGGCCCGAGCCGTCGGGGTGCATGCCATTGCCGGTCTCCGCCGTGGCCGCTGCCCGTGGTTCCCCCAGCCCGGAGCTCCCGTTGCCGGATGCATTTCCCTGTGGGTGGAGGTCCCTGGCACAGGACAAAAGGCGCACCATGTCCTTGCGTTCCCCAGCACGCGCGGCCGCGTGTCCGGCGAGCCGGGCACCCTCCCAAGGCATGCCCATCCGGCCCAGTCCCCGCGCCGCCGCTTCCACATCCGCGGGCTGGAATGCCCCGGCAAGGACGGAAACCCAGGCCTTGCCGGCGCCCGCCAGCACAGCGGCAAGGTGACTGTTCTTGGCAGCCCGGGCCAGGGCCGTGGCATGCGGCGCCAGTGCGGCGGGGTTTTCGCTGAGGAGGGCAGCCTGCACTGCGGCCCAGTGGAACGGCACGGACCACAGCGGCGGGCTTCCCAGCCGTTCGAGTAACTGGTTTGCCTCGTCCAAGTAGTGGGCAATCCGCCTCGTCTCCCGGAGCCGGGCAGCGGTAATCACCAGTTCACCCCACGGCAGCAGGCTGTAGAGGTCAACCGAGATATGCAGCATGGCCTCACGGGCACGTTCCCAGGCCAGCACCAGCTCGGCAATTTCGCCGTTGCGCCGGGCCAGTCCCACTTCCAGTGCGGCCCGCAGGAACTCGTCCCGCGGAACGAGTGGCCAATGGTTGGCCTTGGACGCTTCATTGATGGAGAGCCGCGCATCCTCGAGTTTGTCCTGCTGCATGGCGGACCACGCCTGGAGCAGGAAAAGCCTTGGCTTTGCCGCGTTACCGCCCTGGCCCGCAGCGGCGGCTGCCCGGCACACTGTCTCTGCCAGGTAGGGTTCACCGCTGTGGAGCGCAAGGAGTGCCGCGAGCGCGGCAGGAGTGTCCGGGAGCGGCAGTGCAGAGCCGGCCGCGTTCAGCATGTCTGAGGCGTGGATCAGGACGGGAAGGGCCTGCTGCGGATCCTCGGCAAGGGATTCCAGGATCCCCTTACCCGTTCCCGCCAGCGCGGCCGCCAGCAGCGTGGGCGATTCCGGCGGAGCGTCGGCGCGGAACAGCGCATCCGCACCGGCACGGTTGCCGCAACCCACCATCGCGACCGCGGCGAGCGGCGCCGAGGACCCCAGCCTGGAAGCACCCAGCCAGCTGTAGGCGTCGGCACTGCGCGCCAGCATTCCCCTGTGCGCCCAGACTGCTGCGGCCACGTCCACCCCGCGGCGGACGTCCGGTGGATCGACGCTCACCAGGAGGGTGTCGATGATCCGTGTGGCTGAGTCCAGGTCTCCGTTGGCGGCAGCCGCCTGGGCACGGCGCGCCGCGGTGCTGGTTTCGTCCGCGCCGGCCAGCAGGGCTTCCTCGTAGAGGCTGCACGCCAGGGCCGGATCGTGCTCGAGGGACTTGTCCGCGGTATGTTCAAGTTCGGCGGCCACGCGCTGGTCCGCCAGCCCACCGCGGGCAAGATCCCGGGCGAAGTCGCCCATCGGTTGGCCGTCCGCGGCGTAGAGGGTGACCAGCTCACGCTGAAGTGCGTGGACCTTGGACGTGGGCGCTGCCGTCAGTAACGCAATGCGGGCGGGTCCCACGACTGTTCCATCCGTCAGCAGTCCTGCCTGCTCCGCCTGGCCAATGAGCACATCAAGGTTTTCCACCTCGCCTGCGTCGATCCTGCGCTCCAGGTCTGCGGGCAGCGGCCCGGGCAGGACGAAGCCTACTGACAAGGCAAGGAGCAGTTCCCGGACAGCGGCATTCTCGCCTTTGAGCTGCAGGGCCATGGCCTCCGCAGCGTGGGGCGGGGGTTCGCTGTGGTTCATTCCTGAGTGGTTGAGCCGGGAGTCCAGGGAGTCTGCCGCATCCTGGGGCCGCGGCTGGAAGCTGGCCACCCTAGGCCGCCGGTTCCGTGGTGGGCGTGTCGGAGCCGGCCGCCGGAGTTGGCGAAGGGTCCGGAACAGGGTCGGGGACTGGTGCGGGGTCCGGAGCCGGGGTGGGGTCCGGCACCGGAGCGCTGCTGGGTGCCGGTGTTTCGGGCACCGGCGGGTTTGTCGTCGGGTCTGGAACCGGGGGATTTGTGGTCGGATCCGGGGCTGGCGGATTCGTGGTCGGATCCGGTGCAGGCGGGGTGGTGGTCGGGTCGGGTACCGCGGTGGCGGGATCGGTGGGGACAGGTGCCGGGGTAGTAGGGGCCGGATCCGCTGTCCCGGCTCCCGTCGTGGGCGTCACGGCAGGAACGCCGGTTCCAGTGCCGGTGCCTCCTCCGTTGGTCCCCGGTGCCGTGCCTGTTCCCGCAGCCGGAGCTGAACCTGGTCCGCCCGCTGCCGGAGCAGGCGAGCCGTCCGGAGCCTTGGTGGCCGTTGCGGATGGTTTGCTGGTTGGCGATGCCTCGACGTTCAGGCCGGGACCGGCGTCGGACTTCTTTTTCTGTACGCCGGCGTCGATGCCTGCCAGCGGCTGGGCGTCACCGGCAGCTCCAGCAGCCGCGGCCCCGCCGCCGGTGACCGATCCGGTGCCGCCCGCGGGGGCGGGCGGCCCGCTATCGGCGCCGGCCTGGGGAACGAACACCGAGGTCAGGTCGCTGAGCCCGCCCGGGCTCTGGGCAGCGGTGGCCGTCAGCACGGTGAAGAGGGCCGCCGCCGCTGCGATGGCCGTGAGCCGCACCGTCGGCTTCGGCGCGTGCGCCCCGCCGTGGCTGTGGCCCGGGCCGTGCCCCAGCGCTGCGAAGGCGCCCGCCGCCGTCGTACCCTTCCGGGACCAGCTGGCAAGCCGTGCGGGAACGTGTCCACCGGCGTGGAGCGGCTCTTCCGCGGACGCCGGTACCGGCAGCTGCGGGGCTTCGGCAGCAGGAGCTGCGGCACGCTCGGCGGCCGCACGCGTGAGCACAGCGGATACCGCCGCACCCAGGCAGATGGATGATTTGGGGTCGGCGTCGACGGCGATGGGACGGTCAAGCTGCTCCGAGATCAGCTCCGCCACCAGGGGAATCCGTGATGACCCTCCGATCAGCAGGACGGCGGTCAGGTCCGCCGGGGCCAGCTTGAGTTGTGCGAGCGACTCCTCCAGCGCGTCCACTGTTTCCCGGACAGGTTCCTCGATCAGGGCTTCGAACTCGGACCGGACCAGGCGCACCTGTTGCTGGTAGCCAGGCAGCAGCACCGGGATGGTGGCTTCGCTGTCCGATGACAGTGCTTCCTTGGCCTCCACGCATTCACGCCGCAGCCTGGAGAGCGCGGCCATTACATCCGGGTCCGCGGGGTCCAGGTCCGTCAGGGCTCCGCCGGTGTGTTCGGCGACGTAGCGGAAAACGGCGGCGTCGAAGTCCGCACCGCCGAGGTCGTCAATGCCCTCCGGGCGGCCCACTGCTTCAAACCGGTCATCGCCCGCTTTCGTCAGCACGGCGGTATCGAACGTGCCGCCACCAAGGTCGTAGACGGCGATGGTGCTGCCTTCCTCAACCCGCACCTGCGACGCGTAGTGCAGCGCGGCGGCTTCCGGTTCGGTCAGGAGCGTCACGTTGCGCAGGCCCTTGGCCGAAAGCGCTTCCCGGACCGCGGAGGTGCGGTGGCTCCCCCACGCTGCCGGATGGGTCAGGATGATCTCCGACGGCGCTGCCCCCTCGCGTTCGGCCGCCCGGTCAGCCACCCAGCGGGCAACGGACGCGAAAACCTCCTCGGGGCGGACGGACAGGGTGCCCAGGGCAATCGGCACGGCATCGCCGATCCGGCGCTTGAACTCCCGCACAACCCGTTCCGGGGATGCGAGCCCGCGGCGTTCCGCGGCCTCCCCCACGAGGATGGGGCCCTGCTCGGGGTAGTAGACCACGGAGGGCACCGCAGTGCCCCGGAGGCCCAGCGGCAGGCACTCCGGAACGGGTGGAACTCCTTGGTGGAAACGGACAACCGCGGCTGCGGTGAAACTGGTCCCGACGTCTACGGCGAGAACGTAGGTCATTGCTACCTCGGACAACTGGTGTTTCGCCAGCAAGCTTCATCACAGGCGAACGTCACCAAAGTAGCATCACCAACAGGACCCGGAACAGCCCTGTTGCTACATCGAATGGTTATTTACCGGGGATGCCCCGGTCTATTTCGCCATGGCGTGGATATCAGCCCTGTTCAGGAGCGTGAAAGCCCGGCCGGGCGCCCAGGGAGTCAGAGTCCCGAGTAGGAATGCAGGCCGTTGAAGAACTGGTTCACGATGGTGAAGTTGAAGACCACGCACAGGTAGCCCACGATCGACAGCCAGGCCGCCCGGGTTCCGGTCCAGCCCCTTGTGGCCCGGGCGTGCAGGTAGCCGGCGTACACCACCCAAATGACGAAGGTCCAGACTTCCTTGGTGTCCCAGCCCCAGAACCGGCCCCACGCCTTCTCAGCCCAGATGGCTCCGAACATGAGCGTGAAGGTCCAGCCGATGAAGGCGATGGCGTTGATCCGGTAGGAGAGGTTCTCAAGGCTCAGGGCCGAGGGGACCAGGCGCATGAAGCCAAGCTTGTCCTCGCCGCCGGCGGCGACGGTCTTTTGCCGGTGCGACTGGACCAGCTGGAGCGCGGACATGGCGAAGGTCAGGGTGAACAGCGCCGAGGACAGCACGGCGATGGAGACGTGGATGATCAGCCAGTAGCTCTGCAGGGCGGGAACCAGGTGACCCACCGGGGTCCAGTACGCCACGGAAGCGGCCACCAGCATGATGATGGCCAGGCCCACCACGAAGGTGCCCAGGAAGCGGAGGTCGCGGCGGATCAGCACCAGCAGGAAGACGGCAATAGCCACAAAGGCGCCGGTGGTGAGGAATTCGTACATGTTGCCCCACGGCACGCGCCCGGCGCCAAGTGCCCGGGTGACCACACCGGCGGCGTGGATCAGGGCGCCCAGGACCGTGAGGGCCACCGCAACGCGGGCGGGGGCGCGCCGTGCGGCGGAGTACTTCATGTCGGCGCCTGCGGTGACGATGCCGCCGCCCGCCGGGGTTCCTGATGCCGCGGACGACGACGGACGCTCGGCCCGGCCGGCCGGCCCGCCGACGCTGGACTCGGCACGGTTGCCCGCACCGACTGCGGCGGGAACCTTGGCCGGTTCAACGGCCTGCGCGGCCTTGAGGTCGATGGCCTGGAGGGCCCGGCTGCTCTTGGCCAGGTCCCAGGCGAAAGCGATGAAGGCTACGGTGTACGTGCCCGCCGCCAGCAGCATGAAGAGCTCGCTGTACTGGCCCATGGTTTCGTTGATTCCAAACGGCATTACTGGTCCTTTTCGGGCCCTGCGGGGCTTGCTGGGGTGGGGGTGCCTGCGCCATTATCGCCGAGGCTGCTGGGAGTTTGCTGGGACTGCGGGGAATCTTCCTGCCGGTGGCCATCCTGCTCCGGATCGGCCGTGAGGCCCCATTCCCGGACCAGCAGGGTGCGGATCGCGGCAGCCTCGCCGGCCAGGCGGTGGTCCTCGCCGCGGGCCAGGAGGCCATATTCCACCATGGTCCGGCCGTCGTCGTGCGTGCCGGTGCGTACCCAGGCGCGGCGGCGGTTGACGTAGAGGGACAGGATCAACCCGGCCACAGCAAGGAGCGCGAAGATCAGGGCGTACAGCTGGCCGGGGTTGTGGTGGATGTCCACGCCAACGTAGCGCTTGACGCCGTCGAAGCTGATGGAGCCCTTGCCGTCCGGCAGCGTGTAGGAGGTACCCGGGGACAGGGTGATGCCGCCGGCGTCCAGGTTTCGGGCGTTCAGCGGGGTGAGGTCCTTGACGTCTATCTCGAAGACGTTCTGCGGCGAGCCGCTGTCCAGCCCGAGGTCGCCGTAGTAGGAGTTCAGGGACAGCTGCGGGTTGAACAGGTCGGGGTCGCCGCTGAAGGACACACCTTGTTCGGTGACGAAGGCCGTCGGCAGGAAGAACCCCTGGAATCCGAGCTGGTCCGGCTTGGCGTCGGGAACCTTGATGACCACCGAGGAGTAGTAGTTGTCGCCCTGCAGCTTGGCCACCACCGGCCCCTGCATGGCCACGTTGCCGGCGCCGTCGCGGATGGTCACCACGGGGGCGTAGCCGTTGCCGGTGAGGTAGATGCTGGTGCCGCCCAGGGTGATGGGGTCGTTGACCTTCAGTGTCTCCTTCTTTGCGGGCGCGTCCGGGTTTTCCTTCGTGGTCACGGCGGCGGAGAAGTCGATGGGCTGGCCGAACTTGCCCTGGGATTCGCGGTCAAAGGTGATGTCGAATTTGTCCAGCTGCACCGAGTAGGGCTGCAGTTGGCTGGACTGGAAGTTCGTGCCCGGCGTGAACTGGTCATAGCCCACCAAAGTGTTCACGAAGGTGTCGCCTTCCACCAGGATCCGCTGACCGCTGTAACCGAACAGGCCGCCGATGGCCACGGACACCAGCACGCCGATCAGCGAGGTGTGGAAGACAAGGTTTCCCACTTCCTTGGAGAGCCCGCGTTCTGCGCCCAAAGACGGACGCTCGCCGTCGGCGTCCCTCACCTCAACGCGGTAGCCGCGTTTCTTTAGCAGGCCCGCGGCGCCGTGGATGGCGTCCGACGCCGGGATCCCGGCGTCGGCCGGAATGACCAGCGTGCCGTACTCGGGGAGGCGGGAGAGCCGCTTGGGCGTCCGCGGCGGCTGGGAGCGCATCGCCTTGTAGTGGGCGATGGCACGCGGCACCACGCAGCCGATCAGGGAGATGAAGAGCAGCAGGTAGATGGCGGAGAACCACACCGAGGAATAGACGTCGTACAGCTGCAGGCTGTCCAGCAGCTTGCCGTAGTCCGGGTGGTCCTTGATGTACTGCGTGACAACGGAGGGGTTGGCCGGACGCTGCGGAAACAGCGATCCCGGAACCGCGGCCACGGCCAGGAGCAGCAGCAGGAACAGCGCGGTGCGCATGCTGGTCAGCTGGGTCCAGGCGAACCGCAGCATTTCCTTCGCGCCCAAGGCAGGCAGCGCGGCGCTGGCCTTTGCCGCTGACACCTTGTCCGCGTCCGGGGCGGGGGACTTCTTCTTTACGTTCACACGCTCGCTCATCAGATCGGCAACTTCACGTCGGTTTGGAACCAGTACTGCAGCTCGGTCACCCAGGTCCCCCAGACGCCGGTGGCCATCAGCACACCCAGCACCACCAGGATGCCGCCGCCGGTCCGCTGGATGGCGAGCCGGTGCTTGCGGAAAAATGCCATGACACCCATGCCGCGGCGCACGGCGAGCGCGATCAGCAGGAACGGGATGCCCAGGCCAAGGCTATAGACGAACGCCAGGAAGGCGCCCTTGGCTGCCGACGAGCCGCCGGAAAGGCTGAGCAGCTGGACAGCGGAGTAGGTGGGTCCGATGCACGGGGCCCAGCCCAGGCCGAAAGTCAGGCCCAGCAGCGGCGCACCCCACAGCCCGGCGGGCGGTTTGGCGTGGATCTTGGCGTCCCGCTGCAGCCAGCCCAGGCCGCCCATGAAGACCACACCCATGATGATGACCAGCACGCCGAGCAGCTGGGTGATCCAGGCGTTCTGGGTGCCGGTGATCAGGGTGCCCAACTGCCCGAAGGCCCCGCCCAGCAGGACGAAAATCACGGAGAAACCCAGCACGAACAGGCCGATGCCCGCAAACATCCGGCCCCGCCGCTGCTTTTGCAGGTCCACGCCGCTGAGCCCTGTGACGTAGCCCAGGTAACCCGGGACCAGGGGAAGTACGCAGGGCGAGAGGAAGGAGACCAGGCCGGCCAGCAGCGCCACGGGGATGGCGAGCAGGATCGATCCGTTCAGGATGGTTTCGGCGAAGGGGCTGTTCACGGGACCGCGCCGCCGCTACTCTGCCACGGCGGCAGTGATCAGGGCTTTCAGGGTGCCCTTCTGGATTTCGCCCAGCACGCGGGAAGCCACGCGGCCCTGCTTGTCCAGGACCAGGGTGGTGGGGACAGCGCCGGGGGGAACCAGCCCGGAAACGGACAGCAGGACGCCGCCGTCCTTATCGTCGAAACTGGGATAGGTGAGGTTGAACGTCTTGTCGAACGCTTCCGCGGTTGCCTTCTCGTCGCGGAGGTTGACGCCGAAGAACTGCACGCCCTGGTCCTTGAACTCCTGGTGGAGCTCCTCGAGGATGGGGGCTTCCACCCGGCACGGGGCGCACGCGGCGAACCAGAAGTTCAGGATGGTCACCTTGCCCTGGAAGTCTGCCGGGGTCACGGCGGTGCCGTTGAAGAGGGTTCCCTTGACTTGGATGGCGTCCTTGCGGTCAGCGGCGGCGAACTCGGTGACGGAGCCGTCGCCGGCCACGTAGTTCTTGTTGTCGCCGGCCCTCGCCTGCTTCGCCAGGGCGTCTTCCTGGGCACAGCCCGAAAGTCCCATGGTGAGCGCCGTAAGGGCGAGGCCGCCGGCAGCCAGCACGCTGCGGCGCGAGGTCAGGTTGTTGTGGGTCACTGCTTAGGCTCCAGGGGTGCTGGCGGCACCGGGAAGAAGGGACGCCGCCGGTTCGCTGTACTGGACGCGCAGGAGGCTGCCGTCGTCGTCAAACACCAGGGACGTGATGGAGGTGAGGGTGCATTCGCGTTTCCGCGGGTCATGCCAGAGTGGCTTGCCCTCCGCGCTGAGGCGGGTGGCCCAGATGGGGAGCTGGTGGCTGACCATGATTGCTTCGGGGCCGTTGGCACCGTAGTCCTCGCCGGCGAAATCGATGGCGCGCAGGCGCGCTTCCTGGACCGCCGCCATGACGCGGGAAGCCTGCTGCTTATACGGCTCCCCCCAAGACGGCCGCAGCGGGTTGACCAGCCGCGGCCAGTGCTTCGGCCGGCGGAGTTCGGCCTTGGTGACCTTCATGCCCTCGAAGTAGTTTTCGGCTTCGATGATGCGTGCGTCGGTGTGGATCTGCAGGCCCAACGCTTCTGCCGTTGGGGCCGCCGTTTCCTGGGCCCGGTCCAGCGGAGAGGCGGCAAGATAGGTGATCCTGGCACCGGATTCCACCTGTTCCCGGAAGTGCCCGGCAAGCATGCGGGCCATCTCCCGGCCCAGTTCGGAGAGGTGGAATTCGGGCAGCCGTCCATAGAGAACGCCGTCGGGATTATGGACCTCGCCGTGGCGGAGCAGATGGACAGTGGCTTGGGGCATGTTTACCAGTTTCTCAAAGATGGCCTGCGATCCGAAATCTTCTACAAGGAGTAGAACTGAAGTTTTTGAAGAAATGTTCCGAAGGTGGGAACAAAAGATGCAAATGCATGTTTATACTGGATGCAGCAAGTTAGTTGAGACTTCAACCTATGAAGCTTCAACAGCAGAATCCCGCAGGCACGCAGACACAAGGAGCAACATCATGGCACTTCCCGCAGACGTCACCACCGGCACCTGGACCCTGGACAACTCCCACAGCGAAATCGGCTTCACCGTCCGGCACGCCGGCATCAGCAAGGTGCGCGGGCAGTTCACCGACGCCACCGCCACGCTCGAGCTCGCCGAGGACGTAGCCCAGTCCAAGATCGCCGCCACCATCAACACCGCCAGCTTCGACTCCGGCGACGCCAACCGCGACGGCCACGTCAAGGGCGAGGACTTCTTCGACGTGGAGAAGTTCCCGGAAATGTCCTTCGTCTCCAACGGCCTGGTGGCCAAAGGCAACAGCTACGAACTGACCGGCGACCTCACCATCAAGGGCGTTACCCGCCCGGTGACCCTTGAAACCGAATTCAACGGCGTGGCCGTTGACCCCTTCGGCAACACCCGTGCCGGCGTCTCGGCAGAGACCACCATCAGCCGCAAGGACTTCGGCCTGACCTGGAACGCCGTCCTTGAGACCGGCGGCGTGCTGGTCAGCGACAAGGTTGCCATCAACCTGGAACTGGCCTTCATCGCCCCCGCAGCCTAAGCTGCGAACCCCTCGGGCGAAACCCCGGCACCGCCCCCAGGGCGGGCCGGGGTTTCCGGTTTAAGCAGCGTCCCTCACCCGGCGGCCGGCCCAGGCCATGCGGCGCGGGATGCGAAGGTCCGGCCAGGCACGACGACGGCGCTACAGTGAACGCCATGAGCAACTCCCCCAGCGCTCCCCGCAGCGGGGCTGCCGCGATGTTTTCCCTCGCCGGACTGCCCCTTGAACTGAAGGTCGCCTTCTGGATCTGGTTTGTTGGCGGTGTCCTGTCCCTGCTGGGAGGCCTGCTGGGCATGCTGGCTTCGCTGGTCCTGTTCGCCGCCGCACCGGCGGCCGCCGTGGGCGTAGTGGTGCTGATGCTGCTGGCCGCTGCGGTGGGGGCAGCCCAGATGGTCTTTGCGCTCAAGATGAAGGCAGGGCGGTCCTGGGCACGGGTGGCCCTCACAGTGCTGGCGGCAATCACCTTTGGCCTCGCCGTGGTGAACAGCTCCGCCGGTACCGGCCAGGCCGGGAACTGGGTGGCGTTCGTGGTGGCGCTGGCTGCAACCGTCCTGATGTGGTTGCCGAAGGCGCAGGCCTGGTTCCGCGGAAGTCCGCGCCGGAATACCTCTTCCGAATGATCCCCAAGGGCGGCGGCCGGGGGTACGGTGGTCTTAAGTCATGCTGGGGGTAGGGGCACTGGACCGATCCTCGGCAACCCACCTGTAACCCGACATGAAAAAGGACCGCTCATGAGCACTCCCCCTGTCCCGCCGCCAGGATCCAACGATCCCCACTCCGGCAGTTCAAACACCGGCAGCCCGAACACCAACGGCGATGCCGGCAACCAGCCGCCGCGCTTTGGCGAAAACGCCCCGCAGTACGGGCAGAACGCACCCCAGTACGGTCAAAACGCGCCGCAGCAGGGCCAGGACCAGCCGCAGTATGGGCAGAACGCACCCCAGTACGGCCAGAACGCACCGCAGCAGGGCCAGCAGTACGGCTCGCAGCCGCCGGCCGGCCCGCAGTACGGGCAGAACGCACCCCAGCAGGGCCAGCAGTACGGCCAGGGCTATGGACAGCAGTTCGGGCAGAACCCCCCGGGCGGGCAGCAGTTCGGCCAGCAGCCGTATGGCCAGTCCCCCTACCCGTCCGAGCAGCCCCAGGCGGCCGGCAGCAACGGCGTTCCCCAACTGGTCAACATTTCCTTCTGGCTGCTGCTCGCGGCGGCAGCCATCTTCGTGATCTCCATGCTCACGGGCCTCGGCCAGCTGAACGACCCCGTATTCCGCCAGACGTTCGAAGACCAGATGGAGTCGAGCGGCGCCACCGGCGTGACGTACGACGACGTCCAGGGATTCATCGGCGGAACCCTTGTGGTGTTCGCCATCCTGGGCGCCGGCCTGTACTTCCTGGTGGCCTTCTTCGTCCGCAAGGGCAAGAACTGGGCACGCATCCTGGGAACGGTCTTCGCGGGCCTGTCGGTCTTCGGGCTGTTCGGCATCCCCACCCTCGGTACGCTCGGCACCGTTCTGGGCATCGCGGCCATCGTGCTGCTGTACCTGCCGGCCTCGGCACCGTATTTCCGGAAGCAGCAGCCCTTCGCCAACCCTTACGGCGGCGGTTTCGGCAGCCCTTACGGCCGGTAAACCAGCTCCTGCGGAAAAAGCGGCCCGGGATGCACAGGCATCCCGGGCCGCTTTGTCGTTTCCAGCGTCCTAGGCAGTCTGCTCCGGGGCCTGCGCCCGTTGTGCGTGGTAGGCAAGGATCTGCAGTTCGGTAGCCATGTCCACCTTGCGCAGGTTAACGCCTTCGGGGACCTGCAGCATCACGGGGGCGAAGCTCAGCACGCTCCGCACGCCCGCCGCCACCACCCGGTCGCAGACACCCTGGGCTACGGCTGCCGGCAGCGCCAGCACCACCATGTTCGCGCCGGTCCGGTGCAGCACCGCTTCCAGGTCCGCGACATCGCTGACCCGCAGCCAGCCAACTTCGTTTCCCACCACCATCTGGTCGGCATCGAAGATGGCCACCACGTCGAATCCGCGGGACTCAAACCCGCCATACCGGGCCAGGGCCTTGCCCAGGTTGCCGGCGCCCACAATGGCCACCTTCCAGTCGTGCGTCAGGCCCAGTGCGGCAGCGATATGGCGGCTCAGGTACTGGACTTCGTAGCCCACTCCGCGGGTGCCGTAGGACCCGACGTGGGAGAGGTCCTTGCGGAGGGTGGAGGAGCTCACTCCGGAGGCTTCGGCCAGTGATTCGGAGGACACCCGCTCGATGCCGTCGGCCAGCAGGGTGTTGAGGGCGCGGAGGTAGATCGTCAGCCGTGCCACCGCTGCGGGCGGAATCTGCTTGGCTGGCGTACCCGTGGCGTCCGGCAGGTCCGGGACGGCCTGGGGAGTTGAGTCCAGCGAAGTCACCAGCCCCTCCCTTGCATCGCGTTGTGCCTCCACTCTAGAGCCCCATCGCCGGTGCCAACAAAGCACGTACCTTCACGTCGGGCCGCATTCCCTACTGCGCCATGGCCCGCTGCAGGACGCGTTCCAGCCGGGTTTCGTCGATCTTCCAGAAGTCGCGCTGCACACCGTCCACCAGGACCACGGGGATTTCCTCCGCATAGCGTTCGCGCAGTTCCGGCTGGTTGTCCACCAACTCTTCGCTCCACGTAAGGCCCAGTGCGGCAGTGACCCTGCCGACGGCGTCGCGCGCGTCCTCGCACAGGTGGCAGTTCGCTTTGGTGACCAGGACAACATGGGGTGTGGGCATGCTTTAACGGTAGCGCCGTTGCAGCACGCCCACACCACGCCCGGCATGCTGGCCGCGGCCGCCCGGTGGATTGACTAGACTCAAGTCCATGCCCGAGGAGAAATACGTCGCCGTTGTGACCCGGCCGATAGCTGCGCCGCAGCCGGGCGAGGCAGCGTTTTTCGATGTGGACAACACCCTCATGCGCGGGGCCAGCCTGTTCCACGTTGCCCGGAAGATGCACCAGCGCGGGGCATTCACGCTGGCCGAGGCGGCCGGTTTTGCCTGGAAGCAGTTCAAGTTCGTGGCCCGGGGCGAGAATATCGACGACGTCCACGCTGTCCGTGATTCCGCGCTCACCCTCGCTGCAGGCATCGCCGTGGACGATATCAAGGCGCTGGGCGAAGAGGTCTACGACGAGATGATCGCCTCCCGGATCTGGCCCGGGGCCAAGGCACTGGCCGAACAGCACCTCAGGGTGGGCCGCCGCGTCTGGCTGGTCACCGCTACCCCCATTGAAGTTGCCACGGTCATCTCCACCCGGCTGGGCCTGACCGGCGCACTGGGAACAGTGGGAGAGGTCTCGGACGGGATGTACACCGGCAGGCTGGTGGGAGACATCCTGCACGGCTCTGCCAAAGCGGTGGCGGTGCAGGGCATCGCGGACCAGGAGGACCTGGACCTCAAGCGCTGCTGGGCCTACAGCGACTCCTTCAACGACATCCCGTTACTGTCCCTGGTGGGCCATCCGGTGGCCATCAACCCGGACGCCAAGCTGCGCCGCCACGCGCGCGACAACAACTGGCCGGTGTACGACTTCCGTGCCGGCCGGCGGGCTGCAACGTTCGGCCTCAAGGCTGCAACCATGGGCGGCGCCGTCTACGGCCTGTGGAAGGGCTTCGCAAGGATCCGCGGCCCGCGGGCGTGAGGTCCGGCAAAGTCCCCGCAAGAACAGAAATGCCCGCAGCCTCAAAGAGGCGGCGGGCATTTCCACGCTGTTCGAAGTATCTCTACTTCTTATTGCGGCGCTGGTGACGGGTCTTGCGAAGCAGCTTGCGGTGCTTCTTCTTGGCCATACGCTTGCGACGCTTCTTGATAACTGAACCCACGAAAGTTCCTTACAAACTAGATGCAGTACCTGTCTGATGGAAAAGGTCCGCGGACAAAGCTACGAACAGAACAACTGACAGATTCTTACAATGACGTAAAACGTTCCTTAACAGGGTACCGCTTCCGGGAGGCGGCTTCTAACCGGCACCGCGTCCGCCCGGCACAGTTGCCGGATTTGCGGCGGGACTGGCTCAGGCGGTGCCTGCGTGCCCGTCCACTACGGCTCCCCTGAGGTACTGGTCCACCGCAGTCTCGGGCACGCGGTAGGAGCGGCCAAAGCGGACTGCCGGCATTTCACCGGAATGGACCAGGCGGTAGACGGTCATTTTGGAGACGCGCATGACCTCGGCAACTTCTGCCACGGTCAGGAACTTCGCGTTCGAGAAGTTCTGTTCTGCGGACATTTCCCTATTTTCCTTTGCTGACGGATGGACACAATGGACCCCAGGTTCGTACCAAATGCGGTGTTCCGATGCTGAGCCATCCACCAACCACCTATCCAGATACTCTAGATGTTCCTGTGGCAGAAGTGAAAGTAGTAGGGTCCCCCTATTTGTCCGGCGCCCCACCCTCCCCACTGGCCTCCGTCAGCCGCGGCGCTTCCGGGCTGAGGCAGCCAGCTGCTCCAGCACCGACGCCGAGACGTCCCACTCCATGCACGCATCCGTGACACTCTGCCCGTAGACCAGTTCATCCCGGCCAGCCGCATGCTCCGCGACATCCAGGTTCTGGGCGCCTCCCACCAGGAAACTTTCGAGCATCACCCCTGCAATCGCCTGTGCGGCGGGCCCGTCGTCTTCGAGCTGCGCACCGATTTCCAGTGCCACTTCCGCCTGGCGGTGGTGGCTCTTGCCGCTGTTGGCGTGGCTGGCGTCCACGATGAGGCGCGGGTTCAGCCCCTTGCCGGCCAAGGTTGCGGAGGCGCTTTCGACGTCGGCGGCAGAGTAGTTGGGTCCCTTGCGTCCGCCGCGGAGGATGACGTGCGTGTCCGGGTTGCCGGCGGTGGCCACCAGCGCGGCCCGGCCGTCGCCGTCGATCCCCAGGAACGCCTGGGCGGCCGCAGCGGCACCGCAGGCGTCGATGGCAACCTGCAGGCCGCCGTCGGTCCCGTTCTTGAAGCCGATGGGCATGGACAGGCCGGACGCCAGCTGCCGGTGGATCTGGCTCTCCGTGGTGCGGGCCCCGATGGCGCCCCAGGAGATGAGGTCGGCCATGTACTGCGGGCTGATCGGCTCCAGGAACTCGGTGGCCGTGGGAAGGCCCAGTGCGGTGACTTGCTGGAGGAAGTGCCGTGCGGTGCGGAGCCCGGTGACCATGTCGTGGCTGCCGTCCAGCCGCGGATCGTTGATCAGGCCCTTCCAGCCCACAGTGGTGCGCGGCTTCTCGAAGTAGGTCCGCATGACGATCAGCAGGTCTTCCTTGTGCTTCTCAGCCTGGCTGACCAGCCGGCGGGCGTATTCCAGCCCGGCCTTGGGATCGTGGATGGAGCACGGGCCCACGATCACCAGCAGGCGGTCGTCCACGCCGTCCATAATGGCGCGGACTTCATCACGGCCGCGTTCGACGACGGCAGCTGCCTGTGCGTCGAGGGGCAGGTCCGCGATCAGTTCGGAAGGGGTGGGCAGCGGGGTGAATTCGCTGACGCGCAGGTTCGAGGTGGATTGTGCTGCTGCGGCTGTTGCGGTGCTCATGTTCGGGTCCTGTTCCAGATGGGAAGCGGGCCCGGATTTCAGAACCCGCCGGAGAAACGGCGAAGGGCAGAGAATGATCTCTGCCCTGTTGGCTCTGAAGGAAAGTTGGATGCGTGTCAGTTAGACGCGGGCCCCTCCAGAGCCAACGAAAAATACGCATACCAACGGTTAGTCATGGGAAGACCATAGGCTCACGCCGGCCGAACCGCCAAATCGAACCCAACTAAGTAGCAGTAGATGTCGTTTTGAGGCTCCAAAACGACATCTGCTGCTACCTAGTTGGGTTTGGGGTGGGTTACCCCAGGATCTTGCGGAGGAACAGCAGTTGCCTGATCCACTGGTGTTCCTGGCCGCCCTCGTGGTTGTTGAACCGGTAGACCTCGATCTCCTTGGCCGCGCCGGATCCGGAAGAACCGGCGTCCCCCGCACCGTAGGCGTTGAAGCTGGCGAAGACCGTGGACGGCGGGCAGACGTCATCCATTTGCGCCACCGAGTAGAGCGCCGGCACGGTTGCCCAGCGGGCCAGGTTGACGCCGTCGAAATACCGCAGGACTTCGAGGATGGAGTCGTAGCGGTCGCGGTGGCGGCCAAGGAACTGGGCGATTTCCGGGTAGGGGCCGCGGGGTGCGATGTCGATGGCGCGCGGGAAGTCCTGCAGGAAGGGGACGTCGGGCAGCGCGGCGATGACGCCGTCGAGCCTTCCGGCCGCAAGGCCCGCGGTGGCCACCACGATGCCGCCGCCCTGGCTGACGCCGGCCAGCACCACGCGTTGGGGATCGACGGCGGGATGGGACTGGGCGGCTTCCACGGCCCGAAAGGCGTCCACGTAGACGCGCCGGTAGTAGTAGTCCTCCTTGCTTCCGGCACCCCGGGTCATGAGGCCCGCGTGGGCTATGTCCCCTGCGGAGGGGTGCGGGTCCGGCGTATCGCCGATGAGGCCGCCGTAACCCTGCCCCCGGGTGTCCATGATGAAGTGCGCGTAGCCCGCCTGGGCCCAGCGGGTGTCCTGGTTGACCAGGCCGCGGCCGCCGGAGTAGCCGACGTATTGCACCACAACGGGCAGGCGCGCGCCCGGTTCGCGGTTGGCCGGAAGGTGCAGCCAGCCTTTGATGGGCGCCCCGCCGTACCCGGCAAACGTGGCGTCGAACGTGTCGATGAGGGTGAGGTAGTTCTCGACGGGTTCGAAGGTGGCCTCAAGTGGAAAGGCCCGCGCCTCTTCGATGGTCGTGTCCCAAAACGCCGCAAGGTCGTTGGGCGGTGTCACGTCGGAGACATAGCCGCGGAGCTGGGCCAGGGGAAGGTCAAAGAGGGGCATGGCTTGATCCTATGACGCGGGAAGGTTCCCGGACTGCCTGATGATGATGACATCCAGCCGGCGTGGCCCGTGGACCCCTTCGACGCGTTCCAGTTCGATGTCCGAGGTGGCGCTGGGACCACTGATCATGGTGAGCGGGCGGGTCCCGTCCAGGCGGCGGAGGGCTTCGGGGAGGATCTGGGTGATGTCGCGGCTGCGCACCACGCAGATGTGGTGGTCCGGAATCAGTGAGATGGCCCGGCGGCCCTGGTCGGGGCTGCCGTCCAGGATGATGGTGCCGGATTCGGCGACGGTCACCGCGCTGGAGGTCACGACGGCGTCTGTTGCGTCGAGTTCGGTGACGGACCGCGCGCCGTGGCGGCCGCCGTCGTACGTCACCCGCGAAGGTTCCGTTTCCCACGCGAGCCAGGCCGGATCCAGCCCGGCGGGTATGACGTAGGAGCCCGCACCGGCGAGGAGGCCCTTGATGGTGGCCGGAACCTCCGCCTCATCCACCACCGTCGCGCCGGCTTTGTAGTCCTCCAGCCGGTCCACCAGCACGTCGGTGCGTTCCTGCGCATTCAGGTCCCCTTCCTGGCGGTAGGCCCGTGGAATGTCCGGGACGGCGGGGGCGTCCTTGAGCGCGGTGCGGACGGCGGCGAGGATGTGTTCGCGGGTGCTCATGATTCCTTGTGCTCCTTGGCCCACCAGTCGCGGAACGACTGGGACGGCGGCGCGGGGATGTCGCGGCTTTGGGTCCAGCCGGCGGCGATTCCGGGCAGCTTTTTGATCTTCTTGTCCTTGCCGGCGGCGGCACGGCCCAGGGGCAGGAGCTTTTCCACCGCGCCCAGGCGGCGTCCGTCGGACAGCGCCCAGGAGGCCGCCTTGAGCCCGACGTCCAGCTGGGACGGGAGGCCGCCGCGGTGGGCGTCCACGTCCTTGCCGCGGAGGTGGACCAGGATGTCCGGGATGTTGATCTTCACCGGGCAGGCGTCGTAGCAGGCGCCGCACAACGAGGACGCGTACGGCAGCGAACCGTTCTCCTCGGCTTCGACGCCGGTCATCAGCGGCGAGAGGATGGCACCGATCGGGCCGGGGTACGTGGAGCCATAGGCGTGGCCGCCGGCGCGTTCGTAGACGGGACAGACGTTGATGCAGGCGCTGCAGCGGATGCAGTGCAGGGCGGAGCGGCCCATCTCGTCGGCCAGGGCGTTGGTGCGCCCGTTGTCCAGCAGGATCACGTGGAACTTCTGCGGACCGTCACCCTCCGTGACGCCCGTCCAGAGCGAGGTGTAGGGGTTCATCCGCTCGCCCGTGGAGGAGCGCGGCAACAGCTGCAGGAACACCTCAAGGTCGGAGAACGAGGGCAGCAGCTTCTCGATGCCCATGACCGTGATGAGGGTTCCGGGCAGGGTCAGGCACATGCGGCCGTTGCCCTCGGACTCCACCACACTGAGGGCGCCGGAGTCTGCGATGCCGAAGTTCGCCCCGGAGATCGCCACCTTGGCGGTGAGGAACTTGGCGCGCAGGTGGGCGCGGGCGGCCATGGCCAGGCGGCGCGGTTCGTCCGTGAGGCCGGGGTCGACGCCGGGCATTTCCTTCAGGAAGATGTCCCGGACCTCGGTGCGGTTCTTGTGGATCGCGGGAACCAGGATGTGGCTGGGCTTGTCGTGGTCCAGCTGGACGATGAGCTCGGCAAGGTCCGTCTCGTAGGCGGCGATGCCGTGCTCTTCCAGGTATTCATTCATGCCGATTTCCTGGGTGGCCATCGACTTGACCTTGACCACCTCGTCCACACCCTCGGCTTTCACGAGCCCGTGGATGATGCGATTGGCTTCATCGGCGTCGCGGGCCCAGTGCACCGTGCCGCCCCGGGCGGTGACATTGGCTTCGAAGGCTTCAAGGAGCTCGGGGAGCCGGGCCATGACGGAGGTCTTCAGGGCGCTGCCGGCCTCGCGCAGTTCCTCCCAGTCCGGCAGTTCCCCCGTGACGTTGAGGCGCTTGGTGCGGATGGTGGAGGTGGCGTGCTTCAGGTTCCGGCGGAGCTGGGCGTTGCCCAGTTCGCGGCGGGCCGCCGAGGGGAACTTCTCTTCGGCGAAGAGGTTCCCCGATCCGGGCCGCAGGCCGGGCATTCCAAGTGCGGTGCGGGACATTATTTGACCACCACTTTCACGGGTTGTCCGGCCGGCCCTGGAACGGCGACGGGCGCGGCTTCGGTGCTGGCGAGGATCTCAGCGAGGTGCAGCGTGGCCACGCCTGAGCCCTGCCGGGAGAGGCCGCCCCCGATGTGCATCAGGCAGGAATAGTCCCCGCCGGCGCACACGGAAGCCCCGGTGCTGCGGATGTTCGCCGCCTTGTCCGCCAGCATCGCGGAAGAGACATAGGCGTTCTTCACGGAGAAGGTGCCGCCGAAACCGCAGCACTGGTCCGCCTCGGGCAGGTCCAGCAGCTCCAGGCCCTTCACGCCGCGGAGCAGGCCGGCCTGCCGGTCGCCGAGCTTGAGCAGGCGCATGCCGTGGCAGGAGGGGTGGTACGTCACCGTGTGCGGGAAGTAGGAGCCCAGCTGTTCTGCCGGGTTGGTGACGCCCAGGACGTCCACCAGCAGTTCTGACAGTTCGTAGGTCTTCTTCCCGACGGCGGTTGCCCGCTCTTCGAGCCCGGCATCCCCTGCGCGGCGGGCCACCATGGGGTGCTGGTGCTTGACCGACGCCACACAGGAACCGGACGGCGCCACCGCGACGTCGTAATCCTCCGATTCGAAGGCCCGCACATGGTTGGCCACCACAGGCACGGCTTCCTTGAAGTAACCGCTGTTGACGTGCATCTGCCCGCAGCAGGCCTGCCCCTTGGGGAAGACCACCTCGTGGCCCAGCCGTTCCAGGACCGCCACCGTGGCCTGGGCGGCACGCGGATACATGCCGTCCACGATGCAGGTGGCGAATAGTGCGATTTTCATGGGTTCAATTCTGCGAGGCGGTAACGGGAAGGCCGGCGGGTTCGTAGCGCATAAGGCTGGTCCCCGCCGCGATGATCCGGCGAAGCTCGGGCAAGCGGCCAGCCACGGCACCGGCGGCCCGGGCTTGGACCAGGATGTTGCCCAACGCCGTCGCTTCGACAGGACCGGCGATCACCGGGCGTCGCGTTGCATCGGCGGTGAGCTGGCAGAGGAGGGCGTTCTGCGAGCCGCCGCCCACCACGTGCACCACGCCCACCGGGCGGTCCGCCAGGCGTTCGGCGTCGGCCAGCGTCCGGGCGTACCCGGCAGCAAGGCTGTCCATGATGCAGCGGGTGATGGCGGCGGGATCGTTAGGCAGTACTTTGCCGGTGCGCCGGACTGCCGCACGGATGCGTTCGGGCATGTTGTCCGGGGCGATGAAGGACGGATCATCCGCGTTAATCTGCGGTCCGCCGGCGGGCAGTGCGGCGGCTGCGGCCAGCAGCGCCGTCAGGTCCGGCTGGAACCCTTCCGATGCCCAGGTGCGCTGGCATTCGCTGAGCAGCCAAAGCCCACCGATGTTGCGCAGGTAGCGGATGGTGCCGTCCACGCCGCGCTCGTTGGTGAAGTTCGCCTCCCGGCTGGCTTCGGTGAGGACCGGGTGCAGCAGCTCCAGTCCTACCAGGGACCAGGTGCCGGAGGAGACGTAGGCGAAGTCCCCGCCATCGCCATGCGTATCAGCCGGGACGGCCGCGACGGCGGATGCGGTGTCGTGCGAGCCCACGGCCACCACGGTGGTGCTGGAGGGCAGGCCCACCTCTTCGGCAATCGCCGGGAGGAGGGTGCCGAACGCCTCGCCGGGCTGGATCAGCGGCGGGAAAAGGTCCTTCCGCAGTCCCAGCGCCGCCAGGAACTCAGTGGCCCACTCCCCCGCCACGGCGTCGAACAGGCCGGTGGTGGAGGCGTTGGTGGCCTCGGTCCGGCGGGCGCCCGTGAGCATGAACGCGATGAGGTCCGGAATCAGCAGGGCCTGCAGGCCGTCCAGGTCCGGTTCAGTGGCCAGCTGGTAGATGGTGTTGAACTGCAGGAACTGCAGCCCGGTGGTGGCGTAGAGCCGCTCAGGGTCCAGTTTTTGGTGGACGGGCTCCACGGCGGCCCGGCTGCGGTCATCGCGGTAGCTGAACGGCTGGGCCGCGAGGTTGCCGGCGGCGTCCACCAGGCCGTAGTCCACGGCCCAGGTGTCGATGCCGATGCTGGCGATCCGCTCCCCCTGCCCGGCGGCCACCGTCGCGGCGGTGCGGAGGCCCGCAAGCACCTCCGCGAAGAGGGCATCGAAGTTCCAGCGGAGGCCGCCGTCGATCTCCACTACGCCGTTGGGGAAGCGGTGGACGGTCTCCAGGGACACCCCGGACTCCGGTGATACACGGCCGAGCATGACGCGGCCGGAGGAGGCGCCAATATCGACAGCGGCGAAGACACTGCCGGCGAACACGCCAGCGGCAGTGTCCGCGCCGTCGATATCGCGTAACAACGTGCTCACCGGAGGAAGGCTGCGGCCACTCCGGCGTCCACGGGGATGTGCAGGCCGGTGGTGTGGGACAGTTCGTTGCTGGTGAGGACAGCGGCGGCGTTGGCCACGTGCTCGGGCAGGACTTCGCGCTTGAGCAGGGTCCGCTGGGCGTAGTACTCGCCCAGCTTTTCCTCGTCCACTCCGTAGACCGCTGCGCGCTTGGCGCCCCAGCCGCCGGCGAAGATGCCGGAGCCGCGGACCACGCCGTCGGGGTTGATGCCGTTGACGCGGATACCGTGCTCGCCCAGTTCCGCGGCGAGGAGACGGACCTGGTGGGCCTGGTCTGCCTTGGTGGCGGAGTAGGCGATGTTGTTGGGGCCGGCGAACACGGAATTCTTGGAGGAGATGTAGATGATGTCCCCGCCCAGGCCCTGGGCAATCATCACCTTCGCGGCGGCCTTGGCCACCAGGAACGAGCCCTTGGCCATGACGTTGTGCTGCAGGTCCCAGTCCTTTTCGGTGGTTTCCAGCAGCGGCTTGGAGATGGACAGGCCGGCGTTGTTGACCACCAGGTCCACGCCGCCGAACGCCAGGACAGCGGCGTCGATCGCCGCGGAAACCTGCGCTTCGTCGGTGACGTCCGCCTGGACGCCGACGGCGACGTCCGGCCCGCCGAGTTCCTCGGCGACCTTCTGCGCGTTCTCCAGGTTCAGGTCAGCGATGACCACGCAGGCGCCTTCCGCGGCGAGGCGGGTGGCGATGGCCTTGCCGATGCCGGACGCAGCACCGGTGACCAGGGCGATGCGGGTGGCATGCGACTTGGGCTTGGGCATCCGGGCCAGCTTGGCTTCTTCCAGGGCCCAGTATTCGATCCGGAACTTCTCGGATTCCTCGATGGGGGCGTACGTGGAGATCGCTTCGGCGCCGCGCATCACGTTGATGGCGTTGATGTAGAACTCGCCGGCCACCCGGGCGGTCTGCTTGTTCGCCCCGAAGGAGAACATGCCCACGCCGGGGACCAGCACGATGGCCGGGTCCGCGCCGCGCAAGGCCGGGCTGTTTTCGTCCGCGTGGCGGTCGTAGTAGGCCTGGTAGTCCTCGCGGTAGTCGGCGTGCAGTTCGTGCAGCCGTGCGATCGAGTCCTCGATGGAGGCGTCGGCAGGCAGGTCCAGGATCAGCGGCTTGACCTTGGTGCGCAGGAAGTGGTCCGGGCAGGAGGTGCCCAGCGCACCCAGGCGCGGGTGTTCGGCGGCTTCAAGGAAGTCCAGGACGACGGCGTCATCGCTGAAGTGCCCCAGCTGAGGTTTGTCCGTGGAGGCCAGGCCGCGGATCACCGGTGCCAGGGCGGCGGCCTTGGCACGGCGCTCAGCCTCGGGCAGGGCTGCGTAGCCGGGGAGCTTGGCGCCGAAGGGTTCCGCCGTGCCGTTCTCGGCGATGTACTGCTCGGCCTGGTCGATGATCCACAGCGAGTTCTGTTCGGCTTCTTCGCTGGTGGCGCCCCAGGCGGTGATGCCGTGCCCGCCGAGGATGGTGCCGATGGCCTGCGGGTTGGCGTCCTTGATCGCGGCGATGTCCAGGCCCAGCTGGAATCCGGGGCGGCGCCAGGGAACCCAGACCACTTTGTCACCGAAAATCTTGGTGGTCAGCGCCTCGCCGTCCACCGCCGTCGCGATCGCGATGCCCGAGTCCGGGTGCAGGTGGTCCACGTGCGCGGCGTCCACCAGCCCGTGCATGGCGGTGTCGATCGACGGTGCTGCGCCGCCTTTGCCGTGCAGGCAGTAATCGAAGGCGGCCACCATTTCGTCTTCGCGCTCCACGCCCGGGTAGACGTTCTTGAGCGCGTTCAGCCGGTCCAGGCGCAGCACCGCAAGGTTCTGCTCCTTGAGCGTGCCCAGGTCCCCGCCGGAACCCTTCACCCACAGGAGCTCGACGTCCTCACCGGTAACGGGGTCCTTCTCGGTGCCCTTGGCGGAGGTGTTGCCGCCGGCGTAGTTGGTGTTCCGCTTGTCCGCGCCCAGGCGGTTGGAACGGGTAATCAGGTCTTCAACAGTCTTATTGGTGGTCATGAGAGTTATGCGCCCCATCCGGCTTGCTGGCCGCCTGCGCGGTCCTCGTTGATCTGTTTCTGGTAGCCACTGGCCTTGTAGGCAGCGATCGGGTCGGCCGGCAAGCCGCGGGATTCACGCCACTCAGCCAGGGCGGGGCGGACGTCCGTGTAGAAGGCGTCGTTGAAGATGCCGTTGGCGGCCAGGATGTCCCCGGCGCGCTGGGCCTCATTGAGGGCCGCGGTGTCCACCAGCAGGGCGCGGGCGGTCATTTCCTGGACGTTCAGGACGGACCGGATCTGGCCCGGGATCTTCTCTTCCAGGTTGTGGCACTGGTCCAGCATGAGGGCCACACCGGATTCCTTGCCGAACCCGCCGCCGCGGATCACCTCGTGCATGATGCGGAAGAGCTGGAACGGATCGGCGGCACCCACAATGAGGTCGTCGTCGGCGTAGAAGCGCGAGTTGAAGTCGAAGGAGCCCAGCTTGCCCAGGCGCAGCAGCTGCATCACGATGAACTCGATGTTGGTGCCCGGGGCGTGGTGGCCGGTGTCCAGGCAGACGAACGCCTTCTCGCCCAGCGCCAGGGTCTGGGCGTAGGACGTGCCCCAGTCCGGAACATCGGTGTGGTAGAAGGCCGGCTCGAAGAACTTGTACTCCAGGACCAGTCGCTGTTCGTCGCCCAGGGCGGCGTAGATTTCCTGCAGGGATTCGGCCAGGCGGTCCTGGCGGCCGCGGAGGTCATCCTGGCCCGGGTAGTTGGTGCCGTCCGCCAGCCAGATTTTCAGGTCGCGGGAGCCCGTGGCGTGCATGATGTCGATGCAGTCCAGGTGGTGCGCGATGGCACGGCGGCGGACGGCCTCGTTGGAGGACGTCAGGGAGCCGAATTTGTACTCGTCATCCTGGAAGGTGTTGGAGTTGATGGTGCCCAGGCCCACGCCCAGGCCGGCGGCGTAGTCCTTCAGGGCGGAGTAGTCATCCACTTTGTCCCACGGGATGTGCAGGGCCACGGTGGGCGCGAGGCCGGTGAGTTCATGGACTTTGGCAGCGTCGGCCAGTTTTTCCTGGACCGTGCGGGGCGTGCCGGGCGTGCCGAACACCTTGAACCGCGTGCCTGAATTTCCATAGGCCCACGAAGGGACCTCGATGGCAAGCTCTCCGAGCCTGCCCAGCGCCTTTGCTACGTCATTCATGATGGTTCTTTCCGGTGTCTTGTGCTGTGGTCTGTTGGGTACTGCCCCGCTGCAGGAGCTGGGTGGTGATGCGGCTATTGAGCCTGGTTCTGCTGTACGGCACCTGCGGCCGCCAGCTGGCCATCGAGGTTGAAGACCTCTTCCAGGACCTGGAACCCCTCGTCGGGCGCCTGGCCGGTGTTTTCAAAGAGCGTCGCCATTTCGGCCTGCCAGCGCGCATTGACGTCGGTCAGGGCCATACGGGCACGGACGGCGTCGAAGTCGTCGCATTCGACGTAACCCACCAGGAGGCCGTCGTCCGCCAGGAACAGGGAGTAGTTGTTCCAGCCCGCTTCTTTCAGGGCCAGAAGCATCTCCGGCCATACCGCGGCGTGGCGCCGCTTGTACTCGTCGATCAGCGCCGGCTGGATCGAGGACCGGAAGCACACCCTCATCTGGAACTCTCCTGAACTCGCGGATATTTGAATCGTTTCATTGGTACGATTCAAAGTACTCTTGAACCTGAGTAGGTGTCAAGCATTTCCGCCGGGCCCCAGCAATTGGTCCGCGGAAGTCAGGGCATCCGGACCAGTAGCTCGGAGAATCATGAACCGCACCGCCAGTATCAAGGACGTCGCCAACCACGCCAGCGTTGCCGTGGGCACCGTCTCCAACGTGCTGAATTACCCGGACAGGGTGTCCCAGCGCACCAAGGAACGCGTCCTGAAGGCCATCGACGAACTGGGGTTTGTCCGCAACGACGCGGCCCGCCAGCTCCGCGCCGGCCACAGCCGCACGGTGGGGCTGATTGTCCTTGACGTGGGAAACCCGTTCTTCACGTCGGTGGTCCGGGCGGCTGAGGATGCCGCCAGCGTCCACGGCAGCGCGGTGCTGCTGGGCGACAGCGGGCACGACGCCGGCCGCGAGGCCAACTACATCGATCTTTTCCAGGAGCAGCGGGTCCAGGGCCTCCTGATTTCCCCCGTTGGCGACGTCACCGAGCGGCTGGACCTCCTCCGCGAGCGCGGCGTGCCCACGGTCCTGGTGGACCGTCTCGCGGACGAGTCCCGGTTCAGTTCTGTTTCCGTTGATGACGATGCCGGCGGGTACCTCGCCGCGCGGCACCTGCTGGAGACCGGCCGCCGCCGGCTCGCGTTCGTTGGCGGCCCCACCTCCATCCGGCAGGTATCGGACCGCCTGCAGGGAGCGCAGCGCGCAATCAAGGAAGAGCCGGACGCCACGCTGGAGGTGCTGGCCTCGGAGGGCATGACCGTCCTGGCGGGCCGCAGCGTAGGCAACATGCTGGTGGAACGCGGCAGGGAGGAACTGCCGGACGGCATCTTCTGCGCCAACGACCTCCTGGCCCTCGGCGTCATGCAGTCCCTCACCATGACCCATACCTTCCGCATCCCGGAGGACGTAGCGCTGATCGGCTACGACGACATCGACTTTGCGGTCTCGGCGGTGGTTCCGCTGTCCTCCATCCGGCAGCCCACCGAGGCGCTGGGCCGCACCGCCATCGAGCTCCTCACCGGGGAAGTGGAGTCGCAGAACGCCACGCACCGCGCGGTGGTGTTCACTCCGGAACTCGTGGTCCGGCAGAGCACCGGCAAGGTGTAGGACGCCTCAGCGCAGCCTCTCCACCACCAGGTTCCGGTAGGAGGCCCGCAGCGGGGCCATCTGCCGGAACCCGATGCGGCCGCCGCCGAGGACCTTGCCCGAGGAGTCTGTCCACTCGAACAGGGTCAGCCCGTTGATGGCAAAGGACACCCGAGGGCCGTCCTTCACCACTTCCAGGCGGTAGAAATCCACCGCGTCTTCCGCGGGTGGGAGCGGGTCAGCACCCTGGGCCACCAGTTCGAACCCTGCGCTCTTGCGGAGGTTGCACGTCCGGAAGGCCCGTTCTGATTCGTACTTGTGCCGGAAATACGAGACGTGCAGGGCATCGATGTCCCCGGAATGGTACTGCGGATAGAACCCGGTCCGCGGGGCCAGGCCCGGGCTGAAGAGGTCCAGCCCGCCGTGACCGGTAGCGGCGAAAAACAGCATGGCGAGGCCCGGTTCCTCGAGCGGCCGGAACTCCCAGCTGATGCGGATCCCGTCCGGAAACTCCTCCGGGCACCAGAACGTCCAGTGCGCGTGGTCGCCGAATTCGGCGTCGTCCAGGGCCCCGGACAGCTCCAGCGCCCCGGAGTGGCTGCCAAGGTTCAGCGGCCCTTCGGCCACCCAGCCCGCGACGTCCGCAGGTCCACCCAGCGCATTGCTGTAAAGCACCCCGGTGCTCCGTATGGCGGTGCCCACTCAGGCGCGCCCCGCCGTCGTACCCGCAAAAGCCGGGGCGATCCCCAGTTCAGCAAGCCCGGCTGCCACCTGCTCCGCAACCAGTGCGGCGCCTTCCTGGGAGAAATGCGTGTTGTCCACCAACCCGTCGGGCCAGTACGACAGCTCCCCCGGCGCGAAATGGCAGAACAGCGGCACGGACTCCTCGCGGCCCAGGCGGACATAAAGCTCCCGCGTCCAGGCGTTGAGGTCAATCACCGGGACGCCGAGTTCCAGCCCCAGTTCGCGCACCACCTCGGGGTAGTCCTCCAGGCTTTCCTCCAGCACGTCGCCCATGGCTGCGGACGACGACGGCGCATCCCTGAAGTGCCGCCGTTCCACGGAGGTGCACAGCACCGGAGCCGCGCCCAGGGCATGCACCTCCCCCACCATGGTGCGCAGGTTGGCCGCGTACCCGGTGCGGGCTGCGAGGTGCTGCTTCTTCTGGTCGTTGTGGCCGAACTGGATGAGGACCAGGTCGCCCTCGCCGGCCTCTGCCAGCAGCGCCGCCCACAGCCCTTCGTCGCGGAAGGACTCGGTGCTGGCCCCGCCCTTGGCGAAGTTGTGGACCGCCGCCTGCCGGTAGACGTGCTGGGCCAGCCGCGCGCCCCACCCGCTCATGGGGTACTCGTGAGTGGGGCAGTTGGCGACGGTGGAATCACCGGCGAGCAGGATCTTCATGGTCTTCTTTCTCTAGTTGTTCCGTTGCTCCATCACTTTTGGTCCCTAAAACCCGGTTTTAGGGACCAAAAGTGATAGGGCAACCGGGTGGGTCAGCCCTTGACGGAGCCGATGAGCATGCCCTTGGCGAAGTGCTTCTGCAGGAAGGGGTAGAAAATCAGGATGGGCAGGGTGGCCACCACGATCACGGCGAACTTGATGCCCTGTTCCGGCGGGATGTAGTTCGGGTCCACGTTGCCGGTTCCCAGCAGGTCCGAGGCCGCAGTGACCTGGCGCAGGTACATCTGCAGGGTCCACTTGGAGTTGTCACTGAGGTAGAGCAGGGGCGACATGAAGTCGTTCCAGATTCCCACGGCGTAGAACAGGGCGAACGTGGCCAGGACGGGCTTCGACAGCGGCAGCAGGATCCGCCAGAGGATGCCGATCTCCGTGGCGCCGTCCATCTTGGCGGACTCCTCCAGCTCGGCGGGGAGTTCCTGGAAGAAGTTCTTGATGATGATCAGGCTGAACGGATTGATGGCCGCCGGCAGGATCAGGGCCCAGTAGGAGTTAAGCAGGCCCAGGTCCTTGACCAGGAGGAAGGTGGGAATCATGCCGCCGGAGAACACCATGGCGAACACCACCAGTGACAGGATGAGCTTGCGGCCCCGGAGGGTCTTCTTGGCCAGCGGGTAGGCCATGGTCACCGTGAAGGCCAGCTGGACCACCGTGCCGACGGCGGTGACCAGGACGGTGGTGATGAGCGCCCTGGTGAAGGCCGGCGTCGAGAAGATGTACTCGTAGGAGCCCAGGCTGAACTGCTCGGGCCAGACGAAAAACGCCCGCCGCGTTATCTCCGCTTCGGTGGCGAATGAGCCGGCGAAAACGTACACGAACGGCAGCAGCGTGACGATGCCCACCAGGGACAGGAAGAGGTAGTTGGCGGCGTCGAACACCCGGCCGCCGGTGGTGTTATGGATCTTCATTAGAACAGTCCGCTCTGGTTGAACCGCTTGGCCAGCCAGTTGGTGCCGAAGATCAGCACCAGGCCCACCAGGGATTTGAACAGGCCCACCGCGGTGGAGTAGGAGTAGGCGCCCTGGGTGATGCCCACGAAGTACACGTAGGTGTCAAAGACATCCGCGACGTCCCGGTTCAGGGCGTTGGTCATCAGGTAGATCTGTTCGAAGCCGGTGTTGAGCATCTGCCCGATCGCCAGGATCAGCATCACGATGATGGTGGACCGGATCCCGGGAAGTGTGATGTGCCAGACCCGCCGGAACCGTCCGGCGCCGTCGATGATCGCGGCTTCGTACTGGTCCTGGTCCACGGTGGCGAGGGCGGCGAGGAAAATGATGGTTCCCCAGCCGGTGTTCTTCCAGATCTCCTGCAGCACGATCAGCGGCCGGAACCAGGCGGGATCGGACAGGAAGTCGATGTTGGTGCCCAGCACGTTGTTCAGGAACTGGAACATCGGGCCGATGTCCAGGGCGAACAGCAAAAAGCTCAGCGATGCCACGATGGTCCAGGACAGGAAGTGCGGGATGTACACCAGGGTCTGGACGGTGCGTTTGAGGATGGAGAGGCGGACCTCGTTCAGCAGCAGGGCCAGCACAATGGTCAGCGGGAACGCGATGCCCAGGTTCAGGAACGCCAGGATCAGCGTGTTGCCCAGCAGGCGCGGGAAGTCCGGGTTGGAGAAGAAGTCCTCGAAGTGCTGGGTCCCCACCCACCGGCTGCCGTTGACGCCGAGGAACGGGACGTAGTCCTTGAAGGCGATGGAGACGCCATACATGGGGCCGTACCGGAATATCGCGAAGTACAGCACGCCCGGCAACAGCAGCAGGTACAACCACTTGTAGTGCGCAAAATGGACGGAGAACTTGGCGTTCTTCCGTTCCCGGGCGGGCGGCCGGCTGGCCGCCCGCCCCGAGGCCTCAGCCTCGACGACGGGGGCTGCCATTTACTTGTTGTCCTGCCAGAGCTTGTTGATTTCTTCCTTGACCTTGTTGCCGCCGCTGGTGTCCCAGAGCTTGATGGCGTCCTTCAGGCCCTGCTCATCGAGCTGTCCGGCGAGGTACTTGATCCGGGCGTCGGCCACGATGTTGTCCAGCTGTGCGCCCTTGGCCACGTAGGTGGCGGAGACGTACGGGGCGGCGGGGTTATAGACGGCGCTCTTGAGGTCCTCGGCCATGACTTCGGTGCGCTTGTCGAAGACCTGCTGCTCGTAGTCACTGGCCTGCTTGACGGGGTAGAAGTTGTTGCCGGCCACGTTCATGCCCAGCTGCGCGTAGCTCTTGATGTCCGTGCTGACGGCCTTGCCCTCCGGGGTTTCGGGCTTGATGGTGGCGGCCTTGCCGTCCTCCACAGTGAAGTTGACGCCCTCGATGCCATTGTTCAGGAGGGTGGCCACCTCCTTGCCGTTCAGGGTGTTCAGGACTTCGAGGACCTTGTCCAGTTCGGCCTCGGTGCGGACGCTGGCCTTGGGGACGGCCAGGAAGCCGGAGTAGCCGTCAGTGGGGTGGGCGTGGAGTTCGCCGTCGGGGCCTTCGAGGTTGCCCACAAAGCCCACCTTGTTCTGGAAGTTGTTGGGATCGGCCTGCTTGAAGAGGTTGACCAGGACGCTGACGCGGGAATCGACGTCGACGATGATGCCGCCCTTGCCGTTGAAGAACGGCTCGTTCCACTTGGTGCCGTCGAACGTGGCGAAGTCCGGGTTGATCAGCTTCTCGTCCACCATCTTCTTCACGAACCGGTTTGCCTCAAGGAATTCGTCGGTCTCGAAGCTGGGAATCAGCTTTCCGTCCTTCTCGGTCCACCGGTTGCCGGCGCCGTACCATTCCTCAATCAGGTCGTAGGGGCTGTTGGTGCCCAGGGCGCCCCACTTGGGGATGGTGATGCCCCACGTATCGTTCTGGCCGTTGCCGTCCGGGTCCTGCTCGGTGAACGCCTTGGCCACCTTGTAGAGGTCCTCGGTGGTCTTGGGCGCCTGGAGTCCCAGCTTGTCCAGCCAGTCCTGGCGGAACATCACCGCAGCACGCATGGGCGCACGGCCGCGGTAGACGCCGTAGACCTTGCCGTTGATGCTGGCGTTCTCCTGGATGTCGGGGAACGTGGTCTTGAGGTTCGGGTACTTGTCGAGCTTGTCCGTCAGGTCCCAGAAGGCACCCGCCTCGGCGTTCTTGACGAAACCGGGGGTCTTGCCCTGGATCACCATGATTTGCGGGATATCGGAGCCTGCCAGCGTGATGTTGGTCTTGTCCTCGTACGAGGAGTTGGGCGTCCAGTTGATGTTGATGTCCTTGCCGGTGAGTTCTTCCAGCTTCTTCTGGACGGCGCCGTCCGCGCTGGGCGGCTGGGCTTCAAGGAACGGGGCCATGATGGACACACTGGTGAGGTCCGCGGCGGGTTCATTGCCGCCGCCGCTGCAGGCGGTGAGGGATATGGCGGAGATGGTGACGACGGCGGCCGCCAGGGTGAGTTTCCTACGGATCATGGCTTTTCCTCTTCCACTTCTTCGGGGTTTCGTTGGTCATTCAGACCAGGTTGATACGTTTCATTTCTTGGGCAGGCAGGCAAGACGGGGTAGGCGCCGGGCCGCGGGGCTGGGCTTGTCAACGGACCGGCGCTCCGGCGGACCCCACCGAAGCGGGAGCCGCGCGGCGCAGGCGCGGGTAGTCAGCCGGTCAAGCGGTGGAGACGGCGGCCGGCACAGGCCCAGCGCCGGCAGTGATCGGTTCACCGTCGGCGGCAACCGACTCGTCATTTGCGGTGAAGAACCGGTCGCAGAGCCAGCCCGTGGTGTAGAGCCACGCACCGGCGCTAAAGAACGGAATCAACCCGGGCACTGTGGTGCTGGCGTACACCACTGCCGCCGAGACAAACAGGAGAATGACCGTCCCCGCGAGGTGCCGCATGGCAAAGCGGGACGAGAGCATCAGGTACTGCCCCAGGGGCAGTTCGTAGCGGGCATACATGGGGAACACGTAACACGCCGCCCCCGCCAGGAAGATGGCCGCCACAAAGATCCCCGCCGCCATCAGCTGCGGGAAGAGGTCCCGCCCGCCGGAGAAGAAGTTCCAGTTCATGGCCAGCGCCACTGCAACTGCCAGCAGCGGCAGGGCAAGGATGTTGGCGCGGCCGAAGTTCCGGAAATACTCCCCGGCGAACCCCCGCAGCAGTGGCGCCGCTTCTCCCCGGGCGCGCTTGCGCACCAGGATCTGCGCGGCAGCAGTGGCGGGCCCAACCCCGGCCACGCCGAGTCCGAGCAGGGTGAAAACCAGCCACAGCACGTTGAGGCATGCGATCCACAGAAGGGTGTCAAAGAACGAATAGGCCCGAGCGGCAAAGGTTCCGGACAGCATGGCACTTCCTTCCGTTTCTCCATCGTTGCAGAGGCGAAGGCGCAAGTGGTCCGCGTCACGCCGGTAATCGGTTTCTCGAAAATCTAGACCCAACCCGAGTACTTGGTCAAGCCATTTTTTGAATCGTTACATAGCTGGACTCGTTCGCTTGCCATGGCGCACACTGAATGGTGGAAAGCGCTTGCTGCAACGCACTGGCGCGTCTTTAAGCGTGCCCTCGAGGGCAGAATGGAGAACCATGGGAATGCCCCCTGTCACCCACCTTCCCGACGTTTCCGCTGTTCATGATTCCTCCGGAGAGGCAGCCCAACCGGCAGGTGGCCGGTCCAACCCGCAGGGCTCCGGCCCGGCGGCTAGGATCGCGCTGGTAGGCGTGCACGGCTTCGGCACCCACCACCTCCGGAACCTCGGGCGCCTGCAGGCAACCGGCGCCGTCGAACTGGTGGCCGTCGCAGACCCGCAGCCTCCGGCACCCGGAGCCGTGCCGGCGTCGGCCGCTGTGTACCCGGGGCTGGATGACCTGCTGGCCGCAACGGCCAACCTGGACCTCGTCATTGTGGCAACCCCCATCCAGACGCACGCTCCCCTGGCTCTGGCCGCCCTGGCCACGGACGCCGAGCTTTACCTGGAAAAGCCGCCCGTCGCCTCGCTGTCGGACTTCAACAGGCTGTGCGACGCGGCGGCAGAGTCCGGGCACGGCGTCCAGATCGGTTTCCAGAGCCTGGGCTCGCATGCGCTGACAGCCATCGCGGAACTCTTGGCCGCCGGCACCATCGGAAACCTGGAAGGCATCTCCGCCACCGGCCGTTGGGTCCGTGACCGGGCCTATTACAAGCGGTCCCGCTGGGCAGGCAAGCGCAGCATCAACGGCGTTGACGTGGTGGACGGCGTGGCCACCAATCCGCTCGCGCACGCTGTGGCAACTGCGCTGCGGATCGCCGGCGCCCGCACCGTTGCGGATGTCGCGTCCGTGGAAACGGAGCTGTACCGGGCCAATGACATCGAGTCGGACGACACCTCCGTGATCCGCATCCGCACCGCGGCCGGACTGCCCATCACCTGCGCCCTGACCATCTGCGCCACCGAATCCGTTGAACCGTACGTGACCCTCCACGGCTCTGCCGGACGCGCCGTGTTCCACTACACCGAGGACCGGCTGGTGGTGGAAACAGCCTCCGGCAAGACCGAGCAAACCTACGGCCGGGATGACCTCACCGAGGACCTGCTTGAACACCGCAACGCGGGCACTCCGCTGCTGAGTTCCCTCCTGGACAGCGGGGCGTTCATGCTGGTGCTCGAGGCAGTCCGCACCGCGCCGCTGCCCACGCTGATCGATCCCGCCCATGTGCAGTGGGAGGGTGAGGGCGAATCCGCCCACGCCGTGGTGGCCGGCATCGAGGAGGCGCTCGAGCGCGCCGGGCGCGAGCATGCAACGTTCAGCGAGCTGGGGCTCCCCTGGGCCGCTTCCGCACCCGTCTCCTTCCCGGTTCCGTCCGCCTGATGGCCCCGTCAGGCGGCACAGCCCCGGCGACAGCCGCAACGCAGGAAGCCGCCGGGGCGCTGCTCGCCACCGGCCTCCTGACGGATGGCCTGGCCGAATGCCTCACGGCGTCCGGCCTGCCCACCTTCAGCTGGCAGCTGGACCAGAGGGAAGGCACCGACCCATCCCGGGCCAGCCAGACGGCGTACGAAGTCTCCGTGCAGGAGGCCAAGGGCCGCCACGTGTGGGGCTCCGGCGACGTTCCCTCAGCTTCGCCGCGCGGGACCTATGGCGGGCCAGTGCTCGACGACGACGCGGACTATGCCTGGCGGGTGCGCCTTCGCGATGCGGCCGGCAACCCGGGCACCTGGTCCGCCTGGCGCACCTTCGGCATCGGGCTTTCGGACTCCGCGTGGGAGGCGGACTGGATCCGGCGCGCCCCGGGCGGCCGTGCCCCGCTGGAGGTCCTGGACAACGCCCTCCGGGTCGCGGGATCGCCCGGGCTGCCCCTGCCGTGCCCTCCGGTCCGTAGTTTCCGGCTTGAGGCGCGGGTGCGGCCCGTGATGGGCTGGGCGGGCATGGTCCTCCGCAGCAGCGGTCCGGGAACGGGGCTGCTGCTGGAACTCAACACGGCAGGCGAGCTGATGCTGCGGCAGGTGCCGCAGTGGGACATTCCCGCCGCTTCGGCCCCGGACACCTCCGTCCTGGCCAGGGCACGCGCAGACCGTACCCACACCGTCCGGCAGGAACGCCTCCCGGGCAAGGACCTGGTTCCGGGGACCTGGCAGGACCTCACCGTCACCGATGATGGGCATACCATCCGCGTGTCCCTCGACGGCGAAGAACTGCTGGCGTTCGAGGACCCCCTCCCGGCAGGGACGTCCGGCCGGCTCGCCCTCCACCAAGGTCCGCGCAGCCAGGCCGAATATGCATCGCTCCGGGTTTCCGGGGCAGGCTCCGACGCCGGCACCCCCGCCGTCCTGCTGGACCACCGGTTCGATGCCGGCGAAGGCCACGCACGCGCTGCCCTGGCGCACTGGCCCCGGACCACCGCGCACCGCCAGCCGGACGAATGGACCCTGTTCCGCACCTCGGTCCGGCTTAGCGGCACCGTCCGGCGGGCACGGCTCTACGCCGCCGCCCAGCACCATGCCCAGTTATCCCTCGGCGGCACGCCCTGCCTCACCACCACCTCCTTTGGCTACCCCGGTGAGGGCTACTACGATGCCGCGGACGTGACCGAACTGCTGGCATCCCAGCCGTCCGGCCCGGACAGCACTGACGGCGCTGACGGGCAGGAGGGTGCGGACGTTCCACTGGCGGCCCTGCTGCACTGGTACGGCCCGGGACAGGGACGCGCTGCCGGGCTTCCCGGCCTCCTGGTCAGGCTCAGCGTGGACTACGAGGACGGCCGCCGCGACGTGTTCGGTTCGGGTCCGGGCTGGCGCGCCGCCGAAGGCCCGTACCGCCAGTCCGGCTACCGGAACGACGAAGGCGACCCCGTTGAACACCTGGACGGGCTGGCTGCCGCCGCACTGGCCGCCGCGCCCCTGCAGGACCTGCCGCCCGCCGTCGGCTGCGGCAGCCACCCCACCCGGGAAGTCCCCCGGCTGCATCCCCGCCGGACCTCCATGGCGGAGGAATTCGTTGCCCCGCGCGCGTTCCTGGCGGCCGATGACGGCACGCTGGTGGCGGACTTCGGCCGGGTGCTTCCCGGCCGCCCGGAGGTGGATTTCCTCGACGGCGTTGCCGGCCGCACGGTGATGATCCGGGCCGGCTACATGCTTCGGGACGACGGCCGCGTGGACACCGGCAAGACGCCCACCCAGAACACCGACATGTCCTTCCCGTACACGCAGGCCGCCGGGCCGCAGCAGTACTGGGCCACCGTGCACCTTGGCTTCCGCTACCTGGAGCTTCCCGGCGTGGACGCCGCGGACGTGTCCCGGATCGGCGCCGTCGTGGTTCACGGCAGGCACCCCGGCGAAGGCAGCTTCAGCAGCTCTGACCCCATGCTGGACGCCGTGTTCTGCCTCCTGCGTGACTCTGCGCTGCATGGCGTGCAGGAGCAATTTGTGGACACCCCCACCCGGGAAAAGGGCCAGTTCCTGGCGGACGCCGTGAACATCTCCTACGCCACCATGTCGCTTTTCGGCGAGCACGCCTACACGGCGCAGGCGCTGCGGGAGTTTGGCTGGTCGGCGGGCAGGTACTGGACCGGGGGTGCGGACAAGGGCCGCTACAACGCTGTCTACCCCAACGGTGACGGCAAACGGGACATCCCGGACTTTTCCCTGATGCTGCCCGAGTGGGCCGAGGAATACCACCACCGCACCGGCGACCTCGTCCTGGTCCGTGAGCTGCTGCCGCACCTGTGCGATACGGCCGACTATGCGCTGCGGTACATTCCGGCGGAAGGCCCGACGGCGGGACTGGTCACCAGGCTGGGAGGCGGCTCCGGCCCGTACCTGCACGGCATCGTGGACTGGCCGGCGCCGGGGCGCTTCGGTTACGACATGGAGTGCGCCGCGAAAACCACGGTCAACGTCCAGGCGTACTCCGCACTGTTGTCCACCGCCCGGCTCTGCGGCTTTGCGGGCGAGCACGAAACCGCCACCCGCTACGCCGAGGCTGCCCGCACGCTGGCGGCGGCCATCCGTAACCGGCTGCGGGTGGACGGCGTGATGGTGGACGGGCTCCACGGCGACGGCTCCCCCAGCGCCCACGCCTCCCAGCACGCGGCGTCGTTCCCGCTGTCCCTTGGCATTACGGACGCCGGGTGTGCAGAGGCCGACGCCCGGCGGATTGCGGACATGGGGATGCGGCAGGGACCGCTGACGGTCCACCGCCTGGTCCGCGCGCTGCTGGCACAGGGCATGGCAGACGCGGTCCTGGACCTTCTGACCTCACGCGACCAGCCCGGCTGGGCGCAGCTCCTGGAACGGGGCGCCACCTTCACTTGGGAGGCCTGGGACCTGGAGCCAGGCACCGACTACAGCCAGTCCCATGCCTGGTCCGCCTCGGTGGCCAAGGAAATCCTGGAGCACCTGCTGGGCATCCGCTTCCGGTCCCCCGGTGGCGGGGAACTGCTCATCGAACCGCCGCTGTGCCGGCTGGAGCACGCTCGCGGCAGTGTCCCCGTGGCCAACGGCTACGCTGAGGGCAGCTGGCGGCGCAGGGACGGCCTGGTGGAGTTGGAATGCACCGTCCCCGCCGGCGTCACAGCGGTTGTCCGTTTGCCCGCCGGCACTTACGGAATTAAGGGACCGACGCCGGATGCCGCCGTCGTGCGTTCCGTGCCCGACGGCGCGGACACCGCCGCGACGCGCGAGTTCCGCGTGCACACCGGCACGTGGAGCTTCACCCCCGACGGTTAGAGGATGGCGCTCTTCGCTTCTTCCAGGGCCTTCTTCGCGGCTTCCTGCGGGGACAACCTGTTGAAGTGGACTTCCAGGGAGTACCGCGTCAGGGCTTCCACCGCGGCACTGCCTCCGGCCGGCGGAACCGGAACGGCGCCGCCCAGTTCGCCGGAGATCTCGTCGATGAACTTCGCCGTCTTGGCATCGGCGGGGGTCAGCTTGGAAACCACTGCCGCACGGATATCCGAGTTTGCGGGGATGCCGCGGTCTGCCAGCCCGATCTCGCCGGCCTTGGCGTTGTTGGTCACGAAGTCGATGAACTTCTGGGCCTCGGCGGGGTGCTTGGTCCGTGAGCTGGCGGACCAGAACATTGACGACTTATAGAACTGCTGCGCATCGGCGGCCTTGCCGTCCACGCTCGGCGGCCGGCGGATCTCCAGGTCCTGCCCGGAAGCCTTGCTCAGGGCGCCCAGCTGGTTGGACCAGTACATGTTCATGGCGAACTTGCCGGTGGACAGCCCCTGCTGGTCGATCGAGGCGGTGGCGTCCTCGGTGATGACCGATGCCGGCGGGACAGCCTTGGAGTCCCGCATCTTCGCCTGGTATTCGTACCATTCGGCCAGGTCCGATTCCTCGAATCCGAGTTTGCCGTCGTTGGTGAACAGTGATTTGCCGTGCTGCCGGAACCACAGGTTGGCAGCAGCGTCGGAGTTGACCTGGCCGGTGCCGTACACCTTCCCGCCACTGGCCTGGGTGATGGCGGCGGCCGTGCTGTCCAGCTGATCCCAGGTCCAGGTCTTGTCATCGGGAAGGGACACACCGCTGGCCGCTACCAGGGCGGGGTTCGCCATCACCACCATGGCGTTGACGCCACTGGTGACGGCGTACTGCTTGCCCTCCACCTTGCCGGAATCAGCCACCGGCTGGTCGAACTTGGAAAGGTCGACGTCCTTCAGCTCCAGCAAGGCGCCGCGCCCGGCGTACTCGCCGAGGTACGCGGCGTCCATCTGGATAATGTCCGGGGCGTCCTGGGACGCCACCTGGGTGGCCAGCTTGTCCCAGTAGCCGCTCCAGTCGCCGTACTCCCCCTGCACCTTGATGTTGGGGTTCTCGGCTTCAAAGGCCTCGATGAGCTTCTCGGTCATCTTGTGCCGGGTGTCCGAGCCCCACCAGCTGAAGCGCAACGTCACCGGGCCGTCCGAAGCCTGCGGCGAACCTCCACAGCCCGTCAGCGCCAGCGCGAGGACGGCCGCTGCCGCAGCAGCTTTGGGCAGCAGGGACTTTCGGGCGCGAAACATCATCGTTTGTCCTTTGGCGTCGGGATGCTGGTACCAGATAGAAACCGGTTTCCCACAGCGTAGGTGTGATTCAGCACACGCGTCAAGGACTGCTCAGGACTCCGTCAGCCCGGCATCCCGCACCCTCGCCGACCTGCCGTGCCGCCACAGCAGGAAGCCAATGGCGGCTGCGGACAGGATGCCCAAACCGCCCGTGACCACCAGTCCGGTACGGACACCGAACTGTTCGGTCAGCCAGCCGGCCAGCAGGCCGCCGAGGGCGTGTCCGCCCAGCAGCAGCGGCAAGTACAGGGCCATCACGCGACCGCGGATGGCAGGGCCGGCTTCGAGCTGGACGGCCGTGGCGGCGCTCGTCAGGAACAGGAGCGTCATGAGTCCCACCACCACCAGCATGGCGATGAACAGCGGAAGCGTGGGCATAAGGGCTGCCACCAGTTGGGACAATCCGAACAGGCCGGCGGCAACCACAATCCCGCGGCGGCCCATGTTCCGGAGCCTGGCCGCCAGCAGCGCACCGGCAAGCGCGCCCACGGCACTTACGGTGTTGAAGAGGCCGAAGCCTTCAACTCCGTTGTGCCACACCCGCTCGGCAAAGGCCGCGAGAACCACCGGACCGTTCATGCCGAAGGCACCCAGGAGGCCCGCCAGCAGGATGAGGAGTAACAGCCGGGGCCGCTCCCGCACATACGCGAAGCCTGCCAGCAGCTGTCCGCGGCCCCGGGCAGCTGGAATACCGGGAAACAGCTCAGCCGTTCGGATGGCTGCGATCAGGCCAAGGACCAGCACGCCAATGGCGGCGTTCGCGGCGAAGGCCGCGGCCGGGCCGGCCTGCGCGATCAGCACCCCGCTGAGGGCTGGCCCGGCCATGGCGCCAAGCTGGCTGAGGGCGTTGTTGAGGCCGATGGCTGGACGCAGGGCGGCGTCACCCACCACTTCATTGACGAACACCTGGCGGGCGGGCCCGTCGATGGCTGAGGTAATGCCCAGGGCGACGCAGCTCGCGTACACGGCCCAGACGGTGATGGTCCCGCTGGCCACCCACGCGGCCAGCCCCAGGGCAAGGACCACGATCACGGACTGGCACACCATCATGATCCGGCGCTTGGGGAACAGGTCCACCACCAGCCCGGACAGCGGCCCGACGATCAGCATGGGGAGGAATTGAAGGGCGACGGCGACGCCTACGGCCGCGGGACTGCCGGTCAGCTGCAGGACCATCCAGTCCTGGGCGAGGCGCTGCATCCAGACACCTACGCTGCCCGCTACCTGCATGCCCAGGAAGAGCCTGTAATTGTGCCGGGTCAGCGGCTGGTACCACCGCGGTTGGCTCTCGTGGGAAAGATGGACGGACTGCTCGGATTTCGGGCGGTCGGAAGGCACGTCTGACTCAACTCGGTTGTGGGGCGGAAGGTGTGGAGGTGCGGTTGAGCCGGTGGCGGATCAGGTGTGGCGGGCCGAGCGGATCTTGACGGCCGCCGAGGCAAGGATCAGGGTGCCCGGCACCACCACGAAGAGGGCCACGAGCATCCAAACGAACACCGTGGCGCCGAACAGTGCGGCAGCGAGCAGGGCCGAACCGGACCAGTCCCTCAGGGAGATGGCTTTGCCTGTTTCGAGCGCTGCGTGCCAGGCGTCCTTCGGCCCGGCATGCAATGTGGCGGCGTCGGACCAGGCCGCGGCGGTACGCAGCAGCAGGATGGCTCCGCAGGCCGCCAGGACCAGGGTGGCAGGAAGGACCACTTCGCGGCCGGGCAGCTGGCCTACCCAGGCCAGCAGCAGGTTCAGGAGGATGACGACGGCGGCTCCTGCCGTCAGCGCGCCCAGTTTCCAGCTCCCGGGCAGCGCAGCTTTGAAGGTCCCCCACAGGCCGCGGACGGAATCGTCGCGGCCGTCGAGGTGCCGTTCCAGGTGGGCGATCCCCGCCGCGTAGGCGGCGGGGATGGTCACCAGGGGCAGGGACAGCACCAGCACCAGCACCCCGGCCAGGAGGGTTTCGGAGAACAGGGCGAACCGGTTCACCGGAATGGGCTGGTGGTTCGATGCGGGTGTGGTGCGGTCCATGATGCTCATTTCCGTCGTGCTCCTTTTCCGTCAGCCCTTGAGGCCCTGGGTGGAGACGCCCTCAACAATGTAGCGCTGGAAGATCAGGAAGAAGATCAGCACCGGCAGCAGGGCCAGGACCGACATGGCGATCATGGCGCCGTAGTCCGAGGACTGGGTCTGGTCCTGGAAGAGCCGCAGCGCCAGCGGGAGCGGGTACTTTTCCGGGGTGTTGAGGTAGAGCAGCGGGCCCAGGAAGTCGTTCCAGCTCCAGATAAAGGAGAAGATCGAGGTGGAGATCAGGGCCGGCTTCATCAGTGGCAGCATGATGGAGCTGAAGATCCGCACGTGCCCGGCGCCGTCGATCCGTGCCGCTTCGTCAAGTTCCGCGGGCAGGCCCCGCATGAACTGGACCATGAGGAAGACGAAGAACGCGTCGGCGGCGAGGAACTTGCCGATGAGCAGCGGAATGTAGGTATCCACCAGGCCCAGCTGCTGGAAGATGATGTACTGCGGGATGATCACCACGTGGAAGGGCAGCAACAGGGTGGCGATCATCATGCCGAAGAACACGCTCCGGCCGGGGAACTTGATCCGGGCGAAGGCGTAGGCCGAGACGGACGCGGAGAGGATGGTTCCCACCACCGCGCCGAGGGCCAGGATCAGCGAGTTGGTGAAGAACTGCATCGTGGAGACCCCGCCGATGCCGTCCAGGGCCGTGACGAAGTTGTCGAAGCTGAAGTTCTCTGACCACAGCGAGGTGTTTCCGCCGCCGATCTCGGAGTTCGGCTTGAATGCCGAGGCGATCATCCACAGGCCCGGGTACAGCACGATGCCGGTGAGGATAAGCGCGGCGATGTGGAAGGCGGTGCTCTTGGCCCGCTTGGCGCCGACTGACTCGGATTTCGGGTTGTACGCCGGGGTGCCGGCCTCCGGGGCGGACTGGGTGGGCGTTGCCATGGTTGTCATTTCGAATCACCGCTGTAGTGGACCCAGGACTTGGACGTTTTGAAGAAGATCAGGGTAATGATGCCCACCACGATCACCAGGAGCCAGGCCATCGCCGAGGCGTAGCCCATCCGGAAATCGCTGAAGCCGCGCAGGTACAGGTAGAGGGTGTAGAAGAGGGTGGAACCGGCAGGGCCGCCTTCACCGTTGGAGATGATGAATGCCGACGCGAAGATCTGGAACGCGTGGATGGTTTCCATCAGCAGGTTGAAGAAGATCACCGGGGAGAGCATGGGCCAGGTGATGTTGAAGAACTTCCGTACCGGCCCGGCACCGTCCATGGACGCTGCTTCGTAGAGTTCGTTCGGGATCTGCTTGAGCCCGGCCAGGAAGATGACCATCGGCGCGCCGAACTGCCACACCGTGAGCAGGATGAACATCGGCATGGTCATGGTGGGGTTGCCCACCCAGCCGCCGAGGTTGATCCCGAAGAAGGACAGGCCCTGGTCCACCGGACCCGAATCGCCGAACATGGCCTTCCACACGATCGCGATCGATACCGAGGCACCGATCAGCGAGGGGGCGTAGAACGCGGAGCGGTAGAAGCCCTGGCCGCGGCGCTTGCTGTTGAGCAGCATCGCCACCGCCAGCGCTGCGGCGAGCTTGAGCGGGGTGCCGAAGACCACGTAGCCCACGGTCACGCCCACGGACTGCAGGAACCGTTCGTCCTGGAACAGCGTGATGTAGTTGTCCAGCCCGATCCACTTGGGCGGCTCGAACAGGTTGTAGTTGGTGAAGGACAGGTAGAGCGAGGAAATCATTGGCCCAACGGTGAGGGCGATGAATCCCAGCAGCCAGGGCAGCAGGAAAGTGTAGCCGGCGCGGGCATCCACCCCGCCCCGCTTCGACTTGCGAAGCGGGGCAGGACCGGATTGCGTCGAACGCCTGCTCAGGGTTGGGCTTTGAGTCACGAGTTCAGTCCGTCAGTTGTGAAGCCTGTATCAGGCGTTCTGCTTGATAAGGTCTTCGGCTTCCTTGAACCAGGCGTCCGTGGCACCGTTGATGTCCAGCTTGCCGTAGTTCAGGTCCGAGGCGATGCGCTTGAAGGAGGTCTCCAGCGTGCCGAAGCCGACGATCGGCGGCTCCGGGGCGTCCTTGAGGTACTGGGAGATGGATGTTTCGTAGTCGACGACGATCTTGTCCGTACCTTCGAAGGTGGTGCCGTCGCGCTGGGTCTTCGATGCGGGCACGCCACGGGAGGTCTTGAAGATCTGGCCTACCTCGGGGTCGTTGACCATGAAGTCGATGAAGCGGGCTGCGGCGTCCTTGAACTTGGTCTTGGCGCTGGCCACCATCAGCATGGACGGCTTCAGGAACAGGCCGAGGTTGTCGGCGTCGTCGGAGGGGACCGGCACGAGCTTGAGTTCCTTCGCGCCGCTGTCGCCGAGGTAGCCGGCCATGAAGTTGTCCCAGGTGACTTCGGTTGCGGTGACATTCGAGCCGAACGGCGACTTCGGGGCCAGCTGGGTGACGCGCTCTTCGGAGACGATCGCCGGGGTGCCGCGCAGATCAGCGGTGAGGTTCCACCACTTCTTCAGGTCGTCCTTGCTGAAGCCGAGCTTGCCCTCGGAGGTGAAGGCTTCGATGTTGTTCTGCCGCAGCCAGACGTTGAACATCCACCAGACGCCCGTGTAGTCGGTGCCGCCGAAGAGGGCGCCGTTGCTCTTGCTGCCCACCTCGGTGAGGAAGGTGTTGAATTCCTTGTAGGTCCAGCTGCCGTCCGGTTCGGCGATGCCCAGGGAGGCCAGCTTGGCGGGGTCGTAGTAGACGGCGAAGGCATTGGTGCTGGTGGGGATGCCGTAGGTCTTGCCCTTGATCTGGCCTGAAGGCAGCAGGGACTTTTCGAAGGCGTCGGTGTTGATCTTGACCGTGCCCAGGTCCAGCAGCTGGTTGCGCTGGCCGTAGTCGCGCAGGTAGGACAGGTCCCACTGCATGACGTCGGGCAGGCCGCCGCCGGCAGCTTCGGTGGCACGCTTCTGCCAGTAGCCGGCAAAGTCGGTGAAGTTGCCGTTGACCTTGATGTCCGGGTTCTTCGATTCAAACAACGCAATGGCCTTGCGGGTGCGCTCGGCGCGGTCGTCGTTGCCCCACCAGGTGTAGTTGATGGTGACGGGGTTGTCCGCCGAACCGGTCTGTCCTGAGGTGCTGGATCCGGTTCCGCAGGCCGCCAGTACGCCGGCAGATGCGGTGCCGACGGCTACGGTTGTAAGGAAATGCCTTCTGTTGATCACGGGAGCCTCCTTGCTCAATGTGTGCAATCCCTGATCTCATCTACAACGTAAGTAGTGAGCTGGCTTACACGGCTTCTGAAACGATACAATATCCGCATTCCCGGAATTGGGCAAGCGTTTTCCAATCCACGGGTTTCCCCGCCCCTTTCCACCGCTTCGGCAGACATAGGAGTCCCATGGCAACGCAGGAAATTAACGGTCCGGCAGGTGTTTGGAGCAACGTCGAAGGCCTTGGATTCGGGGGCGACTACAACCCCGAGCAGTGGCCTGTGAGCGTCCGGATGGAGGACCTTGAGCTGATGCAGGAAGCCGGGGTGAACTTCCTCAGCGTCGGCATCTTCTCCTGGGCCCTCCTTGAACCTGTTGAGGGCCAGTACGATTTCGGCTGGCTTGATGAGGTGCTGGACAACCTGTCCGGCATCGGCGTCAAGGTTGCCCTGGCCACCGCAACCGCCGCTCCCCCGGCGTGGCTGGTCCGCAAGCATCCGGAAATCCTGCCCGTCACGGCTGACGGAACCGTGCTGGGACCGGGCTCACGGCGGCACTACACGCCGTCGTCGGCCGCCTACCGGCGCTACGCCACGGGCATCACGCGGGTCCTCGCCGAACGGTACAAGGACCATCCGGCGCTGGCGCTCTGGCACGTGGACAACGAGCTGGGTTGCCACATTTCCGAGTTCTACGGCGAAGAGGACGCAGCCGCTTTCCGCGGCTGGCTGGAACGGCGCTACGGCACCATCGGCGCGCTCAACGCGTCCTGGGGCACCGCATTCTGGAGCCAGAACTACGCCTCATTCGAAGAAATCCTGCCGCCCTCGGTTGCCCCCAGCACACTGAACCCGGGGCAGCAACTGGACTTCCAGCGCTTCAATTCCTGGGCGCTGATGGATTACTACCGCGAACTCGTGGCCGTACTCCGCGAGGTGACCCCGGACGTTCCCTGCACCACCAACCTCATGGCCTCCAGCGCCACGAAGTCCATGGACTACTTCGACTGGGCCAAGGACCTGGACGTCATCGCCAACGACCACTACCTCGTGGCCGCCGACCCCGAACGGCACATCGAAGTCGCGTTCAGCGCGGACCTGACCCGGGGCATTGCGGGCGGTGACCCGTGGATCCTGATGGAACATTCGACGTCGGCCGTCAACTGGCAGCCCCGCAACCAGCCGAAGATGCCCGGCGAAATGCTCCGGAACTCCCTGGCACACGTGGGCCGCGGCGCAGACGCCGTGATGTTCTTCCAGTGGCGGCAGAGCTTCGCGGGCTCCGAAAAGTTCCACTCTGCCATGGTGCCGCACGGGGGCCGGGACACTCGGGTATGGCGCGAGGTAGTGGACCTGGGGGCGGCGCTGAAGCTGCTCGAACCGGTCCGCGGTTCCCGGGTGGAGTCCCGGGTGGCCATCGTCTTCGATTACGAGGCGTGGTGGGCCAGCGAGATCGATTCCAAGCCGAGCATCGACGTAAAGTACCTGGACCTGCTGCGGGCGTTCCACCGTTCGCTGTTCTTAAAGGGCGTCTCCGTGGACATGGTCCACCCGTCGGCGCCGCTTGAGGGCTACGACCTGGTGCTCGTCTGCACGCTCTACGCCGTGTCCGACGCCGACGCCGCCAACATCGCCGCGGCCGCCTCCGCCGGCGCCACGGTCCTGGTCAGCTACTTCAGCGGGATCGCGGACCCGCAGGACCACATTCGGCTGGGCGGGTATCCGGGCGCATTCCGGGACCTCCTAGGCGTGCGGGTGGAAGAGTTCCACCCGCTCCTGGCCGGATCGCAGCTGAAGCTCGACGACGGCACCGTTGCCTCGATATGGAGCGAGCACGTGCACCTCGCGGGGGCGGACGCGGTGCAGAGCTTCACGGAGTACCCGCTGGAGGGCGTCCCGGCTGTGACCCGACGGCCTGTGGACAGCGGTGCCGCCTGGTACCTGGCCACCTTCCCGGACCGCGACGGCATCGATGCACTGGTGGGCCGGCTGCTCGCCGAGTCGGGCGTCTCCCCCGCGGCTGCCGCCGATGCCGGCGTCGAGCTTGTCCGTCGGCGCTCGGCCGAGGGCCAGGGTTTCCTGTTCGCCATCAACCACACCCGCTCCGCCGCGGCCGTCTCGGCCACCGGCACCGATCTCCTGACCGGCGAGCCCTTTGGCGGTTCCGTTCCGGCGGGCAGTATTGCGGTGATCAGGGAGGGCTAGGCACCTTCGCTTTATTCATACGTACGACGGCGGCACCTCCTTGGGCGCCGCCGTTTTGCTTTCGAATGGGTCAGGGAAACAGGTTTGGACCAGCCGACTCTTGGCAGCGTCCACTTCCCGTCGTACCGTGGCGGCATGTCGATCTTGCTGGATGCGGTGGCGGCCGTCATCGAAGCCCTCGTTGAAGCCGCCGCCGAGCTTCTCTGGCCGGGCGAAGAAGAACAGCAGCAGGACGACGACGCCCCGGACACCTAGCCGTTCCTGTCCTGGGTTGGAGCAACTTCTGGACGGCGCGTTGCCTCTACTTCGGGCTGCACAGTCTGCTTCCGGGGTTGTCCACATAGGGCTTTTGGGGCGGCGGGAATGTCAGTGGGTGCTGGAAGACTTTGGTCATGGAGACGGTTGGCGGAGCGGTAGTGGAGCTGGGGCAGGCAGTTGCCGTTGCGCGGCCTGCTGTCAGCCCGGTCGGCGGGCGCGACCTGACTGGGGGTGGCACTGCTCGCAAATGCGTTCAACGCCCCGGTCCTCGGCCGACCACGCCGCTGGCCCTGCCTCTCGCGGAATCTCTTCCCGCTCCGCCCCAGCCGCCAGCTGAGCAGCCCTCAGGCGTCGGGGTTCGTTCTCCTTCCGGCTCCTCGGGCGCTGGGGTTCTGGGTGTTGTTGATGCCTTGCGAATATTGGCTGATCTTCCAGCTGCTGCCAGTGGTTCGGGGATGATTGATCAGCTTCGGCTGTTGGAGGATGTGAAGGCTGTGGCGGCGGCGAGGCAGGCCGAGATCGCTGTTGCTTTTGACCTGGTC